>JAYSEK010000042.1:0-53215 GCA_041913905.1 Burkholderiaceae bacterium | reverse complement strand
GCGTGCAGCCCCAGTCGGAAACCGTCTGGCGCCAGGCCAACAAGTACAAGGTGCCTCGCCTGGCCTTCGTGAACAAGATGGACCGCACCGGTGCCAACTTCTTCAAGGTCGTCGACCAGATGAAGACGCGCCTGAAGGCCAACCCCGTGCCCATCGTGATCCCCATCGGCGCTGAAGACAACTTCAAGGGCGTTGTGGACCTGCTGAAGATGAAGGCCATCATTTGGGACGAGGCTTCCCAAGGCATGAAGTTCAGCTACGAAGACATCCCGGCCGATCTGGTTTCCGTCGCTCAAGAGTGGCGCGAGAAGATGGTCGAGGCTGCCGCCGAGGCCACCGAAGAGCTGATGAACAAGTACCTCGAGACGGGTGACCTGTCCGAGGAAGAGATCAAGCTGGCTCTGCGCACCCGCACGATTTCCACCGAAATCCAGCCGATGCTGTGCGGCACCGCCTTCAAGAACAAGGGCGTGCAGCGCATGCTGGACGCTGTGATCGACTTCCTGCCCTCTCCGGTGGACATTCCCCCGGTGACCGGCACCGATGAAGACGAGCAGCCCGCCAGCCGCAAGGCCGACGACAGCGAGAAGTTCGCCGCCCTGGCCTTCAAGCTGATGACCGACCCGTACGTCGGTCAGCTGACCTTCGTCCGCGTGTACTCGGGCGTGCTGCAATCCGGCGCGACCGTCTACAACCCGATCCGCGGCAAGAAGGAGCGTATCGGCCGTATCCTGCAGATGCACGCCAACCAGCGTGAGGAAATCAAGGAAATTCTGGCCGGTGACATCGCTGCCTGCGTGGGTCTGAAGGACGTCACCACCGGCGAAACGCTGTGCGATCCGGAATCCGTGATCACCCTGGAAAAGATGGTCTTCCCCGAGCCCGTGATCTCGCAGGCCGTGGAACCCAAGACCAAGGCTGACCAGGAAAAGATGGGTCTGGCTCTGGGCCGTCTGGCTGCAGAAGATCCGTCCTTCCGTCTGCGCACCGACGAAGAGTCCGGCCAGACCATCATTTCCGGCATGGGCGAGCTGCACCTGGAAATCATCGTCGATCGCATGAAGCGCGAGTTCGGCGTGGAAGCCAATGTGGGCAAGCCTCAGGTGGCCTACCGCGAGACCATCCGCAAGACCGCCACCGACGTCGAAGGCAAGTTCGTTCGCCAGTCCGGTGGTAAGGGCCAGTACGGTCACGTCGTGCTGACGGTCGAGCCGCAGGAACCTGGCAAGGGCTTCGAGTTCGTCGACGCCATCAAGGGCGGCGTGGTGCCTCGCGAGTACATCCCCGCGGTGGAAAAGGGCATCATCGACACCCTGCCGAACGGTGTGCTGGCGGGCTACCCCGTCGTGGACGTCAAGGTCACCCTGACCTTCGGTTCGTACCACGATGTGGACTCGAACGAAAACGCGTTCAAGATGGCTGCCTCGATGGGCTTCAAGGAAGCCTGCCGTCGCGCCAGCCCCGTGATCCTCGAGCCGATGATGGCCGTGGAAGTGGAAACGCCGGAAGACTACGCTGGCTCGGTGATGGGCGATCTGTCCAGCCGCCGCGGCATGGTCCAGGGCATGGACGACATGGTCGGCGGTGGCAAGATCATCAAGGCAGAGGTTCCCCTGTCTGAAATGTTCGGCTACTCGACCACCCTGCGTTCGATGTCGCAAGGTCGCGCTACGTACACCATGGAGTTCAAGCACTACAGCGAAGCTCCGAAGAACGTCGCCGACGCGATCATTACCGCTCGCGCCAAGTAAAGAGACCACCCCCTACCGCCTGCGGCGGCCCCCTCAAGGGGGCGAGCTCGAGGGCCCGGCGAAGCCGGATCCCCGAGCTCCGCGCGAGGTGTCGGCCCCTTGGGCCTTCCTCGGGGTCGCGGTGGTGGGGCAATGAATCGTCTTCGTCGAGAGTCTCCTGCTTGCCAGCCGGCAGGGATCAAGGCCTCGGCGGAAACGCTAAACCATCAGACTGGATGAATGCTCTTTTTGGAGAATTGAAATGGCAAAGGGTAAGTTTGAACGTACCAAGCCGCACGTGAACGTGGGCACGATTGGTCACGTTGACCATGGCAAGACCACGCTGACCGCTGCGATCGCAACGGTGCTGGCCTCCAAGTTCGGCGGCGAAGCCAAGGCCTATGACCAGATCGACGCTGCGCCCGAAGAAAAGGCTCGCGGCATCACGATCAACACCGCTCACGTCGAGTACGAGACCGCCAACCGCCACTACGCTCACGTGGACTGCCCCGGCCACGCTGACTATGTGAAGAACATGATCACCGGTGCCGCCCAGATGGACGGCGCGATCCTGGTGTGCTCGGCCGCTGACGGCCCGATGCCCCAGACCCGCGAGCACATCCTGCTGGCGCGTCAGGTCGGTGTGAAGTACATCATCGTCTTCCTGAACAAGTGCGACATGGTGGACGACGCCGAGCTGCTGGAGCTGGTGGAAATGGAAGTCCGCGAGCTGCTGAGCAAGTACGACTTCCCCGGCGACGACACCCCGATCATCAAGGGTTCGGCCAAGCTGGCGCTGGAAGGCGACAAGGGCGATCTGGGCGAGGCTGCCATCATGCGCCTGGCTGACGCTCTGGACAGCTACATCCCGACGCCTGAGCGCGCCATCGACGGCGCCTTCCTGCTGCCCGTGGAAGACGTGTTCTCGATCTCTGGCCGTGGCACCGTGGTGACCGGTCGCGTCGAGCGCGGCATCATCAAGGTCGGCGAGGAAATCGAAATCGTCGGTATCCGTGATCTGCAGAAGACCACCGTGACCGGCGTGGAAATGTTCCGCAAGCTGCTGGACCAAGGTCAAGCTGGCGACAACGTCGGCATCCTGCTGCGCGGCACCAAGCGTGAAGACGTCGAGCGCGGCCAAGTGCTGGCCAAGCCCGGCACCATCAAGCCGCACACGCACTTCACCGCTGAGGTGTATGTGCTGAGCAAGGAAGAGGGCGGCCGTCACACCCCGTTCTTCAACAACTACCGTCCCCAGTTCTACTTCCGTACCACGGACGTGACCGGTGCCGTGGAGCTGCCGAAGGACAAGGAAATGGTCATGCCCGGCGACAACGTCGGCATCACCGTGAAGCTGATCGCTCCGATCGCCATGGAAACCGGCCTGCGCTTCGCTATCCGCGAAGGTGGCCGTACCGTCGGCTCGGGCGTGGTTGCGACCATCATCGAGTAATTTTGCGTGACCCGCGGGCGGTCCTTGCGATCGCCCGTCATCACCGTTAACGCGGCCTCACCGCCGCACGCTCTTTGAAGGAACAGTCATGCAAAAGCAAAAGATCCGCATCCGCCTGAAGGCCTTCGATTACAAGCTGATCGACCAGTCGGCTCTGGAAATCGTGGACACCGCCAAGCGTACCGGCGCCATCGTCAAGGGTCCCGTGCCCCTGCCGACCCGCCTGGAGCGTTTCGACATCCTGCGTTCGCCGCACGTCAACAAGACCTCGCGCGACCAGTTCGAAATCCGCACCCACCAGCGTCTGATGGACATCGTCGACCCGACCGACAAGACGGTTGACGCCCTGATGAAGCTGGACCTGCCGGCTGGCGTGGACGTGGAAATCAAGCTGCAGTAATTGCGGCCAGATGCTGTGCGCTCTTGGCGTCGCGGCATCACAAGCGTGAGAAGGGCAACCTCCAGGTTGCCCTTTTTTCTTGACCTGGCTGTGACGCCGCTTGCGGCAAAGTCAGGGTTGACGCTATACTCGCAGACTTTTCCGCGCTGGTTTACGCCAGTGCGGCTTTAGTGCATCGCTTGCAAGCGCGCTTTGGGACGCCTTTACCGGCTCGGAGCGCGGATTCAGGTGGTGTTTGGTCAGCCCGACCAATCGCTGTCGGGTGTGTGTAAATGGCTCTTGGAGCTGCAGGCCTTGGCTTTGCGGTGAAGGGGGCTGGAGAAAAAACATGAGTCTTAGCAATCGTCTCGGATTGCTGGGCCGCAAGGTGGGCATGATGCGCATCTTCACGGACGATGGCGACGCCATTCCCGTGACCGTGCTGGACGTGTCCAACAACCGCGTGACCCAGGTCAAGACCGAAGAGACTGACGGCTACAGCGCCATCCAGGTGGCGTTCGGTGCACGCAAGGCCTCTCGCGTGACCAAGCCGGAAGCTGGCCACCTCGCCAAGGCGGGTGTGGAAGCCGGTGAAATCCTCAAGGAATTCCGCGTCGCCGCTGACGTCGCCGCCGAGTACAAGGCTGGCGCCCAGCTGCCCGTGACCCTGTTTGCCGCCGGCCAGAAGGTCGACGTGCAAGGCACTTCGATTGGTAAGGGCTTCGCCGGTACCATCAAGCGCCACAACTTCGGTTCGCAGCGCGCTTCCCACGGTAACAGCCGTTCGCACAACGTCCCGGGCTCCATCTCGATGGCGCAGGATCCGGGTCGCGTGTTCCCGGGCAAGAAGATGTCCGGCCACATGGGCGACGAGACCGTGACCACCCAGAACCTCGACATCGTGCGCGTTGACGAAGCTCGTCAGCTGCTGCTGGTCAAGGGTGCCGTGCCGGGCGCCAAGAACGGCCACGTGGTCGTGCGTCCCGCTGTCAAGGTCAAGGTCAAGAAGGAGGCCAACTGATGCAGCTCGAGCTTCTGAACGAGCAGGGTCAGGCCACCTCCAAGGTGGACGCTCCTGACACCGTCTTCGCTCGCGAATACAACGAAGCCCTGGTGCACCAGGTGGTCGTGGCCTTCCAGGCCAACGCCCGCCAAGGCACCCGTGCTCAAAAGGACCGCGAACAGGTCAAGCACTCGACCAAGAAGCCTTTCCGCCAGAAGGGCACCGGCCGCGCTCGCGCCGGTATGACTTCCTCGCCGCTGTGGCGTGGGGGTGGTCGCATCTTCCCGAACCTGCCGGAAGAAAACTTCTCGCACAAGCTGAACAAGAAGATGTACCGCGCCGGCATGGCCGCCATCCTCTCGCAGCTGGCCCGCGAAGGCCGCCTGGCCGTGGTGGACTCGATCTCTGTCGAAGCCCCCAAGACCAAGCTGCTGGCTGCCAAGTTCAAGGCCATGGGTCTGGAGTCCGTGATGCTGATCGCTGACCAGGTGGATGACAACCTGGCGCTGGCTTCGCGCAACCTGGCCAACGTGCTGGTCGTCGAGCCCCGTTACGCCGATCCCCTGTCGCTGGTCTTCTACAAGAAGGTGCTGGTGACCAAGGCCGCAATGGAGCAACTCAAGGAGATGCTGGCATGAGCGCCCCGAAGTTTGCAGAAGGCCGTCTGGCCCAGGTGCTGCTGGCTCCCATCGTGTCCGAAAAGGCCACCCTGGTTGCTGAAAAGCACAACCAAGTGTTGTTCAAGGTCCTGCGTGACGCCACCAAGCCCGAGATCAAGGCTGCCGTTGAACTGATGTTCAAGGTTGAAGTCGAATCCGTGAGCGTGGTGAACACCAAGGGCAAGGTCAAGCGCTTTGGCGGCCGCATCGGCCGTCGCGACCACGTCAAGAAGGCGTATGTGTCCCTGAAGGCTGGCCAAGAGCTCAACTTCTCCGGGGAGGCTGCGTAATGGCCGTCGTTAAAGTCAAGCCGACCTCGCCTGGCCGCCGTGCCGTGGTGAAGGTGGTGCACAAGCACCTGCACAAGGGCGCTCCCGAAGCGTCGCTGCTGGAGCCGCAAAAGCAAAAGTCTGGCCGTAACAACAACGGTCACATCACGATGCGCCACAAGGGCGGTGGTCACAAGCACCACTACCGTGTGGTGGACTTCCGTCGCAACAAGGACGCGATCCCGGCGAAGGTCGAGCGCATCGAGTACGACCCCAACCGTACGGCCCACATCGCTCTGGTGTGCTATGCCGACGGCGAGCGTCGCTACATCATCGCTCCGCGTGGCCTGGAAGTCGGTTCGACCATCCTGAGCGGCGCTGAAGCCCCGATCAAGGCTGGCAACACCCTGCCGATCCGCAACATCCCCGTGGGTTCGACGATCCACTGCGTGGAAATGCTGCCGGGCAAGGGCGCACAGATCGCACGTTCCGCCGGTACCTCCGTGGTGCTGATGGCCCGTGACGGTGCCTACGCTCAGATCCGTCTGCGCTCGGGTGAAGTCCGCCGTGTCCACATCGACTGCCGCGCCACCATCGGTGAAGTGAGCAACGAAGAGCACAGCCTGCGTCAGTACGGCAAGGCCGGCGCCATCCGCTGGAAGGGCATCCGCCCGACCGTCCGTGGTACCGCCATGAACCCGATCGACCACCCGCACGGTGGTGGTGAAGGCCGTACCGGTGAAGGCCAGGCGCCTGTGTCGCCGTGGAACACCCTCACCAAGGGCTACCGTACTCGTAACAACAAGCGCACGCAGACGTTCATCGTTTCGCGTCGCAAGAAGTAAGGGGTAGACCAACATGGCTCGTTCCCTCAAGAAGGGTCCGTTCGTGGACCATCACCTGCTGGCCAAGGTCGACAAGGCTGTGGCCAACAAGGACAAGAAGCCCATCAAGACCTGGTCGCGCCGCTCGACGATCCTGCCCGAGTTCATCGGTCTGACGATCGCCGTGCACAACGGCAAGCAGCACGTGCCGGTCTATGTGTCTGACCAGATGGTCGGTCACAAGCTGGGTGAGTTCGCGCTGACCCGCACCTTCAAGGGTCACCCCGGTGACAAGAAGGCCAAGAAATAAGGATTGAGACGATGGAAACCCGTGCAATCGTTCGCGGTGTCCGCCTGTCGGCCGATAAGGGCCGTCTGGTGGCGGACCTGATCCGCGGCAAGAAGGTGGACCAGGCGCTCAACATCCTGGAATTCACCCAGAAGAAGGCGGCTCTCATCATCAAGAAGGCGCTGGAAAGCGCCATCGCCAACGCCGAGCACAACGACGGCGCTGATATCGATGAGCTGAAGGTCACCTCGATCTATGTGGAGCAAGGCACCACGCTGAAGCGCTTCTCGGCTCGCGCCAAGGGCCGCGGCAACCGCATCAGCAAGCCCACCTGCCACATCTTCGTGTCGGTCGGTAACTGAGGCCAAGAGGAAGACTATGGGACAGAAAATCCATCCGACCGGCTTCCGCCTGCCTGTCACCCGTAACTGGGCTTCGCGCTGGTACGCGAACAACCAGAACTTCGCCAGCATGCTGGCCGAGGATCTGCAGGTTCGTGACTACCTGAAGCAGCGCCTGAAGAATGCCGCCGTGTCGCGCATCCTGATCGAGCGCCCCGCCAAGAACGCCCGCATCACCATCTTCTCGGCTCGTCCGGGCGTGGTGATCGGCAAGAAGGGCGAGGACATCGAAAACCTGAAGGCCGAACTGACCAAGCGTCTGGGCGTGCCGGTGGCCGTGAACATCGAGGAAGTGCGCAAGCCTGAAATCGATGCTCAGCTGATCGCCGACTCGATCACCCAGCAGCTGGAAAAGCGCATCATGTTCCGCCGCGCCATGAAGCGCGCGATGCAGAACGCGATGCGTCTGGGCGCCCAGGGCATCAAGATCATGTCCGCCGGCCGTCTGAACGGCATCGAAATCGCTCGTACCGAGTGGTATCGCGAAGGCCGCGTGCCTCTGCATACCCTGAAGGCCGACATCGACTATGGCTTCTCCGAGGCCAAGACGACCTACGGCGTCATCGGTGTGAAGGTGTGGGTGTACCGCGGTGACCGCCTGGCCAATGGCGAGGCCCCCGTGATCAACACGCCCCCTGGCGCTGAAGACGATCGTCGTCCGCGTCGCAACGCCCGTCCGGGCGCTCCGGGTGGCCGTGGCCGTCCCGGCGCTGACAAGCCCGCCGACGGTGGCGACAAGCCCGGCGCCAAGCGCGTGGTCCGCAAGGCCCCCGCTGCTGGCGAGGCCAAAGGAGAATAAACATGCTGCAACCCGCTCGTCGCAAATTCCGCAAAGAGCAGAAGGGTCGTAACACTGGCGTGGCCACCCGCGGCGCCAATGTGTCGTTCGGTGACTTCGGCCTGAAGGCCACTGAGCGCGGCCGTCTGACGGCTCGCCAGATCGAAGCGGCTCGTCGTGCAATCTCGCGCCATATCAAGCGCGGTGGTCGCATCTTCATCCGCATCTTCCCGGACAAGCCCATCTCCCAGAAGCCTGCCGAAGTCCGTATGGGTAACGGTAAGGGCAATCCGGAGTACTACGTCGCTGAAATCCAGCCCGGCAAGGTGCTCTACGAGATCAACGGTGTGCCGGAAGCCCTGGCTCGCGAAGCGTTCACGCTGGCTGCTGCCAAGCTGCCCCTGCGTTGCACCTTCGTGGCGCGCCAGGTCGGCCTCTGATTGGAGAGATCACCATGAAAGCATCTGAACTGCGTGGCAAGGACGTCGCTGCCCTGGAAAAGGAAGTGACCGATCTGCTCAAGGCCCACTTCGGCCTGCGCATGCAAAAGGCCACCCAACAGCTGAGCAACACCACTCAGCTGGGCAAGATCCGTCGCGACATCGCTCGCGTCAAGACCGTGCTGGCCGAAAAGAAGAAGGGGGCCTGAGATGACGCAAGCTCAAGAAAAGAACACCCGCACCCTGGTGGGTCGCGTGGTGAGCGACAAGCGCGCCAAGACCGTCACGGTCCTGGTTGAGCGTCGCACCAAGCACGAGCTATACGGCAAGATCGTGGCCCGTTCCCGCAAGTACCACGCCCATGACGAAAAGGGCGAGTACAAGATGGGCGACGTGGTCGAGATCGCCGAAGGCCGTCCGCTGTCCAAGACCAAGAGCTGGGTCGTGACCCGCCTGGTCGAGAAGGCAGAAGCCGTCTAAGGCCTTGGGGGCAAAGGCGCAGGATCCCTGGGGTCTTGCGCCGCGAACCCTGCAAACGGTCGGAACGCTGGGGATACTGGCGTCCGACCGTTTTCTTTTACTGGCCCGGGCTTTGCTGCGCCGGGCCTTGCTTTTGAGGAGAGTGCCATGCTGAAAGTTGGTGACAAGCTGCCGAGCGCCACCGTGCAGGACTACGTGGAAGTGGAGGGCAATGGGTGCTCCGTTGGTCCGAACTCCTTTGACACGGCTGCCCAGGCGGCTGGCAAGACCGTGGCCATCTTCGCCTTGCCGGGTGCATTCACGCCCACTTGCTCGGCTCAGCATGCGCCTGGCTATATCCAGCGGGCAGACGAACTGAAGGCCGCCGGCTCCGACGAGATCTGGTGCGTGTCGGTCAATGACGCCTTTGTGATGGGCGCCTGGGCCCGCGAGCTGGGTGCTGCTGGCAAGGTGCGCTTCGTGGCCGACGGCAGTGCCGAGTTCACGCGCGCTACCGGCCTCACGCTGGACCTGCAGGCGCGCGGCATGGGTCTGCGCTCGCAGCGCTACAGCATGCTGGTGGTGGACGGTGTGGTGAAGACGCTCAACATCGAAGCCCCCGGCAAGTTCGAGGTCAGCGGCGCGGACACCATGCTGGCCCAGCTCAAGGCCTGATGCCGGGTGGCGGCGTAAGGCTGCCTTTACCTGCTCAATTCACCCGCTCAAAACTGGGGCGTCACGCCATTTAGGTCTGGCGCTCAACTATTGCCGCAGGCGGAGCTTGACATTGCTTTGCCTTCGCTGGCACAATCTAATGCTTCGCCGAATGTCGGGCGCATCTTGCGGTGCGTTTCGGCCTCGGATCCGCCCTCAACCGCTGGAGGCGCTGGCTGGTGCACTTGCTGCATCGGCGGGTGTCAAAGGCTTACGGGCCCAAGACTGACCGGTTCGGTCTGCAGCGATGGTCGCTGCAGGCGGAGGCGGGAAAAGTTGGGGACAGACATGATTCAAATGCAATCGCGACTGGATGTCGCGGACAACACTGGCGCCAAGTCCGTTCAGTGCATCAAGGTGCTTGGTGGTTCCAAGCGTCGGTATGCCGGCATTGGCGACATCATCAAGGTCAGCATCAAGGAAGCTGCTCCGCGTGGCCGCGTCAAGAAGGGCGAGGTCTACAGCGCTGTGGTCGTGCGCACCGCCAAGGGCGTGCGTCGCCAAGACGGCTCGCTGGTGAAGTTCGACGGCAATGCCGCCGTGCTGCTGAACGCCAAGCTGGAGCCGATCGGCACCCGTATCTTTGGCCCGGTCACGCGTGAACTGCGTACCGAGCGCTTCATGAAGATCGTGTCGCTGGCGCCCGAGGTGCTGTAAGCCTCGTCAAGTCAAAGGTACTGCCATGAACAAGATTCGTAAGGGCGACGAGGTCATCGTGCTGACCGGCCGCGACAAGGGCAAGCGGGGCGTTGTCGCTTCGCGTGTCGATGCTGACCACCTGATCGTGGAAGGCGTGAACGTCGTGAAGAAGCACGCCAAGCCCAATCCCATGAAGGGCACCACCGGCGGCGTGGTCGACAAGACGATGCCGATCCATCAATCCAACGTGGCGATTTTCAACGCCGCCTCCGGCAAGGCCGATCGCGTGGGCATCAAGCTGCTCGACGACGGCAAGAAGGTGCGCGTGTACAAGTCGACCGGCGAAGAGATCAAGGCTTAAGAGGTTCGACATGGCTCGTTTGCAAGCGTTTTATCGCGAAAAAGTCGTCCCCGGCCTGACCGAGAAGTTCGGCTACAAGTCCGTGATGGAAGTGCCGCGCATCACCAAGATCACCCTGAACATGGGTGTCAGTGAAGCTGTGGCTGACAAGAAGGTCATGGATCACGCCGTGAGCGACCTGACCAAGATCGCCGGCCAGAAGCCCGTGGTCACGAAGTCGAAGAAGGCCATCGCCGGCTTCAAGATCCGTGACGGTGTGCCCATCGGCTGCATGGTGACCCTGCGCGGCGTCCAGATGTATGAATTCCTGGATCGCTTCGTGACCATCGCCCTGCCGCGCGTGCGTGACTTCCGTGGTATCTCCGGTCGTTCCTTCGACGGCCGTGGCAACTACAACATCGGCGTCAAAGAACAGATCATCTTCCCCGAAATCGAGTACGACAAGGTGGATGCTCTGCGTGGTCTGAACATCAGCATCACGACGACTGCCAAGACGGACGACGAAGCGAAGGCCCTGCTGGCCGCGTTCAAGTTCCCGTTCAAGAACTGAGGTGACCCGTGGCAAAACTCTCGATCAAGCAACGTGAGCTGAAGCGCGAACAACTGGTCGCCAAGTTCGCCAAGAAGTATGCAGAACTGAAGGCCATCATCGACGACTCCAAGAAGTCCGATGAAGAGCGCTACGCCGCTCGCCTGGAGCTGCAGAAGCTGCCCCGCAATGCCAACCCGACTCGTCTGCGCAATCGCTGCGAGCTGACTGGCCGTCCCCGTGGCACCTTCCGCAAGTTCGGTCTGGCCCGTAACAAGATTCGTGAACTGGCTTTCAAGGGCGACATCCCCGGTGTCGTCAAGGCAAGCTGGTAATCGGCAGGTTTAGGAGATTTCGTATGAGCATGAGTGATCCTATCGCCGATATGCTGACTCGCATTCGCAACGCCCAGAGCGTTGAGAAGGCCAGCGTCGTGATGCCTTCCAGCAAGCTGAAGGTTGCGATCGCCAAGGTCCTCAAGGACGAGGGCTATATCGACGGTTTCGCGGTGCGTGGCGATGCAGCCCGTCCCGAACTCGAGATCGCGCTGAAGTATTATGCCGGTCGTCCGGTGATCGAGCGCATCGAACGCGTGAGCCGTCCCGGCCTGCGCATCTACAAGGGCCGCCACGACATCCCTCAGGTCATGAATGGCCTGGGTGTGGCGATCGTCACCACCCCCAAGGGTGTGATGACCGACCGCAAGGCACGTCAAGCCGGTATCGGCGGCGAAGTGCTCTGCTACGTCGCCTAAGCGCAAGGAGAGACAGACAATGTCCCGCGTTGGAAAAATGCCGGTCGCACTCCCGCAAGGCGTGGATGTGACGATCTCCGCTGAGCAAATCAGCGTGAAGGGTGCCCTGGGTACGCTGGTTCGTGCAGCCAACCCCCTGGTCACGATCAAGAACGAAGGCGGCAAGCTGAGCTTCGTGCCTGCAGACGCTTCCTCGGAAGCGGATGCCATGAGCGGCACCTTCCGCGCCCTGGTGGCCAATATGGTCAACGGCGTGAGCAAGGGCTTCGAGAAGAAGCTGAACCTGGTTGGCGTGGGTTTCCGCGCCCAGGCTCAAGGCCAGAAGCTGAACCTGCAGATCGGTTTCTCTCACCCCGTGGTGAAGGACATGCCGGCTGGGATCAAGGTGGAATGCCCGACCCAGACCGAAATCCTGATCAAGGGTGCCGATCGCCAAGTGGTGGGCCAGATCGCCGCCGAAGTGCGCGCCATCCGTCCCCCCGAGCCCTACAAGGGCAAGGGCATCCGCTACGCCGATGAAAAGGTCTCCCTCAAAGAGACCAAGAAGAAGTAAGGAGCCGCGCAATGTTGACCAAGAAAGAACAGCGCATCCGTCGTTCGCGCCAGACCCGTGCCCGCATCGCCGTGCAGCGCGTCGCCCGTCTGACGGTTTTCCGCTCCAATCTGCACATCTACGCCAGCGTCATCTCCGAAGATGGCACCCGCGTTCTGGCCAGCGCCTCGACGGCCGAGAAGGACGTCCGCGCTCAGCTGGGCGGCGATGGCAAGGGTGGCAACGTGGCCGCTGCCACGCTGATCGGCAAGCGCATTGCCGAGAAGGCCAAGGCTGCCGGCGTCGAGAAGGTGGCGTTCGATCGCGCTGGTTTCGCTTACCACGGCCGCATCAAGGCCCTGGCCGAAGCCGCCCGCGAAGCCGGCCTGCAGTTCTAAGCGCATAAAGGATTGACGAACATGGCAAAGTTTCAACCTCGCGTGCAGGACGAAGGTCGCGACGACGGTTTGCGCGAGAAGATGATCGCGGTGAACCGCGTGACCAAGGTGGTGAAGGGCGGCCGTACGCTGTCGTTCGCAGCACTGACCGTGGTCGGCGACGGTGATGGCCGTATCGGCATGGGCAAGGGCAAGGCCAAGGAAGTGCCGGTGGCAGTTCAGAAGGCCATGGAATCCGCCCGCCGCAACATGATCAAGGTGAACCTGAAGAACGGTTCGATCCACCACAACGTGGTGGGCGAGCACGGCGCCTCTCGCGTCATGATGGCGCCGGCTCCTGCCGGTACCGGCGTGATCGCTGGCGGCCCGATGCGTGCTGTCTTCGAAGTGATGGGCGTGACCGACATCGTGACCAAGAGCCACGGTTCGACCAACCCCTACAACATGGTTCGCGCCACCCTGGACGCCCTGAAGCGCTCGACCACGGCCGCTGAAGTCGCTGCCAAGCGCGGCAAGACCGTTGAAGAAATCTTCAACTGAGTCGCCAGGATTGGAGAGACAGATGTCTGACAAGAAAACTCTGACGGTCAAGCTCGTGCGCAGCCCGATCGGCTGCCGTGCCTCGCACCGTGCCACCGTGACCGGTCTGGGCCTGCGCAAGCTGAACAGCACCCGTGTCCTCGAGGACACCCCTGCTGTGCGCGGCATGATCAACAAGATCGCCTACCTCGTGCAGGTGCTGTAAGCACGGCGCGAACTGAGGACTAGATATGCAACTCAACACCATCAAGCCTGCCGCTGGTGCCAAGCACGCCAAGCGTCGCGTGGGCCGTGGCATTGGCTCCGGTCTGGGCAAGACTTGCGGCCGCGGCCACAAGGGCCAGAAGTCGCGTGCTGGCGGCTTCCACAAGGTCGGCTTCGAAGGCGGCCAGATGCCCCTGCATCGTCGCCTGCCCAAGCGCGGTTTCAAGTCGCTGACCCTGCCGTTCAACGCCGAGATCACCCTGAGCGATCTGCAAGGCCTGGCCGGCGAGGAAATCGACCTGCTGACGCTGAAGGCTGTCGGCCTGGTGCCCGAACTGACCAAGGCCGTCAAGGTCATCAAGTCGGGTGAGATCAGCCGCAAGGTCACGCTGAAGGGCGTGGGTGCAACGGCTGGCGCCAAGGCCGCGATCGAAGCCGCTGGCGGCTCCGTCGCAGCTGAGTAAAGCTCAAGGATCAGGCAACAGTGGCTACCAACCCGAATCAACTGGCCAAGAGCGGCAAGTTCGGTGACCTGCGTCGCCGGCTTGTGTTCCTGTTGCTGGCGATGGTCGTCTACCGTATCGGCGCTCACGTGCCGGTGCCGGGCATCGACCCGGTCCAGTTGCAGCAGTTCTTCAAGGGCCAGCAGGGTGGCATCCTGAGCCTGTTCAACATGTTCTCTGGCGGTGCGCTGTCGCGCTTCACCGTCTTCGCGCTGGGCATCACGCCCTACATCTCGGCCTCCATCGTGATCCAGCTGATGGGTTATGTGGTGCCGAGCCTGGAAGCGCTGAAGAAGGAAGGCGAGGCCGGTCGTCGCAAGATCACGCAGTACACGCGCTATGGCACGCTGGGCCTGGCGATCTTCCAGAGCCTGAGCATCGCGCTGGCCTTGGAAAGTTCGCCCGGCTTGGTGCTGGCTCCCGGTTTCGGCTTCCGCCTGACCGCAGTCAGCAGCCTGGTGGCTGGCACCATGTTCCTGATGTGGCTGGGTGAGCAGATCACCGAGCGCGGTCTGGGCAATGGCATCTCGATTCTGATCTTCGCGGGTATCGCCGCGGGTCTGCCGGGCGCCATCGGTGGTTTGCTGGAGCTGGTGCGTACCGGTGCCATGTCGATCTTCTCCTGCCTGGTGGTGGTGGCGATCGTCATCGGTGTGACCTGGCTGGTGGTCTTTGTCGAACGTGGTCAGCGCAAGATCTTGGTGAACTACGCCAAGCGCCAGGTGGGCAACAAGGTGTATGGCGGGCAATCGTCGCACCTGCCGCTCAAGCTGAACATGTCGGGTGTGATTCCGCCGATCTTCGCGTCGTCCATCATCCTGCTGCCCACCACGCTCGTGAGCTGGTTCGCAACGGGTGACAGCATGCGCTGGTTGAAGGACATCGCGGACATGCTGCGTCCCGGTCAGCCGATCTACGTGCTGCTGTACGCTTCCGCGATTGTCTTCTTCTGCTTCTTCTACACGGCTCTGGTGTTCAACAGCCGCGAGACAGCAGACAACCTGAAGAAGAGCGGCGCTTTCATCCCCGGGATCCGTCCCGGTGAGCAGACCGCGAAGCACATCGACAAGATCCTCTCGCGTTTGACCATGGCCGGCGCCATCTACATCACGGGTGTGTGCTTGCTGCCTGAGTTCCTGACGCTGAAGTACAACGTCCCCTTCTACTTCGGTGGCACCTCGCTGCTGATCATTGTGGTGGTGACGATGGACTTCTGGGCCCAGGTCCAGTCCTACGTGATGAGCCAGCAGTACGAATCGCTGCTGAAGAAGGCAAATTTCAAGGCCAACTGAGTGTCAACTGAGTTGAGCCCATCCATTAACAACCGTAGCAACAACTGAAGCGATAACGAGGCATGGCGAAAGACGACGTCATTCAAATGCAAGGCGAGATCCTTGAGAACTTGCCCAATGCCACGTTCCGCGTGAAGTTGGAGAACGGTCACGTCGTTCTCGGTCACATCTCCGGCAAGATGCGCATGCACTACATCCGCATCCTTCCCGGCGACAAGGTGACCGTGGAACTGACGCCGTACGATTTGAGTCGTGCTCGCATCGTTTTCCGGGCGAAGTGAGCGAATTTATCCCCCGGACGCGCTGTTTGAGCGAATAGATTAGGTCAAGGAGCAGACCATGAAAGTTTCGGCATCCGTCAAGAAGATGTGCCGCAATTGCAAGATCATCCGTCGCAAGGGCGTGGTGCGTGTGATCTGTACCGATCCGCGCCACAAGCAGCGCCAAGGCTGATTGCTGCACGACACGAGCGAATTAGAGGACGCAAATGGCACGTATTGCTGGTATCAACATTCCGCCGCAAAAGCACACCGAGATCGGTCTGACCTCGATCTACGGCATTGGCCGTACGACCGCGCAGAAGATCTGCGCCGCTTGCGGTATTCCTTTCGACAAGAAGGTCAAGGACCTCAATGACTCCGATCTGGAAAAGATCCGTGAGGAAGTGGGCAAGCTGACCATCGAAGGCGACCTGCGCCGTGAGATGTCGATCAACATCAAGCGTCTGATGGACCTGGGTTGCTACCGTGGTTTCCGTCACCGCCGTGGCCTGCCGCTGCGCGGCCAGCGTACGCGCACCAACGCCCGCACCCGCAAGGGTCCGCGCAAGGCTGCGCCGACCGGCAAGAAGTGATCCTGCGGCAACCCTGAAGAGAGCTCACCATGGCAAAAGCACCTAACAACTCGGCTGCCCAGCGCGTTCGCAAGAAGGTTCGCAAGAACGTGGCTGACGGCATCGCCCACGTCCACGCTTCTTTCAACAACACCATCATCACCATCACCGACCGTCAAGGCGGCGCCCTGTCCTGGGCTTCGTCGGGTGGTCAGGGCTTCAAGGGCTCGCGCAAGTCGACTCCCTTCGCAGCCCAGGTGGCGGCTGAAGTGGCCGGCCGCGCTGCTCAAGAGCAAGGCATCAAGAACCTGGACGTCAAGATCAAGGGCCCCGGCCCGGGTCGCGAGTCTTCCGTCCGTGCGCTGGCAGCGCTGGGCATCCGCATCAATTCGATCTCGGATGTGACGCCTGTGCCGCACAACGGCTGCCGTCCGCAAAAGCGTCGTCGCATCTAAGGCGATTTTGCTGCGATAATCGCGGACTCATTTCCCGCGCCGGCGGGCACGCAAGTGCCGCGCCGGCTGTTTTGCTGAGAGCAGCTTCGGTTGCTTCTCATGAAGCCCACCGTTCGAGCCTACAAAAACACGGGCCGGACTCGCGCAGGCACCTCCCCAGGTCTTGCGTCAGATTGAACAAGGACACGCAAAGTGGCACGTTACCTCGGCCCGAAGGCCAAACTTTCCCGCCGTGAAGGCACCGACCTGTTCCTGAAGAGCGCCCGCCGCGCCATCAGCGACAAGGCCAAGTTCGACTCCAAGCCCGGCCAGCACGGCCGCACCTCGGGCAGCCGCACCAGCGACTTCGGCCTGCAGCTGCGCGAGAAGCAGAAGGTCAAGCGCATGTACGGCGTGCTGGAGCGCCAGTTCCGCCGCTACTTCGCCGAAGCCGAGCGCCGCAAGGGCTCGACCGGCGTGAACCTGCTGACGCTGCTGGAATCGCGTCTGGACAACGTCGTGTACCGCATGGGCTTTGGTTCCACCCGTGCTGAAGCTCGCCAGCTGGTCTCGCACAAGAGCATCACCGTGAACGGTGAAGTGGTGAACATCGCTTCCTACCTGGTGAAGGCCGGTGACGTGGTCGCCGTGCGTGAAAAGGCCAAGAAGCAGCTGCGCATCCAGGACAGCCTGAAGCTGGCCGAGTCGATCGGCATGCCGGCCTGGGTGCAAGTGGATGCTTCCAAGATGGAAGGTGTCTTCAAGAAGACCCCGGATCGCGATGAATTTGGCGCTGAAATCAACGAATCGCTGATCGTTGAGTTGTACTCGCGCTAATTCTTTCGTGCCTGCCGAGCGGCCCTTTGTGGGCCTGCTCGGCTTTTCCTCGTCCGGGTCCAGCGTTCGCGCCGGGCTCGGTTGGTCCCTCAGCCTTATCGGTGTAACGAACCGAGGGTATTGAAAGAAAGACCTCATGCAAACCAATCTGCTCAAACCCAAATCCATCAATGTGGAGCCCCTGGGCGGTCATCGCGCCAAGGTCACCCTGGAGCCGTTCGAACGCGGCTATGGCCACACCCTGGGCAACGCCCTGCGCCGTGTGCTGCTGTCCTCGATGGTGGGTTATGCGCCGACGGAAGTGACGATCGCTGGGGTGCTGCACGAGTACTCGGCCATCGATGGCGTGCAGGAAGATGTGGTTCACATCATGCTGAACCTCAAGGGCGTGGTGTTCCGTCTTCACAACCGTGAGGAAGTGACCCTGGTGCTGCGCAAGGAGGGCGAAGGCCCCGTTACCGCAGCAGACATCCAGACGCCGCACGACGTCGAGATCATCAATCCCGAGCACGTCATTGCCCATCTGTCGCAAGGCGGCAAGCTGGACATGCAGATCAAGGTCGAAAAGGGCCGCGGCTATGTGCCGGGCACCATGCGCCGCTATGGCGACGAGCCGACCAAGTCCATCGGCCGCATCGTTCTGGACGCGTCCTTCTCGCCGGTCCGTCGCGTGAGCTACGCGGTCGAGAACGCCCGTGTGGAACAGCGCACCGATCTGGACAAGCTGGTGATGGAGATCGAGACCAACGGCGCCATCTCGCCCGAGGAAGCGATCCGCGCCTCTGCCAAGATCCTGGTCGAGCAACTGGCCGTCTTCGCCCAGTTGCAAGGCACGGACCTGGTCGATGCCTTCGACCAGCCGGCTCAGCGCTCCAGCACCTTCGATCCGATCCTGCTGCGTCCGGTGGACGAGCTGGAACTGACGGTGCGTTCGGCCAACTGCCTGAAGGCCGAGAACATCTATTACATCGGCGATCTGATCCAGCGCACCGAGACCGAGCTGCTCAAGACCCCCAACCTGGGTCGCAAGTCGCTCAACGAAATCAAGGAAGTGCTGGCATCGCGCGGCCTGACCCTGGGCGCCCGCCTGGAAAACTGGCCGCCGCAAGGTCTGGACAAGCGCTGATCCCCCACCCCCTACGCGCTTCGCGCGCCCCCTCAAGGGGGCGGGCTCGTAGGACCGGCAGAGCCGGATCCTCGAGCCCCGCTGGGGAATACGGGCCAGAGAGTATTTTGAAAGGGGCTGGGTGTTGACAAACCCAGTCCGGTGCCCCGGCAGTACCTGATACGGCTGCTGGTATTACATAGTAGGAAAGGAAAGCACCATGCGTCATCGTAACGGCCTCCGCAAGCTGAACCGCACCAGCGAGCACCGCAAGGCAATGCTGCGCAACATGGCAGTCTCGCTGCTGCAGCACGAAGCCATCAAGACCACGGTCCCCAAGGCCAAGGAACTGCGCCGCGTTGTCGAGCCGCTGATCACCCTGGCCAAGGAATCCACGGTGGCCAACCGCCGCCTGGCTTTCGATCGTCTGCGTGACCGCGACATCGTGACCAAGCTGTTCAACGAGCTGGGCCCCCGCTTCGCTACCCGTCCGGGCGGCTACACCCGCATCCTGAAGATGGGCTTCCGCGTGGGCGACAACGCTCCCATGGCCTATGTTGAGCTGGTCGATCGCGCCGAAGAGGCTGCTGAGGCTCCCGCCCAGGCTGAATAAGCCCAAGCAACGGCGTCAGCCGTGTGCGACTCCCGAAGGCCGGCATTTGCCGGCCTTTTTGTTTCTCCGCGTCTATCTCGGCTGCAGCGACGCGGCCTGGAGGTGGTCCCCGGCGGACCCTGCGATACCGTGCCCTATCGCAAGCCTGCTGGCGATGCGGGGACGCAGACGCTAAGCTGCGCGCTTTCCAATGGGCGCCGCGGGCTCCGTCTGCTTCATCAGTCGGCAGTGCAGCCGGGCGCAATGAGAAAGCACCATGAACATGATCTTTCAAGCGGCCCTGGGCTGGCTGAAGCCGTGGCTCGCGCCGCTATTTCTGGCGTTGGGCCTGGTGGGCGCCGGCTTGGCTCGTGCCGACGACTTTCTGGAGCCGGAGCAGGCCTTCAAGCTGGCTGCGCGTGTACAGGGTGACAAGGCTGTCGAACTGCAGCTCAGCATTGCGCCCGGCTACTACATGTACCGCCAGCAGTTCCAGTTCCTGGCCGACGGCGTTCAATTGCAGGCGCACATTCCGGACGGCAAGAAGAAGTTCGACGAAACCTTTCAGAAGGAAGTCGAGATCTACCGGGATGGGCTGACCATCCGCCTGAACGTCGAGCAGGCGCCGGCCAGTTTCGAGCTTCGCGTCACCGGCCAGGGCTGTGCCGACAAGGGACTTTGCTACCCCCCGATGACGCGCCCGGTGCGGATCCAGTTGAAGGGCTTTGGTGGTGCTGGTCAGGCGACACTGCTGCCGGCGGGTGAGGGCTTAGGCAGCTTTGGGGATGGCCAGGCTCTTGCCACGTCCTCGCCTGTTGCTGCGCCGTCTGCGGATGCCGCGTCTGCACGCATCGTGGGCACGAATCCCGTTGAGGGTGGAGAAGCCGTCGCCGGCAAGGCCGCAGGCGGAGGCCTCGAGGGCGCCTTGCAGTCTGGTCGGTTCTGGCTGGTGGTGGGTCTGTTCTTCATCGGCGGCGTGGGGCTGTCGCTCACGCCCTGTGTCTTGCCCATGGTGCCGATCCTGGCGTCCATCATTGTTGGTGGCGGGCCGCAGGTGTCCCGGAGCCGGGGCTTTGCACTGGCGCTGGCCTATTCCCAGGGTATGGCCTTGGTCTATACGGCACTTGGGATCGCCGCGGGCCTGGCGGGCGAAGGCTTGGCAGCCTACTTCCAGTCGCCTTGGGTGCTGGGCAGCTTCGGTCTGGCCCTGAGCCTTTTCGCGCTGTCCATGTTCGGCGCTTACGAACTGCAGCTGCCCAGCCGCTTTGCCAACCGTCTGAATGACGCTTCGCAACGCCTGCAGGGTGGCCGCCTGTTCGCCGTGTTCCTGATGGGGGCCTTGTCGGCCCTGCTGGTGAGCCCCTGCGTGACCGGGGTGCTGGCAAGTGCGCTGCTGTATCTGAGCAAGACGCAGGACGTCGTGTTGGGTGGCTCGGCTCTTTACGCCCTGGCCAATGGCATGAGCGTGCCGCTGCTGCTGCTGGGGCTTTCCGCGGGCTCCCTGCTGCCGCGGGCGGGGGCGTGGATGGATGGCGTCAAGCACTTCTTCGGCATGCTGCTGCTGGCCGTGGCGTTGTGGACGGTGCAACCGCTGCTGCCTGATGCGTTGACGCAGCTGCTGATGGGCGCTCTGGCCGTGGCCTCTGCGCTGGCGCTCGGACTCTTCAAGAGTTGGCACCCACATGCCGGGCCGCGCGCCTGGCTGGGCAAGACGGTGGCATTGGCGGCGCTGGCCTTCGGTCTGCTTCAATGGGTGGGGGCAGCCGCGGGCGGTACGGATCCGCTCAAGCCTTTGCGCGGCGTCTTTGGCACTCAAGCTGCTCCGGGAGCGCTGGCTCTTGCGTCTGCGTCTGCGACGCAAGGCCCCGTCTTCCAGAAGATTCACAGTGTGGCCGAGCTCGAGGCTGCATTGAAAACGGCCGGCCGGCCGGTGATGCTGGACTTCTATGCGGACTGGTGCAAGTCCTGCAAGGAGATGGAGCGGTTCACCTTCAGCGATTCCCAGGTGCAGCAGCATCTGGCCAAGGCCTTGCTCCTGAAGGCGGACGTCACCGCCAACAATGCCGACGATCGCGAGTTGCTCAAGCGCTTCAAGCTCTTCGGCCCGCCGGGCACCATCTTTTTCAATGCCGCAGGGGAAGAGCTGCAGGATCGTCGCGTGATCGGCTTCCAGGATGCGCCGACCTTTATTCGTTCGCTGGAAGCTGCTGGAATTTGAGAACTGTCGTCAAAACGTGCTACACTCTTAGCTTCAGTCGCGGGGTGGAGCAGTCTGGTAGCTCGTTGGGCTCATAACCCAAAGGTCGTAGGTTCAAATCCTGCCCCCGCAACCAGAATTCGAGAGCGTTTTTGCTTTCAAGCCGGCCGCCTCTTGCTGCGCCAGTCCACTGAGTGGCGCAAAGCACGGGCGGTTTGTTTTCCCTGGAATCCAGCCGGGGTGGCGTCTGTCGGTGTGTTGTCCGGTGACGCCGGTGAAAGATCAGTCGCGGGGTGGAGCAGTCTGGTAGCTCGTTGGGCTCATAACCCAAAGGTCGTAGGTTCAAATCCTGCCCCCGCAACCAAATCCGAAAATCTGAGGCCCGAGAGTCCCGTGCTCCCGGGCCTTTTTCGTACCGGGCAGCCACGCCTTTCAGGCTTCTGAAGGATGATTGTTCCCCCTTGACCCCTATGGCATAAGGCATTGCCATCGGGACTTGGCACAATCCGGTTTTTGCACCTTTGAACAGAATCCATGTCTGAATCGACTCCTCAGCCGGGCGCTGAACAACAAGCCCAGCAGGCGGCCTGTGCCGAGCAGCTCAAGGCGATGTTTCCCGCCCTGTTTGCCGGCGCTCCCAAGCCGGTGAAGCTGCGCATTCAGGCAGACATTCAGGAGCGCGCGCCAGGGCAGTTCAGCAAGCAACAGCTGTCCAGCTTCCTGCGGCGCCACACCGGCAGCACCGCCTACCTCAATGCAGTGGTCAAATCCACGCACCGTTATGACCTCGACGGCAACGAGGCAGGCGAAGTCTCCGCTGAACACAAGCAGGTGGCGCGGGACGAACTGAATCGGCGTCGCACCAAGCACCAGGAGCGTCTGGCTCAAGAAGAAGCCAGCCGCCGCCAGCGCTTCGAACTGTTGCGAGCCTTCGAAACCACCACGCTCACGCGCGCCAACTTTTGTGCGCTCAAGGGTCTGGCGGAGGACCAGCTCGACGGCCTGCTGCAACAAGCGCGCGAGGAGGCCAAGGCCTGGGCTGCGCGCGCGCGGCCCCAGGAAGGCCCTCGCGGCGCTGCAGGCGAGCGTCGCGGCTCGCCTGGCGCAGACCGTCGTGGTCCACGCCAGGGGCGCCCGGACGACAGGCGCAATGGCCGTGGACCGGCCGGCAAGGGGAGCGTCAACAAAGGCAAGCCCCAGGGCGCGGCCCCCGCCAAGGGCGGCACGCCGCTGGCTGTGAAGCCCGAGACGCCGCCCGCTGAGCCCGCACCGGCGCCGCCTGGCGACGAGGCCTGAGCCTCGTCTGCAGTCAGTAACGTCGCTCAGGGCGACGCGCTGCTGAGGAGCATCAAGACGGTCTGGGGTCTCTCAAAGCGCAGACCCGGGGCCGCACCGCCGGCGTGCGCCTGCGCCCCCAAGGTGCGAATGCGCAGGTGGCCGGGGCTTTGCGCGTGAGCGTCAAAGTGAGGACTTGACCCCCGTCCGGCTTTCGGTCGCGCAGCCGGGTTTGCAGACGACTTCGTTGCGGCCCAGAACGCGCTTGGACTGCAGCGCGCTGGGGGGGCGATGTTTGCCGCACTTGAAGCAGGAACGGGTGTGCCCACTGCCAAGGAAGGGGGAGCCGCCCAGTTTGGACTCGTAGCGCAGGCCGTCTTCGCTGACTGCCGTGTATGTGTCTTTGCTCATTCTTGTCCTTGTCCTGGCCCACCTCTTGCCACGTACCGCGAGGGTGAAGGGCGAACCGAGAATGTCGAAATCCCTCGGGACTGATTTAGGCACAGGCCGGCTGTCGCCGCTACCTCGCAAACCCACGCTCGTGTCACAAAGCGCATCGGCGGCTGACCTTCGGCATCCCGTGAACAAGTGAGCCCATGAGCTGGGCCAACCACCGTGCCGCAGCGCGCAGCGGCAATCCGGGTCGGCTTTTGGTGCATCATGGGCACCTGATCCCGCTCGTCTTTCCGTCTTTCCTTTTCTTTCATGCAAGACCTGCCGCCTGAAGCGCTCCAGCAGATTGCCGCCTATTTCCAAGTGCTGGCTGAGCCGACTCGCCTCAAGTTGCTCAACGCCTTGCGGGACGGCGAGCGCAATGTCGGTGAATTGGCGGTCCTGTGCGCATCCACGCCGGCGAACGTGTCGCGACATCTCTCACAACTCGCGAAGCAGGGCCTGGTGGAGCGTGAGGGCCGCGGCAACAGCGTCTACTACCGGATGGCGGACGAATCGGTCTTTGCGCTGTGCGACCTGGTTTGCGGCAACATCGCCCGGCGCTTCGAGCGCGAGGTGCAGTCCCGCGAGTTGTTTCGCGGCTCGGTAGTGGGCGCACGCAGCAAGCCAGACTGAGCTAGTCGTCGCGCCCTGAGGTTTGGCGGCCGTTCGCCCTGCCGCTTCGCGCACAATCCCGGCTTTCCCAGCGAGCGCTCCAGCCATGGCCAAACTGTTTTTCCGCTATGCGGCGATGAATGCCGGCAAGTCCACCGCGCTGCTGCAGGTGGCGTACAACTACGAAGAGCGTGGCCACCGGGTACGCATCTTCACGGCACAGTTGGACGATCGCTATGGTCGCGGGTATGTGACCTCGCGCCTGGGGCCGCAGCGTGCGGCCGAGGTCTTCGAACCGGAAACGGACTTCCTGGCCCTGATCGCCGCCGATCCCGGTATTGCCTGCATCCTGGTTGACGAGGCGCAGTTCCTCAGCAAGGCGCAGGTCAATGCTCTGCATGAAATCGCCCATCTGCACAACGTACCGGCGATCTGCTACGGGCTTCGCACCGATTTCCGCGGCGAGCTGTTCCCGGGCTCGGCCAGCCTGCTCGCGCTGGCCGATGAGATGGACGAGATGAAGACCATCTGCGACTGCGGGCGCAAGGCGACGATGAACATGCGGGTAGGTGAAGGCAATCGCAAGATCACCGAGGGGGCGCAGGTCGAAATCGGCGGCAACGCCCGCTACCGGGCCGTCTGCGGCCGCTGCTTCAGGCAGGCCGGCTGAATGAGAAGAGGCGAGGGGCCTTCAGCCAGTGCCTGAGCTCTGAGATTCAGGCAAGAAAAGCAGGCAAGAAAAAACGGCCTGGGCGATGCCTCAGGCCGTTGCTGGCATGTGAAAAGCGGGAGCCGGCGGCTCAGCCTCCTCAAGCCTTGTTGCTGAGCTGCTCCTCCAACTCCTTGCAGGAGGGGGCGCAGACGGGCTGGGACTTGCCCAGCAGCTTCTTGGACTTCAGCATGGCTCGCGGGCGGTGTTTGCCGCAAAGAAAGCACGACATGGTGGCCGCGCCGAAGGAAGAGGTGGCCGCGAAAGGCGAGCCGGGAGCTTTTGATCGGTAGCGCAGACCATCGGCGTCGATGGTCGTCTTGGTACTGTCCTTGGCCACGCTGGTCCTGACTGATAAGTAAACGACGGGGATCCGGCTCCCTGGACTTCCTCTGCCCATAGGACCGGCCTTTCTACACCCTCTATTTTCCATCATCGGGGGCGATTCGGCGAAGCTCGCACGCGAGAATTTCGTCGCGGCCCCTTGCTCATGGGGCCACCCATGGGTGGCCTCGCGCTGCAGCCGGCAGCGGTTCAGCGACCCTGGAAGCGCGGCGCGCGGCGCTCTTGCCAAGCCCGGACGCCTTCGGCGAGATCCTCGGAGGCCGCTGCGCGGGCAATGTCACGGGCCAACTGCGCTTCGTCCAGCTCGTGGCGGGCCAGGGCATTGAGATGCTGCTTCATGCCGCCCAGGGCCAAGGGGGCCATCGCGCAAAGCGATTCAGCCAGGGCCTGCGCTTCTTTCTGCAGAGTGGCGGTGTCCTCGTACAGCTGGTCCAGGAAGCCGCAATCGTGCATGGCCTGGGCGTCCAGCGTTTCGCAGGCCAGCAGGATGCGCTTGGCCATGCCCAGCCCCAGGCGATTCACATAGCGAGACATGCCGCCGCGATAGAAGTGCAAGCCCAGCCGGGCCGCCGGGACGAACATCTCGCAGGCGCGTGTGCCCAGACGAAAGTCGCAGGCCAGGGCCAGGTCAGTCGCGCCCCCGTAGATCCCGCCCTGGATGGCGGCGATGGTCATCGGGCGGGCATTCTCCCAGGCGTCCGTCAATCGCTCAAACAGCGCACCCGCATCGACGCCCGGAACGGCGCCGATGTTGAACCCGCTGCAGAAGTGCTTGCCCTCGCCTTCAATCAACAGGACGCGCACCTCTGGATTGCCATTCACCTGGTCCAGATACTCACCCAGGATCTGCAGATCCTCGATCTCCAAGCGGTTGGCCACCAGGGGGCGGCGCAAGGTGATGCGGGCCAGGTGCTGGTCGACTTGCAGGCGGGGGGCGCGAGCGGGCATGGTGAGGCGGTGTTGCATGGCGTGCGCCAGTGTAGGCGGCCGGGCGGGTCGGCATTCCCCGACTGAGCAACTGGGGTATTGAACCAGGCGCGTTCGCCTGGCGGCTGCGCGAACTGTCCTTGGGGCGTCAATCTCGAGGCTAAGTGTGGGGATTTCGGCCTGCCGATTCGCCGACCGACCGGTCGGACAGTTTCTTGAGGCTTGTCAATGCGCGTTGGCACGAGGGATGGCGTCAGGCGCTTTGTTTAGAGTGGGCCGCAACAAGAGGCGGTATCCATGGATTTCACAATAGCAAGCATTCTTGCGCTGGATGGGCTGACCAACGGCGCCATCTACGCGCTTTTGGCCTTGGCCACGGTGCTGGTCTTCGCGGTGACGCGGGTGATCTTCATCCCGCAGGGCGAGTTCGTGGCTTTCGGCGCCTTGACTTTGGCCGCCTTGCAGCAAGGGCAGACGCCGTTGACCGCGCACTTCCTGCTCGTGTTGACGGCACTGGTTGCGCTGCTGGACGGATGGTCAGCGCTGCGCAACTCGCAAGGTGCGCGAGGACTGCGCCGCGTAGCGTTGCAAGCCCTGCCGGGACTGTTGGTCGGCCTGCTGGCTTTATGGGCGGCACCACGGCAATGGCCCCTGCCTGTGCAGGCTGCCTTGAGTCTGGCCATCGTGACACCCATGGGCGCCCAGGTCTACCGCCTGGCCTATCAGTCGTTGGCGGATGCTTCGGTACTGGTGCTGCTGATCGTGTCAGTGGGGGTGCACTTCGCGCTGACGGGGCTTGGGTTGGTGTTTTTCGGTGCAGAAGGTTCGCGCAATCCGGCGTTCTGGGACGCGAGCTTCTCGGCGGGCGCGCTGAGCCTGTCCGGCCAGGCCGTGATCATCATGGCTGCCGCGGGTGCCCTGATCGCCGGGCTTTGGCTGTTCTTCGAGCACAGCCTGCGCGGCAAGGCTTTGCGGGCCACCGCAGTGAACCGTCTGGGCGCGCGCCTGATGGGCATCTCCAGCACCTCGGCCGGCCAGCAGGCCTTCACGCTGGCGGCCTTCATCGGGGCGCTGTCGGGCCTGCTGATCAGTCCGACGACGACCCTCTTCTACGACAGCGGCTTCCTCATCGGCCTCAAGGGCTTCGTGGCGGCGGTGTTCGCGGGTCTGGCCAGCTATCCCGGCGCTGCGGTGGGCGCCGTCTTGGTGGGACTGCTGGAGTCCTACAGTTCCTTCTGGGCCAGCGCCTACAAGGAAGTCATCGTCTTCACCTCCATCCTGCCCGTGCTGCTGTGGCGCTCGCTGCGCGACCCGCATGGCGAAGAGCATTGAGCAGGAGCACGCCATGACATCGAGCAAAGCGCTGTCCACCCTCGCCCTGTTCCTGCTCTTCCTGCTGCCGGCCTTGCCTGTGCCGGAGTTCTGGATCACGCAGCTCAACTACATCGGCATGTTCGCCCTGGTGGCCCTGGGGCTGGTGCTGCTGACCGGCGTGGCTGGCCTCACCTCCTTTGGCCAAGCCGCTTTCGTGGGGCTTGGGGCATACACCACGGCCTTGCTGTCCACGCGTTACGGCGTCTCGCCCTGGCTGGGGCTTGCCGCCGGTCTCGCACTGACGGCGGCAATGGCCTTGCTGCTGGGCCTGCTGACCCTGCGCATGTCGGGCCACTACCTGCCCCTGGCCACCATTGCCTGGGCCCTGAGCCTCAACTACCTCATCGCCAATACCGAGTTCCTTGGCAAGTACGACGGCCTGCTGGGCTTGCCGGCGCTGGAGCTGGGGCCGGTTTCCTTGACCAGCGGCCGGGCCATGTACGGACTGATCTGGCTATGCGCGCTGCTGGCGGCGCTGGGGGTGAAGCATTTGCTGGACTCGCGCCCGGGGCGTGCGATCCGGGCATTGAACGGCGCCACCACCATGGCGGAGGCAATGGGCGTCTCGACCTTCCGCTACAAGCTGGGCATTTTCGTGCTGGCAGCGCTGCTGGCTTCGTTGTCCGGCTGGCTGTTCGCGCATTTCCAGCGCACCGTGAACCCCAGCCCCTTCGCGCTGAAGATGGGCATCGAATACCTCTTCATGGCCGTGGTGGGGGGTATTGCCACCGTGCCCGGCGCCTTCGTGGGGGCGGGGGTGGTCAAGCTGCTGGAGGATCAGTTGAAGGAGTTGCTGCCGCGCCTGCTGGGCAGCAATGGCAATTTCGAGATCATCGTGCTGGGTGTGATCTTGGTGCTGATGCTCAAGTACGCGCCGCGTGGGCTGTGGCCTTTCGTACAGGCCGTTTGGCAGCGCCGCCGTCCGGCACGACGGCGAGCCAGGGACTGGGAGGGGGCTCCGGCCCTGCCTGCGCGCGACAAGCCGCAGCGCGGCGACGTGCTTTTGGACGTGGACCGGGTCCGCAAGCAGTTCGGCGGCCTGGTGGCGGTCAACGATGTCAGCTTCCAGATCCGCGCCGGCGAGATCATCGGCTTGATCGGCCCCAACGGCGCAGGCAAGTCCACCACCTTCAACCTGATCAGCGGCGTGCTTGCGGCCACCGGCGGACGCGTGCAATTTCGCGGCGCCCCGGTGACCGGTCTGAGTTCGCGCCAGATCGCCGAGCGCGGAATGTCCCGCACCTTCCAGCACGTCAAGATGATCGCGGACATGACCGTGCTGGAGAACGTCGCCCTGGGCGGCCATCTGCGCAGCCGGGCCGGCTTGATGCAAAGCATGTTGCGGCTCAATACCGCCGAGGAGCGCCGGCTTTTCGCCGAAGCCGAGGCGCAGCTGCGCCGCATCGGTATGGCCGAGCAGATGCATGAGCTGGCGGGCAACTTGGCCCTGGGGCCGCAGCGGCTGATGGAGATCGCGCGTGCCCTGTGCAGCGATCCCGCACTGCTGCTGCTGGATGAGCCGGCTGCCGGTCTGCGCCACAAGGAGAAGCTGGCCTTGGCCGGGGTGCTGCGCCAGTTGCAGGGCGAAGGCCTGAGCATCCTGCTGGTCGAACACGACATGGAATTCGTGATGGGCCTGACCGATCGCCTGGTGGTGATGGAGTTCGGCACCAAGCTGATCGAAGGAACGCCTCAGGAAGTGCAGGCCAGCCCCGTCGTGCGTGCCGCCTATCTGGGCACCGAGCACTGAGACCGCGCAGGAGAGAGACGATGACGCAATTGCTGCAAGTGCGCGGACTCCACGCCGGCTACGGCCGCGCCGAAGTCCTCAGTGGCCTGGACCTGGACCTCGCGCAAGGCCAGGTGGTGACGGTGATCGGCCCCAACGGGGCAGGCAAGAGCACCACGCTCAACGCCCTGATGGGTGTGCTGCCCTCACGCGGCCAGGTGTTCTTTGATGGCGAGGATCTGGCCGCCCGCGGCCTGGAGGAGCGTGTGATGCGGGGCCTGGCCCTGGTGCCGGAAAAGCGCGAGCTCTTCACGACCATGAGCGTGCAGGACAACCTGCTTCTCGGCGGCTTCCGCCCCATGCGCCTGAGGCAGCGCGATTGGCGCGAGGAACTGGGCCGTGTTTACCAGCTCTTCCCCCGGCTGAAGGAGCGGCGCGAGCAGCTGGCCGGCACGCTGTCGGGCGGCGAACGCCAGATGCTGGCCGTGGGCCGGGCGCTGATGTCGCGGCCCAAACTGCTGATGCTGGACGAGCCCAGCCTGGGCCTGGCGCCGCTGGTCGTGAAGGAGGTCTTCCGCATCGTCGCGCAGTTGCGCGAGGCCGGTGTGAGCATCCTCTTGATCGAGCAGAACGCCCGTGCCGCGCTGGAGGTGGCGGACTATGCCTATGTGCTGGAGACCGGCGAGATCGCGCTGCAAGGCCCGGCTGCCGAGCTGGCCCGCGACGCCCGGGTGATCGAAACCTACCTGGGCGCCTCGAAGAAACCCGCCTGAACGCGGTCGCCTTTCATCTGCACTGCGGCCCGCTGACGCCGGCGCTCATGCAGCCTGTCGCGTGGCCCTGGTGGGTGTGACGGGGGGCTGGCTATCCTGGACGCAAGTTTCAACATCTGTCCAGGAGATGCCCCATGAACACGCGTTTCTCGACCGCCCGGATTGCCGCGCTGCTGCTCTCGGCGCCGCTGCTGATGGCGGCCTCGACGGCGCAGGCGCAGGCTGACAAAGCCGCCCGCGGAGCCAGCTCCAACGGCTTCAGCGCCGGCATCGAATTCAAGCAGCAGGCCACGCCCGCCGACGTGGGATTGCCTGCCTACCCAGGGGCGCAGCCGCAGTATGACAAGAAGGACGACCTGTCCTCGCTGACCATGGGCCTGTGGGGCGGCACCTTCGGCTTCAAGCTCGTGGTGACCAAGTTCTCCAGCGAAGACAGCATCGAGTCGGTCAGCCGTTTCTACAAGGATGCCCTGGCCAAGTACGGCCCGGTGCTGGACTGCAGCCAGAACACGGGCGGTGGCAGGAAGGACGAAAAAATCCTGGGCTGCGACGACGACAAGCCAGAGAAGGGCGGCCTGCTCTTCAAGGCCGGCAAGCCCGAAGCCTACCGCGTCGTCTCCCTGCAGCAGCGCGGCAAGCAGGTGCACTTCCAGCTGGTGCGCATCGAAACTCCGAAGCGCTGAACGCTTCGCGATTCAGCGCTCGTCGAGCAGGCTTGCGATCGGCAGCGGCTGCAGGGGAAAGCGGACACCGCGCTGGGGATGCGCCTCCGGCCATCCGAGCAACTGCTGGCTGATGGGCCCGCAGATCCGCCCCTGGCAGGCGCCCATGCCGCAGCGGGTCTGCAGCTTGGCCTCGCGCCAGCCGGGATGGGCCTGCAGCTCACGCAGGCGCACGCCCTCGCAGCGACACACGCGCACCTCCGGCGTGCAGCGAGCCCACTGCGCGGGTGTCGGACCGAAGTGGCGCGCCAGGCGTCGCGCGAATCCCAGGGCTTGGGCATGCGCGCGAGTCAGCGCGCTGGGAACCGCTTGCTCCAGCATGGACAGCGCTGCCAACCGCCCTTCGACCCAGGCCTTGCGCATCCCGCCGATGCCCGTGCATTCGCCGGCGGCAAATACCGTTGGAAGGCTGCTGCGCAGCTGCGCATCGACCAGGATCCGGCCATCGTCACCCGTGGCGCAGCCCAGCATCGCGGCCAGCTCGCTGTTGGGCAGCAGACCAAAGCCCAGGCCCAGGGCGTCGCAAGGCTCGTCCCATTCGCGCAGGCCGTCGCTGAGCCGTACACCCTCGACCCGGGACTGACCCAGCACACGCACCACCTGCAAGCCGAGCCGGTACGGCACGCGGCGCAGCTGCCAGCGCAGAGCCGTCGCCTGCAGCCATTGGGCAGGGTTCAGTCGCGTGGCGAAAAGGGTCAGGTCTTGCCAACCCCGCAGCTCGGCGATGCCGCGCAGGTCGGCGCCCGCCTCCAGCAGGGTCTTGGCCGTCGCCAGCAGCAGCGGCCCGCTGCCAGCCAGCATCACGCGCTGGCCGTCGATGGGCCAGCCGCCCTTCACCAAGGCCTGCAGGCCCCCGGCACCGGTGACGCCAGGCAGATCCCAGCCCGGCACCGGCACGTGCAGCTCGCGAGCCCCGAGGGCCAGCAAGATCCGGTCGCCACGCAGCTGCTTGAGACCGCCCCCGCTCATGTCCTGCGCCAGGATCGTGCCGTCGGCCTCGGCGCCGACGGCCATGTGTCCGGGCAGGACGTGCAGCCGCGGGTTCGCCAGCAGCTGCGGCAGCCCTTCGGCCACGCGCCGTGCCTGGGCGTCCTGCGACTTCGGGCCGCCGCGCCAGATCTGGCCGCCGGGCTGCGCCTGGTTGTCCAGCCAGAGTACCTCGGCGTCGGCCTGCAGCAGCGTCTGCACGGCGGCCAGGCCGGCCGGGCCGCTGCCGACCACCAGGTGTGGAGCCGAATGCTCGGTCATGCCTGGGTCTCCACGCGCATACCTTCCCTGACCAGGTGCATGCAAGCCAGCGCTTCATCCTGCCCGTCGATGCGCACGCGGCAGGCCTGGCATTGCCCCATGCCGCAGAACACATCGCGTGCCGTGCCATAGACGGTCTGGCCAAACAGGACGACCCCGCAGCGCCGCAGCGCGGCAGCCACGGTAATGCCCGCGGGCACCGCGCGAGGGTTGCCATTGATGTGCAAGGTGATGGTCTTCATGCCGTCGTGGCAGCGGCAAAGCGCGCCGGGTCGTAGGGGCGGGCGTCCAGGCGTGGCGGCTGGGCGAGGCTGAGGTCGGCCAGCAGTTCGGCGCTGGCCAGCGAGGTGGTGATGCCCAGACCCTCGTGTCCGCACGCCACCCAGGTGCTGCGCAGGCCAGGATGGGCGCCAATCAGCGGCTGGCCATCGACGCTGGCCGGCCGTATGCCGCTCCAGCAGCGAAGCAGGCTCTGCTGAGGCAGGGAGGGGATGTAGTCGGCCGCGCAGGCCAGCATGCGGCGCAGCATGGGCAGGTCGATCTCGCGGTCCTCGCGGCCGATCTGGCGTGAGGAGCCGATCAGCCATTGCCCCGCCGGGCGCGGCTGCACGTTGAAGGACACGGTGTCCTCGTCCACCAGATGTGCCTTCTTGATGTAGCCCAGCTCGACCAGCTGATGACGCAGGCTCTGCTCCCGGGCCTGGGTAATGGCGAGCTGGCCCTTCTTGGGCAGCAGGCAATGCATCGGCAGGAAGCGCTGGCTGGCCAGGCCGCCGCACAGCAGCACCATGGCGGCGCTGAACAGGCGGCCATCCACCAGGCGCACGCGGCCCGGGCGCAGGTCGCGCACCTCGCCGCGAATCAGCGTCGCGCGGGACTGCGCCAGCCAGCGTTGAACGACCTTGGGGGGATAGACGCGGCCATCGGCCGGGACGCGCAGGGCGCCCAGCAGCCGATGGTGCAGCAGCGGCTCGGTCTGGCGCAGGGTCTGGGCGTCCAGCAGCTCGGCGCTCATGCCTTGGGACTGCAGCCAGTGCGCCTTGCGCCGGGCCAGCGCCAGTTCCTCGTCATCGGCGGCCAGCCACAGCGTGCCGCAGCGCTGGAACTCGGCCGTGTGTTCGTGGTCAGGCGCCTCCGCCAGCCACTCGCTCCATAGCTGCATGGACCGGCGCGAGAGCTGGTATTCGTGCTCGTCCGATGCGCCTTCCGCATCGACCACCAGCAGGTGGCCCATGGACGCGGCTGTCGCGCCGCCGCCCGGTGCCGACTGCTCGATCACCGCGACGGACAGGCCGCGGCGAGCGAACTCGCGCGCGCAGGCGGCGCCGACGATGCCGGCGCCGATGATCAGCACATCGGCCTGCAGCATGGCAGCGCGCCTCAGCGGGGGATGCCCCAGGCGAAGGGATCGCCGGGCTGGACGATTAGCTGCGCGTCCAGGTTGACGTAGGCGCGACCGGTGATGGTGGGGAGGATGCGATTGCCGGACGCGTCGGGCGCCGGCTGGTAGCGGCCCTCGAAGACGCTGCCGATTACGCTTTCCTGGCGCCACAGCGCGCCGGGCGCGAGCTTGCCCTCGGCCGCGAGGCAGGCGAGCTTGGCGCTGGTGCCGGTGCCGCAGGGCGAGCGGTCGTAGGCGCTGCCGGGGCACAGTACGAAGTTGCGGCCGTGGTTGGCCGGGTCTGACGGCGGGCCGATCAGCTCGATGTGGTCGATCTCGGCGCCCCCGGCGCCGGTGATGCCCTGCGCCTGCAAGGCCAGACGGATCTGCTCAGAAAAAGCCGTCAGCATCTGCGTGCGAGCCGGGGTCAGGTCTTGCCCATGGTCGTCGCAGAGGAAGAACCAGTTGCCGCCCCAGGCGATGTCGCCATGCAGCAGCAGGGATCCCACCTGCACGGGCACCTGGCGCGCTAGGCGGTAGGACGGCACGTTGGCGATGCTGACGCGGCCGTCTTCGTGCAGGGTGGCGGTGATTTCGCCCACGGGCGTCTCGATGCGATGCGCGCCGGGCTGGATGCTGCCCAGGTAGGCCAGCGTGGCGATGAGGCCGATGCTGCCGTGGCCGCACATGCCCAGATAGCCCACGTTGTTGAAGAAGATCACGCCGGCCGTGCAGGCCGGGTCCACGGGCTCGCAGAGCAGTGCGCCCACCAGCACGTCCGAGCCGCGCGGCTCGTTCATCAGCGCGCGACGCCAGGCGTCGTGCTCGCTGCGCAGCCGCTGCAAGCGCTCGGCCATGGAGCCTTGGCCCAGATCCGGCCCTCCGCTGACGATGATGCGGGTCGGTTCACCGCCGGTGTGGGAATCGATGATGCGGGTGGGCGTGGTCGGGTTCATGAGGGAGTGAGGGGCTCAGGCGATCACCTGCTGCGCGAACTGGCGCAGGTAATCCATCAGTCGGTCCGCCGCCGCGGCTGCCGCCTCGCTCTGTCCCTGGGCGATGGCTTCGGCGAGCAGCTGGTGGCAGCGCGCGCCTTCGCTCATGTCGCCCTGGTGCTGGTAGGCGGTCCAGAAACGCCGGCACTGGATCACCATGGGGATCACGGCAGCGACGGCAGCCTGGTTGCGGCAGGCGGCGTGGTTGACATGGTCCAGGGCCTGGTCTGCCTGCAGGTAGGCGGTCAGATCCCCGGCCTTGGCGGCTGTCGTCATCTCGGCGGCACAGGCCAGCAGGGCCTCGCGCTGCGGTGGCGTGGCACGGCGAGCGCTGGTGCTGGCGATCAGCCGCTCCAGCGCACGGCGCGCCTCCAGCAGGTCCAGGTGCTGGGCCAGCTGGATGTCGCTGACCAGCAGGCCGCGGCGCGGCAACTGCACGATCAGGCCGTTGGCGACCAGGCGCATCAGGGCCTCGCGCGTGGGCGTGCGACCCAGGCCGATGCGTTCGATCAGCTCGGCTTCGACAATGGGCGCCCCGGGCTTCAGGGCCAGTGTGGCGATGAGGTTCTCGATGGCGTCGTAGGCCTGGTCGGCCACGCGGCGCTTGTCGATGGCATCGTCGCCCGCCTCGTGCGGGATGGGGGTGGACGTTGTAGCGTTCATGCCCGCATCTTCGCAGCAGATGTGCGCTTGCCTATGCCGGATTACGCGAAATGGCGACAGTCAGTGCGCTTCAGAAGTACTGGCGCAGGTCCGGGCGGGTGTCCAGGCCCTTGCGGACGATGGCCTGCACGCGCTCGCGCTCGGCGCCCACCAGGGGCAGGCGGGGGCGACGCACATACTCGTTGCCCACGCCCACCATGGCCTCGACCAGCTTGAGGTTCTGGACCAGCTTGGTCGAGACGTCCAGGTGCAGCAGGGGGGTGAACCACTGGTAGAGCTTGAGGGCTTCGTCGTAGCGCTTGGCCTGCATCAGGCGGTACAGCGCCACGGTCTCCGCCGGGAAGGAGGTGCACAGGCCGGCCAGCAGGCCGTCGCAGCCCAGGGCCAGGCCTTCGAAGCTGAGGTCATCCACGCCGATGAAGAGCTGGTAGCGCTGGCCCACGGTGTTGCGCAGGTCGGTCAGGCGGCGGATGTTGTCGGTGGATTCCTTGATGGCAACCAGCCATTCGCAGTCGGCCAGTTCGAGGAAGTTGTCGGGCGTCAGGTCCACCCGGTAGGCCACCGGGTTGTTGTAGACCATGGTGGGCAGTCGGGCGGCATTGGCGATGGTGCGCACATTGGCCATGGCTTCGCGGGCGTCGGCCACGTAGATCACGGCGGGCATCAGCATCAGGCCCTGGACGCCGATCTTGTTGGCGCCGTCCACATAGCGCAGGGCTTCGCGGGTGCTGGTCTCCGAGACGTTGGCCAGCACGGGCACGCGGCCGGCCGACACCTTCACCGCGACCTCGGCGACCTGCAGCTTCTCTTCCAAGGTCAGCGTGCTGGCCTCGCCCAGCGAGCCGCCCGTCACCAGGCCGTCGACCCCATTGGCGATCAGGAACTCGAAATGGCGCTCCATGGCCGGGATGTCCAGGTTCTCGTTGGCGTCGAACTTGGTGGTCACGGCGGGGAAGATGCCGCGCCATTGGGGCAGGGGGCGGGAACTCATGGAGCAATCTCCTGTTGAAATATATTTACAGAATATTCGTTGAGAATCGCACTGTCAACCCCAGGTGGGTGGCTGCGACCGCCGCGCCGAGCTCAATCGCCGGACTGTCCGCCCCCTCCTCTCGGCTGTGCCTGGGGGCGGGGCTGGCCCCAGGGCAGGCAAGCGGGCTGCCGCATACAATCCGCGATCCGTCCATGCTGGCGTTGTTGCGCCCATGGGCCATTCCTAGAGGGTTTAGACCGTGTTCATTTCTACTGCTTTTGCCCAGACCGCTGCCCCGGCAGCCCAAGGTCCCGAGTCCAGCCTCATGGGCATGCTCCCGCTGGTGCTGATGTTCGTCGTGCTGTACTTCGTCATGATTCGTCCCCAGATGAAGCGCCAGAAGGAGCACAAGGCCATGATCGAAGCCCTGGCCAAGGGCGACGAGGTGGTCACCAGCGGTGGCCTGCTGGGCAAGGTGGCCAAGATGGACGACAACTTCCTGAGCCTGGAAGTGGCCAGCGGTGTTGAGATCAAGGTGCAGCGCTCGGCCGTGGTCCAGGTGCTGCCCAAGGGCTCGGTCAAGTAATCCTCAGCCAGGCCGGCTCGCAGGCGAGGCGGCGGCTGATCAACCATCCAGCCCGGGTCGCCACCGCGCGGCGCCGGGCCTCATTTCAGGGCCCATGCCCAGGTCTGCTCCAGACCTCCAGAGGATGCCTTCATGAACCGTTATCCCTTGTGGAAGTACGCGCTGCTGGTCGCGGCGCTGCTGATCGGTCTGATTTACACCCTGCCCAACTTCTTCGGCGAGGCGCCGGCGGTGCAGGTTTCCAGTGGCAAGGCCACGGTCAAGCTGGACGCAGGCATGGTGGCCCGCGTCGAGGCCGCCATCCAGGCGGCCGGCGTCAAGGCGGACACGGTGGCCTTCGAGGGCAACTCCGTCCGCGCCCGCTTCAACGATACCGACACCCAGCTCAAGGCCAAGGACGCCATCAACAAGGCGATCAACGCTGATCCGAGCGACCCCTCCTACATCGTGGCGCTGAACCTGGTTTCGCGCTCGCCGGAATGGCTCAAGAGCCTGCACGCCTTCCCCATGTACCTGGGCCTGGACCTGCGCGGTGGCGTGCATTTCCTGATGCAGGTGGACATGAAGGCGGCCATCGCCAAGAAGGTCGAATCCCTGGTCGGTGACGCCCGCAGCATGCTGCGCGAGAAGAACCTGCGCCACGCCGGCATCACCAAGGATGGCAACGATCTGGTGATCGCCTTCCGCGACGCCGAGACGCGCACGGCCGCGCTGGCCCTGCTGTCCGACAAGCTGCCAGACATCCAGTGGCAGCCCCAGGGCGAAGGCAGCGAGCTGAGCCTGCGCGGCAGCTTCAAGCCGCAGTCGCTGGTCGCGGTGCAGGAAGCCGCGCTCAAGCAGAACATCACCACGCTGCAGAACCGGGTCAATGAGCTGGGCGTGGCCGAGCCCGTGATCCAGCAGCAGGGCCTGGACCGCGTGATCGTGCAGCTGCCTGGCGTGCAGGACACGGCCAAGGCCAAGGACATCATCGGCCGCACCGCCAACCTGGAGTTCCGCCTGGCCGACATGTCCGCCGAAGCCCAGGCTGCGCTGGCCGGCACCGGCCCCGTGCCCTTCGGTCGCGAGCGCTTCGGTGTGGGCCGCGGCGCTCCCGTGATCGTGCACAAGGAGGCCATCGTCACCGGCGACATGCTGACCGACGCCCAGCCGCGCCAGGATGAAAACCAGCAGCCGGCCGTCTCCGTGCGACTGGACGCCAAGGGCGGCCGCCTGATGAAGGAGATGTCGCGGGTCAATGTGGGCAACTACATGGCCGCCATCCTGTTCGAGAAGGGCAAGGGCGAGGTGCTGACCGTGGCCCGCATCAACAGCGAGCTGAGTGCCGACTTCCAGATCACCGGCATGGGCAGCACCGAGAACGCCACCGACCTGGCGCTGCTGCTGCGCGCCGGCGGTCTGGCCGCGCCCATGGAGGTGATCGAGGAGCGCACCATCGGCCCGACCCTGGGTGCCGAGAACATCGCCAAGGGCATGAACAGTGTGGCCTGGGGCTTTGCCGCGGTGGCGCTGTTCATGTGCATGTACTACATGCTCTTCGGCGTGTTCTCCACCCTGGCCCTGGGCTTCAACCTGCTGATGCTGGTGGCCGTGCTGTCCATGCTGCAGGCGACGCTCTCGCTGCCGGGCATGGCCGCCATCGCCCTGGTGCTGGGCATGGCCATCGACTCCAACGTGCTGATCAACGAGCGCGTCCGCGAGGAGCTGCGCGGCGGGGCGACGCCCCAGGCCGCCATCTTTGCGGGCTACGAGCGCGCCTGGGCCACCATCCTGGATTCCAACGTCACCACCCTGATCGCCGGGCTGGCGCTGCTGGCATTTGGCTCGGGTGCCGTGCGCGGCTTTGCCGTGGTGCATTGCCTGGGCATCCTGACGTCCATGTTCTCGTCAGTGATGTTCTCGCGCGGCCTGGTCAACCTCTGGTATGGCCGCAAGAAGAAGCTGAAGTCCCTCTCCGTGGGCCAGGTCTGGAAACCGGCTGCCGAGCCCGGCAGCGCATCGACCGACAGCGCCGAAATGACCGAAGGCAAGGCCTGACCCCCTGACAGGAATCCGAAATGGAACTCTTCCGAATCAAGCGGGACATCCCGTTCATGAAGCACGCGTTGGTCTTCAACGCGATCTCCTTCCTCACCTTTGCCGCCGCGGTCTTCTTCCTGATCACGCGCGGACTGCACTATTCCATCGAGTTCACCGGCGGCACGGTGATCGAGGTGGCGTATGCGCAGAGCGCCGACATCGAGAAGACGCGCACCACGGTCGAGCACATGGGCTTTGGCGAAGTGACGGTGCAGAAGTTCGGCACCTCGCACGACGTCATGATCAAGATGCCGCCGCACAAGGTGATCAAGCAGGACAAGATCGTCGAGAAGGTCTTCGCTGAGCTCTGCGCCGCCGAAAAGGGTCAGGTCTCGAAGCGCCAGACCGTCTCCGACAAGGGCGAGGGCGTCGAGAGGGATGTCTGCACCACGGCGGCCAACGAGGAGCCGGTCAAGCTCTCCCGCAGCGAGGTCGTGGGGCCGTCGGTGGGTGCCGAGCTGGCCGCCGATGCTGCCAAGGCCCTGGCCATGACCGTCGTCGGCATCATGGTCTACCTGGCCTTCCGCTTCGAGTGGAAGTTCGCGGTGGCCGGCATCATCGCCAACCTGCACGACGTGGTCATCATCCTGGGCTTCTTCGCCTTCTTCCAGTGGGAGTTCTCGCTCTCGGTGCTGGCGGCGGTGCTGGCCGTGCTGGGTTACTCGGTGAACGAATCCGTCGTGATCTTCGATCGCGTTCGCGAGGCTTTCCGAAAGTACCGCAAGCTGACGACGCACGAGGTGATTGATCACGCCATCACCTCCACCATGAGCCGCACCTTCATCACCCACGGCTGCACGCAGCTGATGGTGCTGTCCATGCTGCTGTTCGGCGGCCCCACGCTGAAGTATTTCGCGGTCGCGCTGACCATCGGCATCTGCTTCGGCATCTATTCCTCCGTGTTCGTGGCCGCGGCCATCGCCATGTGGCTGGGTGTCAAGCGCGAGGATCTTGTCAAGGTCGGATCCTCGGCCAAGGAGGATCCCGACGATCCGAACGCCGGGGCGGTGGTGTAGAGTCGTCCGCATGGTCGACTCCCTGTTCCGTTGCCCATGAGCGGCACCGATCCGCGCCGGCAAGCCCAGGCGGCCCAAGCCCGGCGCGTCTTTACCGAGGCCCTGGTGCGCGGCATTGCTGCGACCGGGGCCGCGCTCCATGAAGCGGGGGCGCAGCTGCTCTTGCAGCCGGCTGAATACGCGCTCAGCGTGGCCCGCCGCGACGGCGTGGCCCTGTGGCAGCGCCGTGGCGTGGTGTGGCTGAGCATGCTGCGTGACGCGGTGCGCACGGCGTCCACCCAAGGCGTGCCCGAGCATGTCACGGTCAGTGGCAGCGCCAGCCTGAGCCTGGTCGACGACGACACGATCGAGCGGCAGATCACGGCTTCGCGCCTGGCGCTGGCCATGATGGATAAGGCGACCTGGGAGTTCTCCGACCTGCGCACCCGCATGCTCCTGCTCGAAGGGCATGAGGAGCTGGCATCCAACGACTTGCTGCGCGCACAGGCGCTGGCAAGGCTTGTCCTGGATTGTTGGTACGCCAGTGGGCTGACGCGCGCGGAGTGGCAGCTTTTCCTGGTGACGCTGAACGAGGAGATGTCGCATCTGCTGCTGGAGGCTTACCACGAGACCAACCACTGGCTGATGCAGCAGGGCGTGCTGCCCGAGGTCGACCTGCGACCCTATATCCGCAGGGCTGCCGGCAGCCGTACGGCCTCGACAGTGCCCGACGCCTCGCAAGACCCCGCCTTCGCACCGACGACGCTGCATGCCCGCGGCATGGGGCCGGCGTTTGACGGGCCGGGTGCGCACGGCAGCGCGCCAACTTCACCAGGCGCTGCTGTGGCTGGCTCTGCATCCGGGCATGGCCATGGCCCGGCAGCACGGATGAGCGACGCCGCCGGCGCGAAGTCGGCCGTTCGCACCTCGGCAGAGCAGGTCATGGCGCAGCTGCAGCGCGTGCTCAATCGCCAGGTGCCGGGCATGTCGCCGCCCATGAACGCGCCGACCCAGGCCATGCCGGTCGATCCGCGCGGTGAGCGGGCGGGCCCGGCCACGCTGACCGGGCGGCTGCACGCTGCGATCAACCATGCGCAGGAGATGCTGCGTCACCGCGCCCAGCCGCAGGGGGCGGTCGTCGGGGCGGGCGGCACGGCAAGCGGCGCGCCCAGCACCTCGTCGCCCGTCCGCGAGGTGCCAGCGCCACAGCAGATAGAGGAACTCAAGGCCCGCAACCTCGCCGTCAAGCAGGTGCTCAAGCAGGCGGCGGAAACGCCGGCCGAGCGCGCCACCATCGAGGTCGTGGCCCTGCTGTTCCAATCCATCCTGACCGAGGAGCGCATCCCGGCCTCGGTGCGGGTCTGGTTCGCCCGGCTGCAGATGCCGGTGCTGCGCGTGGCCATCAGCGAGCCGGACTTCTTTGCCACGACGGACCATCCGGCGCGCCGCTTGATCGACCGCATGGGCGCCTGCGTGATGGGCTTCAACACCTCGTCGGGCGGCGATGTCAGCGAGGCGGTCGAGCGCGAGATCAAGCGTGTGGTGCAGGTGGTCGAGGCGTATCCCGATACCGGGCGTCGCGTCTTCCAGACGGTGCTGACCGAGTTCGAGAAATTCCTGGCGCATTACTTCGAGCAGGAGAACAGTGCCAGCATCAAGGGCGTGTCCCTGGCTCAGCAGGTGGAGCAACGTGAGACGCTGGCCATCCAGTACACCATCGAGCTTCGCAAGATGCTGAACGAGGTGCCGGTACAGGATGGTGTCCGCGACTTCCTGTTCCAGACCTGGGCTGATGTGCTGGCCGTGTCGGCCGTGCGTGCCGGCGCCCAGTCCGAGGTCACCAAGCAGATGAAGCGGGCCGCCGCCGACCTGATCTGGTCTGCAACGGCCAAGGTGTCCCGCGAGGAACGGGCCGAGGTCATCCGTCGACTGCCGCCGCTCTTGAAGGTGCTGCGCGAAGGCATGGGGCATGCGGGCCTGTCCGCCCAGAAGCAGGACGAGCAGATCCGCGCGCTCAACAACTCGCTGGCCGCGGCGTTCACGGCCAAAACGGCCTCCATCCCGCCGGATCGCCTGGAAGAGCTGATGAGCCAGTTGGAGACCCTGGAGGCCATGCTGCCCGATACCGCCGGCGGCGAGCTCGACGAAACCCTGATGCGCGACCTCTCCGCGCACGAGTCCGAGGAACTTGAGGTGGTGGCCGAAGGCGGGGCGCCGCCCTCGGCTGCCATGCTGGCCTGGGCGCAGGAGCTGCAGATTGGTTCCTGGTACATGCTCGACTATCGCGGCCGTACCGAGCCGGTGCAACTGGCATGGCGCGGCCTGCGCCACCAGCTGATTCTGTTCGTATCGCCCAAGGGCCGCGGGGTGTTGTTCCAGCAAAGCCGCCTGGCGGCCTTCCTGCAGGCAGGTTTGCTGCTGCCGGCCCAGGATGAGGCCCTGACTGTCAAGGCCACGCGCAACGCACTGGCCAAGATCGACGCCGACCCGGAGCGACTGCTCAACTGAAGTTTTGCTGCACTGCCCGTGTGGCGGCCTTGCCCGCCGCACGGGCAGGCCAACGCTGTAAACGGCGCTCGGACAGTGGCTGAGAAACTGGGCTGACGAAGAGGCTGAGAAAGGGGCTGCGAAACGGGGCTGCGGAACGGGGCTCAGTGGATCAGCCGATCCTCGGGAGCCACGAAAAGCTCATCCAGGATGAGCGCGTCCGGCTCCTCGCCCAGGCTCCAGAACACCATCAGCACGATGATCTTGAGGTCTTCCAGATCCAGCGGAGCCCCGGGAATGGCCATGGCGCGGTCCACCACCATCTCGCGCATGGGTGGCGGCAGCACGCCGGCCGACTCCAGGAAACTGATGAACCCGACCGAGGCCTCGCCAAGGTGCTCAAGTTCGTCCTTGGAATACAGGCGCAGGCTCAAGGCCCCCTGCGAGCCGTGATGCGACTGCGCCGCCACGGCCAAGCCGTCCAACCAGGAGAGTGCCTCCTGGATTTCGTCGTTCTCGAAGCCTACTGCTGACAATTTGCGAGTCAGCTGGGCATGGTCCGGACAGGCATCCGGCCGCCAATAGGTCTCATAGAGATAGACGAGGACGTCAAACATGACTTGACTATACCCCAGCCGCCCGAAGCCTCGATGCCCGGAAACAGGCGGGGGCTGCGGGTCTTTTGCCTGGCTGGCCGCTTGTCTGATTTGGGCGGAGGCCCGGATCTTCAGGCCACTTCAGGCCTGCCGACGGCGCTGAAGCAGGCCGCCGGGGAGTCGCACGACAAGTCCATCCAGTTCGAGGTCCAGCAACAGGGCCTGGAGTTGCTCGGTAGGCCAGCCGCCGCGGGCTTGCAAGGCATCCAGACTGGTGGGCTCATGAGCCATGGCGGTCAGCAGGCGCTGGTGTTCGCTGGCGCCGGGCAGTTCGGCCTCGTCGATGGCCATCTCGGGTGTTTCGTCCCCGGGCATGCTGCTATGCCTGGGAAGCTCCTCCAACACATCGGCAGCAGACTCCACCAACTTTGCGCCCTGGCGGATCAAGGCGTGGCAGCCTCGGCTCAAAGGAGAATGGATGGAGCCGGGAATGGCGAAGACCTCGCGCCCGGCCTCTCCGGCCAGCCGGGCGGTGATCAGCGAGCCGCTCTGCAGCGCCGCCTCGACGACCAGGCAACCGTCGGCCAGACCGGCGATGATGCGGTTGCGCACCGGGAAGTGTGGCGCCAGGGCCGGCGTGTCCAGTGCGTACTCACTCATCAGCAGGCCGCGTTCGGCAATGCGCTGGGCCAGGCCCGTGTTGCGACGGGGATAGATCTGGTGGAGCCCCGTGCCCAGCACGGCGACGGTGCTGCCGGCGCCGGACAACGCGCCCTCATGGGCGGCGGCGTCGATGCCCAGGGCCAGTCCGGACACCACGCAATAGCCGCTCTCACTGAAGGCGCGGGCAAAGGTCAGCGCATTGTCCAGCCCTTGCGGAGAGGCGTTGCGGCTTCCCACCATGGCCAGCATGGGGCGCTTCAGCAGTTCGCGCCGGCCCCAGAGGTACACCAGCAGCGGCGGGTCGGCCGTTTCCAGCAGCGCCTGCGGGTAGTCGGGGTCGCCCAGCAGCAGCAGGCTGCGGAGCTCATCCTCTTTCAGCCATTGGCGGGTGTTGTCCAGCAGGGCGTCCAGTTGCTCAGGCGGACGACTCAGGGCAAGCGCGCCCTGTGGACCCAGCACCCGGGCCCAGTCAGCGGGTGTGCGCTCGAAGACGGCCCGGGGCTCACCGAAAGCCGCCAGCAAGCGGCGCAGGGAAGACCTCCCCAGCCCCGGCGTCTCCACCAGGCGCAACCAGGCCGACAACTCACCGGGCTCACGAAGCGGCGCTGCCATGGCTGGGGCCTTGCGCCGCACCTTCCTCAGGGTTGGGTGAAGCGGTCGCCTGCGCTGACGGGCTGCTGCACCGACAGGATCAAGGCATAAGACACGCGCTTGTAGGCTTGGAACACGAAGAGCCGGCCATGCTTCTCATCTGGCAGGCGGATGGTTTCCGGGCGACCCTGCGTGGTGTCACGCACCTCCGGGCCGGTGCGCCACAGGGCGAATACATGGCCGCGTTCAATGCCGTCTTGCGTTCCCTTGTTGATGGAGACGATTTGATTCTGGCCTGCGTTCAGCGCGTCACCATAGACAGCAACGATTCGCCCCTCCATCGGGCGGGCGGGCGCATGCGGCACGTAACGGCTGAAGCTGCGCGGCGGCACAGGGGCGAGGCGGTCGCCGGCGTTGATCTCCTGGCGCACCTGTGTCACCTGGAAGGTGGCGGGGACTTCCAAGGTCTTTCCATCGCCCGGGGTGCCGGGACGCAGGAAATCCATGGCACCGACATAGGCAGCCTCGTAGCCCAGCACCTCCTTGGTGCTCGGGTCGCGAAGGGGCTTGGCGCTGCGGAACACCCGGAATTCGCCTTGGTGAGTGAGCGTGCCGCGCACATAGGCCAGGTCGCCGCGACTCAACAGCACGCGGCCTTCCTGGGCACCAACCACCCGCGGGGCGTTGGCCAGGCTGTCCTCGTCCAGCACCACCGCTTCATTGAGAAACGGCTCGATCAAGTTCTGGGGAATCGCCGGAATGCCGTCATCGTCCAGCGGCTGGGCGCGGACGCGCGGTGACAGCTTCACCGTGCCTCCGGTGCCGCTGCTGCCTTTGGCCAGTTCCAGGCGGGCGCGGCCGTCTACCTTCACCAGCACCAGCTGCTGCCCAGGGTAGATCAGGTGCGGGTTGTGGATCTGGTCCTGGTTCATGCCCCACAGCTCGGGCCAGCGCCAGGGGCTCTTGAGGAAGAGAGTGGAGATGGCCCAGAGGGTGTCCCCCTTCTTGACCGTGTAGCTGTCGGGCGCATCGGGGGCCAATTCCGACAGTGGCACGCCGGCCTGCGCGACCTTCTGGGCGGTGTCGCGCTGGGCCTGGGTGACGGGATAGTCGGTGGCCAGGGCTGGTGCCGCGCTGGAAAGGGCCGCCGCGGCCCACAGGGCGGTGGCGAGAGGGGCAGGGCGCAGCGAGGGCCAAGAAGTCATCGGTCGTTCTCCTGCGGACCTCCGGGCGTCTTGCTCGGCGCCGGGCCCGCCAATTCTTTGCTTGTGAGATGTGCCTGTCAGGGGTGGCAGCCTGAGGGGTGATCGGCCAGGACGGTGAAGTCTTGCAGCAGATCGGCGAAAATCCCCCTCAGCTTGAGACGATTCTGCCCCTAAAGAGGGTGGGCGTTGCAATGATTCCCGCCGGAGCATCCTTGCTCTTGCAGGCACTTACAAAGCCGCGTTGTGCATTGTCCACAGCGCGGCATTGGAACCCCGAGATGGCCAAACTGAATATTCTGCGTTACCCCGATCCGCGTTTGCATACTGTGGCCCAAGCCGTGGCGCAGGTGGACGATCGCATCCGCCAGTTGGTGGACGACATGCTGGAGACCATGTATGCCGCCGAAGGCGTCGGCCTGGCCGCCACCCAGGTCGATGTGCATGAGCGGGTGGTGGTGATCGATACCTCTGACGAGCGCAACGAACCGCGTGTGCTGATCAATCCCGAGATCATCGAGGCAAGCGGCGCCTTGCGCGAAGGCGAGGAGGGCTGCCTGTCCGTCCCTACCATTTATGACAGGGTGCCCCGCCATGAGCGCGTCAAGGTGCGCGCGCTGAACCGCGACGGCGAACCCTATGAGTTCGAGGCGGAAGGCCTGCTGTCGGTTTGCGTTCAGCACGAACTGGATCACTTGAAGGGCAAGGTCTTTGTCGAATACCTCAGCTCGCTCAAGCGCGAGCGCATCAAGACCAAGCTGGCCAAGAAGGCCCGCGAAGAGCAGCAGCGCCGCTGATGGGACTGCGCGTCGTCTTCGCCGGCACGCCGGAATTCGCGGCCGTCGCCTTGCAGGCCCTGCTGCGTGCTGGGTTTGAGGTGCCGTTGGTGCTGACGCAGCCCGATCGCCCGGCGGGGCGCGGCATGAAGTTGCAAGCCTCGCCCGTCAAGCAGGTGGCGCAGCAGCACGGCATCGCGCTCAGCCAGCCCATGAGCCTGCGTCTGGACGGCAAGTACCCGCAGGAAGCTGCGGCGGCCCGCGAGGCTCTGCTGGCTGCTCGGCCGGACCTGATGGTGGTGGCCGCCTACGGGCTGATCCTGCCGCAATGGGTGCTGGATCTGCCGCGCCTGGGCTGCCTCAACATCCACGCCTCTCTGCTGCCGCGCTGGCGAGGGGCGGCGCCCATCCACAGGGCCATCGAGGCCGGCGATACCGAGACCGGCATCACCATCATGCAGATGGATGCGGGCCTGGACACGGGCGACATGCTGCTGATCGAACCCCTGCCCATCGCGGCGGATGACACGACGGCCAGCCTGCACGACAAGCTCGCGACCCTGGGCGGGCGCCTCATTGTCGATGCCCTGGAGCTGGCAGCCTGCGGCGGCTTCCATCCCCAGCGACAGCCGGAGACGGGGGTGTGCTATGCGCACAAGATCGAAAAGGCGGAAAGTGACATCGACTGGACGCAGCCGGCACCGGTGATCGAACGGCGCCTGCGCGCGTTCGATCCTTTCCCGGGTGGCCTGAGCCAGCTGGACGCCGAGCCGCTCAAGATCTGGAAGGCACAGCTGGCCACGGGTCAGGGGCGCCCCGGTGAAGTGCTGGCGGCGGACGCGGCGGGCATCCTGGTGGCTTGCGGCGAGGGGGCGCTGCGCCTGACGGAACTGCAGCGCGCCGGCGGCAAGCGCCTTCCCGCGGCGGTCTTCCTGCAGTCGCGGCCCGTGCCAGTGGGCACGGTCTTGAATTCGGCGCAGCGCAGCCCCAACTGAGAATCTGGATGCATCGCGCAAGACGCGCCCCTGTCCGGGAAAGGAGCGATCGATGTTCAACATGATGAAGACCGCCATCCTGATGGCCGCCATCACCGCCTTGTTCATGGCGATCGGCTCGCTGCTGGGTGGGCGGCAAGGCATGGTGCTGGCCCTGTTGTTCGCGCTGGGCATGAACTTTTTCAGCTACTGGTTTTCGGACAAACTGGTGCTGCGCATGTACAACGCGCAGGAGGTCGACGAGACCAGCGCCCCGCAGTTCTACCGCCTGGTGCGCGAGCTGGCCCAGCGTGCCGGCCTGCCCATGCCGCGCGTCTACCTGATCGACGAGGACGCGCCCAATGCCTTTGCCACCGGCCGCAATCCGCAACATGCCGCTGTGGCGGCCACAACGGGCATCCTGCGGGTGCTTTCCGAGCGCGAGCTGCGCGGCGTGATGGCCCACGAGCTGGCCCATGTGCAGCACCGGGACATCCTCATCTCGACGATCAGTGCCACCATGGCCGGCGCCATCGGCATGCTGGGCAACTTCGCGATGATCTTCGGAGGCCGCGACAGCGAGGGCCGCCAGACCAACCCGCTCGTGGCCCTGCTGGTGATGATCCTGGCGCCCATTGCTGCGAGCCTGATCCAGATGGCCATCAGCCGCGCCCGCGAGTTCGAGGCTGACCGCGGCGGCGCCGAGATCTCCGGCGACCCGGCCGCCCTGGCCTCGGCGCTGGACAAGATCCACCGCTATGCCCAGGGCATTCCGCTGGAGACTGCCGAGCGTCATCCCGAGACGGCGCAGATGATGATCATGAACCCGCTGTCGGCGGGCGGTATCAAGAGCCTGTTCTCGACCCATCCGTCCACTGAGGAGCGCATCGCGCGGCTGATGGAGCTGGCGCGTCAGCGTTGACTCAAGACCCTCGCGAATCGGCCGATATGCCGGGCATGACGCGCTTTTCCCAACTCCTGCGCTGGCGCCTTGCCGTTGGCGCGCTGCTGCTGCCGTTGGCCGGCTGCGAGTGGCTGGGCATCGACGACCCGGCCAAGCTGGCGGCTGCGAAGGAAGCCGAAGGCAAGGCCGTGGGCAGCGCCTGCCGCCATGCCCAACGCGCCATCGAGGATTGCTACACGCTCAATCCCAAGGCGCAGAAGGCGGCCGTCTTCGCGGGCTGGAAGGAGATGGACGAGTACATGCGCGAAAACAAGCTTGAAGGCGTCGTGCCCGTGGTGCCTCGACCAGGCACGGCCAAGCCCGCTGAGGACGAAGCCGCCGGCGAGACCAAGGCGGCTGAAAAGGGCGGGGACAAGTCCGCCGACAAGGCGACGGACAAGGCGACGGACAAAGCCGGCGACAAGCGCGCCAAGTCCGACAAACCGGCTGACAAACCCGGCAGCAAGTCTTCGCACTGAGCCGAGCCTGCAGGATGGGCGGGCTTGAAGGCGGCCGGCACGCATCTGGTGCCGCCGTTCCTGCACTTCGTCCGACCCTCCTCGCCAGCATGTCGCCGGCTTTGCATCATGCGGTCATCGTCAACGCATGAGACAAGGACCTCGCCATGAACAGCAACAAGCGTCGCTTCCTCGCCGCCTCCGTGCTTGGAGCCGCAGCCCTGATCAGCACCGGAGCCGCGCAAGCCTGGTCCTGGTCCTGGGGTTCCGGCGAGCGCATCACGGGTGAGGGCGAGATGGGCAGCGAGCGCCGAGACATCACGGGCTATGAGTCCGTGGCGCTGGAAGGCGGTTTCAAGGTGCAGATCCGCCAGGGATCGAGCCACAAGCTGGAACTCCGCGCCGAACGCAATCTGCTGCCCTATATCGAGACCCGGCTGATTGACGGGAGCAAGGGCCGTACGCTCGAGATCCAGACCAAGCGCGGCTACCGCCTCAGCACCCAGCAGACCCCCGTCATCGAGATCGAGATGCCGACTCTGCGCGGCGTGTCCATCGCCGGCTCCGGCACCATCAAGGTGGACTCGATCAGCACCCCCGAGCTCAAGGCCAGCATCAGCGGTTCTGGCGAGATCAGCCTCAATGGCGTCAAGAGCGATCGCCTGTCCATGAGCATCTCGGGCAGTGGTGACATCATCGCCAGCGGCACGGCAGCCAATCTGAACGTGTCCGTGGCCGGCACCGGGGACGTCAAGGCCCGCGAACTGCAGGCCGAGGAGGCCAAGGTGAGCATCGCCGGCAGTGGCGACGTGGTGCTGGCGGCCAGCAAGCAGCTCAAGGTGTCCATCGCTGGGTCCGGGGACGTGGCCTACGTGGGCAATCCGGAGCTTAGCCTGTCCACGGCCGGCAGCGGGAAGGTGCGCAAGCTCAACAACTGAGCCAGCGGTGCCGTTCGTCATCAAGAGGCCGGGGCCTGGCGCCGCCGGCCTTTTGCTGCCGGCCTGCGCAGGCGGCTGCCCGCGCCGGAGCGCTCCGTAGAATCACGCTCGGGTTCCGGGGCTTGAGACAGGCCTCGGCAGCAACAGTCAGACGGGGAACGGCTTGAGCCAGGTCAGCCAGGGGAAGTCAGCAGGGATCGACGCGTGGGGCCTGGGCCGCCTGGTGGCACTGCCCTCCTGGGCCAAGACGGCATTGCTGGTGGCCGGCGATGCGCTTTTCCTCCCGCTATGCATGTTCGCCTCGGTGGTCCTGCGCCTGGGCACGCTGGAGGAGGCGGTGCAAACGGCACTGCCGGCCCAGATCGTCTTCGCTTGGCTGGCGATCCCGGTGCTGGCCGCAGCCGGGCTCTACCGTTCCGTGGTCCGCTACCTGGATTTGCGTGTGCTCGCGCGCTGTTGTGCCGCCTTGGCCGTGGAAGTGCTGCTGGTCTACAGCCTGGCCCAGCTGGCCGATCTGCGCATGCTGCCGCGCTCGTCCATGCTGATCTTCTGGTTCATCACCTTTGCCTTCGTGCTGATCTCGCGCTTCCTGGCGCGCGCCCTGCTGTGGGGCGCGCTGCAGCGTCATGGGCGACCCCTGGTCCGTGCGCTGATCTACGGCGCTGGCGCCGCGGGCGCGCAGTTGGCGCAGAGCATGCAGTTCAGCCCCGAGTACCGCGCCGTGGGTTTTGTGGACGATGACACGGCCCTGCACGGCAAGAAGGTCGCCGGGCTGGATGTGCTGCCGGCCACCCGTTTGAAAAGCGTGGCGGACAAGCTGGCGGCGGACCTCATCGTGGTGGCCGTTCCCTCGGCCAGCCCGGCGGTGCGGCGGCGCATCATCGAGCTCTCCGAGCGCACGGGACTGCCGGTCAAGACCCTGCCGGGCCTGGTGGACCTCGTGCAGGGTGACGTGCGGGTGTCCGATATCCGCGAGGTGGCGCTGCCGGATCTGCTGGGCCGCGAAGCCGTGCCGCCTGATGCCAGCCTCTTCAGCCGCAACATCCGCGGCAAGGCCGTGCTGGTGACCGGCGCCGGCGGTTCGATCGGCAGTGAGCTGTGCCGGCAGATCGTCAGCCAGCGACCCGCGGTGCTGGTGCTGCTGGACCATTCGGAGTTCGCGCTCTACAGCATCGAACAAGAACTGCGTCCTCAAGCGCAAGACCTGACCCTGCAAGCCGTGCTGGGCAGTGTGCTGGACGAAGACCTGCTGCTGCAGCTGATGCGCGAGCACCGGATCGACACCGTCTATCACGCGGCGGCCTACAAGCACGTGCCGCTGGTGGAGGCCAACGTGCTGCGCGGCATCACGAACAATGTGTTCGGCTCGCAGGCCGTGGCCCGCTGTGCGGCGAGTGCGGGTGTGGCGACCTGCGTGCTCGTGTCCACGGACAAGGCCGTGCGCCCCACCAACATCATGGGCTGCACCAAGCGCGCCGCCGAGCTGATCTTCCAGGCGGCGGCGCTCGACGCGGCCCACAAAACCGTCTTCGCGATGGTGCGCTTCGGCAACGTGCTGGGATCCTCGGGTTCCGTCGTGCCGCTGTTCAAGCGGCAGATCCAGGACGGTGGCCCCATCACCATCACCCATCCGGACATCATCCGCTACTTCATGCTGATCCCGGAGGCGGCGCAGCTGGTGATCCAGGCCGGTGCCATGGCGCGGGGCGGCGAGGTCTTCGTGCTGGACATGGGCGAGCCCGTGCGCGTCGTGGACCTGGCCCGCACGCTGATACGCCTGTCCGGTCTGACTGAGCGGACGGAACGTCAGCCCGATGGCGACATCGCCATCGAGTTCGTGGGCCTGCGTCCAGGCGAGAAGCTCTACGAGGAGCTGCTGATCGGCGACGGGGTCACGCCCAGCACCCATCCGCGCATCATGTGCGCCCATGAGCGCCTGCTCGAACCCTCGGTGCTGGAACCGCTGCTGGCGCAGTTGCGCGAGGACTGCCGCAATGGCGACACCGAGGGTGCCGTGGCACGGTTGCGTCTGCTGGTGCCGGAGTACCAGCCCGCCGCACAGTAGCCTTGCGCTGCGGGAAAGGGCGTGATGCCGGCTGGCGATGTCCCAGCGCCAGCACCGTGAAAGCCGTCTGGTGACAATGGCGGCATGAGCAGTACCCTGAGCGCGTTGTGGCGCCATCCCGAATTCAGCCGCGGTGCGCGCGACATGATGGGCATCACCCTGGGCATCTCGGCCTGGGGCCTGGTTACCGGCGTGGCCATGATCAAGAGCGGGCTGTCCCTGCCGCTGGCCTTGATGATGAGCCTCACGGTATTCGCCGGCAGTTCGCAGCTGGCGGCGCTGCCCTTGCTGGCCAGCGGCGCGCCGCTGTGGGTGCTGTGGGCCACGGCCTTCTGCGTGAACCTGCGCTTCGTGATCTTCAGCGCGCAGTGGCGCTACTACCTGGCGCATCTGCCGCGGCGCTGGCGGCTCTTCACCGGCTACTTCGCGGCGGACCTCAATTACGTGGTGTTCATGCGCCGCTATCCGGAGCCAAAGCCTGCCGATGAAGCCGCCCTGGCCTACTTCTGGGGCGGCGTGGCGCTGAACTGGACGGCCTGGCAGATTCCTTCCGTCGCGGGCATCCTGCTGGCGGATCGGGTGCCGACCGAATGGGGCCTGGGCTTTGCCGGCGTGCTGGCCTTGCTGGGCTTGACGTATTCGCTGCTGTCCGACCGCAAGAGCTGGATCTCGGCGGCCATGGCTGGCTGCGCTGCGGTGGCGACCTATGCCCTGCCGCTCAAGCTGAACATCGTCGTGGCCATCGCCGCGGCCGTGGCCATCGGGCTGGTGCTGGACCACTGGATGCCCGATGCCAGGAAGCCGGAAGGAGCCGTCAAATGAGCGACTGGATGACGGTGCTGGCCATTGCCGGCCTGGCCTTGATCACGGTGCTGACCCGCGGCTTCTTCCTGATCCCGGAGCGCGAGGTGCCCATGCCCGACTGGGCCAAGCAAGGCCTGCGCTATGCCCCGCTGGCGGCGCTGGCGGCGGTGGTGCTGCCACAGATCGTGATGACGCCGTCAGGTCAGCTGCTGCACAGCTGGCAGGATGCGCGCCTCTACGCCGCTGCCGTGGGCACCGCCTATTTCTTCTGGCGGCGCGGCATCCTGGGCACGATTCTCAGCGGCACGGCGGTGATGCTGGCCCTGCGCATCGGCCTGGGCTGGTAAGCGCGCTGTGCCCGGGTACGGCACAGGTACGGACGGCTGCTTCGGAGGCGGCTTGGTAAGCTAGAGGGCTTGCGCTGCCGCGGCAGCCCCCGAATTCCACACAAACTCCGAGAGACTCCATGAACGTCCTGCGTTTTTCCGACCTCGTGGCCGCCGGCAAGGTCGCTGGCCAGCGTGTCTTCATCCGTGCCGACCTGAACGTCCCCCAGGACGACGCCGGCAACATCACCGAGGACACCCGCATTCGCGCCTCCATCCCCGCCATCGAGATGGCCTTGAAGGCTGGGGCCGCCGTGATGGTGACCTCGCACCTGGGCCGACCGACCGAAGGCGAGTTCAAGCCCGAGGACTCGCTGGCCCCCATCGCCAAGCGCCTGGGCGAGCTGATGCAGCGTGAGGTGCCGCTGGTGGCCAACTGGGTGGACGGCGTGGATGTCGCGCCGGGCCAGCTGGTGCTGCTGGAGAACTGCCGCGTCAACAAGGGCGAGAAGAAGAACAACGAAGAGCTGGCGAAGAAGATGGCCGCCCTGTGCGACATCTACGTCAACGACGCCTTCGGCACCGCCCACCGCGCCGAGGGCACGACCTATGGCATCGCCCAATTCGCCAAGCTTGCCTGCGCCGGCCCCCTGCTGGCCGCCGAGATCGACGCCATCAGCAAGGCGCTGGCCAACCCGAAGCGCCCGCTGGTGGCCATCGTGGCCGGCTCCAAGGTCTCGACCAAGCTGACCATCCTGCAGTCGCTGTCCAAGAACGTCGACGGCCTGGTGGTGGGCGGCGGCATCGCCAACACCTTCATGCTGGCCGCCGGCCTGAAGATCGGCAAGTCGCTGGCCGAGCCGGACCTGGTGGGCGAGGCCACCGCGGTGATCGAGTCGATGAAGGCGCGCGGCGCCGCCGTGCCCATCCCCGTGGACGTGGTGACGGCCAAGACCTTTGCCGCCGACGCACCGGCCACCATCAAGGCCGCGACCGAGGTGGCGGACGATGACCTGATCCTGGACATCGGCCCCAAGACCGCCGCGATGCTGGCCGAGCAGCTCAAGGCCGCCGGCACCATCGTCTGGAATGGTCCGGTGGGCGTGTTCGAGTTCGACGCCTTCTCCAAGGGCACCGAGACCATCGCCCGCGCCATCGCCGACAGCAGCGCCTTCAGCATCGCCGGCGGTGGCGACACCCTGGCCGCGATCGCCAAGTACGGCATCGAGAAGGACGTGGGCTACATCTCCACCGGCGGCGGCGCCTTCCTGGAAGTGCTGGAGGGCAAGACCTTGCCGGCCTTCGAGATCCTGGCCAAGCGCGCAGCAGGCTGAGCGGCGCCGCCGCTTGTCGAGAAGCCCGGCTCGTCCGGGCTTTTTTGCGGTGCGCCCAGCATGGGCGCACTCCTACGGGTGCAAGTCCCG
>JAYSEK010000041.1:0-53803 GCA_041913905.1 Burkholderiaceae bacterium | reverse complement strand
CCACCAGACCGGCGCAGGCACCGAGGTAGGAGGCGCTCATCAGCAGCTCGAACCACACGAAGCCGAGCAGCTGGACGGTACCCAGCTCCTTCTTGAGCCCTGCAGAGAAGAGCATGCGCTGCGGCACCAGGACGTCGTCCAGCCGCACCTCGTCGCTCTGCGCCGCGGCCAGCGCCCGGTTCGACCAGAAGGGGTGGCGGCTGATGCCCTGCGTGCGGGCGGGGACCAGCGCGACCATCAGCTCATCACCGTCGGCCGTCGCACGCGTGAAGCTGGCAGTCAGCAGGTCCATGGAGGCCGCCAGGCTGCAGGGCTTCTTGCTGCCGCTCAGTCGCACCCCCCCATCGACTTCACGCACGCTCATGGCGGAGTCCAGAATGCCGCGGCCTGGCTGCCCCTCGGCGAATCCGGAGGACAGCAGCAGGCGCTGCTCGGCAATGGCGCGCAGCAGCAGGCCTTCCGCCCCGCCGCCCGCCATCGACAAGGCGATCAGGCTGGCAACGGAGAACTGGTGCATGGTCGTCGCGACCGCCACCGAGGGCGAGCGGGCGCCGATGGCCAGCTGTACCTGAACGGCTTCCAGCGGCGTGGCGCCCAGACCGCCCGCCGATCCAGGCACCAGCAGTGCCAGCGGCCCTTCACTCTTGAAACAGGCAATGGCCGCACCGTCGGGTGCTTCACGCTTGGCGAAAGGGATCTCGGCCAGCGCGCGGTCGAAGCCCGGCGCGAAGGCCTCCAGGGTGCTGCGCAGCCGCGCTACAAGGGCAAAGGAGGAACGGCTCATGCGGCGTGCCCCACCTTGGACAGGAACAGGCCATGAACGATGGAGCGGATGTTGTCTTCGATGGCCTTCTTGGCCACCGGATCGAGCATGTCCGCCAGCATGGGGAGGCCCAGATCGAAGCGGGCGTCGAAATGGATCCGGCTGCCGGCCTGCGCCTCGACCACGCGCCAGATGCCGGAAAACTGGTCGATGTCGCCTGTCAGCTGGTCGAAGCTGATCTGCCGGCGCACGGCGTCGAACTGGTCGCGTTCGCTCCACTTGAGGATGCCCGACTGGAAGTTGACCTCCCAGCTCGAAATGGCCTCGTGCTCGTTTTGCGACTGCACCTGAACGCCGCGCACCGCGGGGCACAGGCGAGGATAGGCGCTGAAGTCGCGCAGGGCTGCGAAGACCGCTTCTGGCGACTGGTCAGGAATGTCCATCTGAAGGGATATCTCGTTCATGGCGCTCATGGCATCTCCGGGGATTGGGTCAAGGTCGATTCGAGAGCGGACAGGCAGCTGCTGATCAGCAACTCGGTCTCCGCGTCGTCCAGCACCGCAGGCGGGGTCAGGCGTACGACGCGGTGGTCATTCAGGGAATGGCTCACGATGACGCGCCGCTCCAGCAGGGCCATCACGAAAGCCGCAGCGTCCGCCGCATCGGCGAACTCAAGGCCCAGCAGCAGGCCGGCACCGCGAACCGTCACGCGCCCGGCCCACGCCGAAGGTCCGGCGGCGATGCCGGCCTGCAGTGCCGCCAGCAGCGTCTCTCCAATGCGCGCGGACCGCTGCACCAGGCGCTCGGCGTTCATCGCGGCAAGCGTTGCGATGACGGCGGCCATGGCGAGCGGATTGCCGCCAAAGGTGGAGCTGTGCAGCAGTGGATTGCGGTTGAAGGGGGCATAGACCTCGGCGCGAGCCACCATCGCACCGACGGGAATGCAACCGCCGGAAAGGCCTTTGCCAACCAGCATGATGTCCGGCACGACGCCCTCCCTGTCAGCGGCCCACCAAGTGCCGGTTCGGCCGAGTCCGCACTGGATCTCGTCGAAGATCAGCAGCGCCCCTTCGCGGTCGCAGGCCTCGCGCAGTCCGCGCAGGTAGCCCGACGGTGGCTGCACGACGCCGGCCTCGGCCTGGACCGGCTCGACGATGACGCAGGACCGGCCGGGCAGGCGCTCCAGGACGTCCGCCACCGCGGCGGCGTTGCCGAAGGGGACGAAGGTGGTGTCGCCCAGCCACATGGAAAACGGGCTGCGGTACTTGGGATTGCCGGTCACGGCCAGCGCGCCCAGCGTCTTGCCGTGGTAGCCGCCAACGGTGGAGACGATGTGCTCACAGTCGTTGAGCCGTGCCAGCTTCAAAGCGGCTTCCGTGGCCTCCGTACCGGAGTTGCCAAAAAACACATACTGGAGCGGCTGTGGGCAATGCTCGACCAGGGCCGCGGCGGCACGCGCCTGGACGGCATTGACCAGCAGACGAGTGGACAGCGCATGGGCATGCAACTGGCGCGAAACGGCATCAATGACGGCGGGATGCCCATGTCCGAGGAGGAACACGCCATAGCCGCCAGCGTCCAGGTAGCGCCGGCCCTGGCTGTCAGTCACCCAGGCGCCGCGGCTGGAGGCCTCGACGGGCAGTCCCATCAGCGCGGCAAGACGGGCCTGGCCGGAGTTGACGTGCCGGCGCATCAGCTCGATGAGCTCTTCGCGGTCATCGAGGGTCACGCGGTCCGGGGCATTCATCGGGCGAGCTCCACGGCGGAACGCGAGGATGTTGCGAGGCCGGCCATCCGGCTGAAGGCCGCCAGCTTGGGACGCATGTACTCGATGGACTGCTTCAGCTCCTGCAGCGGATCACGCGCCTGGGCCGCTTCAGGCTCCAGCAGCGCATGGAGGTCGCTGGGAAGTTGGCTTCGCAGACTGACATAACGGCACATGGACGCGGCCCGCAGAAGCGCTTGCTGGAGTTCCGTGCTCAGCATGGGCAGGAACACTGGCTTGAGGAGGCGGTCAAAGACGTCCGGATGCACGCAGCGCGGCGCTTTGAAGTTCCGCCCTTGTGCCACCGCCGCGTCACCGATCACGGCGACCAGGTCAGCGACGGTAGGCGCTTGGCTGCCACTGCTCAGGAAGAACTCCCTGCCGAGCAAGCCCCGGTCGAGGGCATGCCTGACGGCCTGGGCAGCGACATCACGCGCGATCACGTCGACCAAGGCCTCCGGTGGCGACGGGACGACGGGCAGCACGCCCGAAGCCACCAGCCCGGCGGTGAGATGGAAGCCTTGGAAGCTGGGCATGTGGCCCGTGCTGGAGTCGCCAATGACGATGGATGGTCTGAAGATGGAGGCCGCCACACCCGAATCCCGCACGAGCCCTTCAGCCTTGCGCTTGGACAGCTCATAGGCCGTGCTTGGGCCGGCACCCTCGAAGTAGTCGCAGTCGTGCACGAAGGCTGTGCTGATGTGATAGAGCGGACAGCCGGCGAGTCGCGCCAGCTCCAGGACATGGCGCGTGCCATCGACGTTGACGCGCTCGATGTCGTCGCCCCGACCTTCGAGGCGGGTGACGGCTGCGGAGTGGATGATCCAGTCGATGCGCGCGGCCAGGGCCTTGAAGCCTGCGGCGTCCAGACCGAAGCGGGGCTGGGTGACGTCGCCCCGCAGCAAGTCCACGCGGTCGTCCGCGATGCCATTGCGGTGCATCAGGCAGATCAGCCGGTGGTGCGGCGCCAAGGCATCGATCAGTGATTGCCCAAGCACGCCTGCCGCGCCTGTCAGCAGGATGGTCTTCGCTGCCGGCGGCAGCATGGTTGACTCTTTCATCGACGTTCCCTCTTTGGCCTTGCTCTGCGGCCGGCCTTTGGCAGCGGCGCAGGCATGCCTGCACCGCCATCACAAGATCGGCAGATGACGAATTGGCGATGAATTGCACCCTCGGCATGGGGCGGCTTGAGGCCGCAGCACTGGGCTCGGCGCGCTCCCTGCCGCTGTCACGCTGGCACCGTTCGGTGCGGCGTTCGGCACTTGGGGAGCGGCTGGCGCTCCTTCTTCAACGCCCGCTCATGATGAGTCGAGGCAGCGCGGGTGTCTTGAATGAATCGCTCGATCGTTGCAGCGATGGGGTGGCTTCGGTCAGGGTGATGCCGAACATGCGCTTCATCGTGCGTGCGAAATGCGCCTGGTCAGCAAAGCCCGCATGACCAGCGGCGACGGCCATGCTGTGTCCTGCAGCGATGGATCGCATGCCGCGATCGAGCTTTCTCCACAGCATCCACTGAGACAGGGGGATGCCCATCTCTGACTTGGCGAGCGCACGCAGGCGGGCCTCCGACAGTCCGCTCGCCGCGCCCGCGCGTTCGATGGCACCGAGGTCCCCGGCATCTTCGGCCAGCACATCGAGCGCACGCATCAGACGACGGTCAAGGGATGCACGGTCGGCCGAGGTTCCAAGCTCCGCACACAAGGCCGCGACCATGTCCTTGATGCACTCATGCTCCCTGAAGCAGGACACCAGACGGCTGTCCATCGGGGCAATGCCCTGACCGCCCAGGCGATCGCTCAGGGCGCGCGCCAGCGAGGCGTGCGGTGCGACGTACAGGAATGCGACCCGCTCGCCAGGTCCGGAGCGGGCGATGTGTTCGACGCGCGGCCCGACCATGACGCCGTCGCCACAGACCAGCCTGGACAGCGACTGGACGCTGACACCGCCTTGCAGCCCCACCGCAAGTTGCGTGGCCATGTGCGCGTGCGACTCGTGTTGATGAACCAGGCCGACGTAGCCGGCCCACAGCTCGCCAAATGTTGCGATTCCCATGTGCGCTGGTCAGATCGATGCAGCAGGCCCGGCTTGGGGCATCTGCGCGAATGGATTCATGAGGGCCTGCCGACCTGGCACCGGCCTTGGCCTGCCCCAGGTCCCAGGCTGCGATGTGGCAATCAATCCAGGCCGACCTTGCCCGGCGCCCAGTAGGCCTTGGTCTGAACGCGGCGTGCGGGCAGCTGCCATTCGCGCATGGCTCGCTTGAGTTCCTGGATGGTCGACGAAAGGCCGGTGAGGACGAAGTGCGTGCCTTCGCGGCAGTGCATCCGCGCGATCTCCTGAAGGGCCGATGGCGTGCCGCGCCGGAGCACGGTGGCGGCAAGGCCGAGCCGGTCCAGAACGGCCATCGTGCCAGGGACGTCGTCGCTCTCGAAAACGTGGTGGGCGGGAACCTCGGGCCGCGCAGTCGCGAAGGCGCATGAGAGCCCCAGCGAGGTCTCATCGCCAATGAAGACGACGTGATCCTGGATGCCGTCGAGGTCCAGCGACCGCCTCGGGCCGAAGAGATGGCAGATGTCGCCGCACTTCGCTGCGTCCAGCCATCGCTTGCTGAGCCCGGATCCATGGGCGTAGGCCAGGATGCGCAGGCGACCGCTTTGGCGGTCCACCTCGATCGGTGTGTAGGTGCGCATCGAGAGCACCGATCCCAGTGCGATCTGCAACTTCATGCCGGGCGACCACGCGTCCGCCTGAGCGGCGCAGGGGGTCAGCTCGATCAGTCTAAAGCGCTCCTCCAGCTGTTCGATGGAGGTGATGAAGGCTGGGCGCGTGAGCAGCTGCCGCAGCGTTCGGTTCAAGAATCCTGGCGGCGATTCCGTATTCATCGCTCGACTCCCTCGTTCAACCAGAGCTGACGCTTCCTGGCAAATTTATGGATGACCACCGGCGGGCAACGCCTCGTGCGCTATGTCCCTGGCTGACTGCCGCCTGGACCGGATTGCGCGGCCGGATTCTATGCAGCGACCTTGATGCCGGACACCCCGCGAACGTCGCCCGTTTGGCCCGTATCGACCTTGGCGGCTGCGTGAATAGACAGGCAGATCAGCGCTTGAAACTTCATCGACGAATTTCCGAGTCCGGTAGGCGGCAGCGGCCGGCCGTGCGAGGCGTCCCGCGCCAGCGCTGCAGTCAAGTGCGGGCAGCTCGGGAATGTACTGAGGCGCGATGTTAATGCTTCGCATTAACACTGCTAAGCGCAAAGCTTTGCTCCTTGCGGATGCATGCGCCTTGCAGCCGAAGCGCTTGCTGCAAAGGCGGTCGGCCTGTAGACCCGGCCGGGGCCTGTGCGCGAGCGCCTTGCCTCGCGCAGCCGGCATGCGCCAGGCCCATGAGAGAGCCTGCTATGCAAGCATTGCCGGTCTCAGCCGTGCTGGAAATGCGCCCACCAGACCGCATTCACTGCGACGGCGCAGATCAGCAGCAGCAGCCCGGCCAGCCAGCGCCTGGCGCGCAGTCCCGACGATCCTGCTCGACCGGACTGAAGCAGTCTTGCGGCCAAGGCCAGGCTCCACAGCGTGCTGCAGCCCAGCAGGCCGATGCGCACATAGAGGACCGCCTGCGGCCAGGCATAACCTGCCGAGCGCAGCTGGCTCAAGGTCATCTGCGAGAGGCCGACGAACAAGGTCATGGCCGCCAGCGGGCTGAGCGCCAGGGCCAGGCGGGCCCATGGCAGGCCGCTCAGTGCCGAAGCCAGACGCAACAGCGCGTGCAGCGCGCCACCCAGCAGCAGGGTGGCGCCGCCGATGTAGCCGAGGATGCACAGACCATCCAGCCAGAGAAAGACGTCGTGCGCCTGTGGTTCGTGAGTCAGCAGCCACCAGGGCGCCGAGTCGTCCAGCAGCCAGAGTGCGCGGCCGCTGTCCAGCACGGCGTCTGCGGCCCGCTGCTTCAGCGCCAGCCACAGGGGGCTGGCGCTCCATTGGAAGGCCGCGAGGGCGACGCCGAAGAGCCCATAGACCAGCAGCAGCGCGGCCCGCCTTTGTGCACGCGAATCGCGCGCGGGCAGCAGCAGCTCCGCGCCGGGCCAGCGCGCGCGCAGGGCCACGGCCTGCCGGTGCCCGCTGCAGCGCCCGCAGGCATGGCATTCGGCGGCGGCCTCCAGATGGCGCAGATCGAGCAAGGTGGGGCAGTCCACGCGCGGTGCGGGGCCCTGGTAGGCCCGCCAGGCCGCGGCGTCGGTGCTGTAGTGCAGCGGCGCCAGACGGGCCAGCAGGCCGAACACGCCGCTGACAGGGCACAGGTAGCGGCACCAGACGCGCTTGCCGCGCCCATAAACCCAGCCAACCGCCATGGCCAGCACGGTGGACCCGCCGAGGATCAGCAAGGTGGCGCGGGGGTACTCGTAGACGCTGATCAACTGCCCCCACACCGTCGTCCAGACGAATGCCACGAAGGGCCATCCGCCCCAGCGCAGCCTGCGTGGGATGCTGTGTCCGAGACCGTGTCGACTGGCCCATTCACTGAGCGCGCCTTCAGGGCACAAGGTGCCGCACCACAGCCGGCCAAACAGCAGCACGCTGAGGATGACGAAGGGCCACCAGATGCCCCAGAACAGGAACTGCGCCAGCAGGGTCAGGTTGCCCAGAATGCGCGCCGACTCCGGCGGTGGCGGCAGCAGCACCGGCAGGATCACCAGTGCGAGGTACAGCGCCACGATGGCCCATTGCAGGCCGACCACCCGTCCGCGGTGCCGCCGCAGTGCCTCGCCCCAGCGTGCCGGGCGCGCCCTGCCTGCTTGCGTGCTGCTGACGATGGGGATCACCGCCTTCCTCACCGTACCCCTCCCCGGCTCCGGCGTGGACGCCGCAAGGCCAGCACGGCCAGCAGGGCAAAGCCCAGGTAGGCCGCCACGAGGCTGGCGCTGGGGCGGTCGCGATAGCCCAGCAGTTGCGCAAGCCACCCTCCTGCCCCGCGGGCATCCGGCAGCCAGGCCGAGCTGTCCCACAGCGGATCGGGCCCGGTGGGCAGCCAATCCAGCAGCAGCAGGCGCTCCACGCCCTGCACCATCATCGAGAAGGCGAGCATCAGAAGCAGCAGTTCGGCCGCGCGAAACAGCAGCGGCCCCCGCAGCCAGCGCGCACCGCGCTCCAGCAGCAGCAGGCAGGCCAGGGCCAGCCCCAGGCCGAGCGCAGCGCCGCCGAGCGCGGGCAGGAGCGAAGACGCGCTGCCGAGCTGCCCGGTGAGGAAGATGGCGGCCTCGCAGCCTTCGCGGGCGATGGTCAAGCTCACCATCAGCACGAGGCTTCCGCCCTGCACCGCCGCACCCGCCTGTGAGCGCAGCGCGGCTTTCAGTCCCGCTGCATGGCGACGCATCCAGGCCAGCATCTGCAGGACCAGCAACGCGGCAAACAGGGCCGCGCCAGCCTGGAAGGCATCGAGCGCCTCGCCCTGCATCCACCGGCTGGCGCCGAGCGTCAGCCCGGCCAGCAGGACCGACAGCGCAAGCCCCAGCAGCGCGCCCAGGCCGATGCGGCGACGCAGGTGATCCGCCTCGGGCTGTTCGGCCACCCAGGCCAGCAAGATGGCCAGCACCAGCAGGGCCTCGAGGCTTTCCCGCCAGACGATGATGAAAGACGCCAGCATGCTGCCCACCTAGCGGATCACGAGTTCGAAGACGCCCGTCTCGGGATGGAACTCATCGACGAAGCGATAGCGACCCGGGCGCATGGGAGCCAGCACGATGAAGGACTCCCCGCCTTCGGCCAGCACCTTCTCGATGCGCAAATCCAGGTTCTCGAACTCGATGGGCCCGGGCCCCTTGTTCTGCAGGCGCAGCTTGAGGCGCTGCCCGGCCGGCATCTCGAGCTGCGACGGCACGATGCGGCCGTTTTGCAGCACCAGCAGCGCGCCGGGCAGTTCGGCACGGGCCAGGCCGGGCAGCAGCACGAGAAGTGCGGCAGCGGCGGCGCAGCACGAGCGGGCCAGGGCGCGCATCAGAGCCCCACCTTGGCGCGCACGCCGAACACGCGAATCGCCGGGCTGCCGGCGAGCGCCAGCGGATGCCGTATCCATTGCAGGTCCGGCGTGATCTGCACCTTGTCGTTGAACTGGTAGCGGTAGTAGAGCTCCCAGACTTGCTCCTGGGCGCCCGTGCCCTGAGCCGCACGGTAGGCTGCGCCGCTGTGCAGATAGCCGACGGCCAGTCCAAGGCCGTCCGCTCCGCGGCCCCACTGCCGCCCGTCGAGTTCGACGCCCAGGGTCAGCGCGCGGTCCACGCGAGGCGAGCCCTTCGCCTGCTGCCCGTAGCGCAGGAAGCCGGTGTAGCTGTCGGAAAGCCGCTGGTCGACCGAGGCGCCCCAGCCTGCGTGAACGGCACCCGTCCCGTCGTGGTCGCTCGCCTGGGCATTGCGCCAGGCATAGGCGCGGTAGTTGCCAGGCAAGCCATCCCAAAGGCGGCGGCTGGTGTCCAGCTGCGCCAGCAGCAACGGCTTGCTGATCCCCCCGCCGAAGCTCGCCGCCTCGCCCGCTGCGAACAGGCCCAGCGACGCACTCCAGCTGCTCGTGCGATCCGGCTTGCTGGTGTAGGCAACGCGCACGCCCGGCGTGAAGCCATAGGCATCGCCGCCAATGTCGCCCCCTGCGTCCAGCAGCGGGTTGTGCACGAAGACCTTATTCAAGAAGCGCGTGGTTTCGTCGTCGGCTACCGCGTTCTGGTCGAAGAACAGGAAGGGGTCCATCTTGCCGACCGTCAGCTCGATATGCTCGCGCGCCTTGGCCTGGCCGTGGTCGCGCGGCAGCGGGATGTTCAGCTGGTACCAGGCTTGCGCCAGCACCGCGAAAGAGTCCGAGGCGCCAGCCTGCGTCTGGAACGCGATGGCATTGCTGCCGCCGGCATGGCTGTCGCGCAGCGCCAGGCCCTGCCCTTGGCCGAGGCGCACGTGCGCGAACAGGCGGCCTTCGATATCCCCCAGCGAACCCGCTGGTGCGCCAATGGAGACGTCGCCGCGATAGTTCAGCCGCGACTGTCGCTGTCCCTCGGGCACGGCCGCCGCAGGGGCCGCCTGCAGCACGCTGGCCAGCGAGGCCGACACGCTCACGCCGTCCAGCGCCTCGATCTGGCGCGCCTGCTTCTGCATGGCCAGGGTCTGGAACTCGACCGCCTTGAGGCGCGTCACGAGCTCGGGCTCCTGCTCGCTGAGCCGCTCCGTGTTCAGCGCCTTGTCGGTTTGCTGCTGGGCGTTCTCGAGCGCCTGGATGCGCCTTTCCGTGTCCGGGGCGACAGCGTCGAGGCGGGCCCGCAGGGCCTGGTTCTCCTTTTCGAGGCGCTGCAGGCGCTCAAGCACCTCCTTGAGCGTCGGCATCGGTGCCGCCGCGCTGCCCTGGGCGATCGCCAGCGCAGGCGCCAGCAGCACGCTGCCCAGCAGCGCCCCCTTGTTCCTCTTCATCTCAATACCCGCCCTTCTTGCCGATGCCTGCGTAGCTGAACTCCCATTCGGCAGTCAGGGGTTTGAACCAGGGGCGGACGCCGGTGGCACGGTCGGTGTGACGGCCAAAGTGCTTGCCGGTGGTGTTTTCGGGCGCATTGGGCGCGTACACCGTGAAGCGGACCTGGTACTTGCCCGGGCCGCGCAGCTTGACGTTGTCGCCATAGTGCGGGCCATCGCTGGCCACCATGGGCATCATGACGCCGCTGATCACATCGCTGCTGCCCACCTTGCGCAGCTCATAGCGGATGTGCAGGTAGGGGATCCACATGCCTTCGGCAAAGCCGTTGGCGTTGCTGGCCAGGGCATGGATGTCGGCTTCGAGATGGATGTCGCTGTCGGCGGCCGGCCGCATGTGGCCGTCCGGCTCCATCTCGACGGGCTGGAGATACACCGCCGCGATTTCCATGCCCGCGAGGTTCTGCGGTGTGCCGATGGGAATTTCCGCTGCGCCCGCGAGTGCGCTCCAGCACAGCCCCGCGCTGAGGATGCAGGCTTGCTGCCAGCGATTCAAAGTCATGATGCCTCCGAGTGAAAGTCGGCGAATCGTAAATGCGAGCCATTCGCATTCATATGAGCTACATCAAGGGGAGGCCGGGCGGTCGTACACGGAGGTCGGGCAGCCATCGCCGAAAGGCGCAGCGGCCATGGCGCTCTCGCTCAGCACCGCAGTACCGGGACTGTGATTGGTGACAGTAGCCATCGCCGGGCAAGGCCGGAACACTGGCGCAGGCCTGGCAGCCAGTGCTCGCCGGGGATGTTCAGCTTTCAAGCAATGACCAGGAGAACCCATGAGCAGGAACTTTGAAACGCCTATCCAAGTGAAATACCGGGACACTGATTCAATGGGTCATGTCAGCAGCCCGGTCTACTACGACTATCTGCAGCATGCCTACCTTGAATTCATGTTCAAGGTCCTTGCCATCCCAAAGCATGAGAAGCTTCCGCACATCATGGTGAAGACCGCATGCGAGTACGTGCAGCCGGCCATGTTTGGCGACAGCCTGCTGGTCCGAAGCCGCGTCAGCAATTTCGGGACCAAGAGTTTCGAGATCGAGCACATCATGCATCGCCAGGATGGCCAGGACACCGTGGTGGCGCGCGGCTACTCGAAACACGTGATGTTCGACTACGCCACCAACAAGACCACGCCGGTGACCGAGGACTTCAAGACCAAGATCCTGGACTTCCAGGGCAGTGTCTGAGGCGGGCGCAAGGAGCAGCACCATGATGATGCACTGGTCTGAACACCAGCTCGCCTTGCTTCACCGCTTTCGCGAGTTGGGCGCCGAGCTCGCCGCCATGGGATCGCAGGCGGACTTCGACCCCGCGCGCTGGGACAGGCTGGGCCAGCAGGGGCTGTGGCAGCTGATCGATCAGCGGGATGCAAGCCTGGCATCCTGGTGGGACTTCACTGCCGCCTTGGAGGGCTTGTCGCTCTCCGTCCGCAGCCCTGCCCTGCTGCTGTCCGCCATTGCGCAGGCCGGCATGGTGCGCGGGCTTCAGCGCTATGGCTCGGCAGCCCAAAAGGACAAGTACCTGGCGGCGCTGGCACGCGGCGACTTGTGCGCGACAGGCATCGCCGAACCCAGCACGGGGACGGACGTTCGCAGCATTGGCAGCACGCTGACGCCGTGCTCTGGCGGCTATCGCCTGAACGGCATCAAGTTCAACATCGCGCATGCGCCGATGGCGGCGTTCTCGCTGATCGTCTGTCGCCACGCTGATGAGCCGGAGGCGGTCGGTCTCGTCTTCGTGGACCGCGGTGCCGAGGGCTTGGTGACCGGACCCGCCGACCGCAAGCTCGGCAACACCGACCTGCCCACAGGGAGCCTGGAGTTCCGCGACGTCTTCGTCCCGCATGCACAGGTCCTGGGCGAGCCCAAGCGTGGCTTGCGGCAGTTGGTGGACATCATCTCCCTCGGTCGCGCCTACTATGGCCTGGTTGCGGCCAATCTGGCAGCGCCATTCCTTGATGACGCCTTGCGGTATGCCGAGACGCGGCACAGCTTCCGCGAACCCATCGTCGACCACCAATATGTGCAGCGCCGATTGACCGACATCCGCATCGGCATGGAGCGCGGCCGCTGGACGGCGCTCGGAGCGCTGGGGCGCCTGCTCACCGAGCAGCCTGACGCGTTGCTGGCTTGCTCGGTGGCCAAGCTGGTCGGTTCCGAAGACCTCATCAAGAGTGCACTGGACCTGGTGCGTCTGTATGGAAGTCGCGGCTATCAGGAAGGATCGGTGGCGGGCCTGATGCGCGACGCGCTGGGTTTCGCCAGCGTCGGCGGCACCGAGGAGATGCATCGCAAGAACATATTCAATCAGATGACCCGGCCCCTGCCAGCCAAGCCCAAGACGCGTCCGCCCGCGACCGCGCTGGCCGCCTGAGCGCCCCTGCCCCGCCCTCGCACGGCGCCATGGTCAATGCTGCGATCGCCTACCTCGGCCCGCAGGGATCGCCAGCCGAGGCCGCAGCCGTCCGCTACTTCGGTCCGGCGCCGCGGCGCCATGCCTTCGCCAGCCTGGACGCCGTTCATGCGGCCGTGGCCGGTGGCGACTGCCACTTCGGCGTGCTGCCGCTGGAAAGCAGCCAGGACGGCCCGGTCAATCGCAGCCATGACCTGCTCTTTGCCGGCGCGGTCAAGGTGGTCGGCCAGGTGTTGCAGCCCTGCCCGGCAGCGAATCGGGCAGGGCTGAACGACGCCTGCACCCGATATGGGGTCATTGCCGGCCTGGCGCATCCGCCCCATGCCGATGACGATCACCTGATGGTCGCGGTGTCGTTGCCGCAGCGTCCCGGCAGCCTCCTTGAACTGCTGTCGCCACTGGCACGCCGTCGTCTGTCGGTGGAGCATTGGTGCACCAGACCGGCGCGTGTCGAGGGCTGGCACTACCGCTTCCACTTCACCATTTCCGCCCCGCCGGACAGTGAGGAGGTCCGGCAAGCGCTGCAGGATGCCGCCGCCCTCGCCTGCGAGCTGAGGGTGCTGGGCCGCTACCGAAGCGAGGCTCGCCGCTAGCGCGAACGATCTGGTGGAACCGGCCGCATGCCATGCGGCTGCTCGCATCACCCAAGGTTCTCATTCGAGACTTTCAGCTTGCCGCCCGCTTGCGGGTCGGCCACATCGCAGCGGCCCCGAGCCGGCTGCTGTTCGCCTGGTCCGTTGGGTCCGGGCGCGCGACTTGCATGCGACTTTTTGCTCGCATATTGGGAGTCAAAGTCCTGCCATTCTTGGGGGCATATGCACCTCAACTGGGCACTTATGGCTAACCAGCTGATTAAGTGCAACAGGGTGTGTCTGCGCAATCGTCAATGAACCACTGAGCGTTGCGGGGATCTGTGCTGATTTTCTGCGTGCGTTGATACGGTTGGTAACGCCCATGTCAGATCGACTCAAGAGAATGCATAAAAACGCGAGTAACTTGCTATTTTAGTCGCGTCGCCAATCGACAAAAGAGGGAGTCAAACATGCAAGAGAGCGCCTTCGTTGACGGCAAGCTTCCGCAATCCGGCTCAGCGCTTGATACGTACGAATGCGAGCGCACCATGTCGTCATTCGCCAGAAGCCTGGGATTCGATCACTGCCTCTACCAGGCCCATGTCTACCCGCCCATGACCCGTCCGACCGTCATCCAGGCCGGGAATGCGCCCGAAGCCTGGCTTGAGACCTATGGAGCTCAGGACTTTGCCGCGCTGGACCCCTGGATTCGGCATGCACAGGGAAGCAGCAGTCCCTGGCTTTGGGCGGCTGCCGGTCAGCAAGCGCCCTCCCTCTTCTGGCAGGCTGCGTTGAGCCATGGCATGCACTACGGCTGTACGCTGCCCGTGCGGACGGAGCACGGCATCATCGGCGCCATGACATTCGCCCGCGCGCAAGGGGCGGTGTCGCTGGGCGAGTTCGACGCGAAGGCCAACGAGCTGTCCGGCTTCTGCCAGCGCTTGCATGAGGGGGTGCTGAAGCGGCGCCTCCCGCAACTGTTCCACCGGCCCGACTCTCAGCTCAGCGAACGCGAACGCACCATCCTCCGATGGACGGCCGATGGCAAGACCTCGTCGGAGATCGCCCTGATCCTGGGTTTGACCAAGCGCACCATCAACTTTCACGTGGCCAAGGCCACGATGAAATTGAACTCGACCAACAAGACGCAGGCTGCCTTGAAAGCGGCGGTGCTGGGCATGCTGTTCTGATGGCCAGCTCGTGCGCCGACCGGCACGTCCCGTCGCTGCCCGCTTCCGCCAACCGTGCCGCAGCGCGGAGGCAGCCGGCCCGGCCTCAGGCCGCCATTTGCAGACATTCCTCTGCGCACCGGCGGCACGCCTCAGCGCATTGTTCGCAGTGATCGTAGAGGTGTCTGGCGCACTCCTCGCCACAGGCTTCGCAGACCTGGGCGCAAGCTTGGCAGAGCCGGGCCTTGAATTCACTGCCGCGCGCCATGTAGGCGCAGGCCAGGCGGCAGATGGCGGCGCAGTCCATGTTCAGCGCAATGCAGCGAGCCATCATCTTGACATCCTGTTCACGCAGGCAGGCAACGGCGCAGTGGTCGCAGGCATTGGCGCAGGCCTCGCAGGCCTCGATGCAGCTTTGGTAGGTTTCATGGGTCATGGCAGTCTCCAGGGCACGATGAGCGCCTCAGGGGCGCTGCTGCACCGGGCAATGCGCATGCCTGGCGCCACCTAACCCAACGCGGCCCGCAGCTGCACTGCGAGTGAGTCAGCGGGCGCCCAAGTAGCCCAGGACGGCGTCGACAATCGCCCGCTCGATTTCCGGCATGGACAGCCCTGGCGGAGGGTCGATGACGGCCGCATGGACCATGGATTCGATGATGCGCTGGATGACCCAGGCCGCCAGCGGGATGTCCTGCGGCACGATATCGGCGCGATGCTGTTCCAGCAGTTGCTGCACGCGCGAGAAGATGCCCCTGTCCGAAGGGCTGGCATTCGCCTTGGGGCCTTCGAAGAAGGGCAGCTCCTGTTCGAGCACGCGGTGCAGCCTGGGCTCCACCATGTGCGCTGCCATCAATGCCCGGACCATGGCTTCTATCTGGCTGCGCAGATTGCCTCGATGGCCGGTCCCCAGCACCGCTTCGATGACCTGGTACATCTGCCCGGCGTGCCGTTCATGCAGTGCGGCGACCAGGGAGTCCTTGTTGGGGAAGTACTGGTAGACGGATCCGATACTCACGCCGGCGCGATCCGCGACCAGGTTCGTGCTCGTGCCGGCGTAGCCGCGTTCGGCCAGCACTTCGGCGGCCGCTTCGAGAATGGAATCGACCATCCGGCGCGACCGGGCCTGGCTCGGTATCTTTCGCGGACCTGCTTGCTGGTTGGACATCGCGTTTTCGCTTGAAACAAGCCTGTGGAGTGCTGTGCGGGGCAGCCGCGAAAGCCGGCTCAAGGTCGAGCCGGCCTCCAGGGTTGCTTGACCGCCCCAGCTCGCATGTCCACGAACACGCTCATGGGCGTCGCCATGGATCGTGGCCATGAAATGCGAGTTATTCTGCATTTTATGGCAATGCGCGAGCGGCCACGGCGCTGGCTGGGTAGTGACATCCCGCAATCAGGTGACAGTGCGAGCGCTGCGGGATTGCTTCTGCCGTCAAGCGCCTGGCACGAGCCAGCCGTCCAGGAAGGCACTGAGCCAGGCTTTTCCCGCGCGGTCATGGCGCCATCCCTGCTGCAGCTGCAAGGCCAGATGCTGGGCCCCCGGGGCGGACAGCTTGGCCGGGGCGGACAAGGCCCAGCGCTGCATGGTCTGGAAGCTGACCTCCGGATGGAACTGAAGTCCGTAGGCATGCGTGCCATAACGGACGGCCTGGTTTTCAAACGTCTCACCGATGGCCAAGCGCTCCATGCCGCCCACCAGCTCAAAGCCTTCGCGGTGCCAGTGATAGACGCGCTCCGGCCACGGGCCCAACCGCCGCCCGCTCGATGTCGGGCGTATAGGCCAGTAGCCGATTTCGACGCGGCCGTCCGTCCGCGATCGAACCGCGGCGCCGAGATGGCGGGCCAGCAGTTGGGCGCCCAGGCAGATGCCGAGAAACGGAACCTGCTCTCTCAGCGGCACGGAGATCCAGTCGGTCTCCGTTCGCAGCCAGGGGTCCGGGTCATTGGCGCTCATGGGGCCTCCGAACACCACCGCACCGCTGTGGGCCTGGAGCGTGGCGGGCAGCGCGTCCCCCAGCGGCGGCCGGCGGATGTCCAGGGGATAGCCCTTTTGCTGGAGCAGGCGCCCGACGCGGCCGGGTGAGGATTGCGCGCGATGCAGGACCAACAGCACGGGCGCCTTCATGGCAGCTCCCAGTCCAGGACGCGTGCCGTCCGGTCAGGCCGGCCTTTGAGCTCGTCATAGGACACCATCACATGCTCCTGGTAGGCCGGGCGTTCGCAAAGCCGCCGGTACCAGTCCTCCACGTGCGGCAGGTGCGGCCTGTCGATGTCCATCGAGTAGTAGCGAAACAGCGTGGCGCCGGCAGGAATGTCGCCCAGGCCGAATGCATCGCCGCTGAGGTAAGGTTGGCGGGCCAGGATGCCGTCCAGACGCTGGAAATGGCGGTTGCTCAGGAGGAGCTTGGACTGGATCTGCGGCAGGTCCCGCTGCTCGGGTGGCGTTCGCACGAGCGCCCAGAAGAGGCCCAGCATGAGGTCCGGTTCCAAGGAACTCTGGCTCCAATCCATCCAGCGCTCGCTCAGCGAGCGCCGGTAGGCGTCCGTGGACCAGTAGGGTTCGATCCCGGTCCTGGCGGCCAGGTAGCGAAGGATGGCGTGGGACTCCCACACCACCTGGCCGCCGTAGTCGATCACGGGAATCCGCTGGTGCGGGTTGAGCCTTTCGAACTCCGGCGTGTCGCAGCCGCCAAAGTCCCCTCCAGCCGGAACGTGGCGATGCGCCAGCCCCAGTTCGCCGATCAGCCACATCACTTTCTGAACATTGAACGAGCTGCGTCGCCCCCATACGGTCAACATGTCTGACTCCTCCCTACCGGCTTGACGATTCCAGGCTTGCACGCTGCAGGCGGTCCAACCCTGCACGCAGGTCGGCCATGAGATCCTGCGGCTCCTCCAGCCCGATGTGCAGGCGCACGCACGGACTGCCCGGCTCGCACAGCTCACGCAGCCGTCCCTCCGTGGCGTCCAGCGGCAACGCCAGGCTCTCGAAACCACCCCAGGAATAGCCCAGCCCGAAGAGCTGCAGACCGTCCAGAAACGCCTCGACCGCCGCAAACGGTGCGGGCTTCAGGATGACGGTGAACAGGCCGGACGAACCTTTGAAGTCCCGCTTCCACAGTTCATGCCCCGGGCAGCTTTCGAGCGCCGGGTGCAGCACGCGCGCCACCTCCTGCTGCTGCTGCAGCCAGCGCGCCACCTGCAGGCCGCCCTGCTCATGCTGACGCATGCGCACCTGCAAAGAGCGCAGCCCGCGCAAGGCGAGGAACACATCATCCGGCCCCACGCACAGCCCCAGGTCGCCGTGCAGGGCCTTCAGCGCAGGCCAGGCGCGTGCGGATGCCGACACCGTGCCCAGCATGCCGTCGGAATGGCCGAGCAGGTACTTGGTGCCCGCCTGGATGGAGAGATCGACGCCCATCGCATGCGCGTGAAAGAAGAGCGGCGTGGCCCAGCTGCAGTCGGCGATCACCGTCAGCTCATGGCGCCTGGCAGCGTCGACGATCGCCGGTACGTCCTGCACCTCCATGCTGTGCGAGCCCGGTGACTCCAGGTAGACGGCCCGCGTGTTCTCGCGGATCAGCGAGGCCAGCCCTGCTCCCATCGTCGGCGGGAAGTAGCTGACCTCGATGGCCAGGCGCTTGAGCAGTCCCTCGCAGGCATGGCGCACGGGGCCGTAGACCGCCTCGGTGACCAGCACGTGGTCACCGGGTTTGAGGCAGGACTGCAGTGCCAGCATGCAGGCCGACAGCCCGGAAGGGCACAGCACGGCGCCGGCACCGCCCTCGAGCTCGCAGATGGCGCGCTCCAGTGCCTGCGAAGTGGGCGTGCCGCGCCGGCCGTAGATATAGGGCTGCGTGCGGCCCAGCAGGTCGCGGACCGTGGGGCTGAGCACCGTCGAGGCGCGAAAGACCGGGGTGTTGACGAAGCCGTGGTAGGCCGCCGGATCGCGGCCAGCATGCACCAGCCGTGTCCCCGTCCCCTGGCCGGACGGCCTGGGACGCGGCCCGGCGCCGGGCTTCACTTCGGTGCTCCTGCTCATGGCCACAGCAGCTGGCGGGTCCATTGCGCGCCTTGCCGCCGATAGCGCAGGCGCGTGAAGCGGCGCTGGCCGTTGGACTGCCAGAACTCGACGTCCAGCGGTTTGAGCGCATACATCGTCCAGAGCTCCGAAGCCAGATCCGGCTGCTCCTGCAGCCGTGCCAACTGCACCGCCAAGGCCTGGTCCAGGTCACCGGTCTGTTCGAGCACCTCGCTCTGCCGAGCGGCAAGAATGGCTGCGCGCGACTTCTCCGGGCGGCTGCGGAAGTCCGCCAGGCCGGCCTCGCGGGCCTGGGCCTTCACCTCGCCGCGCAGACGGATCTGGCGCCCGATGCCAGGCCAGTAGAAAGTCATCGCGGCCTGCGGCTGCTTTGCCAGCTGGCGACCCTTCGGGCTGGCGGCGTTGGCGGCGAAGTGCCAGCCTTCCTCGCCGACGTCGAGAAGGACCACCGAGCGCGCGTCCGGGGCGCCGTCCGGGTCCACGGTGGAGAGCGTCGTCACATGCGGTTCGGCCACGCCGAGCTCGACGGCATCGTCGAGCCACTGCATGAAGAGCGCCTGCGGGCTGCTTGGCACGGCGCTGGTGTCGAAGTCGCTCAGCTGCCCCGTCAAGACGGGCAGCGACTTGAAACGTTGGATCAGGGATTCCATGCTGGGCTCACTCCATGCCGAACTGAAGCGCCCGCGCAATCAGGCGCTGGGCTGCGAGGTAATCGGGGACCTCGGTCAAGAAGCCGTCGACCACGGCCGCCGGCACCCGTTTTCCGCCGGACTGGCTGCGGGCCTGATCAAAGGCCTGGACCACGCGCCGGGCCAGCGCCAGGTCCGCCGCCGAGGGCGTGAGCCAGCGATTGACCACGGATGTGAACTGGGCGTTGACGATGGCCTTGGCGCGATAGCCCAGGTCGCGGCAGCGCTGCATGTCCAGTTCCGCCCCTTCGTTGTCCGAGTAGCTGTAGGGGCAGTCGATGGCAGGCATGCCGAGGGCGGCGCACTCGACGAGGAAGCGCGAGCGCACATGGTCCAGCTCATGGCCGGCGCGTGTCCGGCGGGCGCCCATGTCCGCCACCATGTCCTCGGTGGCGACCAGCAAGGCGCTGACGCGCGGGCTGCACTTGCCGATGGCCAGGGTGTTGACCAGTCCCAGCGTGCTTTCGATGTTGGGAACCAACTCGGTCGAGCCGGCCTCGATGCCAAACTCGCGCTCGAAATGCGAGACCGCGCGGTCCAGGGCGATGACCTGCTCCGGGGTCGAGATGTAGGACATCATGATGACGTCTGGCCGGTGGCGCATCACGGCTTCGAGATCCTCCATGCCGCCCTTGTCCAGCGGGTTGACGCGGACCGAGGTGAGGATGCCGGCCTCGCGCCAGGCCTTCAGGACTTCGCCGCTCAGCTGGCGGGCTTCCGGGCGCCGGGCCGGCGGGGTGAAGGTCTCCAGTTCCTGGACCAACACATCGGCGCCGGTATGGATGCCGTCGAGCAGCGCCTGCTGGTCCGCTCCGGCAAGAAACAGCCACGATCGGCGCAGCGCCGGCAGTCTTCGGTTTGCTTGACTCACGTCGGGTTCCTTCAAAGGTAGTGATCGCTTGATGGCGGGGATCAGGCGACCAGCAGACTGCTGGCCAGATCCCGCGCTTCTTCTTCCGTTTCCACGCTCACCAGCAGGAGCCCGAAGGCCTTTTGCATGGCCTGCGCTTCCTTGGCCGCCTCCACTCGCTGCAGGGCATCGGGTTCGACGGTGATGAGGGCGCGGCAGACCCCGGACAGCTCGTCCTTGTGGGTCTTGAGCCAGATGGCGCGCTGCTTGCGGTCCTCCTGCTCCTCCGCGGGGCGGTCCGGCAGAAAGACGATGACGAAGGGCTCGCCGCGCTTGACGAGGGCTTCCATCTCGCGCACCCAGCGCCAGGCATAGCCCGGCTCGATGGCCGCGTTGCGGAAGGTCACGATGGGAAATTCGTCCATGTCAAAGACTTGAGCGGCTTCGATTGCCGTATCCATGGCAACTCCTTTCAGTTGGTGCATGAGGCGCTTGGTTCTGCCGCTCAGCGCTTGGCTGGCGGCGCTTTCGGGGTGAAGGGCGGCTTGGCCAGCCACACCACGGCAATGGCCAGCATGAAGACCCAGCCCAGGGCATAGGCCACGTCATTGAATGACATCTGGTAGGCGAGCTGGTCCAGGTAGCGATCCAGCCGGAACGCAAAGGCCTGGTCGCCCGGTGCCAAGGTCAAGGCCGGCTGCCCCAATGTGGCCGGCGGTAGACCTTCGGCGAGATGGGCGTGGTGCAGCACCGCCCGCCGATCCCACACCAGCGAGGTGATCGACACCGCAAAGCTGGCGCCCAAGGTGCGGCTGAAGGTCGAAAGGCCGGATGCCGCGGCAATTTCCTGCGGCTTCAGGTCGGACAGCAGGATGGCGTTGATGGGCATGATGAACAGGGCCAGGCCCAGGCCCTGCAGCAGCTGCACGGCGGCCACGTGCTGGAAGTCCACGCCGAGGAAGAATCCCGAGCGGATGAAGGAGGCCGCCCCTAGGATGGCGAAGGCACTGCAGACCATCCATCGCATATTGAAGCGCGGCGCGTACTTGCCCATGAAGGGGGTGAGCAGCACCGGCAGAATGCCCATGGGAGCTGCCGCGAGCCCCGCCCAGATGGCGGTGTAGCCCATCGTGCGCTGCAGCCACTGGGGCACGATCACGTTGACCGCGAAGAAGGCGGAGTAGGCCAGCACCAGCGTGACCGTGCCTGCGGCGAAGTTGCGATTGGCGAAGAGCCGCAGGTTGACGATGGGGTTGCGCTCATGCAGCTCCCAGATCAGGAAGACGGCCAGACTGAGCGCGGCCACCAGGGACATGACGACGATGAAGGGAGACTGGAACCAGTCCTCGTCATTGCCCTTGTCCAGCACCACCTGCAGCGCGCCGACGCCGAGAACCAGCGTGGCAAGGCCGATGTGGTCCACCTTCACTGCCTCCGTCTTCTCCGGCTTGCTGCGCATCTGACTGGAAACGGCGGCAGCAGCGAATAAGCCAATAGGTACGTTGACAAGAAATGTCCATTGCCAGGAATAGCTGTCGGTGATCCACCCCCCGAGCAGCGGCCCTGCAATCGGCGCGACCACCGTCACCATGGCGATCATGGACAGCGCAAACCCCCGCCGGTGCGGCGGGTAGATGGACAGCATCAAGGCCTGCGTGGTGGGGATCATCGGCCCCGCCACGGCTCCCTGCAGGGCCCGGAACAGGACCAGCGCGCCGAGGCTTTGCGCCAGCCCGCACAGCAGCGAGGCCAGCGTGAACAGCAGCGTGGACCAGACGAAGAGCCTCACCTGCCCCACGCGGCGCACGAGAAATCCGGTCAGCGGCAAGGCGATGGCATTGCACACCGAGAAGGTCGTGATCACCCAGGCGCTCTGGTTGGTGCTGACGCCCAGGTTGCCTGCGATGGTGGGCAGCGACACGTTGGCGATGGTGCCGTCCAGCACCTGCATGAAGACGGCCAGCGCCAGCCCGACGGTGGTCAGCGGCACGCTCTGGGGCACGAACTCCGCCCCGCCCGGTGCGCCTCCTTGCGCCGGTGACGGCGCCGGCGGTGCGCTGCGGGCGTCGCCCGGCGCAGCCGTGGCCGCAGTCGCAGCGCTGCTCATCGCTGGGCTCCATGCACGGCCGGCGTGCCGCCCGGGTGCCCGCGAACGATGCGATCGATCAAGCCATCCACGGCGTCGACCTGCTTGCGGTAGACGTCCGTGCTGAGTTGGACCTTGCCCCGCGGCTGCTCGACCACCATGGGGCCGCTCTGGTCGTGCACGTCGACCTTGACGCGCATGGAGAGCCCCAGCCGCAGCGGATGCCGGGTCAGCTGCTTGCGGTCGGTCAGCTCGATGCGCACCGGCAGGCGCTGGACGATCTTGATCCAGTTGCCGGTGGCGTTTTGCACCGGCAGCGGCGAGAACGCGCTGCCGGTGCCCAGCCCGAGGCTGGACACGCGACCGCTGTAGCTGACGGCGTCTCCGTAGGCGTCGGAGCGCAGCTCCACGGGCTGGCCGATGCGGATGTGGGCCAGCTGCGTTTCGGTGAAGTTCGCCTCGACCCATACCTGGTCCAGCGGAAGCACGGACATCAGGCTGCTGCCCGGCGCCACATGCTGCCCCAGCTGCGCCGAGCGCTGGGCCACATGGCCCGCGACCGGCGCGATCAGCGCAGTGCGCAGCTGGTCGAGGTAGGCGGAACGCAGCGTGGCTGCGGCCTTCTGGACCTCCGGATGGGACACCACCACGGTGCCGTCCACCAGGGCCTTGCTTCCCTGGTACTGCTGTTCGAGGGAGGCCACCGCGCTTTGGGCTGCGTTCAGGGCGCTCTGAGCCGATGACAGCGTGTCGCGCGCATGGGCCAGCTCTTCGTCGGAAATGGCGCCGGAGCGGGCCAGCTCCTTGCGGCGCTGGTAGTCCGCGCGCGCCTTGTCGAGGACGACCCGGCGGGACTGCACGTCCGCCTCGGCGCCCTGGATGGTGCTGCGCAGGCCGCGCTCCTGCGTGTAGAGGCCCTTCACCTTGCGCATGACCGTTGACAGCTCGGCCGTGGCGGCTGCCAAGGCCACCTCGCTGTCCGTGCGGTCCAGCGAGATCAGGGTCTGGCCCAGGCCCACGGGCTCGCCCACATCGGCGGCAATGGAGACCACGGTTCCGGCCGTTTGCGGGGTGATTTGGACCAGGTTGCCCTGCACGTAGGCGTTGTCAGTCTCTTCCTGCCAGCGGCCGACCTGCTGGTACCACCAGGCCCAGATGACGCCACCGATGCCGGCACCAACGAACAAGGCCTTGAGCAGCAGGTTGCGTCGACGGTTCGAGGCCGCTGCCGCAGGGTCTTTGGGCGCGCCTGGTGCCGGATCCTTGGATGCTGCCGGTGCTGCTGGCGTCTGCGTGTTTTTCTCGGTACTCATGATGGCTATTCCTTTTTCGTCAATGCCTGGGCTTGCGGGCCTCAGGAACCATGGCGCTGTTGCTCTTGCGCGCGGAAGCCGCCGCCGAGCGCCCTGACCAGCTGCAGGCCGTCCTGGATGCGTTGCGCCTGCAGTGCCGCCAGGCGCTGTTCCGTCTGCAGCAGCTGCTGGCGAACCGACAGGGCGTCCAGATAGCTGCCGACGCCGGCCTTGTAGCGCTGCTCCGCCATCTGCCAGGCGTCGTGCGCGGCTTCCCTGGCCCGCTGCTGCTGCTCCAGCTGTGCGGCGAGCGAGCGCTGGGCCTGCACCTGGTCGGCCACCTCGTTCACCGCCCTGACCACCGTCTGGTTGTAGTGGGCGACCGCCTCGTCATAGCGCGCCTCCTGCAAGGCCAGCTCGGCGCTGCGCCTGCCGGCATCGAAGACGGGCAGTCCCAGGGCCGGGGCGATCTCGTAGAAGCCGGCGCCGCGGCGAAGCAGGTCGCTCCATTGCGTGGCCGCCACGCCGACCAGGGCCGCCAGGTTCAGGTTGGGCAGGAAGGCCGTTCTGGCCGACTGGATGTGCTGCATGGCGGACTCCACCTGCCAGCGTGCGGCCACCACGTCGGCCCTGCGGCTCAACAGCTCCAGCGGCAGCCACTCGGGGGCGGCGACGAGCGTGCCCGACGGCAAGGACGGACGAGCGATGGCGGCACCGCGGTCGGGCCCCTTGCCCAGCAGGACCGACAAGCTGGCCTGCGCCATGGCGATCAGCCGATCCGCCATCAGCCCCTGCTGGGCGGCGCTGGCGATGTCGCTGTCCGTCTGGCGCAGCTGCGCCTGGGTGCCCAGACCGCTGCTGACGCGCTGCTGGGTCAGCCGGTGCACCTCGGCCACGCGCTCCTGTTCGGCGCGGGCGATGTCGCCCTGCACGTGGGCGTAGGCCAGCTGCATATAGGCCTGGGCGACGGCCACGGTCAGCTGGATGCGGGCGTCCTGGGCAGACACCTCCGCCGCGCGCACGGCACCCAGCGCGGCCGTCCAGGCGACGCGGCGCCCTCCCCACAAGTCCGGCGTCCAGTCCAGCCCCAGGCTGCCTGCCCACTTCCGCTTGAACTGCCCGCCGCCCTGGCTGGCAGCGACGGCCTGGGACGATTGCCGAGCGCCCTGCCAGCTGAGTCTGGCGTCAAGCTGCGGCGACATCGCGGCCTCGTCGATGCCGGCCATGGCGCGCGCTTGGCGCAGGCGCGCATCGGCCACGAGGGGATCCAGTCCAGAGGCCAGCGCTTCGGCCATCAGGGTGTTGAGCTGCTCGTCCCCCAGGGCCAGCCACCAGTCCTGCCGTGGCCAGGGGCTATGTGCGGACACGGCCTGCGCCGGTGCCTCGGCGAGCTTCAGCTGCCGGGCATCCACCAGCGCCAGGCGTGGCGCTTCGGGGCCTGTGCTGGCGCAACCGCCAAGGATGGCGGCCAGGACCAGCATACCGGCGCCGATCGACGCACGGGGGCGGATGCGCGCGGTGCCACGATCGGCCGCTGGCGGTGCTGATGCTGATGCAGGTCTGCTTGAGTGGCGCTTCATGGTGATGTTGCCTTTCGCTGGCATGAATTCTTGGTCTGAGCAACGAAAGCGTGATAGCGTTGTTCGATCTAAAAATACTGAATTCCAGTCATGCCCAAAGCGACCGCTTCCGGCGCCTCCCCCAGCTTCCCCGACCTCAGCGAACGCGCCGACGGCCCGCCGCTGATCGCCATCTGGGGCGAGGACGACGCCACGGCCGAGTACCAGCTGGGCACGCGTGAAATCGACTGGCACAGCCACCTTCGCGGCCAGGTGTTCTGCGTGGAGAACGGCCTGGTGCACGTGCGCACGCCTCACGGTTCCTGGCTGCTGCCGCCCCATCGGGCGGGCTGGATTCCGCCGGGCGTCGCCCACAAAGTCAGCATCAGCGGCGCCATGAGCGGCTGGAGCGTGGTGATCACGCCGTCGGCCTGCCAGTCGCTGCCTGAGAAGCCCTGCGTGATCGGCATCAGCGAGCTGATGCGGGCGCTGGTCCGGCGCGCGGTGGCCTGGACCGCCCAGGAGCGCTTGAACGAACAGCAGGAGCGGATGCTGGCGGTGCTGCTGGACGAGATGCGGCATGCACAGCACGAGCCCTTGCATCTGCCGATGCCCGAGGACCGGCGCCTGCTGCGCATTGCCAATGCCATCCTCGAGCAACCCGAGGACAAGCGCACCATGGAGGAATGGGCTCAATGGGCGGGGCTGTCGCCAAGCACGCTGGGCCGGCTGTTCATGGCCGAGACCCAGATCAGCTTCGCGCAATGGCGGCAGCAGGCGCGTCTCACCCATGCGCTGGAGCGCCTGGCGCGCGGCGACAGCGTGGCAAACGTGGCGGACGCCCTGGGCTATGCCACCCCGAGCAATTTCATCGCGATGTTCCGCCGCTGCTTTGGCGATTCGCCCGCCCACTACTTCTCCAAGCGCGCGCCGAACCGCTAAACGCCGCGTGCGCGCCAGCGTGCCCTACGCCAGATCCGCCTTGCAGCGCTTGGCCACAAGGGTGAGGATTTCGTAGCGCAGCACGGCTTCGCCGCGCTGATTGCAGACGAGCACATCCCACGCCACCACGCCCTGCCCCCGCTTCGCACCTGGGCTAGATTTGTCCTGCTTGCGCTTGCAGGTGAGTCGCGCCTGGATGGTGTCGCCGATGCCCACGGGCTGGATGAAGCGCAGATGCTCCAGCCCGTAGTTGGCCAGCACCGGCCCCTCCCCTGGCCACACGAAAAGGCCCGCCGCCGCGGACAGTACGAAGTAGCCATGCGCGATGCGCCGGCCGAACGGCGAGGCCGCAGCGGCCTCGGCGTCAAAGTGCATGTAGAAGTAGTCGCCCGACACGCCACCAAAGGCCGCGATGTCCGCCTCGGTCACCGTGCGGCGATGCGTGAGCAAGGAATCGCCGACGCGCAAGTCCTCGAAGTGGTGGCGGAAGGGGTGCACGTCCAGCTCGCGCACCGGGCCGCCAGGCAGGTATTGCTGGAGGCACTCGCCCAACTCCGCGGTGCCGGCCAGCAGCGCGCAAGAGGGGCGCAGTGCTTTCAGCGTGGCGTTGGCAGCCAGTTGGTCCAGCGAGGCCAGCAGCTCCCAGGCGCCGCGCAGCGTGTCCGCGTGATCCGCCGGCGTGGCCGCCTGGCTTGCGATGAGATGCAGCGCCCGGTGATGGCGTGCCAGGATCGTGCCCCAATCGCGCCGTTGCCGCTCGTCTGCGCAGGCCAGCAGGGCAAGACCGCCGCGCCGCCCCTTGAGCATGGCGTCCAGGGCCTGGCGCAGGTCGTCGGCGTCCGCATAAGCCCAGAGTGCGAGTACCGGCCCCAGCGGCGGGCTGGAGACGCCCTGTTCCGCAGCGCAGATGGGCGAGCTCAGCTGCAGGACGGCCGGCCACTCGGCGGTCCCCGCCAGCAGGCAGGCACCCTGCTCCAGCGCGGCACGGATCCAGGATCGCGCAGCCAAGCCTTGCACGGCTGCGGCGCCGCTTTGCCAATGCTGCGACGGCCGGCTGCCCTGCCAGGCCTGCCAACGCTGCTGCAAGGCGTCGCTGAAGGGCTTCAGCAAGGTCCGCGGCAGCCAGACGCTGCGCACCGCCTGCTCATGCAAGCCGTGGACGGCCACGGCCCCCAGCGCGACGAGATCGGCGACGTTCTCGAACATCGGGCTGCCCGGCTCGACCCCCTCGTCCAGCACGGCCAGGCCTGGTGCCGCCAGGTGAAGGTCGCGGTCAGCAGCGCAGCCTTGCAAGGTCTCCCAGCGCAGCTCACCGGCGACGGGCGTGCTCCAGACGCGCAGGTGATCCGACGCCTGCAGCTGTGCCAAGGCCAGACCCATGTCCACCCCCACCATCCAGCGCAGCGCGGCCCCGCCGTGCGGCAGTCCGCGGCGCAAGGCCAGCAGGAGCGCGTCCAGCAGGGGATGCTCTTCCTGGCTGATCACCAGGCACGAGCGCCCGGCGAGCCAGGCGCCGGCAAAGCCCAGCAGCAGGTGCGCGCAGGGGCGATGCAGGCCCAGGACCAGCACATCCACGCCCTCGGCGCGGCCCAGCACGTCGACGGACCAGCAGCGTCCGTCCTTGTCCAGCGGGTGCGGCTCGGCTGCCGGCACCAATGCCGAATCGGCCCAGTCGTTGGCGACCTGCTGCGCCATGCCACGCACCGCGAGCAGTCCGGCCTCGAAATCCAGGCGCTGGTCCCAGGGCGCGTAGCCCGCCAGCCAGCCTGCATGCATCAAGGACTCACGGTGCAGCTGCAGGTGCTCGCAAAGCTGCAGCAGCTGCCGGGCACGCGTGGGGAATCCGCCTGGCGCGTGCAGCTCCGACGAGGCCATGCGCAATTGGGCCAGACACTGCGCCAGCTGAGTAGACGGATCGGGTTCATGGGCCGGCGCTGGGGCCGCCGGGCTTTCCAGGGAGGCGTCCGACGCCGGTTCTCGAAGCAGGATGTCCAGTGGGGCGTTCATGGTGCAAGTCCGTGCAATGGCAGCCTCTCGCGTTGGCCGCAGGGGTGTCTGCCTTGTGAATGAAGTGTCCGGCGCAAAGGCCGCCTTGCTCGCGCCTAGCAAGCAGCTTCCTGGGCCGGCCGCCGGCTGCGGCTGCGTCGCGAACGCACCGCTTGCGAAAGCAGGCTCAGGATCTCGGCGCTCTCGTCCCAGCCGATGCAGGCGTCGGTGATGCTCAATTCGGGATCCGGCACCTTGCCTGGCTTCAGATCCTGCCGTCCTGCCTGCAGATTGCTTTCGATCATCACGCCGCAGATGAAACGGTTTCCACCGCTGATCTGCCCAGCTAGGTCAGCGCACACGAATCCTTGCCTGAGGTGGTTCTTCTGGCTGTTTCCGTGACTCGCATCGACCACCAGGGTGTCTGGAAGCCCCGCCGAACGCAGCTGGGACGCGGCCTCCGCCAGGCTCTGGGCATCGTAGTTGGGCTGCTTGCCGCCGCGCATGACGAGGTGGGCGTCCCGGTTGCCAGCGCTGTTGAAAATCCCGAGCGTGCCTTGCGGCCGGACCGCCAGATAGCTGTGGGGGTGGCGTGCGCAAAGGATGGCGTCCACGGCCACCTGCACCTGCCCTTCCACGCCGTTCTTGAATCCGACCGGGATGTCCAAGCCCGAGGCCAGCTGCCGGTGCACGGGTGACGCCGAGGTGCGCGCGCCAATCGCCACCCATGACAGGAGGTCGTCGAGGTAGCACATGGAGGCCGGCGCCACGATCTCATGCGCCACCGGCACGCCCATGGCATTGATCTCCTCCAGCAGGCTGCGACCGATCTCCAGGCCATGGGAGATCAAACCGCTGCCATCCAGGAAGGGGTCGTTGAGCAGGCCGGTCCAGCCCAGCGTGGTCCGGGGCTTTTCCAGATAGGCGCGCATCACGATTTCCAGGTCCTGGCCCCATTGCTCGCGCATGTGGATCAGGCGCCGTGCGTAGTGCCGCGCGGCCATGCAGTCGTGAATGGAACAGGGGCCCATCAGGACCAGAAGCCGGTCGCTGTCTCCTTGCAGAATGCTCCGGATCTTCTTGCGCGCCTGCTGGACGGTGGCGGCGGAGGCCGCACTGCAGGGAATCAGGCGCTTGAGTTGTCCGGGCGTCAGCAGCTCGGCCACAAAGCCCGGTTCGGAACGGGCGACTTCGACAGTCATGTCACATCTCCTTCAGCGTCGCCGTCCTCCAGGCCAGCGAGTGAACGAGATTGAGCCTCAGCTCCTAGGATTGAGAAACTGGCATTAGATGCAAAGCTTATCGATTTGGCGCATATGGGAGCGTCACGCGCCCAACATGCACCGGCCGGCCGGCTGCCTGAGCGCCCGCCTTGCGATCACCGCCGCTTGCAGGCCATCCAGCAGTTCGAGGCTCGCCGTCCAGTCCAGGCAGCCATCGGTGATGCTCTGACCATAGACCAGGGCATCGGCCTTGTGCAGGCCGGGTATGAAGGGCTGGCTGCCGGCTTTCAGGTGGCTCTCGACCATCAGACCGCAGACCTGACGTTCGCCCGCCTCGATGCGGACGGCGATGTCCGCGGCCACCTGCACCTGGCGTTCGTGCTGCTTGCTGCTGTTGCCATGGCTGCAATCCACCATCAGCTGCGGCGGCAGCCGCCTTGCCCTCAAGGCTTCGCAGGCCTGCGCCACGGGGCCGGCCTGGTAGTTGGGCTCGCGACCTCCGCGCAGAATCAGGTGGCCGTCCGGATTTCCGCGGGTGCGCAGCGCCACCACGCTACCGGCCGGATGAAGACCGAGCCGATGGTGCGGAACGGACGCCGCTTCGATGGCATCGCAGGCGATGCGCACATTGCCGTCGGTACCGTTCTTGAAGCCGACCGGCATGGGCAGGCCCGATGCCATTTCTCGGTGCGTCTGGCTCTCGGTCGTTCGCGCGCCCACGGCGCCCCAGCTCACCAGGTCTTCCAAGAAAGGCGCCACCAAAGGGTCGAGGAACTCGGTGGCGGCAGGCAGCGCGAGGCGGTTGATGTCGACCAGCAGCTGGCGAGCCAGGAACAGCCCTTCATGCAGCTGGCCCGTGCCGTCCAGCCAGGGATCCTGGATCAGGCCCTTCCAGCCTACCGTCGTGCGCGGCTTCTCGAAGTAGACGCGCATGACCAGCTCCAGCTCGCCGCCACGCCGGTCGCGCTCGCGCGCCAGGCGCTTCGCGTAGTCCAGCGCGGCACGCGGGTCGTGGATGGAGCATGGGCCCATGATGACCAGCAGGCGGTCATCCTGACCCTGCAGGAGCTGGCGAATGCGGGCGCGGGTCGTGCCGATCAGGGCCAGGCCCTCGCGATCCGGCGCGTCGGTCTGCTGCCGGAGCTGGAGCGGCGACGGCAGCACCTGCGGCGGTCGGGTCGTCCGCTCCTGCGGTGCCAGCGCTTCGCTTGCGTCGGTTCTGAGCTTGGTGTCCATTCATGCTCCCAGGGTTGCGCCACCGTCCACGACCAGGTCGTGCAGGGTGATGTGTCCGGCGTTCTCCGAGGCCAGGAAGAGGATGGCTCCCACCACGTCGCGGGTCTCGGCGATCTTGCCCAGCGGGATGCCCAGCTTGTACTGGACCGGCAGGCCCTCGATGGTGCGGCGGATGCCGGCCTCGTCCATGCCCATGGCCTGCAGCATGGGCGTGCGCGTGGTGCCTGGCGAGACGAGGTTGCAGCGCACGTCAAAGGGTGCGAGCTCCAGTGCCAGGCACTGGCTGAGGCTTCGAAGGGCCGCCTTGGATGCGCAGTAGGCCGCCATGCCCACGCGCGGCACATGGGCCGCATTGGAGCCGAGGACGACGATGGCGCCCTGCGCCTGCTTCTTGAATTGCGGCGCCAGCGCACGGAACAGATGGAAGGCGGCCGAGGCGTTCACCAGCAGGCTCTGCTGCCAGTCGTCCAGGCTCAGCTCATCGGTGCGGCCCATGCGCAAAATGCCGGCGGCATGCACCAGCACGTCGATGCGCCCGTGGGCGGCCAGCCGGTCGCGACACAGGCTCGCCACGGCCTCGGGCTGGCCGAGGTCCAGCACCTGCGTCTCGTAGGCTGGCGCGGCACCTTCGTTGCCGGCATCGTCGAAGCGGCGGTCCAGTCCCAGCACGCGCGCGCCCCGTTCATGGAAGGCCAGCGCCGCAGCCCGGCCGATGCCGCTGCCGGCGCCGGTCACCCAGACCACACGGCCTTGGAATTCCTGCGCACTCATGCAGGCGCCCTCGATGACGACTGCGCCTGCATGACCAGGGTCCACCAGGCCTGCAGGCTCGGGCTGCGGGCCAGGTCTTCAAAGCTCAGCTTCACGCCCTGACGGGCCCAGGCGGCGATCAGCTCCATCAGCTGGACCGAGTCCAGGCCGTAGTCCAGCAGGTTGTCATCGTCCTGCAGCTCGCCCTGCCCCTCGGGAAGCCGCGCCAGCACGCCGGCCTTGAAGCGTTCCCAGCTGAGCGGCGCACCGTCGAGCGCCAGCACCTCCGCGGTGCTGAGCACCCGGCCGGCGCGCCCAGCCACGTAGCGCAGCGCCATCTGGTGCTCCTCGAGGGAGAAGTCCGCCACGGCGTCCCCCACCATGAAGGGTTGGACGTCCTGCATGAAGGCCTCGACGGCCGTCATCAGGCAGCCGATGTGCGCGTACACGCCGCCGATCAGCAGCTGGTCGCGGCCCCATTGGTGCATCAGCTGGCGCAGGTCCGAGCGCTGGAAGGCGCTGTAGCGCCATTTGCACAGCACCAGGTCGCCGGCGGCCGGCGCCACCGGCCCGGCGATCGCCGCCAGCGCGGGGTCGGCCGTGGTCAGCCCCGGCCCCCACATGTCGTTCAGCAGGGCCCGGTCCTGCGGGCTTTGCTCGACGGGTTGCGCGGTGTAGACCACCGGCACCTGCTGTGCATGCGCCCAGTCGCGCAAGGCCTGCAGTCGCTGCAGCAGCGTGTCGCGCAGGGGGCTGTGATCGCCATAGCAGCGCAGGAAGTAGTCCTGCATGTCGTGCACGAGCAGGACCGCCCGCGAGGGCTGCAGGGGCCAGGAGACCTTGGACTTCGGAAAGTCGGCGGCCTCGGGCATGGCATAGGAAGGGACGGCTGGAATGCTCATGGGGTCTTTCAAGTCTTGGAAGGGGATGCCTCGGCCAGCACGAGGGCGCGAAGGCTTTGTTTGTCGATCTTTCCTACGGCGGTCAGCGGCAGCGCCGGCAGGCGTTCGAAGCGATCGGGCACCTTGTAGTCCGCCACGCCCTGCTCGCGAAGGAAACGACGCAGGGCAGCGGCGCCGAGGTCGGGCTTGTCGCTCACGAAGCAGGCGCAGCTCTTCTCGCCCAGGCGCTGGTCGGGCAGCGCGATGACGCCCACCTGGCGGATGTCGGCATGGCGCAGCAACAGGTCCTCGATCTCCTCGGCGGCGATCTTTTCGCCGCCGCGGTTGATCTGGTCCTTGACCCGCCCCACCACGCACAGATAGCCATCCGTCGTGCGCTGCACCAGGTCGCCGGAGTAGTAGAAGCCCTGGGCATCGAACACGCGCTGGTTGTGCTCGGGGCTGCGGTAGTAGCCGCGAAAGGTGTAGGGGCCGCGCGTGGCCAGCAGGCCTACCTCGCCCGGCGCCACCGGCCGGCCTTGCGCATCGCGCACTTCGACCTCGTCTGCGGGGCTCATGGGCCTGCCCTGCGTGCCCATGATGCGGGCCTCGTCGTCGTCCAGCCGCGTGTAGTTCACCAGCCCCTCGGCCATGCCGAAGACCTGCTGCAGCCGGCAGCCCAGCACCGCCGGCACGCGGCGCGCCAGCGCTTGCGCAAAGCTGGCGCCTCCCACCTGCAGCAGCTCCAGCGTCCGCAGCTGCGAGCGCCGCGAGGGATCGCCGTCCACCGCCTGCATCCACAGCGATGCGGCCGAGGGCACCAGCCCCGTCATCGTCACCTGGTGGCGCTCAATCAGGTCGAAGCAGGCCAGGGGTTCCGGGCTGCCGGCCAGCACGACGCTGCCGCCTGCATGGAAGACCCCCAGCGCACCCGGCGAACTCAGCGGAAAGTTGTGCGCAGCGGGCAAGGCGCAGAGGTAGCGCGTCTGGGGGCCCAGCCGGCAGATCTGCGCGCTGCGGCGCACGCTGTAGTCGTAGTCGTTGTGGGTACGCGGAATCAGCTTGGGCGTGCCGGTGCTGCCGCCTGAGAGCTGGAAGAAGGCCACCTCGTCGGCGGGCGTCGGCGCGGCGTCGCCGGGCCAGCTCGCCGGCAGCGGTGAAGCCATGGCCTGGGCCAGGCTGTGCGGGCCGGCCGGCTCGCCGCGCAGCAGCAGGTGCTTCAGCTGCGGCTGCGTCTGCTGCAGCGACGAAATGAAATCGTCATCGGCAAACAAGGCATGGCTGCGGTCGGCGACGAGCAGGCTCGGGCGGACCTGCGCGGCATAGGCGCCGAGCTCATGCCGCTTGTGGCTGAACAGCGCGTTGACGGGCACCACGCCGATGCGCAGCAGCGCGAAGAAGACGAGGTAGAACTCCGCCACGTTGGGCAGCTGCACCAGCGCCGTGTCGTAGCGCCGCAGTCCGCGCGCCCAGAGGCTGGCGGCCAGGCGTTCGACGGCCAGCATCATGTCGCGATAGCTGAATTGCCGGTCGCCGCAGATCAGCGCCGGAGCGGCCGGCGCCGCCGCCGGCTGGGCGGCATGCCCGTCTTCCAGCAAGGCATGCAGCGGGCGGTCCAGCCAGTAGCCCTCGTGGCGGTAGCGGCGGGCAAACTCGGCGGGCCAAGGGCTGAACTCGATGCGCTTGCGATCTTCGCCCGCCGCTGGCGCGCTTGTCAGCGCCGCGCTCATGCCAGCACCTCCGGGCTGAGGCCGATGGCACGCAGCATGGTGCCCAGCTTGGCCTGCGTTTCCGCCCACTCGGCATCAGGGCAGGACGCTTCCACCACGCCCACGCCGGCAAAGAGCCGAAGTCGGCGCGCCTGCACCGTGGCGCAGCGGATGGTGACCACCCATTCGCCCTGCCCTTCGGCATCGCACCAGCCCACGATGCCGGTGAAGGGCCCGCGCTCGAAGGGCTCGATCAGGTGCACCAGCTTGCTGGCTTGCAGGCGCGGAAATCCGCAGACCGCCGGCGTGGGATGCAGGCGGCAGGCCAGGTCCAGTGCAGCCAGCGGCGCGGTCGCCCCCGGTTTCAGCTGGCCGGCGATGGGTGTTCCCAGATGCCACAGGTGGGGGGTGGCCACCAGCTCCGGGCCGGCGGGCACATCGAGGGCGTCGCACAGAGGGGCCAGACGCTCGCGGATGTCCTCCACCACCAGGCGGTGCTCGTGCTGGTCCTTGCCCGAGGACAGCAGCCGCTGCGCCACGGCCTGGTCCTCATCGGCCGAGGCCTGCCGGGCCGCGGTGCCTGCCAGCGGAAAGGTCAGCACCTGCCGGCCCTGCAGTCGAAGCAGCAGTTCCGGGCTGGCGCCGACCAGCGCCGAGCCATCCCCCATGGGCAGCCGGAAGTGGTAGGCCGCAGGGTTCTGGACCATGAGGTTGGCCAGCAGCCCTTCGACGTCCACGGGCTGCTCCAGCTCGATCTCGCACAGGCGCGACAGCACGGCCTTGCGGATGCAGCTGTGCTGGAAATTGGCGATGGCCTGCCGCACGCCTTGCTTGAAGCACTGCTGGTCGGGAATGCTGCGCGCTGCCGAAACACGCGCCTGCAGTGGCGCGGCGCGCGCCCGCGCCATCAGGGCGTCGCGGTCGATGAAGTCGACCTCGCGCGGCACCACCAAGGCCGAGGGCTGGCGCGTGTCGAAGGGAATGGCGCCCAGCACGACCGGATTGCGCTGGCCCTCCTTGCGGGCCAACGCCAGCGCGGCCTGCACGGCCTTCAGAAAGGTCGACTGCCTGGCGTCGTCCTGCGCCGCATGTTCATGCACCGGGCTTTCGATGCGCGCCAGGCAGCCCCGAGCCACGAGGCTGCGATGAGGCGAGCTGAACACGAACTCGGTGTTCAGCCCGGCGGCGTCCTGCGGGAAGCCCTGAGAGCCGGACGGGCCGATGGCAGCGGTCTTTCGGGTGGGAGTCAACATGGGTCACCTTCTTTCGGGTCAGGATTGCGCCTGGAGCGCGGTGTCTTCGGCGGCGGCCCTGCGCAGACCAGGCAGGCTGGTGAGCGCCCAGAGGCCGAGCGCCAGGCCGGCGCCACCGAGCGCCGCGACACCGCTCAGGGGAGAAAGGGTCTGCGCCAGCAGTCCGACGGCCACGGTGCCGATGGAGTCGCCCAAGGCGTCCTGCGCGCTCCACAGGCCGTTGACGCGACCGAGGTAGGCGTCCGGCGTGTGCCCCTGCACCAGCGCGTACTGCAGCAAGCCGGCCAGCGACACCAGACCGCCAAAGACCGCCAGCAAGAGCAGCGCCAGCACAAAGGAGGGGTTGAGTCCCAGGGCCAGCAGGCAGGCAAAAGCGGCCAAGCCCAGCCACTGCAGGGCGAGGCCAGGCCGTTCCAGACGCTCCGCCCAGCCGCTCAAGCCGGCGGACAATGCCGCGCCCAGCGGCACGGCGGAATACATCAGGCCCAGCTCCAGCGCTGCGCCGCCATAGGCCTGCTGCGCCAGGGCAGGAAACAGGGCGCGCACGGCCGTGGTGAAGCTGACCAGGCTGCCCACCAGCACCACGCTGGCCACCACCTTGTTGCGCAGCAGATAGCGCAGGCCGTCGGCCAAGGCGCGCAAGGGGTGGCTGCCGTCTTCGGTCTGAGGACGCATGCGGGGCAGGCGCAGCAGCGGCAGCAGGGTCAGCGCCGTGGCCAGGGCCGCCAGCAGGTAGTTCCAGCCCACGCCCCAGGCAGCGATCAGCAGGCCGCCCAGCGCCGGCGATGCCACGGTCGCCAGTCGCATGCTCAGCATGCTCAGCGCTCGCGCTTGCAGCAGGTTCTCGCGACCGACCAGCTGTGGCATCGCCGCCAGCAGCGCCGTCACGCCGATGGCACCGAAGAGACCGTCCCAGGCTGCCAGCCCATAGACCAGGGCCAGCACCACCGGCCGGGGCCAGACGCTGGCCGCCCAGGCGTTGAGTGCGAGCCCCAGGAAACCCAGGCCGCAGGCGGAGCGGGCCAGCAGGATCAGCCGCTTGCGGTCATGACGGTCCGCCAGCACGCCGCCGGCCAGCAGGCCCGCGAACATGCCGGCGCCCTCCAGCGCCATCGCCAGCCCGACGGCAGCACTGTCGCCGCTGAGCTGGAAGACCTGCAGCGGCACGGCTACCGAGAGAAAGCCCAGGCCCAGCAGCGAGGTGGTGCGGGCGATGAAGACATGGCGGAACTGGGGGTTGCGGGCCAGAAGGCCCCAGTCCAGGCCGGTTCGTGGCTTGGGGGAATCGTTGCTCATGGCGTCAGTGGTCCTTGGTGTTCAGCGCCTTCGGCTGTGCGCGGGCTTCGCTCAGCAGGCGGTCGATCAGGGGCCCGAGCGTCTGCAGCCGCTGCGGGGAAAGAATGTCTTCGTGGCTGCAGTCCGCAAGGCGGTGCAGGTCCAGTTGTCCGACGAGGCCCGCCCAGTCACGCTCGGGGTCGATGTAGGCCGGCAGCGATCGCTCCGCGACGAACAGCGTCACCCGGCCGTCGTAGCGCGGCGTGCGGGCACGCGAGAGCAGGCGGACGGCGTCCTGGTAGTTGGCAAAGATCTGCGCCAGCATGGCCTGTTTTTCCGCCTGCATCAGGGCCTGCAGCTCGGCTGCGTCAGGCGCTTGCGACTCGTCGTCTGTCGCATCGCCGGCAAAGGCCTGGTCCAGCACCTGCGTCTGCTCGCGCTCGGCACCCAGCGCTGCTTCGGCGCCTTGCGGGTCGGACCAGTCATGCACCTCGGCCGGATAGGTGTCCAGCAGGCCAAGAAAGCGCACGGCCTCGCCCGCCTCGCGCAGCTTCGCGGCCACGCCATTGGCCACGGTGCCGCCCAGCGAGTAGCCGAGCAGGTCATAAGGCCCGTGCGGCTGGATCTCGCGGATCAGGGCCAGCTGTGCGGTGATCAATTCCTCCATGTCCCGACTGCTGGCGATGAGGCCGGCGGGCCGCGGCGACTGCAGCCCCAGCACGGCCTGTCCACCGCGGACATGGCGGGCCAGCACCGCGTACTGCCAGGCGAAGCCGGAGCCCGGATAGAAACACCACAGCGGCGATCCCGCTCCCGCATCCCCTTCCCGCAGCCGCAGTACGGGCGCGAAGCCGTCGCTGCCGAAGTCATTGAGCATGACTTCGCGCTGCAGCGACTGTGCCAGCCCGGCGACGGTGGGCGTCAGCATGACCTGGCCCACGGCCACCGGTCTTTGCAGGGTGCGGCGGATCTCGGCGGCGAGACGCATGGCCATCAGGGAATGGCCGCCCAGCGCGAAGAAGTCGTCGTCGGCACCGACCCCTTCGCGGCCCAGTACCCGGGCGAAAATCTCGGCCAGCCGGCTCTCCAGACCCAAGGCTGGTGCGCGGGAGGCAAGACCTGGCACCAGGTCCAGCACCGGCCTGGGCAGCGCGCGCCGGTCCAGCTTGCCGTTGGGGCTCAGCGGCAAGGCCGCCAGACGCTGGTAGCTCACCGGCACCATGTGGGCCGGCAGGGCCTGGCTGAGCGCTTGACGCAGGCTTTCGGCCTCCAGCGGCGCATCGCCCTGCGGCACCACATAGGCCACCAACTGTCGTTGATCGCCACCGGCATCGTCTGCCGACAGCACCATGGCCTGCACGGCGGCCTGCGCAACCCCGGGCTGGGCCAGCAGGCATTGCTCGATCTCGCCCAGTTCGATGCGCTGGCCGCGCAGCTTGAGCTGGTCGTCGCCGCGGCCCAAATACTCCAGTACACCACTGGGCAGCCAGCGCACCAGGTCGCCGGTGCGGTAGAGACGCTCGCCGTCGCCAAACGGGCTGGCAACGAAGCGACTGGCCGTGAGTGCCGGACGCCCCAGATAGCCCAGGGCCAGCTGTACGCCGCCCAGGTAGAGCTCGCCCACGGCGCCCAGCGGCACGGGCCGCAGCCAACGGTCCAGCACCCGCAGTTGCGTGTTCCAGACGGGGCGGCCTATAGGCACGCTGGGAACGCTGGGCGCGCCTGTGCCTTCGTACGCCAGGGCATCGCCGTGGGCCGGGTGGTAGCTGACGTCCACGGCGGCTTCGGTTGGCCCATACAGGTTGTGCAGCGCTGCCGGCAGGCGTTCCGAGACCTCGCGGGCCAGGGCTCTGGGCAGGGCCTCGCCGCTGCAGAACACCAGTCGCAGGCTCGCGCAGGTCTCGGCCATGCGGGCGGCAGGCTGGGCGCCCAGATGGTCGTTGAACACCGCCAGCATCGAGGGCACGAAGTGCAGGCAGCTGACGCGGTGCGCTTCGATCAGCCGCTGCAGTGCCGCCGGGTCCTTGTGACTGTCGGGCGGCGCCATGACCAGCCGCGCGCCGACCAGCAGCGGCCAGAAGAACTCCCACACGGAGACGTCGAAGCCGCAAGGCGTCTTCTGCAGCACCACGTCCTGAGTGCCCAGCGGATAGGCGTCCTGCATCCAGGCGAGGCGATTGACGATGGCGCGATGGCTCACCAGCGCGCCCTTGGGCCGGCCGGTCGTGCCGGAGGTGTAGATCAGGTAGGCCGGATCATCGGCGCGCAGCGACACGCTGATCTCGGGCGCCTCGTGACCGGGGCGCAGTTCGTCGTACGCGACCGGACGAGGCCTGGCGGGGGTCTCGGTCTCGGCTTGCAGGAGGCGCGCAAGCTGATCGCTGCCGCCGATCATCACGGCCGGCGCAGCGTCCTCCAGCATGAAGCGCAGGCGCTCGTCGGGATAGCTGAGATCCAGGGGCAGATAGGCCGCACCGGCCTCGATCACGGCCATCAGAGCCAGGCTCAGGCGCGCGGAGCGCGGCAGCGCCACCGCCACGATGCGGCCTGGGCCTGCGCCCAGGGCCTGCAGCTCGGCCGCCAGGCTGCGGACCTGGTGGCGCACCTCGGCGTAGCTCAGGCGGTGCGACTCGTCGATCAGCGCCAGGGCGTCCGGACTGCGCCGGGCCTGCGCTTCCAGCCAGGAACGCAGCGTGTGGCGCGGCACGGGATGCTCGGTGTCATTGATGGTCTGCAGCAGCCGGCCCTCACGCGAGACCTGCAGCGGATAGCGGCACAGCGGCAGCGAGGGCTGGTCCAGCAGCTGCGCGATCCAGCGCGCCAGCCGCTCCAGCAGCGCCTGGCCGTCGGCCAGCACGCCGCGATCCTCCAGCAGCAGGGTCAGGCCGTCCCCGGGCAGGACCAGCAGCGCCAGCGGGTAGTGGCTGGTACCGCGGTTGTGGACCTCGGTCACCCGCAAGACCTGACCCTCATCGCCACCGGCTCCGGGCAGCGCTTCGGTCAGGTAGTCGCTGTCCGGGTAGTTCTCCACGACCAGCAAGGTGTCGAACAGCGCCCCGCCGGCCATCTGCTGGATCTCGGCCAAGCCCACGCCGTCATGCGCCATGCGCTCGGCATGGCGACGCTGCAGAGCCTCCAGCTGGGGCCACAGCGCCTGGTCCTGGCGCAGCGACACCTCCACCGGCAAGGTATTGAGAAAGAGGCCCACCTGCTCGGCAATCCCGTCCACGTCGGTGCTGCGCCCGGAGACCGGCGTGCCGAACACGACGCTGTCGCGCCCGCTCATCGAGGAAAGGGCCAGGGCCCAGAGCCCCTGCATCAGCACGTGCAGGGTGAGGCCGCGCTGGCGCAGCGCCCTGCGCAAGGCCTCGGCCTGCGGCTCGGGAAGGCGCAGGCTGTGTTCCTTCACCGCGCCCTGCGGTGGCCTGCCCTCGCACAGGAGCGTGGGCGCCAGGCCCTGCACGGCCTGACGCCACCAGGCCCGGCTCTCGTCGAGAGACCTGTGAGCCAGTTGGACCATCACGTCTGCGTAAGCGCGCGACAGTGCCGGCAGCCGGGCGGTGTTGGCGCGGTACGCGTCGAGCAGGTCGCGCAGCAGCACGGGGCTGGACCAGCCGTCGATGACCAGGTGATGCACCATCATCAGCAGGCTGTGGCGCGTCGCCGAATGTCTCACCAGTGCCGCCTGGATCATGCCGCCCCAGCGCAGCGGCGAATAGCCCTGGCTCAGCAGCCTGGCCTGCAACGCCGACAGGGCCTGCGCTTGTGCCTGCTCGGCCAGCTCCGAGAAGTCATGCAGCTGCCAGGGCCAGTGCAGGCCCTCCGGCCGCGCGGGCATCAGGAACAGGGGTTCGGCATCCGCCTGTACGTCGAAGAGGCCGGCGAGCTGCGGATGGCGGCGCAGCGCGGCGTCCAGGGCCCGGCTCAGCCGGTCGGCGTCCAGCGGTCCATCCAGGCGCAGCCGGGTGAAGGCGGCATAGCCGCCAGCAGCCTCGGCCTGGTCCTGCGCCAGCATGGTGTGGAAGAGCATGCCTTTTTGCAGCGGCAGCAAAGGCAGCACAGCGCCGAATTCCCCATGCCGCGCTGCGAGCCGCGCGCGCAGCTCGGGCGTGGGTGACCAGGCCTGCTCAGACGCAGCGTCCTGTGCGGCCGGCAGCGGCACCAACTGCTCGGCCAGGGCCTGTGGCCTGGCATGCGTGAAGACCTGGCGCGGCGTCAGCACCCAGCCCTGGCGACGCAGCGCCGTGCACAGCATGATGGCCGAGATGCTGTCGCCGCCCTGCTGGAAGAAGTCGTCGTCCGGCCCCACCGCGTCTCTGTGCAGCACCTGCGCCATGGCAGCGCAGACCATGGCTTCCAGCGGCGTCGCCGGACGGTCCAAAGAAGATTCGAACTGTGGCGCCGGCAGGCGCTTGCGATCGATCTTGCCGCTGACGTTGCGGGGGAAGCCGTCCAGCACCGTCAGGGCGGCAGGCACCATGTACTCGGGCAGGCGTTCCCGCAGCTGGGCACGCAACTCGGCCGCGCAGCGCAGCCGCTGCGCGTCGTCCAGCCCGGGCACCGCGCAGTAGGCCAGCAGACGCTGGGTGGCGTTCACGGTCTGCGGCAGGACGATGGCGCTTTCCACGCCGGGGAGCAGCGACAGGGCGCTCTCGATCTCGCCGAGCTCGACACGGTAGCCCCGCACCTTGACCTGGTCATCGCTGCGCCCCAGGTATTCCAGCTGCCCTTGAACGTTCCAGCGCACCAGGTCCCCGGTGCGGTACATGCGCGAGGCCTGGCCCGCCGGCGCGAAAGGATCGGCCACGAAACGGCTGGCCGTGAGGCCCGGACGCGCCAGGTAGCCGCGTGCCAGGCCGGCACCGGCGATATAGAGCTCACCCACAGCCCCCATCGGCACGGGCTGCAGCCAGGCGTCCAGCACCCGTACCTGCACGCCGCCGATGGGACGTCCGACAACGGGCAACTCATGCGCGCCCACGTCGGCCCTGAGCGCGTCCACCGTGTTCTCCGTGGGGCCGTAAAGGTTGTGCGCTTGCAGGCCTGGCACGGCGCGCAGCTGCTGCCAGAGCGCTGCCGGCGCTGCCTCACCGCCGATCAGCACCAGCGTGGGTTGGTGCCCCTCTGGCGCGAACAGGCCCTCGCTCACCATCTGAGCCAGGAAGGACGGCGGCAGATCCAGCGCATCCAGGGCCTGGCGCCGGATGTCGGCGACCAGGGCATGGGCGTCGCGCCGCGCGTCTTCGTCCATCAGATGCAGTTCCTGTCCCAGCGTCAGCCACAGCAGCTGCAACCAGGACGAGTCGAACGAGAAGGAGTGCGTGTGGGCGGCGCGCAGGCGCCGGCCGTGCGCCTGGGCCACGGCCTGCAGCGCGGGTTCGTACAGGGTGCTGCGGTGCGCCTCCAGCAGATTCATCAACGCGCCGTGGGTGTTCAGCACGCCCTTGGGCCGGCCGGTGCTGCCGGAGGTGAAGATGATGTAGGCCACGTCGTCAGGGCCGGGGCCGCGGTGCGCTTCATCGGCGGCATGGCCCGGTTCGTCCGGCTGCTCCGCCAACTGCCGAAGGAACTGCGGATCGTCCAGGTCTACCCGCCGCAAGCCGGCGGGGAACAGCGCCGGTACCGCGCTGTGCGTGAGCACCAGCCGCGGACGGGCGTCCTCGCACATCCAGCCCACGCGCTCAGCGGGGTAGTCCAGATCCAGGGGCAGCAAGGTAGCCCCGCTGTCCATGATGGCCAGCAGTCCGACCAGCGCTTCGATGCTGCGCGGCAGTGCCAGTGCCACCACCTCGCCGCGCCCGGCGCCTTGCGCCCTCAACCAGGCGGCGAGGCGGCGCAGGCGGGCCAGCAGTTCGGCATAGTCCAGCGATTCGTCCTGGCACACTACCGCCGTTTCTGTGGGACGCAGCTGGGCCTGCCTTGCCAGCCGCCGCGTGAAATGCTCGAAGGCGCGAGCAGCATCCGGTCCGGCGCCCTCTGGGCCGGTGGACCAGCGCTGGATGCGCGCCAGCTCCGCAGGGGTGCACCAGGGCAGGTCGCGCAGGCTCAGCGCGGGCTGCCGGCTCCAGGCGTCCAGCCATTGCGAGAGCCTTTGCGCATGCGCCGCCAGCTCCGCCTGGTCGTGCCGGCTGGCGGCGGCGCGCAGCTCCAGCTGGACGCGGTCCGGATGAACCATCAGGCTCAGCTCGATGTCGTCCACCGGCCCGGTGGCCAGATGCCGGGTCCAGCCGCGAACCTCGCCCAGGTCCAGCGACAGATCAAAGAGCTTGTGGTTCAGAACCGGCCCGTAGAGGCGCTGGCCTGAGCCTAGGCGATGCAGATCCCGCTGGATCTGCTCCGCCGCATAGCGCTGGTGCGGGCGAACCGCCTGCATCGCCTGTTTCAGGGCAAGGGCGACGGCCACCCAGTCCATGCCAGGGTCGAGCTGAACACGTACCGGCAGGACATTGACGACCGGCACCAGCGCCTGCAAGGCCACGGAGCCCAGGCGCCGCATGAAAGGCACGCCCAGCGCCATGTCCAGACCGATCCAACGGCCCAGGTAGGCGCTCATGGCGCCGAGAATCAGGTCGGCGGGCGTCAGCCGAGCCTTGCGAGCGCGCTCATCGGTGTCGATCAGCGCACGCAAGGCAGTCATGCGCTCCAGAGGCAGCGCCAGCTCCTGCAGGTTCACGCGCGGCGTGGGTGCTGCATCCGGCAGCGCGCGGGCTGAAAGGCCCAGCGCAGTGGGAAGCCCAGCGCCGTACTCGGCCCAGAAGCGCCGGTCGGCCTCGTAGGCGGCCGACGCCTCATAGGCCTGGTACTCCTGCACCACGGCTTCCGTGCCGGTCCAGGGCGCCGCGTCCGCCGCGTCCGCCGCCTCCGCGCGCATGCGGTGCTTGTAAAGCGCCGCGATGCGTCGCGTCAGCGCGTTGAAGCTGTAGCCATCCAGGGCCAGGTGATGGCAGCGCAGGTACCACCACCAGCAGGCGGCGCCTTCGCGGTCGGGCATGCGGATCAGGGCATGGCGATAGGCCTGGCGCGGGTCGGCCAGCGCGCGCGCCTGGCTGATGTCCCGGTCCATCCAGTCCTGGGCCTGCGCGTCGGCGCCGGCGGCGCTGCGCAGGTCGATGAGCTCCGGCGGCAGCACCTCCTCTGGCCTCATGGACGAGCGCAGGTGCTGCAGCACCGTGCCATCGCCGCGGTGCTCATAGCGCGCATGCAGGGTCTGCGCCTGCGCGAGTCCCTGGCGCATGGCCAGCGTCATGGCAGCGACATCAAGCGGCCCGCGCAGTTCGACGCAATGGGCGATGGTGTAAGCCGAGCCCGGCTGGTCCGCCACCTGCTCCGCCATCCAGATGCCGGGCTGCGCGGCGACCAGGGGCAGCGTGAGGGATGCCGCCGTCGGAGCGGGCTGCTCAGAGGAGGCCATGAGCGCGGTGCTCGATGCGGCGCCGGACGGCTTGCTGAGCGATGGAGCGTTGCTGTTCATGAGCACCTTTCAACGCGCAGCTGCGTTTTGCATGGCCGTCCAGTGCGCGTCTATCCAGCGCAAGCAGGCATCCCGAGAGTCGGGACCATGGGCGCGCATCCAACCCATTGGCTCCGCGGCGAATTCAGGCCACAGGCTGTGCTCTCCGTGCGCATTCACGAGTACGCAGAAGCGGAGGCTGTCGTCGTCGAACGGGTTGACCGTTCCCGAGCTCTGGGATGTCATGGCAAGTCCTTTGGATGGACCCAGGGGCGAAGCCCATGGGCGGTTTTCAATCAGTGCGCTTGACTGTTGCAAGGCTCGTACAGGGTCGGCAGCAGTTCGGCCAGCCCCGCCAGCAAGGCCTCGCGCCAGCAGATCCAGTCGTGGCCGCCCTTCACCTGCCGGGCATGCACCGCCTCCGGCCAGGCCAACTGCAGGCGCAGGGCCGCGGCCATCTTCAGGCTCAGCTGCTGCATGTCCTCGGGGTCGCGCTCGGCGTACTGGAACAGCGCCCGCAAGCCTTGTCGCTTCCCCAGTCCCTCACGCACCTGGCGGAGCAGCCAGGCGTGTTCCGGCCCCTCATCCAGCTCGGGCCACCAGAAGGCGCCGGACTGGCTGAGCACGGCCGGGTAGCGCTGCGGCCAGTGCAAGGCGGCGTAGGTGGCCGCCAAGCCGCCCAGGCTCTGCCCGGCCACCAGGCAGGGCGCCTCGCAGCTGGCCGGGCGAGACGCCGACGCGTCACGCAGCGCGAGGCGCCAGGCTGCGGGCCAGAGCTCCTCGTGCAGGGCCTGCCAGAAGCCGGGCTGGCAGGCCATGTCCTGCCGGCGGGATGCGGGATCCCGTGCGTCTACGGCCAGGTAGTTCGCGGCTGGAAGCCGCCGCTGCGCGGTCATGTGATCCAGCATGGGGAAGAGCCGCAGCGGACCGGCCCAGGCCTGGCCGTCCAGCAGCAGCACCCAGGCCCGCCCGCGCGTCTCGCCTTCAGGGGCAAGCGTCTGATGCAGCCAGACAGAGCGTGCCGTGCCCAGCAAGCGGCTGGTCCAGGTCCAGTGGCGAAGGGTGCCTGACGGCGCGTCACCGGTGCCCTGCCCGCGCCAGCCTGCCGCCGCGTCGTCGTCCTCCCGCAGCACGGCTCTTGGCCGCCCCCAGCCATCCGCTACAGCGGGATGCGGGTTGAAGGGATCCGCCTGGCCAAACGCCTGCAGGGTTGCCATCCACCACTCGCGGCGCGCCTGGGCCGTGGCGGGCTCGGCAGGCCAGGCCGGGGCCACCGGCATGAAGGCGTAGCTGCCCAGCCAGCCCGCGGGGAGTCGGGTGCGCCAATACCAGACGTCGGTACCCGGCAGTCGATGCATGCGGGTGGCCCCTTGACTCGGATGAGGCGTATGGCCGTCCACGTCAATGCACACCGTGACCGGCGCCGGTGCGCCGGGCGCTTGGCGCCACAGGAACAGCAAGTCGCGATGGTGCTGTGCGTTGTCCTTGCTGCTCGTTCGCAGCGGCGTGCCCTTGCTGGAGACGGCTTGCCACCAGGCCACGGACCCCGGCTCGTGGGCAGGGTCGATGGCCTGCAGGCAGTCCATGGCGGATGAGGAAAGCGCGCTGCTCACCAGTCAGGCCCTCTGCGCTTGTGGCGCCGCGCCACGCAGGGACCAGATGGTGTCCGGCGCCCCCTGACGCACGCGCTGGCGGGTGCGCCAGGCCATTGCGACAAAGCTCAGGGCTGCCAGCATGGCGACAGCGTCCACTCCCCACAAACCCCAGTCACCGCCGGCCAGTCCCGCCAGCAAACCGGCGCCGCTGTGCAGGGACAGCCACGGCAGCAGCGAGGCCGCCAGGGCACAGGCGCTCAGCAGCAGCGGCGCCGCGCGCGCGGCGCCGCGCCAGAGACTCCAGGCCAGGCAGGCCAGCCAGGTACCGTAATAGGCACACAAATACAGGGCCTCAGCATGGACGCCGCCGCCGTGGCTCGCCTTGCCTGCGGCCAGGGCGACGAGCACGCCCAGCAGGCAGCCCAGGCAGCTTCCGACCGTGCCGGCCGCCAGCCAGCGCACGCTGCGGGGCTGATCCCGCTGCGGATCGGCGGCTTGCTGGCGCTTGCGCCGCGACTCCAGCCACAGCAGGTTGCCGGTGTAGAACAAGACCGCCCCCATCAGCCCCAGGACGAAATAGGTCCAGCGGATGGTCTCCCCGCCGTAGCTGCCGAAATGCAGGGCGAAGAAGGTGTTGACGGCCACGCTCCAGCCGTCCTCCCTGCCGGGCAGCATGCTGCTGTTGAGCAGCTCGCCGGTATGCGGCTGCAGCAGCAGGTAGGCGCTTCGGGGCCCGTGGACCAGTGCGTCAGGGTGCGACAAGGCCACCCGCACCATGGCGCGCGGGCCGTTGCTGCGCATGAACAGCAGCTCGGTGGGCTCGAAGCCAGGCGCCTCGGCCTGCACGCGCTTCAGCAGCCGGGACAGGGGCAGCAGCGGCGCACCCGGCTGCACCGGCTGGGTCAGCGCCGGCGGCGAGAACATGGGCTGCTTGCCGTAGACCACTTCGCGCAAGGCGCCGTAGAACTGGTCATGGAAGGCAAAGACGATGGCCGTCAGGCTGATCACCACATGGAAAGGCAGGCTGGTGATGCCCAGCACATTGTGCAGGTCCAGCCAGAAGCGCTTGCGGTTGGATCCCGGTCGGATGGCAAAGAAGTCCTTCACCAGCGTCGGCAGCAGCACCACCACGCCGGACACCAGGGCCAGAAAGTAGAGCACCGCGGCGACGCCCATCAGGTAGACGCCCAGGTGCTCGTCGCCCAGCGTGCCCGGCACGCCGCCAGTGCGGTGCAGCAGGTCCACCAGCTCGCCCAGCACTGAAGGCGGCTGCGGCCAGACCTGCAGCCGGCCCGAGGCATCGCGGCCGGCCACCCAGGGCTCAGCTGGAGCGCCGGCGTCCCCCGGGCTGGCGCGCGGGCCGCTGACGGGCGCGGCAAGGTGCTCGGCCGGATGCAGATGCAAGGTGAACTCCGCCGCGGCCGAGGGCTGGCGGGCCAGCAGTTCGGGGATCAGTCCGTCGTCCAGGGGCTGGGGCCAGACCTGGCGCAGCGGTTCGGCCCCGGCATGGACCCAGCGGTCAAGCGGTTCCTTGAACAGGGTCAGCGCGCCGGCAAAGAAGGCCACGAAGAGCAGCCAGCCCGTGGTGATGCCGACCCAGGTGTGCAGGCTCTTGTGAACCCTGATCAGATCGCTGGAAATCTTCATGCGCCCGCCACCTGCTTTGTCCACTGCAGCGCGCCATGGGTCAGTCCGTTCAGCACCAGCAGCAGGAGCAGTGCCCGTACACCCGAGCGCATGAAGAACACGAGGGCCAGCGCCAGCATCCACAGCGGCGCGATCATCCACATCGTGAACTGCACCTTGTCCTGAGCCTGGATGCCGCCTGGACCCCACCAGGCCCAGAGGCCGGCCAGTCCCAGGGCCAGCGAGGCACCGAGCACGGTGCCGGACAGGCTCTTGAGCCACCAGTCGCGCTGGATGAGCGGCTTCATCGCCCCACCGCTCCCGGCGCACCCGCCTGGGTCAGCTGCGGCAGCGTGCCCGCCAGCGGCCACAGGCCGGCCCACAGCAGCGTCCAGGCGAGGCCGCCAAAGAAGGCCACTGCGGCCCCCATCGCCTGCCAGCCGCAAGCGAGCGCGAGCACGGCCAGAGCCGATGCAGTCAGGCGCGCTCGGCGCGCAGGCAAAGGGCTTGCCAGGATGCGCTGGTGCGCATTGGACAGGTAGGCCAGCCCGGTGGCGGCCCAAATCCCGAGAAAGAACAGCACGCTCATGTTTTGCTCCCTAAGTGGCGCAAGACCCGATGCCCGGATCAGCGCCGCCCCTCACCTCACGACTCAGAAGCCGTAATTCGCCGCCAGATACAGATTGCGCCCCAGTTCCGCAGCCACGAAGTTCTCGTTCTTGTCCTTCAGCCGGACGTCAGCGAGGTTCTTGATCCCTGCCCGCAGCGTCCAGGGCTGGCTCACGCGCCAGGAGGCCCCCACGTCCACCCGCGCGTAGCCGGGCAGTTGCTTGGTCTCGAAGTACTGCTTGCCCACATGGTTGAGGTCGAGGAAGAGCTTGAGCGCGTCGCTGGCGGCCCAGTTCACACCCACCATCAACTTCTGTTCGGGACGGAATTCCAGCTTGACGGTCTGGCCGCTGGCGTCGGTGTAGTCGGCCTTGAGCAGGGTCACGCTGCCCTTCAGGCTCCAGGCGCGGTTCAGGTTCCAGCTGCCGTTGACTTCGATGCCCTGGGTCTTGGCCTGCGCGACGTTCTGCCACTCGCGCGAGGGTCCGGCCGGGTTGTAGACCGCGACGATCAGGTCGCGCACCTTGTTGTGGAAGAGCACGGCGCTGAAGTCCCAGTCGGCCTTCGTGACTTCGAGGCCGATCTCGGCGCTGCTGCTCTTCTCGGGCGCCAGCGCCGGGTTGCCGGACAGATGGCAGCGGCCGCCGCAGCTGATGATGCGGTACTCCGGGCTCAGCTGGTAGGCATCGGGCGCCTTGAACGCCGTGCTGACGCCGCCTTTGATGACCGCATCGCTGTCGAGGAAGTAGTTGGCATAGGCCTTGGGCGAGAAGTGCTTGCCGAAGTTGGGATGGTGGTCCAGCCGCCCGCCCAGGGTCAGCAGCCAGCGCTCGCTGGCCTTGAATTCGTCCTGCAGGAAGACCGCGTACTGGTTGGTCCGCACCCGGCCGGTCTGCAGATAGGTGTTGGGATCCTTGATCTGCTGGCGCCGCAGGTCGACGCCGCCGGTGAGGGCATGGGCGCCGAGCTGGCTGACCGCGTAACTGCGCAGGTAGTCGTTGTCTTCGTTGTAATGGCGCTGCTTGGGTGCGTCGTAGCTGGAGGCGAAGTCGTCGATGCGCGCCTGCTCGCGCTTGTAGGAGGTGAAGGTCTTGCCCCAGGCCCAGCGCCCCTGGTGGCTCAGGTCCAGGGTCTTGCGGGCGACCTTCTGCTCGGAATAGGAGTAGGACTCGTAATTCCAGGCCGGGAAGAAGACGTAGCTGTCCAGCGCGTAGGGGCGCTTGTCACGGCTGTAGCCCAGGTCCAGATCCAGGCTCTGGCGAGGATCGATGCGCCAGGACAGGGTCGACACGACATGACCGCTGCGCTTGGCTTCGAGGCCGGGCACCTCCTTGGGATCCTTGGCACTGCGCTGGAACCAGGCGTCGCGGTCATAGAGTTCGGCCGCGACGGACAGGCTCAGGTCCGCGCTCAAGGCTCCCGCCGCCGAGGCCTGGATGCGCCGCTGCTGCCCCTGCTCGCCGGAGGTGACCACGCGGTAGTCCGCGCCGACGGCGCCGTGCCAGTCCCGGGCGCCACGCTTGGTGATGATGTTCACCACACCGCCGATGGCATCGGAACCATACAGCGCCGACATCGGGCCGCGCACGATCTCGATGCGCTCGATGCTGGAAAGCGGCACCGTCGTCAGGTCGAAGTCCGAGCCGCGCCATAGCGCGCCCGCCGAGGACACGCGGCGACCGTTGACCAGGATCAGGGTGTAGCGCCCGTCCAAGCCGCGGATCTGAATCTCGTCGCGGCCGTTGGCGTTGCTCTGGTTGTTGACGCCGACCGCATCCCGCAGCAGGTCGGGGATGCTGTTGGCTGGCGAGCGGGCGATGTCTTGCGCCGTGATCACCGTGGTGAAGGCGGGGCTGGCCAGGCGCTCACGCTCCGTCATGCTGGCCGTCACCACCACGGACGGCAGAGAAGCCGTGCTCGTTTCCTGAGCTTGCGCCATGGCCGCCAGCAAGAGCGTGCATCCGCCGCCCAGCCACGCTCGGGCCTTCTCATCCATAGCCATTGTTCCTCCTCCTGAATGGTGTGATTAATTACAACTGCGAATCATACGCATTTGTATTGAATGACCGGGTGATTTCCCTGATGGGTGTAGCGCCATCTGTGCGATTAGTGGCTCGCGCGCCGGTCGGGCTGCCACTGAAGTACGGCGTGCGCGGCGGCCCGACGCTCGGGCAGCGCCTTCAGCCAGGGGCAGCGGCGCTGGAGGCCCGCCCCCGGGCAATCCCCTGCCACCAAAGCACAACGCTTTGTCGCGATTGAGGCCAGTGCACCGAATCCGTACAAGGCTCGTCGCCGTCAGCTGGCGAAGATCGCACAACGGACATCAAGAGCCGTGCCAGCCGCTCCGCCCAGGGCTGGCCATCCCCCCAACATATCAGTGAGACAGCCCCCATGAAGACGTTCCTCCCTCGCCCGACCGGCTTGCGGGCCGCCCATCTCGTCGCCGCGCCCCTGCTCCTGAGCTTGGTCACGGCCGCCCAGGCCCAAGACCTGCTGCTGCGCCTGCGGCACGACCCGCTGAACCCGGCCGCCGGCCTGCAACTGAGCCATGTGGAAAAAGGCGTGTTTGTGGGCCAGCCCGACGTGGGCGAGCCCCGCGAGGGCGATCTGGTGCTCATCGCGCGCGATGCCAAGGGCCAGGAGCTGTTCCGCCGCAGCATTCGCCATCCCAGCCGGCAATGGGCCGAGCTGTTTGACGCCAGGACCGGCCAGATCCAGCTGGCGCGCGCCCTGCAGCGCGACGGCAGCGTGGAGCTGCGCCTGCCCTGGCCCGCGCAGGTGCAGACCGTGGACATCCAGGAGCACAGCGCCAGCCTGGCTTCGCGCAGCGCGCTGGCCGGAGCCACCCCGCTGAAGCGGCTGGGCCGCATCGAGCTGGAGAACCTGGCCGCGCAGGCCGCCCTGCCCCCGGGCCAGCGCAGTCTGGCTGCTCCGCTGGCCACCCCCACCGGCAGCACCCTGCTCTGGAACAGCGGTGCCAGCGCCCAGCGCATGGACATCGTGCTGATCGGCGACGGCTACGCCAGCGCGGACCAAAGCAAGTGGGTGTCCGACGCCCAGAAGATCAGCACCGGCATCCTGGCCGACCCGCTGTTCGCCAGCTACAAGAACTCGATCAACATCCGCCGCGTGGACATCGTGAGCCCGCAATCGGGCGTCAGCGAGGGCGGCGTCACCCGCAATACGGCGCTCGGCACCGTGATCGGCTGCTACGGCATCGACAGACTGGTCTGCGCCGATGAAAGCAAGGTCTTCACCGCCGTCGGTTCGGTGACAGCGGCCGATGCGCGCGACGTCATCATCGTGGTCGCCAACAGCACGACCTATGGCGGCGCCGGCGGCAACATCGGCACCATGACCATGCATCCGCAATCCATCGAGATTGCGCTTCACGAGATCGGCCATACCGCCTTCAAACTGGCCGACGAATACGACTATGGCACCTGTGACGCCAGCACGGAGCCGAGCGAAGCCAACGTCACCAAGACCAGCACCCGCAGCAGCGCCAAATGGGCGTCCTTCATCAGTGCCGGCACCGCTGTTCCCACCCAGCCGGGCAGCTATGTCAACGGCACGGTGGGCCTGTTCCAGGGGGCGAAGTACTGCACCAGCGGCCTGTACCGCCCGACCGAGAACTCCCGCATGCGGGCCTTGGGCCAGCCCTGGCATGCGGTCAACGAAGCGCGCGCCAAGCAGGTGTTCAACAGCTACACCGGCGGCACCGGCGGCGATGGCGGGGCCGTCACCGTCAATGGCACGCTCAGCGCTGCGGGCGCCAGCGCCACCTTCCCGAGCGGCGGCAATGGCTATTACCAAAGCACCGCGGGCGGCAGCTTCACGCTCAAGCTGACAGGGCCGGCTGGCACGGACTTTGACCTCTACCTGTACAAATGGAACGGCAGCGCCTGGTCCGTCGTCGCCAAGAGCGAAGGCAGCAGCTCCACCGAGTCCATCAGCTACCAGGGCACGGCGGGCTACTACTACGCCCAGGTCAAGTCCTATGCCGGCAGCGGCGCCTTCACCTTGACTTACACCTTTCCCAAGTAGTAACACCATGCCTGCCCGGCCATCAGGGATATCCACATGGGGACAAGCCCTGAGCCGGGCCGGTGGTGACCCCCCTGAAGCAGTCCGCTGCGTCAATATCAGGCACGGAGAGTGAGAGCAAGGAAGGAGCCCAACATGCAGGAAAGCATGCGTGCCCCGTGCCAGCTGCCAACGCGGGCGGAGATCAGTCCGCCCGCGGTCGGTCGCCCATGGTGTGAAGGGCCCGGACTCAGCCGGGTCGAGGAAGCGAGAGTCGATGCAGCCACGGAGCAGGCCCTGCTCTTCGGCGCGGCGCAGACCGCCATGCTGTTCGAAGGCCTGGCGGGCTTTCTGTTCGTGGTCAAGGACCGGGCGGGACGCTATGTGTCCTTCAACGCCTCGCTGCTGCAGCGCCTGGGCCTGCCCCAGGACGCCGCCCTGCGCGGCTGCACGGTCACCGAGCTGTGGCCCCACGCGCTGTCCTCGCGCTACCGGGCGCAGGATGAATGGGTGCTGAGCCGGCGCAGCCCTTTGCTGTACCAGCTCGACCCCATCCTGCTGCCGGGCGGCGGCGCGGGATGGTGCGTCACGCACAAGTACCCCTTGTGCTCGGCCGGTGGGCAGCTGCACGGCATCCTGTGCCTGTCCAAGGATGTCCCGGGGCTGCGCCGCAATGCCGACGACGCGGCCTTGGTCGAGGCCGTGGACGCCATGACCAAGACTTGCGAGCGCCGGCACAGCGTGGCCCAGCTGGCCGACATGGCCGGACTGAGTCAGGCGCGCTTCTCCGCCCTGGTCCGCCGGGTCTTCGGCATGAGCCCGCAGGAATTCATCGTCCGCCACCGGGTGCGGGCCGCCTGTGCACTGTTGCGCCAGGACGGCGAATCCCTGCTGGACGTGGCCTTGAGCTGTGGCTTCTATGACCAGGCCCAGTTCAGCCGGCAGTTCCGCCGCGTGGTGGGCATGGCGCCCTCGGCCTACCGCCGGCAGTGGCTCGCCCAGCCGTCCGGCTTGATGCCCTGGGCCTGGGACCTCTGGGTGCATTGAGCGCCGCTGTCCTGCCAGGGCTCGCGTGGCGCGGGGCTGGCAGGACCGCGTCGGCAGTCCTATCATCTGAAGGACGACTCGTCTGCTGACCGGGTCCAGGCGGGCCGCCCTGGCTGGAGTTCGCCCCCGGAGTTCGCACCTTTTGCGAAGTCCTCTCACCCGGCAACGGACGGAGGCACATCATGATCAAGCACATCCTGCTGCCCACGGATGGATCCCGCCATTCGGAACAGGCGATCTTCTACGGTGTCGAGCTGGCCCGCATGTCGGGCGCCAGGGTGACCGGCATCTACGCAGCCCCCGAGTTCCATGTCCTCAGCTACCGCGTCGAAGAACTGGCCGACACCCGTGAGCAGTTCGCAGCAGACGTGCAGGAGCACGCCGAACGCTATCTGGCCTTCCTCAAGGGCGTGGCTCGCGAAGCCAAGGTGCCCTGCGACACCCGCATCGAGCACAGCGACCATCCCCATGCCGCCATCTGCAAGGCCGCCAAGCGTCTGCAGTGCGACCTGATCGTGATGGCCTCGCATGGCCGGCGCGGCCTGGCGGGCTTGCTGCTGGGTTCCGAGACCCAGCGCGTGCTGGCACACACGGACGTGCCCGTCCTGGTCTGGCGAGGCGCTGCCACGGTCTGAGCTGCAGGGGACTGCATCGAGGGGACCGCACCAGCGCAGGAGCGCTGGCTGCAGCGCCGTTGCCGCAGGAATGGCGGTCGGATTTACCTGAGCGCGGCCTGCACCGGCCGCGCCTGCTTCCTGCGCCGCGGGCGCGCGCGTTGCCCCTTGGGCTCCACGGTGGCATCCAGGCCATCAGGAAAGGGTGTCCCCATGGTCAAGCATTGCGCGCTTCGTCTTCGTGTCCCCCTGGCCTCCGACCGGCCATGAATCTCAGCTCTGAACAGGTTCATTGGATCGGCGGCGTGGCCTTTTGCGCCGTGGCGCTGCTGCTGTTGGCCAGGCAACTCCTGGGCAGCACGAAGGCTTGGTGGGATGCGCTGGTGCCGCTGCTGTTCATCGGCTATGGCCTGGAAAGCTTCGCGGATCTGTGGATCCACGGCAGCGCCGCCCCGGCCGACTACGCCCGTGAAAGCCGTCAGCATCTCTGGCAGGGTGGCGCGCTGCTGGTCGCGGGCATCGTCCAGGGGCTGGCGGCACGAGGCACGCTGCGGCACTGGGCGTGGCAACTGGCCACACCGCTTGGTCTGGCGGTGCTCGCGGTGGGCTTCGCTGTCCATGCCCAGCACGGCACATCGGCGATCGGCATGCTGTTGATGAATACGCAGCACCGGGCCTTCGCCATCGCGCTGGGCCTGGCGGCGGCTGCCCGGACCGTCGCGCTGCTGCCGCTGCGCAAGGCACGCACGCTGGAAGCGGCGTGGCTGGTGGCCTTGCTGAACTTCGGCCTGCTCATGCTCAGCTATCGGGAGTCCGCCCCCGTCATGGCTCACGACTGAGTAACCGTCTTCCGAGTCAAGCGCCGTGAAGCGAGTTGTCCCAGTGT
>JAYSEK010000040.1:0-54633 GCA_041913905.1 Burkholderiaceae bacterium | reverse complement strand
CCACCTTCAGCCCGCTGACCTTCAACAGCACTTCATTCGTCATCTTTGACTCCAAGTCTTTTGCGGGTCGGTCAGTGACCACCAGCGCCGAGATAGGCTTCGATGACCTTCTCGTTCCTCTGAACCTCGGCCGGCGTGCCCTCGGCGATCTGCTTGCCGTAGTCCAGCACCGTCACCCGGTCGCACAGGCCCATCACCAGCTTCACGTCGTGCTCGATCAAGAGGATGGTGCGACCGTCCTTGCGGATGCGGTCGATCAGCTCGCGCAGCACCACCTTCTCCGTCGCGTTCATCCCCGCCGCCGGCTCGTCCAGCGCGATCAGCTTGGGGTCCGTGGCCAGCGCGCGGGCGATCTCCAGCCGCCGCTGGTCCCCGTAGGACAGCGTGCGCGCCTTGAATTCCGCGTACTTGCCGATGCCCACGTAGTCCAGCAGCTCCTGCGCCCGCTTGGCGATCGCCGCTTCTTCCGCCTTGAAGCCCGGCGTGCGGAACACCGCGCCGATCAGCCCTGAGTGCGTGCGCACATGGCGCCCCACCATCACGTTCTCCAGCGCCGTCATCTCGGCGAACAGCCGGATGTTCTGGAAGGTCCGCGCGATCCCCGTCTTGGCCACCAGGTGCACCGCCGTCGGCTGGTAGGGCGCGCCCCCCAGCTCAAACGTCCCCGCGTCCGGCGTGTACAGCCCCGTGATCACGTTGAAGAAGGTGGTCTTGCCCGCCCCGTTCGGGCCGATCAGGCCATACACCTGGCCCTTGTTGATCTGGATGCCCACGTCCGAGAGGGCCTGCAGACCGCCGAAGCGCTTGGACACGCCGGCGACCTTGAGTACGACTTCGCTCATGTTCTTTGCTCCCGCCGTCCTGGTTTACTTTTCAGCCTGAGGCGCCGCCTTGCCGTGTTCCGCGCTTGGCCACAGCCCGCGCGGACGCACCAGCATGATGCTGATCATCGCCAGCGCCACCAGCAACTGGCGCAGGATGGCCGCGTCCAGCCGGCCGCCCGTCATCTCCTGCAGCGGGCCGGCCACATAGCGCAGCACCTCCGGCAGCGCCGACAGCAGCAGCGCCCCCAGGATCACCCCTGGGATGTGCCCGATGCCACCCAGCACCACCATCGCCACGATCATCACGGACTCCTGCAGGCTGAAGGACTCGGGGCTCACGAAGCCCTGGAAGGCCGCGAACATGCTGCCCGCCACGCCACCAAACGTCGCCCCCATGCCGAAGGCCAGCAGCTTCAGGTTGCGCGTGTTCAGACCCATGGCCTTGGCCGCGATCTCGTCCTCGCGGATCGCCATCCAGGCGCGGCCGATGCGCGAGTTCTCCAGGCGGAAGCACAGGATCACCGTCGCCACCACCAGCGCCAGGAAGAAGTAGTAGTACAGCGTCACCGAAGGCAGCGTCACGCCGAACAGCTCGGTACTCTTGCCAAGGTCAAGTCCGAAGAAGTGGATGGAATCGATCTGGCCGATGCCGCGCGGGCCGTTGGTGATGTTCAGCGGGTACTCCATGTTGTTCAGGAACACCCGGATGATCTCGCCGAAGCCCAGCGTCACGATGGCCAGGTAGTCCCCGCGCAGCTTCAGCGTTGGTGCGCCCAGCACCACCCCGGCCAGGGCGGCAAGACCTGCCCCCAGCGGGATCACCAGCCACACGGACGAATGCAGCCCATTCGGAAAAATCCTCGCGATGTTCTCGAAGTTCTCCATCAGATGCGGGCTGGCCAGCAGCGCGAACATGTAGGAGCCCACGGCATAGAAGGCCACATAGCCCAGGTCCAGCAGGCCGGCGTAACCCACCACGATGTTCAGCCCCAGGGCCAGCATCACGTACAGCAGCGCCAGGTCGATGATCCGCACCGGCCCGTTGCCGAACTGCTGCGCAATCAGCGGCACCACCAGCAGCCCCAAGGCCGCCAGCACGAACACCACCAGTTTCGAAGAAGCCTTTGTACTCATCATTCAGTCCTTCTTTCCCATTGCTCCACACCGCACCCCATCGGACCGCAAAGCAGATCCTCAGGCACGAAGCCCGAAGGTCCGGCTCCGCCGGCCTTACGGGCTTGCCCCCTCGAGGGGGCGCGCGAAGCGCGTAGGGGGTGGTCCATCTTCAAGCGCGATCCGCAACACGTTCGCCCAGCAGGCCCGAAGGACGCAGGGTCAACACCAGGATCAGCGCCACGAAAGCGAAGATGTCCGCGTAGTGGCTGCCCAGCACGCCGCCGGTCAAGTCACCCAGATAGCCCGCGCCGATGGCCTCGATCAGCCCCAGCACGATCCCGCCCAGCATGGCGCCGGCCAGGTTGCCGATGCCACCCAGCACCGCCGCCGTGAAGGCCTTCAGCCCCGGCATGAAACCCATCGAGTGCTGCACCGTGCCGTAGTTGGCCGCCCACATCAGGCCCGCCACCGCGGCCAGCGCCGCGCCGATCACGAAGGTCGCCGAGATCACGAAGTCCGGCTTCACGCCCATCAGACCCGCCACGCGCGGGTTCTCGGCCGTGGCACGCATCGCGCGGCCCAGCTTGGTGTGGTTCACCAGGTACATCAGCCCGGCCAGGATCACCACCGTCAGCACCAGGATCAGCACCTGCGTCACCGTGATCACCGGGCCGCCCAGGTTGAAGGGCTCGGTGGGCAGCAGCAGCGGGAAGGGCTTGGGATTGGGCTTCCAGACGATCATCGCCAGCGTCTGCAGCAGCAGCGACATGCCCATGGCCGTGATCAGCGGGGCCAGGCGCGGGGCCGTGCGCAGCGGCCGGTACGCGATCTTCTCGATCGTGAAGTTGAGCAGCGAGCAGACCACGATGGCGCACAGGAGGCCAATGCCCATCAGCGCCCAGCCCGGCAAGCCGCTGTCGGCCAAAGCCGTGGCCACGGTCCAACTCACCAGGGCTCCCACCATGAGGATCTCGCCGTGCGCGAAGTTGATCAAGTTGATGATGCCGTAGACCATCGTGTAGCCCAGGGCCACGAGGGCATACATGCTCCCGAGCACCAGACCGTTGATGATTTGCTGGACCAGTGTTTCCATCAGAAAACTCCACTTCCGTGCCGTGCAGAGCAAGAAAAAAGCCCGCGACCTTCGAAGCAGCGGGCTGGGATGCCAGAGAGACTCAGCATATGGCAGCGGATTTTAGGAGTGCGCCATCACGGCGCCTCGCTGGGGATAACCCGCTGGGTTCCGAGTAGACGCAAGGCAATGGCCGTCAGTCTTCGCGTCCCCCGGCTTCGGCGTTGAGGCGTCGCAACTCGGCCAGCCGATCGCCAATGCGGATCTCCAGGCCCCGAGGCACCGGCTCATAAAAGCGCTGCGCCTCCAGTCCGTCCGGCAGGTACTGCTCGCCCGGGACGAAGCCCCCCGGGAAGTCATGCGCATAACGGTACTCATGCCCATAGCCCAGATCCTTCATCAAGCGGGTCGGCGCATTGCGCAAATGCAGGGGCACGGGCCGGCTGGCGTCCTGTTTGACCAGGGCCCGCGCGGCCTTGTAGGCGGTGTACACCGCATTGGACTTGGGCGCAATGGCCAGATAGACCACGGCCTGCGCCAGCGTGAGTTCTCCCTCGGGCGAGCCCAGCCGCTCATAGGTCTCTGCGGCATCCAGGCACAGACGCAAGGCGCGCGGGTCGGCGAGACCGATATCCTCGCTGGCCATGCGGATCAGCCGGCGCGCGATGTAGCGGGCATCGACGCCGCCATCCAGCATGCGGCAGAACCAGTACAGGGCGGCATCGGGATCAGATCCGCGCACCGACTTGTGCAAGGCCGAGATCACGTCATAGAACTGCTCGCCGCCCTTGTCATAGCGGCGCAGTTGCTCGCCCAGGGCGCGTTCGAGCTGGCTTTCGTCGATGCTGGTCAACCCTGGCGGTGCCAGTTGGGCAGCGGTCTCGACCGCGTTGAGCAGCCGTCGCGCATCACCGTCCGCATAGGCCACCAATCGCTTGGCGGCAGCCTCGCTGAAGGGCGGACAGCCCAGCGCGGCCTCGCCACGGCGCACCAGGGCCAGCAGATCCTCCTCGTCCAGGGACTTGAGCACATGCACGCTGGCCCGCGAGAGCAGCGCCGAGTTGACCTCGAAGGACGGGTTCTCGGTGGTGGCGCCAATGAAGGTGAAGAGGCCAGACTCCACATGGGGCAGAAAGGCGTCCTGCTGCGACTTGTTGAAGCGGTGCACCTCGTCGACGAAAACGATGGTGCGCCGCCCCTGCGCCGCGGCGACCTGTGCGCGCTCGACCGCTTCGCGGATTTCCTTGACCCCACCCAGCACGGCGGAGATGCTGATGAACTGAGCATCGAAGGCCTGGGCCAGCAGGCGCGCCAGCGTGGTCTTGCCCACGCCGGGCGGGCCCCACAGGATCATTGAATGCAGGCGACCCGTCTCGAAGGCCACGCGCAGCGGCATGCCCTCGCCCAGCAGTTGGCGCTGGCCGATCACCTCGTCCAGATGCCGTGGCCGCAGGCGCTCCGGCAGAGGCTGGTAGCCCTTGGCCGACGACGCGCCCGCACTCGAAGGCTTCGCCTGCGCTGGGGTCGGTTCGTCGCCAAACAGCGAGGCGTTTTCAGCCATGGTGCCTCAGGCGCCGCGCCCTCATTGCTCCAGCAGGTCCACGCCCTTGGGAACCTCGAAGCGGAAGCGCTCGGCGCCAAGCGGCACATTGGTCTGCAGCTGGCTCAGCTGCATCAGCGAGCGCTGCCCGAAGGCGTCCAGCACTTCCAGCGCCACCAGTTCGCGGCCCTTGAAGCCCACGCGCAGCTGCTGGATGTTGCCGTCGGCCTGCCGAGGCAGGGCCAGCACCCAGTCCACGCCGGCCTCGCTGGGCTGCGGCTTGAGCTCGAAGTCCTTCTCGACGTTGCCGCCCGCCAGCAGGGCCGCCGGCGTGCCAGCCAGGGCCTGGCCGATGCGGCGCGAGCTGGCCTGCTGGAGGTCGGGGTCGAAGGTCCAGACCTTCTGACCATCCCCGACGATCAGCTGCTCGAAGGGCTTCTGGTACTGGAAGCGGAAGAGGTTCGGGCGCTGGAATTCGAAGCTGCCACTCGAGGTCTTCTTGCGCTTGCCGTCCGGCGCCGTCACGGTCTGCGTGAAGCTGGCGCGACCACTCTTGATCTCGCGAACAAAGTCCTTCAGCGACTGCACGGCGTCCGCCTGGGCAAGACCTGACCCCAGCAGCAGGGCAGCCGCGCACAGCAGGCGGCGGGTGGTGTTCAATCCGGGTGTGTTCATTCGTCTCGCTTGGGCACGATCAATTCGCGGCTGCCGTTCGTGGCCATGGCACCGACCAGGCCGGACTTCTCCATCTGCTCCAGCAGGCGGGCCGCCCGGTTGTAGCCGATGCGCAGGTGGCGCTGCACCAGCGAGATGGAGGCGCGACGGTGCTGCAGCACCACGGCCACGGCCTGGTCGTACATGGGGTCGGACTCGGCATCGCCACCGCCTCCGCCCCCCGCCTCGGCACCGGCATCGCTGTCCAGCACGCCGCCTTCCAGGATGCCCTCGATGTAGTTGGGCTCGCCGCCCTGGGCCTTCAGGTATTCGACGACGCGGTGCACCTCGTCGTCGCTGACGAAGGCGCCGTGCACGCGGGTCGGCAGCCCGGTACCGGACGCCATGTAGAGCATGTCGCCCATGCCCAGCAAGGCCTCGGCGCCCATCTGGTCGAGGATGGTGCGGCTGTCGATCTTGCTGGAGACCTGGAAGGACAGGCGGGTCGGGATGTTGGCCTTGATCAGGCCAGTGATCACGTCCACAGAGGGGCGCTGGGTGGCCAGGATCAGGTGGATGCCGGCGGCGCGGGCCTTCTGGGCCAGGCGGGCGATCAGCTCCTCGATCTGCTTGCCCACCACCATCATCAGGTCGGCCAGCTCGTCGATCACCACGACGATGAAGGGCAGGCGCTCCAGGGGCTCGGGCTGCTCGGGCGTGAGGCTGAAGGGGTTGGCTATCTTCTCGCCGCGCTCCTTGGCCTCGTCGATCTTCTTGTTGTAGCCGGCCAGGTTGCGCACGCCCAGCTTGGACATGAACTTGTAGCGCCGCTCCATCTCGCCCACGCACCAGTTCAGCGCGTTGCCGGCCTGCTTCATGTCGGTCACGACGGGTGCCAGCAGGTGCGGAATGCCCTCGTAGACGCTCATTTCCAGCATCTTGGGATCGATGAGGATCAGGCGCACGTCGCGCGCCTCGGCCTTGTAGAGCAGCGAGAGGATCATCGCGTTGATCCCCACCGACTTGCCGGAACCGGTGGTGCCAGCCACCAGGCAGTGCGGCATCTTGGCGAGGTCGGCCACCACGGGCGCGCCGACGATGTCCTTGCCCAGACCCATGGTCAGCTGCGATTGCGCGTCAGCGTAGATCTGCGAGCCCAGGATCTCGGACAGGCGGATGGTCTGGCGCCGCGCATTGGGCAGCTCCAGCGCCATGTAGTTCTTGCCCGGGATGGTCTCGACCACGCGGATGGACACCAGGCTCAGCGAGCGGGCCAGGTCCTTGGCCAGGTTGACGATCTGCGAGCCCTTCACGCCCGTGGCCGGCTCGATCTCGTAGCGCGTGATCACCGGGCCCGGCGAGGCCGCCACCACGCGCACCTCGACGCCGAAGTCGCGCAGCTTCTTCTCGATCATGCGGCTGGTCATCTCCAGCGACTCGGGCGTGACCGTCTCGACGCGCGGCGGCGCGGCGTCCAGCAGATCGACCTGGGGCAGCTTGGTGTCGGCCAGCTCGCTGAACAGCGTGGTCTGGCGCTCCTTGGCCACGCGGGTGGACTGCGGCACCTCGACCACCGGCGCCTCGATCACGATGGGCACGTGCTCCTCGACCACCTGGCGCTCAACCTCGACGACCTGCTCACGCTCACGCTTGGCCTTCTTGCCCACCCGCTTGTCCTCGGCCACCTCGCGGCGCTCGACGTTGCGCTGGCGGAATTCATCGATGCGGGTGCCGATCAGCTCGGCCAGGCGCATCCATGAAAACTGCAGGGCCAGCGCGCTGCCGGCCAGCAGAGCCACGATCCAGACCAGGCCCGAGCCGGCAAAGCCCAGCAGCTTCATGCTCCAGGGCCCCAGCGCATAGCCCAGCACGCCGCCGGCATGCTGGCCGGGCAGGCGCGTCTCCCAGCCGTAAAGGCGCGTCCACTCCAGCGCACAGCTGGCGCACATCAGCAGCACCAGGCCCGAGATCCAGAGTCCGCGGCGTTGCCAGACAGGGGTGTCGTCGATGACCGGTTCGGTGCGCAACACCTCGGCCAGGCCGCCCAGCCAGCGGCGCAGGGCCACCAGCATCAGCCACCAGGCCGAGTAGCCGAAGCAGAAGAACAGGAGGTCGGAGACCCAGGCACCCAGCGTGCCGACGCGGTTGCTGACATGGTCCTTGCCGCCGGCGATGGAAAAGGCGGCGTCACCGCGGTCATGCGTGAGCAGCGCCAGCAGCACCAGACACCAGAGCACGCCGCCCAGGATCAGCCACAGCGGCGTGCGCAGCGAGGACGAGGCCGGCGCCGGCGCCGGCTTGGCCTTCTTGGACGGCTGGCGCTTGTAGACCTTCTCGGCCGGGGCGGCGTCCTCCGCCCCCGTGAGGGAACCCAGGGGAAAACTCATCCCGCCATTGTGGCCCATGAAACCCCGGTCTCCGATCGGCACGGGGTCAGCACCTGCAACAGGATCTGCAACAGGATCAGTCGTGCAGACGTTCCTTGATGACCACGGAGCCGTTCTCCAGGGTCTCGATCACGCCGCGGTCTTCGAGATCCTTCATCACCCGGCTGACCATCTCGCGCGAAGCACCGACCACCTTGGCCATGTCCTGGCGCGAGACCTTGCCGCGGATGATCTTGATGCCCTTGTCCTCCTCGGCCATGTCCAGCAGGGTGCGGGCCACGCGACCATACACGTCCAGCAGCGCCAGGGACTCGATCTGGCGGTCCGCGTTGCGCAGGCGGGCCACCAGCCCGCGCAGGATGCCGTAGGACAGGCTGCTGCTCTCCGGCAGGCAGCGGGCGAATTCATTGCGACCCAGCACCAGCATGTCGGTCTGGACCTCGGCGCGCACCGTGGCGGAATGCGACTCGCCGTCGATCAGGCTCATCTCGCCCACATAGTCGCCGGCCTGCAGCACGGCGAGGATGACTTCACGGCCGCGGTTGTCCGCGGTCAAGACGCGGGCGCGGCCATTCAGCAGAATGAACAGCGCGTTGGACTTGGTGCCCTGTTCCACCACCACTTCACCGCGCTTGAAGCGGCGCTTGATCACGCTGTCTGCGATCGACTGCGCCTGGTCAGTCGTCAGCAACGAGAACAAGGGCACGCGACGGATCAAGTCCAGATTGGACAGCATGGCCATGAATGAGCTCCTCAGCTGTGGTCATTGGGGTGGCGTCAGGCTGGCGCCGCTTGACTTCCCTAGAATGCTCGCATTGTGCCAATTAAGTCACGCACCTTCATAGGGTTTGGCCTGAAACGCAAAACCTGGCCCTCTTGTGTGTCCTGACTGCAACCCCAGCTGAGAAGCCATGACTCAAAACACCCGCCACACCCAGTTGCTGATCCTGGGCTCCGGCCCCGCCGGCTTCACCGCCGCCATCTACGCGGCCCGTGCCAACCTGAAGCCCCTGCTGATCACCGGCATGGCGCAGGGCGGCCAGCTGATGACCACCACTGAAGTCGACAACTGGCCGGCCGACGTGATGGGGGTGCAGGGCCCCGAGCTGATGCAGCGCTTCCAGCAGCATGCCGAGCGCTTCCAGACCGAGATCGTCTTCGACCACATCAACACGGTCGACTTCTCGCAGCGCCCTTTCCTGCTCAAGGGTGACAGCGGCAGCTACACCTGCGACGCCCTGATCATCGCCACCGGCGCCTCCGCCAAGTACCTGGGCCTGCCCTCCGAAGAGGCCTTCTCCGGCCGCGGCGTCAGCGCCTGCGCCACCTGCGACGGCTTCTTCTATCGCGGTCAGGACGTGTGCGTGGTCGGCGGCGGCAACACCGCCGTCGAGGAAGCGCTGTACCTCTCCAATATCGCCAGCAAGGTGCACCTGATCCACCGCCGCGACAAATTCCGCGCCGAACCCATCCTGATCGACAAGCTGATGGAGAAGGTGCAGGCCGGCAAGATCGAACTGCACTTGTTCCAGACCCTGGACGAGGTGCTGGGTGACCAGAGCGGCGTCACCGGCGTGCGCGTCAGGCACCAGGACGGCAGCGCCAAGGACATCACCCTGCACGGCTGCTTCATCGCCATCGGCCACCAGCCCAATACCGACATCTTCAAGGGTCAGCTGGAGATGAAGGATGGCTACATCGTCACCCGCAGCGGCCTGAACGGCTTTGCGACCATGACCAGCGTGCCCGGCGTCTTCGCGGCCGGCGATGTGCAGGACCACGTGTACCGCCAGGCCATCACCAGCGCCGGCACGGGCTGCATGGCTGCGCTGGACGCACAGCGTTTCCTGGAGCAGGCGCAGGGCTGAAGCCCAGGCTGAAGGCGCTGGTTTGCGGCGCCGAGTCGCCCCCTCGCTTGCACACGGCCGCCACCTCTGGGCGGTCGTTTCATTTTCAGCTATACTCTTTGGCTTGCCTGCCGGATGGATCGCCCCTGCGGGTTCACACTTGCTGTGAGCTTCGCGGGTTTAGCAGGCATAGAGCGGTCAATGGGACGTCAGGGGCCTCCTTCGCGACTTTCGCGAGGTCCTGGCGTCTGGATAGAAAATCGAACCGGAGAAGCGTCATGGCACGCGTCTGTCAAGTCACGGGCAAGAAGCCCATGGTGGGCAACAATGTTTCCCACGCCAACAACAAAACCAAGCGTCGTTTCCTGCCCAACCTGCAGTACCGTCGTTTCTGGCTGGAAACCGAAAACCGCTGGGTGCGTCTGCGCGTGAGCAATGCCGCTCTGCGTCTGATCGACAAGGTCGGTATCGAGCAAGTCGTCGCTGATCTGCGCGCCAAGGGCGAGCTCTGATCTGATCCACTAAGCACCAAGGAGCAACAACATGGCATCCAAAGGCGGACGCGAAAAGATCAAGCTGGAATCCACTGCCGGCACCGGTCATTTCTACACCACGAACAAGAACAAGAAGACCACGCCCGAAAAGCTGGAATTCATGAAGTTCGACCCCAAGGCCCGCAAGCACGTCCTGTACAAGGAAACCAAGCTGAAGTAATTCAGCCCGGCTTGCAGCCCAAAAGAAAACCCGCCAAGCGCATGCTGGCGGGTTTTTTTTCGGCCTCGCTGGCCACGGCGGGCAGCGCACCCTCACCGGGACCGGCGAGCGGCTGAATCGGCCTACTTCTTGCCCTTACCGAATTCGGTGTCGAACCACTTGTCGATCATGGGTTTCTCGTAGCGCAGCGGATCGCCGCTGCTGTAGCGCGCACTCATGCTGTGAAGGTAGTTCATGTCCGAGAGCTTGGCCTTGCCGCTCTTGAGTTCCTTCCCGCCCTCCAGCAGCACATAGCTGAACTCCAGCTGCGGCCAGCTCACCTCGCGCAGCACGCGCACCTCGTCGGGCAGGCGTCGCCGCATCTCAGGTTCGCCCGCCCGGTTGATGTCCAGCAGCTCGACCTTCAGCGTCTGGTCCGCTGGCAGGCGTTCGGCGGCAAGGCGCCGGAAATGCTCGCTGAGCGACTTCTGGATATCCTCGCGTTCGGTGACGGAGCGCCCAAGGTCGCGGTATTTGTCGGGAGCCTGGAAATGCATTTCCAGCTCGCCGGCTTGCGCACCACTCACCATGCCCGCTCCCGCGACCAGGGCCAACAGCCCGACTTTCCAATTTTTCATGGCCTTCTCCTTTCTCATGGTTCCTGATTGACGCAGCCGCGCCCCGCCGTAGTGGCGGCCACGGGCAGCTCAAACCCAACGTTCAACCCTCGACAGGGATGACGAACTAAGGGAAAACCAGTATATACGCCAGATATGAAAAAGCGCCCTCGATGGGGCGCTCTTTGCCTATCGTCACGCCGGGACATGCCGGCGCAACATGCAGCAACAATCAGGCGCGGGCGGCGCGCAGGCTCATGGAGAAGTTGCGCAGTTCGGCAATGCCACTCTCCTCGGCCTTCTTGCACCAGGCCTGCAGGTCGCGAACCAGCTGTTCGGCAGACACATTGGTGCGGGTCCAGAGCTGACGCAGCTCCTCACGCATGGTCAGCAGCTTGTCCAGGGCCGGCGATGCCGCCCGGGCACCGGCGATGTCACCGTGGAAGGCTTGCGGAATGCGGTCGGCATCACGATGCAACCAGCGCTTGGCCAGCTTGAACTGCTGCCACTTGGCACTGTGCTGCTCGCCCTGGGCCTTGAGCCGGGCCAGTTCGATGGCGCAGGCCGCCTTCAGGTTGCGCCCGTAGCTGGCCATGATCTCGTAGCGATTGGCGATGATGGCTTCCAGCGTCGCCTTGTCGGCTTCCGCCTTGAGCTCGCCCAGCTTCAGTTGCGGGGCGGTCTTGCGGACCTTGGCCCAGCCGATGATTTCCATCGCGCGGATGTAGCCCCAGCCGATGTCGAACTCGAAAGGCTTGACCGAGAACTTGGCCGAGGTCGGGTAGGTGTGATGGTTGTTGTGCAGCTCCTCACCACCGATGATCAGGCCCCAGGGCGAGATATTGGTCGATGCGTCCTGCGCTTCGAAATTGCGATAGCCCCAGTAGTGGCCCACGCCATTGACCACGCCCGCAGCCCAGATCGGGATCCACAGCATCTGGATCGCCCAGACGGTGGCGCCCAGGGCGCCGAACAGGGCCAGGTTGATGATCATCATCAAGGCCACGCCCTGCCAGCTGAAGCGCGAATACAGATTGCGCTCGATCCAGTCATTGGGCACGCCGTGGCTGTACTTCTCCAGGGTCTCCTGGTTCTTGGCCTCGGTGCGATAGAGCTCGGCACCGCGCAGCAGCACGGTGTCGATGCCGCGAGTCACGGGGCTGTGCGGGTCTTCTTCGGTCTCGCACTTGGCGTGGTGCTTGCGGTGGATGGCCACCCATTCCTTGGTCACCATGCCTGTGGTCAGCCAGAGCCAGAAGCGGAAGAAGTGCGAGGGAATGGGCCCCAGGTCCAGGGCGCGGTGTGCCTGGCAGCGATGCAGGAAGATGGTCACTGCCGCAATGGTGATGTGGGTCACCACCAGCGTATAGGCCACGATCTGCCACAGGCTGGCACCCGTCAGGCCGTCACCCAGCCAGTTGACGAGCGCGTCGCGCACGAAAATCAATTCATTCATTCAGTCCGACCTCTGCCTCTTTGAGAAGCGTCATGGAGATGTCAAAAAGCGTGTCGATTGTAGGTGAGACGCCCTAAATTACCTCTTGATCTAAATCTAGCAGCGAGGCGCCAGCGCGCCATATTGGCGCTTTTGAGGACGCACAGCGGAAAGCGCTCGCCGCGAGCCGACACGCCTCAGGCTTTACGCTCCCAGATGGCGGCAAAGAAGCCGTCCACCTGGTGCCGATGCGGCCAAAGCCGGATGAAGCCCTGCTCGCACAGGCTGGCTGCCTGCGACACATGGGCCTTCTCCAGCACCGCGGCGGCGTCCAGCGGCAGGAAGTCCGGATGCGATTCACCAAAGGCCCGGGCAATCTGCTCGTTCTCGGCCTCCAGCAGGCTGCAGGTGGCGTATACCAGCCGGCCGCCCGGCTTGAGCAGGCGCGCAGCGCTGGCCAGGATGGCCGCCTGCTTGGCCTGCAGCTCGGTCACGGCCTGGGGGGACTGGCGCCACTTCAGGTCCGGGTTGCGGCGAAGCGTTCCCAGGCCCGAGCAGGGCGCGTCCACCAGCACCCGGTCGATCTTGCCGGCCAGCCGCTTGATGCGCTCGTCACGCTCATGGGCGATCTGGGCGGGATAGACATTGGACAGCCCGCTGCGGGCCAGGCGCGGCTTCAGCGATTCCAGGCGATGGCCGGACACGTCGAAGGCATAGAGCCGGCCGGTGTTGCGCATGGCCGCGCCCAGCGCCAGGGTCTTGCCGCCCGCGCCGGCGCAGAAGTCCACCACCATCTCGCTGCGCTTGGCGTCCAGGGCCAGGGCCAGCAGCTGGCTGCCCTCGTCCTGCACTTCCAAGGCGCCGCTGGTGAAGGCCTCCAGCTTGTTCAGGGCGGGCTTGCCCTGCACACGCAAACCCCAGGGCGAATAGGGCATGGGCTGGGCATCGATGCCCGCCGCCTTGAGCTGCGCCTGCACATCTTCACGCTTGGCCTTGAGCGTGTTCACGCGCAGGTCCAGCGGCGCACCTTCGTTCATCGCCGCGGCGAGCGCCCAGAACTCGTCCTCGCCCAGGCGGGCCAGCAGCGGTTCGGCCACCCACTCCGGCATGTTGTGACGCAGCTTGGGCGCCAGCGCCGACACGTCCAGTTGCCGGACCTGCTTGAGCCATTCCTGCTCATGCGGCTTCAGTGCGCCCTTGAGTCCCGCATCACCGCCCGCCCAGGCCAGGATGGCCAGGCGGCGCTCCAGGGGTCCGGCGCCGGATTGGGCCAGGTGCTGCAGCAAGGGGCGCTGGCGCAGCACGGCGTAGGTGGTTTCGGCCAGGGCATGGCGCTCGCGCTGGCCCAGGGCCTTGTGCTTGCGGAAGAAGGCCGAGACGACGCCGTCGGCCGGCGCGTCAAACTTGAGGACCGAACGCAGCAGTTCGGCACAGAGATCGAGAAGGGCATTAGGATGCATCGCCGGATTATCCCAGGCCCCGCCGCCGGCCCGTGCTTTCGAGCCTGCACGGCCGCCTACGGCTCTCGCTCCCCAGGATCCGCCATGAGCACCCAAGACACCTTGCCGCCCCTGCCTCCCACGCCGCCCGGCCGCTACCGCCATTACAAGGGTCAGGACTACGAGGTTCTGGGCGCGGTACGGCACAGCGAGACCGAGGAAGTCCTGGTGCTGTACCGGCCGCTGTACAACAGTACCGGCCTCTGGGTGCGGCCGCACGCCATGTTCTTCGAACACCTGGAAGTCGACGGCCAGATGAAGCCGCGCTTCGCGCTGATCGGCGAGTGACGGCAGCCGAGCGGCGAATGAATGGACATCGCCCCCTGATTCGCTGGCGCCCGCGGGCGCTGATTGCCCTGGCCCTGGGTGCCCTGCTGGCCGCTGTCTGGCCCACACCGCTGCCGCTGGTCACGCGCCTGCTGCTGGGCTGGAATGTCGGCGTCTGGACGTATGTGCTGCTGGTGCTCGTGATGATGATGCGTGCCGACGCCCGCCAGCTGCAGCGGCACGCACTGGGCATGGGTGACGGCATGCCTGTGGTGCTGATGCTCGCCACGGCAGGCGCCCTGGCCATCCTGGCCGCACTGATCACCGAAATGAGCCAGGTGCGCCATGGCAGCAACGTCGTGGCCGGCTGGCCTTACCTGCTGTTGGCCCTGGCGACGGTGGCGGGCACCTGGCTGCTGCTGCCCATCGAGTTCGCCCTGGCCTACTCCCGGCTGTACCACCGCGGCAGCGGCGCAGCCCACGGCCTGGAGTTTCCTGGCGACAACAAAGACCTGGACTACGGCGACTTCCTGTACTTCGCCATCACCCTGGCGGCCACCTCGCAGACCTCGGACGTCGTCGTCAGTTCGCGGCCCATGCGCCGCCTGGTGACCATCCAGGCCCTGCTGTCCTTCGTGTTCAACACGGGTGTGCTGGCCCTGTCCATCAACCTGCTGGCCAGCCTGCTGGGCTGAACCCGAGCTGGCTCAGCTGAAGGACTGGCTCTCGCCAGCCAACTGGCGCACGCGCGAGCCCTCCACGGCGATCTGGCCGCTGACGAACCAGCGCACCGCAGCCGGGTACATGCGGTGCTCCAGCTTGAGAACCCGCGCGGCCAGCGCGGCGGCATCGTCCCCGTCCAGGACCGGCACCACGGCCTGGGCCACCATGGGGCCATGGTCCAGCTCGGCGGTGACGAAATGCACCGTCGCGCCGGCAAAGCGGCAGCCCGCCTCGATGGCGCGTTCGTGCGTGTGCAGCCCCGGAAAAGCCGGCAGCAGCGAGGGATGGATGTTGAGCATGCGCCCCTCGTAATGGCGCGTGAACCCTGGCGTGAGGATGCGCATGAAGCCCGCCAGCACGACCAGATCGGGCGCAAAGCCATCGATCACGCGCGCCAGTTCGGCATCGAAGGACTCGCGATCGGGGAAGGCCTTGTGATCCACCACCGCCGTCGCCACACCGTGAGAGGCGGCGAATTGCAGCCCGGCGGCGTCCGGGCGGTTGCTGACCACCGCGGCGACGCGCGCCGGCCAGCCTTCGTCAGCGCAGGCCTTGACGATGGCCTCCATGTTCGAGCCACGGCCGGAGATCAGGATCACGATGTTCTTCATGGGGCGCAAGTGTAGCCAGCGGCGGGCTTGACTCCCGTCATGGGCGGGGTCGACTCCCTACAATCACGAGCTTCCTCCCGGCGCTTGCCCTCCCCGCCAGCGCCCCGCACCGGCCCAGCAATTCCATGAGCGACACCCCCACCCTGCCCCGCCAGCGCGTGCTCTCCGGCATGCGCCCCACCGGCGCCCTGCACCTGGGCCACTACCACGGGGCGCTCAAGAACTGGGTGCGCCTGCAGCAGGCTTATGACTGCTTCTTCTTCGTCGCCGACTGGCATGCGCTGACCACGCACTACCAGGACCGCAGCGTCGTCGAGCGCAACGTCTACGACATGGTGGTGGACTGGCTGGCCGCCGGCCTCGACCCCGAGCAGTGCACGCTCTTCATCCAGAGCCGCATGCCCGAGCATGCCGAGCTCTTCACGCTGCTGGCCATGAGCACGCCCCACAGCTGGCTGGAACGCATGCCCAGCTACAAGGACCAGGTGGAAAAGAACCGCGAGCTGGCCACCTACGGCTTCCTGGGCTACCCCCTGCTGCAGGCGGCCGACATCCTGATCTACAAGGCGGCCTTCGTCCCCGTGGGCGAAGACCAGGCTGCGCATGTGGAGGTGACGCGCGAGGTGGCGCGCCGCTTCAACCACCTCTACTGCGCCGAAGCGCCCATCCTCCCCGAGCCCCAGGCCCTGCTGACCGAGACCTCGCGCCTCACCGGCCTGGACGGCCAGAAGATGAGCAAGAGCTACGGCAACGCCATCGCCATGCGCGAGGCACCCGAGGTGGTGGAGGACAAGATCCGCAAGATGCCCACCGACCCGCAGCGCGTGCGCCGCAGCGATCCGGGCGACCCGTCCCGCTGCCCGGTCTGGGACTTCCACAAGCTCTACTCCGACAGCGACACCCGCGCCTGGGCCGAGCAGGGCTGCAAGAGCGCGGGCATCGGCTGCCTGGACTGCAAGCAGCCGGTGATCGAGGCCATCCAGAAGGAACAGGCGCCCTGGCGCGAACGCGCGGACGAATACCTCGCCAATCCCAAGCAGGTGCACTGGATCGTCGAGGTCGGCACCGAGCGCGCACGCGCCGTGGCTCGCAAAACCCTCAAGGAAGTGCGTCAGGCCATGGGCCTCGCCTACTGACCCCCCAACGAAGAGAAGCGCCCGCTGCAGTCCATGGCCGGCATCCACATCACCGACATCGAAGCCGCCATCAACTGGTGGCGCCAACGCGACCCCGGCGACGGACTCAGCGCCTGCCCGGCCGTCCAGGCCCTGGCCGAGGTCTACGCCCTGCTCGTCTACCACCACGACAGCGAGTGCGACGAAGACAGCATGCCCGCCGCCGCCCGCGAGGCCTGGCTGCGCTGGTATGACAGCACGCCGGACGCGCCCTGCATCGCGATCTGCTCCACCAGCCAGGGCGACGAGCTCTGCAAGGGTTGCGGGCGCACCTTCGACGAGGTCCAGAACTGGCCCGTGATGACGCCGGCCGAGAAGCGCGTCACCTGGCGCCGCATCAGTCTGGAGGGCACGGCCTGGCGCTTCAACCGCTACGCCGAACGCGCCCTGGAACGCAAGTCCGGCGAAGGCGAAGCGCCGTGAGGGCGACCCTGGGACGGCGCCGCCACGGCAGCCTGAGCCGCATCCTGCCGCTGGCCTGGCCGGTCTTCATCGGCCAGTTGGCGGTGCTGGCCTATTCCACCATCGACACCCTGCTGGTCGCGCGCTACGCCGCGCTGGACCTCGCCGCACTGGCGGTGGGCAATGCCATGTACACCAGCGTGTTCGTGGGTCTGATGGGGGTGGTGCTGGCCGTGTCGCCGGTCGCGGCGCAGCGCTTTGGCGCCCAGGACCACGAAGGCGTCGGCGACTGCCTGCACCAGGCGGCCTGGCTGGCGCTGGCGCTGACTCTGCTGGGCGAGCTGATCCTGCTCTTCCCCGATCCGCTGCTGGCCCTGGCCCGGCCCGAGCCGGCCGTCGAGGCCATCGTGCGGCGCCATCTGCATTTCCTGGGCCTCGCCCTGCCCGCCGCCCTGCTCTTCACCGCCTACCGCGGCTTCAACACGGCCGTGTCGCGACCCAAGGCCGTCATGGCCCTGCAGGTCGGCGGCCTGGCGCTGAAGCTGCCGCTGAGCGCCTCGCTGATCCATGGCCTGCCCAGCCTGGGCCTGGCGCCGATGGGCGCTCCCGGCGGCGCCCTGGCCACCGCGCTGGTGGTCTGGACGCAGCTGCTGCTGGGCCTCTGGGTGCTGCGCCATGATGCCCATTACGCGCCCTTCGGCTTGCAGCAGGGCGGCCTGCATGCGCCGCGGCCCGCGCTGATCGCCAGGCTGCTGCGCCTGGGCCTGCCCATGGGCGCATCCATCCTGATCGAGGTGACGGGCTTCACCTTCATGGCCCTCTTCATCTCGCGTCTGGGTGCCACCTCGGTCGCAGGCCATCAACTGGCCGCCAACCTGGTGGCCATGATGTTCATGCTGCCCATGGCCCTGGGCAATGCCACCGGCGCCCTGGTGGGTCAGCGCATTGGCGCGCGGGACTTCGCCGATGCACGCCGCCTGGGCTGGCATGGCCTGGAGATCGCGCTGCTGCTGTCCCTGCTGATGGGCGGCCTGGTCTTTCTGCTGCGACGGCAGGTGCTGTCGCTCTACACGCCGGACCCGCTGATCCTGGCCGCCGCCCTGCCCCTGCTGCTGTGGGTCTGGCTCTTCCATGTGGGCGACGCCTGCCAGGCCATCGCCGCCTCGGTGCTGCGCGCCCATCACGTGGCGCTGGCGCCCATGCTGGTCTATGCCGTGGCGATCTGGGGCCTGGGGCTGGGGGGCGGCTACTGGCTGGCCTTTGCGCCCCCCGCCTGGCTGCCCGCCTTCTGCCGCGGCGCCAGCGGCTTCTGGCTCGCCGCCAGCCTGGGGCTGCTGCTGTGCTCCGCCGGCCTGGTGGGCCTGATGGCCTGGGTGCATCGCAGCGAGCGCCGCGAAGGCGGGGCCGCGACCGGTCCTCAGGGCTGAGCGGTCCTGAGGAGGGCCACAACGACGGCGCAAAGGCAAGAACAAGCAAAACGGGGTCAGGTCTTGCCAGACCGACCGAACGTGCCGCCCCGGCTCAGGCCTTGAGCGGCAGGCTCAGGACGAAGACGCTGCCGCCGCCCTCGCGAGCCTCACAGCGCACCGAGCCCTGGTGCCGCTGGGCGATCTGCTTGACCAGGCTCAGGCCCAGGCCCACGCCGCCGGCCTGCTCCGCGTGGCCGGGCAGGCGGTAGAACGGCTCGAAGATGCGCTCACGCAGCGCTTCCGGCACACCGGGCCCGCGATCGGCCACGCGCAGCTCCAGCAGGCCGCCCACCGGTCGCAGACTGAGCTCCACGCTGCCTCCGCCATAGCGTCGGGCGTTCTCCAGCAGATTGCGCAGCGCGCGGCGGATCAGGCGCTCCTCGCCTTGCAGACGCAGCTGCGAATCCTGCGCTTCGGACAGCAGTTCGGCACCGCTGCGCGCGCACTCTTCCGCGGCGATGGCCAGCACGTCCACGGCCTCCTGCTGGATCTGCTGGCTGCCGCTGTCCAGGCGGCTGGCCAGCAGGACTTCCTCGACCAGCGCATCGAGCTCCGCGATATTGGTCTGGATCTCGGCCTTGAGCTTCTTGCGCTGGGCCTCGCCGGCGTCCTCGAACATGGCAAACGCCATCTTCAGGCGCGCCAGCGGTGAACGCAGCTCATGGCTGGCATTGGCCAGCAGGCTCTGATGCGAACGCAGCAGGTTCTCGACCCGGCCGGCGGCCTCGTTGAAGCTGCGCGCCACGGCGGCCACCTCGTCCTTGCCGCTGTCGTCGACCCGATGGCTCAGCTGTCCATCGCCAAAGGTCTGGACACCGGTCTTGAGCGCTTCGAGCCGGCGCGTCAGCCGCCGCACGACCGGGAAGGCACCAGCCGCGATGCCCACGAAGAGCAGCACCAGCACGATCAGAAGACCCTGGCTGTGCAACAGGCGCGGCCCCAGCAGCACCGGTCCGCCCCAGAGGGGCTCGTCGCGCCGCGCCAGGGCCCCCTCACCGCCCGGCCGCCTCGCGTCCTGGCGCATCTCGGCGCCCGGCGCCGGCCGCCCCTCGCGGCGCCCCTCCAGGGCTTCGGCCCGCAGGCCCTGCGGCCGCGCAAGGCGGATGAAGCTGATGTGCCGCCCGTCATCCAGCGTGATCTCCACCTGCCGCTGGCCGGGGACATCCTCACGGCGCTCGAACAGCTCCGAAGCCCCGATGCGCTGGCCCTGCGCATCCTGCAGGGCCAGGGCCATGCGCAGGCGCTGCCCCCATTCCTCGATGGCGCGCGCCTGCAGTTCGCGCGGCGCATCCGGCGGCGGCAGGGCGCGCTGCAGCAGCACCGCCATGGCATGCCAGCGTTCGCCTGCAGCCACTTCGGCATTGCCTCGCTCCTGTTCGATCTGGCGCTGGAACAGCCAGCCCGCCCCCAAGGCGAAGGCCGCCAGCACCACGATGACGGTGAGGTAGATGCGCCAGTAAAGCGACTTCACGTGCTGCCTTCGGCGTCCTGCTTGCGCGCAAACACGTAGCCGGCCCCACGCACCGTCAGCACGCGTCGCGGGTTCTTGGGATCGTCCTCGATCACCGCCCGGATGCGCGAGATGTGGACGTCGATCGAGCGATCGAAGGCCTCCAGCGGATGGCCTTTGAGCGAATCCATGATCTGGTCGCGCGACAACACGCGGCCCGGGCTTTGCGCCAGCACGACCAGCAGGTCGAACTGGTGGCTGGTCAGGTCGCAGGGCTTGCCGTCCAGGCGCGCCATGCGCGCGGCCAGGTCGATCTCCAGCCGGCCGAAGCGCAGCACCTCCACCCCTTGCATATCGGGCTCGGCGCGGCGCAGCAGGGCCTTGACCCGCGCCTGCAGCTCGCGCGGCTCGAAGGGCTTGGGCAGGTAGTCATCAGCGCCCAGCTCCAGGCCAAGAATGCGGTCCATGGGCTCGCCACGCGCCGAGAGCATCAGCACGGGCAGGCGCTTGAGACGGGCATCACGGCGCAGTTCGCGGCAGAAGTCCAGGCCATCGCCATCGGGCAGCATGATGTCCAGGACGGCGAGGTCGTAAACCCCCTGCTCCAGCTTCTGGCGGCCGGCAGCCAGATTCGGGGCCACGTCGATCTCGAAGCCCGCGGCGTGGAGATAGTCACCCACCATGGCGGTGAGACGGGCATCGTCGTCGATCAGCAGCAGTCTGGAGTTCATGGAAGGCAGATGGCTGGCGCAGCGGGCCCGGGTCGAGGCCCTGTCGCCCAGCGTCGTGGTCGAGGTGTAAGCCTGAAGCATAAGCGCAGTCCTGGCTGGCGCCGGCTCACTGCCCGCCGTGCGATTTCTGGCGCTCAGCCATGCGCGCGTGGCGTTGCTTGAGCTTGGCAGCCAGCTTGGTGCGCTGCTCGGGCGTCAGCACGCGGGCCACATCGATCATGGCCTGACTCATGCGCTTGGAGACCTGCTCATGCAGTGCGCTGCCCTTCTGGCGCAAGGCCTCGATGGCGACGGCGTCCACATTGGTGGCAGCAAACAGGGTCAGGCCCTGTTCGTGCAGGCTGCGCATGGCATCACGCTGTGGCTTCAGCTCGTTGCGGGCCGCGTCCATGATGGACTTGATCTGGCTGCGCTGGGCGTCGGTGGCATCCACCAGATCCAGCATGTGCTCGACATGGCCGCCCATCATCGGCCCCATGCCGGGGCCGCCCATGTCGTGACGCTGGGCTTGTGCTGCACCGGCGAGCAGGGCCAGGGCCAGGCCGGCAGCGGGAATCAGGCGGTTGATCTTGAAGCTGGACATACAAGCACTCCGTGGCTGGGTTGATGCTTGCAGTGTCGACAAGGCCCGTTAGCCCGCGATGCCGAGGCGGTGAAGAAGCGTAAAGAAACCGCGCGCCAATGTCCGCAGCGCCTGGCCCGCCGGCCCTTGCCAGCCCCCATGAAATGGAAAAGAGGTCCGCGATGGGACCTCTTTTGAGGGCGCCACAGGACGGGCCCGAGGGCCCGCACCCAAGCCGGTTCAGCGGATGGGCTTGAAGCGCACGCGCTTGGGACGGGCGCCTTCTTCGCCCAGGCGCTTCTTCTTGTCGGCTTCGTACTCGTGGAAGTTGCCGTCGAAGAAGAACCACTGCGAGTCGCCTTCGCAGGCCAGGATGTGGGTGCAGATGCGGTCCAGGAACCAGCGATCGTGCGAGATCACCATGGCCGAGCCGCCGAATTCCAGCAGCGCCTCCTCCAGCGCGCGAAGGGTTTCGACGTCCAGGTCGTTGGAGGGCTCGTCGAGCATCAGCACATTGCCGCCCTGGGCCAGGGTCTTGGCCAGATGCAGGCGGCCGCGCTCACCACCGGAGAGCTGGCCGACCATCTTCTGCTGGTCATTGCCCTTGAAGTTGAAACGGCCGATATAGGCACGGCTGGGCATCACGAACTTGCCGACCACGATGTTGTCCAGGCCGCCCGAGACGTCTTCCCAGACCGTCTTGTTCGCGTCCAGACTCTGGCGGCTCTGGTCGACGAAGGCGAGCTTGGCCGTCTTGCCGATCTTGACCGTGCCCGAGTCCGGCTGCTCCACGCCCTGGATCATGCGGAACAGCGTGGACTTGCCCGCGCCGTTGGGGCCGATGATGCCGACGATGGCGCCGGGCGGGACCTTGAAGCTGAGGTTGTCGATCAGCACGCGGTCGCCAAAGCTCTTGGTGACGTTTTCGAACTCGATCACCTCATTGCCCAGGCGCTCGGCCACGGGGATGAAGATTTCGTTCGTTTCATTGCGCTTCTGGTATTCGACGTCGCTCAGTTCCTCGAAGCGGGCCAGACGCGCCTTGCTCTTGGCCTGGCGGCCCTTGGCATTGGAGCGCACCCACTTCAGTTCTTCCTTCATGGCCTTGGTGCGGGCGTCCTCGGACTTCTGCTCCTGCTCTAGGCGGCGTTCCTTCTGGTCCAGCCAGTCGGAGTAGTTGCCCTTCCAGGGGATGCCGTGGCCGCGGTCCAGTTCCAGGATCCACTCGGCGGCGTTGTCCAGGAAGTAGCGATCGTGGGTGATGGCCACCACGGTGCCGGGGAAGCGCTGCAGGAACTGCTCCAGCCATTCGACGGACTCGGCGTCCAGGTGGTTGGTGGGCTCGTCCAGCAGCAGCATGTCGGGCTTGGACAGCAGCAGGCGGCACAGGGCCACGCGGCGCTTCTCACCGCCGGACAGCACGCCGATCTGGGCGTCCCAGGGCGGCAGGTTCAGGGCGTCGGCGGCCAGCTCCAGTTGCAGGTCGGTGTTCTCGGAACCGGCGGCGGCGATGATGGCCTCCAGCTCGCCCTGCTCGGCGGCCAACGCGTCGAAGTCGGCGTCCGGTTCGGCGTAGGCGGCATAGACCTCGTCCAGGCGCTTCTTGGCGGCCAGCACGCCGCCGATGCCTTCCTCGACCGCCTCGCGCACGGTCTGGTCCGGGTTCAGCTTGGGCTCCTGCTCCAGGTAGCCGATCTTGATGCCGGGCATGGGGATGGCTTCGCCCTCGATCTCCTTGTCGACGCCGGCCATGATCTTCAGCAGCGTGGACTTGCCCGAGCCGTTCAGGCCCAGCACGCCGATCTTGGCGCCGGGGAAGAAGGACAGCGAGATGTCCTTCAGGATGTGGCGCTTGGGGGGAACCGTCTTGTTGACACGGTTCATCGAGAAAACATATTGAGCCATGGCTTACTCAGGGTTGAGTGCAGGTGGAAGATCCGGAACTCGGCACGCGGCGGCGGCGACAAAGGCACGCCGCTGCGGCGCTCAGGCGGCAGCCGGGGAGCTGGCGAACTGCTCGCCCCTGGACAGGCCGCCCACACCATCGACATCACCATCGACAGATGCAGGCCGCCCGCTGCAGGCACGGGCCGTGGCCGCCAGGCTGGCGCGCTCACACCCGGCCCGCGGCTCACCCGGACCAAACGGCTATTGTCGCAGGTTCCGCAAGGGCGCTGGCCGCTCCCTTGCATGCCCGGCATGCGTCCATCAGTCGCACGGTGCAAGGGACTTGCGTCCGGGACGGAGGGCTGGGACCTATAATGGCGTCGACGCTGCGGCTCACAGTCTTGCCGTGGCGTCTTTTTTTTGAGCTCAAGCACCCGCCCCGCCCGGCCCGAAGACTGGCGTCGCACACGATGCGGCGCGGCCAGGCAGACCATGGCGGCGTGCGAACTCCGCAGTCGATGAGTTTTGATTCCCTGGGCCTGGCCGAGCCCCTCCTGAAGGCCATTGCCGACGCCGGCTACACCACCCCCACGCCCATTCAGAGCCAGGCGATCCCTGCCGTTCTGAAAGGCGGCGACCTGATGGCGGGCGCGCAGACCGGCACCGGCAAGACCGCTGGTTTCACCCTGCCCCTGCTGCACCGCCTGGCAGCGCAAAAACCCGTCCGGGACGCCCGTGGCCGCATCGCCATCCGAGCCCTGGTCCTCACGCCCACCCGCGAGCTGGCCGCCCAGGTCGAGGAAAGCGTGCGCCTGTACGGCAAGTACCTGCCGCTGAGCTCCATGGTGATGTTCGGCGGCGTGGGCATGCAGCCCCAGATCGACCGCCTGCGCAAGGGCGTGGACATCCTGGTGGCCACTCCCGGCCGCCTGCTGGACCACGCACAGCAAGGCACGCTGGATCTCTCCCAGGTGCAGATCCTGGTGCTGGACGAAGCCGACCGCATGCTGGACATGGGCTTCATCCACGACATCAAGAAGGTGCTGGCCCTGCTGCCGCAGAAGAAGCAGAGCCTGCTCTTCTCGGCCACCTTCAGCGATGACATCAAGGCCCTGGCCGACCGCCTGCTGAACCAGCCGGCGCTGATCGAGGTAGCCCGCCGCAACCAGACCAATGAGTCCATTGCGCAGAAGATCCATCCGGTCGACCGCGACAAGAAGAAGGAACTGCTGGCCCACCTGATCCGCCAGGGCGACTGGCACCAGGTGCTGGTCTTCACGCGCATGAAGCACGGCGCCAACCGCCTGGCCGAGTACCTGAACAAGGAAGAGATCTCGGCCATGGCCATCCATGGCAACAAGAGCCAGGGCGCGCGCACCAAGGCGCTGTCCGAGTTCAAGGCCGGCACGCTGCAGGTGCTGGTGGCGACCGACATCGCCGCCCGCGGCATCGACATCGACCAACTGCCGCACGTCGTCAACTACGAGCTGCCCAATGTCCCCGAGGACTATGTGCACCGCATCGGCCGCACCGGCCGCGCCGGTGCCAAGGGCGAAGCCGTGAGCCTGGTCTGCGTGGACGAGAACGGCTTCCTGCGCGACATCGAAAAGCTGATCAAGCGCGAGATCCCGCGCGAAGTCGTGCCCGGCTTCGAGCCAGACCCCAACGCCAAGCCCGAGCCCATCGTGCTGGGCCGCATGGTGCTCAATGGCGGCGCGGGCGGCGGTGCCGGCCGTGGGGGCCGCAGTGGTGGTGGTGGCCGTGGCGGCCGTCCCGCTCCAGGCCCGCGCGGCGATGCGCCCCGCGGCGAAGGGCGCGGTGGCGATCGTCCCCGCCAGGACGCAGGCCGTGGCCCGGCCCCTGCGCGCCGTGACGGCGCGCCGTCCCAGGGTCGCGGCAACGGCGGCGGTCGCAGTGACGCGCCGCGCGGCGGCCAAGGCCAGCGCTCCGGCGGCGGCCAGGCCCGTCAGGGCGGCGGCGGTGGCGGCGGCGCACGACTGACCAGCCCCAAGCGCTGAGCGCCCCTGCTCGCACCCGATGAAGCCCGGCCCTGCCGGGCTTTTTGCTTCTCGGACCAAGGCGCCGCGCCCTGGCAAGCTCAGGCACGCGGTCAGCGCTTGAGCTGCGTCAATTGCCGGACTGGGGGCGGCCGGCGATGCGCCGTCACGCTGGGCCACAATGGCCCGGCCATGAGTGGCCAGGGGAGAGATGCATGAAAGTGACGTTCCTGGGCGCCGCCGACACCGTGACCGGCTCGCGCCACCTCGTCGACACCGGCGATCGCCGCCTCCTGCTGGACTGCGGCCTCTTCCAGGGCTACAAGACGCTGCGCGAGCGCAACTGGCTGCCGATGGGCGTGCCGGTCCACGGCATCGACGCCGTGCTGCTGTCGCATGCCCACCTGGACCACAGCGGCTACATCCCGGCCCTCGTGCGACAGGGCTTCAAGGGGCAGATCTTTTCGACACCGGCCACGCGCAAGCTCTGCGAGGTGCTGCTGGCCGACAGCGCGCATCTGATGGAGGAAGACGCCCGGCGCGCCAACCGCACCGGCAGCTCGCGGCACGAGAAGGCCCTGCCGCTGTACACGCTCAAGGACGCCCAGCGCGCGCTGACGCATTTCGTCGGCCTGCCGCGCGACGGGCGCGTGCAGCTGGGCAGCAACGAGATCCGCTTCACGCCCGCCGGGCACCTGCTGGGCGCCTCCTGCATCACGGTGCAAAGCAGAGACCGCCGTCTGGTCTTCTCCGGAGACCTGGGCCGAACCAAGGACCTGATGCTGCCCCCGCCGCAGCCCCTGGAAGCCGCGGATGTGCTGCTCATCGAGTCCACCTACGGCGACCGCCGCCATCCGGCCGAAGACGCGCAGGAGCGCCTGGGCCGCATCATCCGCAGCACCGTCGACCGTGGCGGCAGCGTGCTGCTGCCCAGCTTCGCCGTGGGGCGCGCGCAGGCCCTGCTGCTCGTGCTGCAACGCCTGCGGGCGGCTGGCGAGATTCCGGGCGACCTGCCCATCGTCCTGGACAGCCCCATGGCGCGCGAGGCCACCGAGATCACGCTGGAATATCGGCGCCTGCTGAAAGTCTCGCCCGGCGAGCTCTCGCGCCTGTGCGAAGGCGTGCGCCTGGTCAGCAAGCCCCAGGAATCGCTCAAGACGGCGCAGGCGGTGGCGCGCCGGCCCGGCGTCGTCATCTCCGCCAGCGGCATGGCCACGGGCGGCCGGGTGCTCAACTACCTGCAGATGATGGCGCCGCAGCCACGCCATCACATCTGCTTCGCAGGATTCCAGGTGGGCGGCACACGCGGCGCCAAGATGGTGGCCGGCGCACGCGAGGTCAAGATCCGTGGCGAATTCGTACCCGTCAATGCCGAGGTGAGCCACCTGGAGGGCTTCTCGGGTCACGCGGACTGCGACGAGCTGATGGCCTGGCTGCGCCATTTCCGCCGTCCGCCCCGGCAGACCTTCGTCGTGCACGGCGAAGCCCTGGCAGCCGACGCGCTGCGCAGCCGCATCCAGGACGAGCTGGGCTGGGCCGTCCGCGTGCCCCAGCATGGTGAAACCGTGGAGGTCTGAGCCTGCGCAGGCCCGGCCCAGCCCTGCTGCGGCATACTGCGCCGCCCATGAAGACTCAGCCCATCCGCCCCGCCGAAGTCGATTTTTCAGATGCCGCGGCACCCAGCGCGCCGGCCTTTGGTGACGTCTACCACGCCCGCGCTGGCGCCTTCGCCCAGGCGCAGCATGTCTTTCTGCATGGCAACGAGCTGCCGCAGCGCTGGCAGGGCCGCAGCCGCTTCGTGATCCTGGAGACCGGCTTCGGCCTGGGCAACAATTTCCTGGCCACCTGGGCCGCATGGCGCGAAGACCCGCAGCGCAGCGAACGGCTGGTGTTCATCAGCGTTGAAAAGCATCCCCTGCGGCGCGACGATCTGCAGCGGGCGCACGCCCAGTCGCCGGAGCCGGCGCTGGCCGCGCAACTGCTCGCCCAATGGCCACCGCTGACCCACAACCTCCACGTGCTGGATTTCGAGCAGGGTCGCGTGCGGCTCATGCTCTGCCTGGGTGAGGCCCGCGACTGGCTGGCCGAGCTGATCGCCGAGGTGGATGCCTTCTACCTCGACGGCTTCTCGCCGGCCCTCAATCCGGACATCTGGGATCCCTATCTGCTGCGCAGCCTGGGCCGCCTCGCGGCTCCCGGTGCGACAGCCTCCACCTGGAGCGTGGCCCGCGCCGTGCGTGACGGCCTGGCCAGCGCGGGCTTCGAGGTCCACAAGGCCGAGGGCTTTGCCAGCAAGGGGCAGATGAGCGTGGCGCGCTACCGTCCGCGCCACACGCCGCAAAAACCGGCCGGACGCCTGGCGCTGGCGCCGGCAGCGCGCAGCGTCATCGTGCTGGGCGCAGGCATTGCCGGCGCCGCCTGCGCGCATGCGCTGGCGGCGCAGGGGCTGGAGGTCAGCCTGCTGGAGTCGCGCGATGCGCCCGCGCAGGCCGGCTCCGGCAACCCCGGCGGCCTCTTCCATGGCACGCTGAACCCGGACGATGGCCTGCATGCCCGCTTCAATCGCGCAGCCGCCCTGCACACCGAGCGCCGTGCCCGCGCACTGCTGGCCAGCGGACACCTGCCCTGGCTGAAGCAGGGCCTGCTGCGCCTGGACATGCAGCGCGACCTCGCCACCCTGCAGGCGCAGATCGAGCGCCTGGGGCTGCCCGCCGACTACGTCCAGGCGCTGTCCGCGGAACAGGCCAGCGAATTGGCAGGCTGGCCCCTGGCGCGCGACATGCGGGCGGCCTGGTACTACCCCGGCGGCGGTGCGCTCCCGCCGGCCGCCATGGTCGCCGCGCTGCTGAGCACGGCGGCCAACCCCATACAGCTGCTGACCCGGCACCCGGTGGTCAGGCTGGCTCAGGCCGGCGAGCGCTGGCAATGCCTTGACGCCTCGGGCGGCCTGCTGGCCGAGGCCGACGCCCTGGTGCTGGCGGCCGGCACGCAAAGCCTGCCCCTGCTCGGCACCCTGGCGTCGGGCCAGCTGGCCACCCTGCTGCCGCCGCTGAACACCCAGCGCGGCCAGATCAGCCTGCTCGGCCCGCAGCAGTTGGCGGATCAAGGCCTGCACCCGCCGAAGCTGCCCCTGGCCGGCGCCGGGTACGCGCTCCCCCTGCCCGACGGCGGTCTGGTGTTCGGCGCCACACATCAGGACGGCGATCCTGTCCCGGAACTGCGGGACAGCGACCACGACGAAAACCTCGCCCAACTGGTGCTGCTGAGCCCTCAGCGCATGCCTCGACCGGCACTGGCGCAGGGTCGGGTCGGGTGGCGACTCATTGCGCCGGACCGTCTGCCCCTGGTGGGCGGCCTGGCCGCACCGCCCCTGACAGGCCGCACCGATCAGCTGCGGATGATCCCCAGATTGCCCGGCCTGGCCCTGTGCACGGCCATGGCCTCACGCGGTCTGAGCTGGGCACTGCTGTGCAGTGAACTGCTGGCCAGCCGCATGACAGGGGCACCGGCGCCCCTGGAGGCCAGCCTCGTCGATGCCCTCGACCCTCTGCGCTTCGCACAGCGCCAGTCCCGCGAAGGCTGAAATTTCCGCCAGCGGATGCCACGGGTGCCGGGCTCGGCCACCCCTGTCGATCAGCCATGAGATTTCAAGAAATGTGACTTCTTTTCGAAGCAACCCTACCTATGACATTCGTCATGCGTGTGCAAGTGGGGGGCATCACCGAGAGGGATTCTGAGGAGCGCACAAAAAAACAAATTGAAGCAAATTTGCGCTGCGCCCCGAGGGAAGTATGCAACTCGGCCAGCCATTCAAAAACCAAAAGGATCCCCTGGATCCAGCGCAAGACGGAGTTCCCCATGAAGAAGTCTAGGTCCCTGAACAGCATCAGCATCGCCGTGGCCGCACTGGCCGGGCTCGCCCTGGCACCCATGGCCGCCCAGGCGGATGCGCATGGCCGCGCCCTTGGCCACATCAAGCAGTTCGCCGGCCACAGCCTGCACGGCCAAGGCCATGAGTACAGCCTGCGCGACGTGATCCTCGACGCCGACGGCACCGAGCACGTGCGCTTCGACCGCACGGTCGATGGCCTGCGCGTGATCGGCGGCGACCTGGTGGTGCGTTCGGACCGCAATGGCGCCCTGCAAGCCATGCACATGACGCTCAAGCGCGATCCCAAGGTGGGCACCAAGCCTGCCATCTCGCTGGGTCAGGCCAAGCAGCTGGCCGTTGCCAAGCACGGCGGCGCTGACATGGGCGTCAAGCCCGAGCTGGTGATCTACGCCCGTGGCGAGCAGCCCCGTCTGGCCTGGGATGTGCTGGTCGGCGGCGAAGAGTCCGACGGCACGCCCTTCGAGAAGCACGCCATCATCGACGCCCAGACCGGCGCCCATCTGGACATGTGGAACGACGTCCACACCGCTGCCGCCACCGGCACCGGCAAGAGCCTCTACAGCGGCACGGTGACCCTGACCACCAACTCCATCACCGGTGGCTATGAGCTGCGCGACCCCGCTCGCGGCGGCACCTACACCACCAACATGGGCAAGAAGACGGCAGGCAACGGCACCATCTTCACCGACACCGACAACGTCTGGGGCAATGGCACGACCTCCGACCTGGCCTCGGCCGCCGTCGACGCCCAGTACGGCACCGCCGTCACCTGGGACTACTACAAGAACGTGCACGGCCGCAGCGGCATCGCCAACGACGGCAAGGGCGCCTTCAACCGCGTGCACTATGGCCGCAACTATGCCAACGCCTTCTGGTCCGACTCCTGCTTCTGCATGACCTACGGCGACGGCGACGGCACCAGCCTGAAGTCCCTGGTCTCGCTGGACGTGGCCGGCCACGAAATGACCCATGGCGTCACCAGCCGCACCGCCAACCTGACCTACTCCGGCGAGTCCGGCGGCCTCAACGAAGCCACCTCGGACATCTTCGGCACCATGGTCGAGTTCTACGCAGCCAATGGCAACGATGCCGGCGACTACCTGATCGGCGAGAAGGTGATGGTCGGCTCGGCCTTCCTGCGCAACATGATGAAGCCCAGCAGCGACGGCGGTTCGGCTGACTGCTGGTACAGCGGCGTCGGCAGCCTGGACGTGCACTACAGCTCGGGCGTGGCCAACCACTTCTTCTTCATGCTGGCCGAAGGCACCAACAGCAGCCTGGGCACCAGCCCGACCTGCAAGGTCGGCGACACCCGCGTGGCCACCGGTACCGGCACCCTGACCGGCATCGGCCGCGACGCCGCCGCCAAGATCTGGTACCGCGCGCTGACCACCAAGATGACCTCCAGCACCAACTACGCGGGCGCACGTGCCGCCACCATCGCCGCAGCCAACGAGCTGTATGGCGCAGGCAGCACCCAGGCCAATGCCGTGGCTGCCGCCTGGACGGCCGTCAACGTCAACTAAGACGCGTCGAGGAGGAGGTCTGGCGCCTGCAAAAAGGCGCCAGCTCATCCGAAGAAGAAGGAAGGGGAGGCTTTGTGGCCTCCCCTTTTTACTTCGAGACTGTTCAGCGCTGCCAGCGATCCCGCCCGAGCCGCCGAGCCTGCGCAGATGGCAGCCATACGGTGCCATGCACCCATTGGCGCAGTTTCAAGGCCCGAGGCTCCCCTCGGCCCTGCAGATAAGCCAGTACGGCCGGGGCACTGAGCCAACTCCGGCCGTCACGCTGGACGCAAAGCTCCTGCTGCTGCGCATGCCGCAGGTAATGCCGGCCAAGGGGCATCTGCAGGGCGCGCTCCAGGTCTTCCACGGCCAGCCAACGCTCCCCAGGCACCCACTCCGCAACGCGGATGGGCTGGCCCCTGAAAACGTAATACTGCCCCTGCACGTCTGCCAGCGCATGATGGCGGAGGGTCGAGAACAGGCCGTGGCCAAGGGCCATGATTTCCGGCGTGAACAGCCAGAAAGGCACCCAGCCCAAGGTGGCCATGCGAACCCAGAACTGCGCGCCGGAGCCAGCCATCGCATAGCTCAAAGCCGCCGCACTGGCCAGCAGACGCAGCAGCAGGCTCGCGGCGAACTGATAGCGCCGGTGGTGACGCTCCTCGAACGCCCGCCTGCCCAAAAGGTAGGCGAGCGTCTCCCGAAGCGGTTCCATGCGCCCCCCGGCCCCTCAGCGGAAGCTCAGCGTCTTCACGCCCTCCGAGGTCCCCAGCAGGCACACGCCTGCCTTGTTGCGGGCGAACACGCCCACGGTGACCACGCCGGGCCACTGGTTCACCTCGGCCTCGAAGGCAGCCGGGTCGGTGATGCTGAGGCCGCGCACGTCCAGGATGTGGCAGCTGTTGTCGGTCAGCACGCCGGCGCGCAACTGGGCGTCCGCGCCCAGGGCGGCAAAGCGTCGCGCGACCTGCGCGGCGGCCATGGGAATCACTTCCACCGGCAGCGGGAACTTGCCCAGGGTCTGGACCAGCTTGGACTCGTCGGCGATGCAGACAAAGGTCTCGGCCAGATCGGCGACGATCTTCTCGCGGGTCAGCGCGGCGCCGCCGCCCTTGACCATGTAGCCTTGGTGATCGATTTCGTCCGCGCCATCAATGTAGACCTTCAGGCCCTGCACCGCACTGGCCTCCAGCACCGGGATGCCCAGCGCCTTCATGCGCTCGGTGGAGCGCACCGAGCTGGACACGGCGCCGGCGATCTTCCTGCCGCTGGCGGCCAGGGCGTCGATGAACTTGTCCACCGTCGAGCCGGTGCCCACGCCCACGATGGAGCCCTCTTCCACATAGGCCAGCGCAGCCTGGCCCACCAGGGTCTTGAGTTCGTCTTGAGTCATTGCAGTCTTTCCGAAGTATTTTTGAGCGCCCCGCCCGGTCGCTGCGCGCCAGGCCCCGCGAGGGGTCAAGCAAGCATGGGGCGGCCCGGTGTTTTCATGGGAGGGTCAGATGTTGCCTGCGGTAGAGGATCAGGTCTTGCCTGCGGCAAGGGGTCAGGCCTGGCAGGCGCGGCGGGCCCTGATGGCAGCGGCCAGCTCGCGCAACAGCGGTTCGGTCTGCACCCAGCCCAGGCAGGCATCGGTGATGGAGACGCCGGGTTTGAGGTCGGCGCGGGTCTGGCCTTCCAGCAGGTCCTGCCGGCCGGCCTGCAGGTGCGACTCGATCATCACGCCCGTGATGCGCCGGTCGCCGCCTGCGATCTGGCCGGCAACGTCATGGCCAACGTCGATCTGGCGCTCGTACTTCTTGCTCGAATTGGCATGCGAGAAGTCAATCATCACCTGCTCGCGCAGGCCGGCGGTCTTGAGCGCCTCGCAGGCGGCCTGCACGGAGGCTGCATCGTAGTTGGGCGCCTTGCCGCCGCGCAGGATCAGGTGGCAGTCGTCGTTGCCGCGGGTCTCGAAGATGGCCGCCGCGCCCATCTTGGTCATGCCCATGAAGGCATGGCTGGCACGCGCGGCCAGCACCGCGTCGGCGGCGACCTTGATGCCGCCGTCGGTCGCATTCTTGAAGCCCACGGGGCAGGACAGTCCGGAGGCGAGCTGGCGGTGGCTCTGGCTCTCGGTCGTCCGCGCGCCGATGGCGCCCCAGGCGATGAGGTCGGAGATGTACTGCGGTGAGAGCAGGTCCAGGAACTCGGTGCCGGCGGGCAGTCCCAGCGCCGTCACGTCCAGCAGCAGCTTGCGAGCCAGGCGCAGGCCCTCGTTCATGTGGAAGCTGCCATCCAGGCGCGGGTCGTTGATGTAGCCCTTCCAGCCCACGGTGGTGCGCGGCTTCTCGAAGTAGACGCGCATCACCATCAGCAACTCGCCTTGCAGTTCATCGCTGGCCTTCTTCAGCAGGCGGGCGTAGTCCATGGCCTGGTCATGGTCGTGGATGGAGCACGGCCCCACCACCACCAGCAGGCGGTCGTCGCGACCGTGCAGCACATCGCTGATTTCCTGGCGGGCACGCTCGACCAGGTTCAGCGCCTCGTCGGTGATGGGCAGCTCATCGAGCAGCAGGGCCGGCGAGATCAGGGGCCGGACGGCGCCGATGCGGGTGTCATCGGTGCGGGTGGTGTCACGGGTGCTGTCGCGCGAGCCGATCTCGCGGTCGTTCTGAGGATGGTCCAGGGATTTCATGAGGGCTGGGCAGAGGCGGGATTGCCCTGATTATCCGCGAGGGCGGATGCGACAATCGCGGCCGTCCCTCCAAGTTCCAACCACAAGCCCCAGCCACCGGCCGCACCGCCGGGGCGCCGCCTTGCCGCCATGTCCCTGATTCCCTACGCCTTGACCCGCCCCTTCCTCTTCGGCATGGACCCCGAGCATGCCCACGAGCTGACGCTGGGCGCCATCGCCCGCTTCCAGAACACGCCGATGCAATGCCTGTGGTCGCAAAGCCGGGTCAGCGACCCGGTGCAGCTGGCCGGCCTGCGCTTTCCCAACCGCGTGGGCCTGGCCGCCGGCCTGGACAAGAACGGCCGCTGCATCGACGGCCTCGGCGCGATGGGCTTCGGCTTCATCGAGGTCGGCACCGTCACGCCCAAGGGCCAGCCCGGCAATGACAAGCCGCGCATGTTCCGCCTGCCCGCCGCCCACGCGCTGATCAACCGCCTGGGCTTCAACAACGAGGGCCTGGACAGCTTCATCGCCAACGTGAAGCAGGCCCACAGCTTCCGCAAGGCCGGTGGCCTGTTGGGCCTGAACATCGGCAAGAACGCGGCCACGCCCATCGAGAACGCGGTGGACGACTACCTGATCGGCCTGGCCGGCGTCTACCCGCACGCCGACTACATCACCGTCAACATCTCCAGCCCCAACACCAAGAACCTGCGCGCGCTGCAGAGCGACGAGGCGCTGGACGCCCTGCTCTCGCGCCTGCAGGAACGCAAGCTGCAGCTGCAGGCCCAGCACGGTCGCGTGGTGCCCATGTTCGTGAAGATCGCGCCGGACCTCGATGAGGAGCAGGTCGCCGTCATCGCCCGCACGCTGAAGAACAACGGCATCGACGGCGTGATCGCCACCAACACCACCATCGGCCGCGAGGCGGTGACGGGCCTGCCGCATGCCGAAGAGACGGGCGGGCTCTCGGGTCAACCGGTCTTCGAGCCCAGCAACCGCGTGATCCGCCTGCTGCGCGAGGCGCTGGGCACGGGCTATCCCATCATCGGCGTCGGCGGCGTGATGAGCGGCGAGCATGCACGCGCCAAGCTGCAGGCCGGTGCCGACCTGGTGCAGGTCTACACGGGCCTGATCTACAAGGGCTCGGCGCTGGTGCCAGAGTGCGCCCGGGCGCTGCAGGGCTTCAAGAGCGTCAAGGGCTGAGGCATGGGCCTTGAGATCGAACGCAAGTTCCTGGTCCGCAGCGACGCCTGGCGCCAGGCCTGCGGCAAGGACCCGGGCCGTCACCTCTGCCAGGCCTATCTGAACCGCGACCCTGGCCGCACGGTGCGCGTGCGCATCGACGGCGAGCAGGGCTTCCTGACCATCAAGGGACGCAGCGTGGGCGCCACGCGCAGCGAGTTCGAGTACGCCATCCCCCGGGCTGACGCGCAGGCGCTGCTGGCGCTGGCCGACGGCCCGCTTGTCGAGAAGCGGCGCCATCGCCTAGCCATGGGCGCGCTGGTCTGGGAGATCGACGAATTCCTGGGCGCCAATGCCGGCCTCGTGGTGGCAGAGATCGAGCTGGCGCACGAGGACCAGCCCTTCGAGCACCCGGACTGGCTGGGCGATGAAGTGACGCAGGATCCGCGCTACTTCAACTCGGCGCTGGCCGCCCGCCCCTATTCCAGTTGGTGAGGCCAAGCCTCAGGTGCTGACGCCGGCACGCTCGAGGTAGCGGGCCGCCTCGCCGAAGCTCTGCAGCCTTTTCATCAGCCACGCGGGCATGGACGGCAGCGGCGAGAAGCCCAGCCGTTGCCAGTACGGCGCCGAATCCTGCACGGCGATCAGGCCGATGCGTTCCAGGCCCAGCCGTGTGGCGCCTTGCTGGATGCGCCAAAGCAAGGCCTGGACCAGGCCTTGCCCGCGCCCTTGCGGGCTGACCGCCACATCATGCAGGTACAGCAGCGTCGGCTTCATCGGGCGTCGATAGTCGGCGGCATGCAACGCGGGCAGCGTGTCGGCGCAGACCGGCAGGCTGATGGCATAGGCCAGCAGCGCGCCATCGTCGGCAAAGGCGCCCCAGCAGGTCTGCAGCGGCATCGTGCCGCTCAGCTTGGCCTCGAAAGCCTCGACCGGCTCGACGTAGTCCGGCCCATAGCAGTCGGACTGCAGGCGCAGGATCGCATCCAGATCGGCCGTCCGCAGCGGCCGCAATTCGAAACGCAGGGGCATGGACGAACCAGGGGGAGTCAGGACAGCCAGCGGAGCCAAGGGCTGAGCGCGGGTGTGAAGAGCAGGACGAAGCCCAGGATGTTGAGCGCCACCACACCCCAGAAAACCCGCATGAACACGGGCTTGCCGCGCTTGTGGGCCAGCAGCTGCTGCGCCAGCAGGGCGCCGGGCCAGCCGCAGAAAAGGGCGAGGCCCTGCAGCGTGGACTCGGCCACGCGCCACTGCCCCTTGCGGGCTGCGCGCTTGTCGCCTGCGTAGACGATGAAGGTGGCCAGGCTCATGGCCATGTAGCCGCCCCATACGCCATGCGGCAGGGGCCAGGCGAGGTGCACGGCCAGCACCAGCAGGGCGAAGGCAGGGATCAGCAACAGCACCGCCCCGCCACGCCCCTTGTTCTTCGATGCGGGGGCGGAGCCCCTCCGAGCGATCTGGCGTGGCGATTGGAGGGCCTTGACCCGCAGCGCCCGCGCCTTGCCTTGCGCGTCGCGCCCAGCCTCGTAGCTGAGCCGCTCGCCCACATAGGGCCGCCAGGCGCGCAGGCCGAAGGCGCGCGCATGGACGAAGAGCCGGCCGCCATCACCGTCCGGGGTGATGAAGCCATAGCCCTTGGCATCGTCCCACTGGGTGAGCGTGCCTTGCTGCCGCCTTGCCATGTCGCCAAAGAAAACGGCCGGCAGCGTCGACGACGTGCCGGCCGGGGCCTAGTTAGCGACCGAAGCCGCCGCGACGCTGGCCTTGCGGCGCCGGACGCTTGCCGGGGCCGCCGGCACGGCGTTCGCCGCCGAAGTCACGGCCGCCTTCGCGGTTGCCTTGGAAGGGCTTGTCACCGAAGGCCGGCTTGCCGCCAAAAGCAGGCTTGCCACCGAAGCCGCGCTTCTCGCCAAAGGAGCCGCCGCGATCGTCACGGGGTGCGAAGCCGCGCTTGTCGCCGCCGAAAGCGGGGCGGTCACCACCGCGGTCGAAGCTGCGCTCCTGGCCACCGAAGCCGCGGTCCTGGCCGAAGGGCTTGCGATCGTCGAAGCGGCGAGCGTCCGGACGGAAGCCTTCGTCGCGACGCGGGGCAAAGCCGCGGTCGCCGAAGTCACGCCCCTGGGCACCCTGCTCGCGGCCGAAGGCCTTGCCGCCATCGCGGGGCGGGAAGCCGTCGCGCTGGGGGAAGCCGCCGCGCGGTGCGAAGCCATCGCGACCTTCGCGATGGAAGGGCTTGCTGCCGAAGCGTTTGTCGCCCTTCTGCGCCCAGCCCGGACGGTCACCGCGATCGCCGCGATCGAAGCCGCGCTCGCCAGCCGGCCGGGGCGGGAAGATGCGCGGTTCCTGGGTCTTGGGCTCCAGACCGGCGATGTGGGTCACCGGAATCTGCTGGGTGGTGAAGTGCTGGATGCGACGGATCATGGACACGTCGTCACGCAGGGCCAGCGTCACGGCCAGACCCTGGCGGCCGGCACGGCCCGTGCGGCCGATGCGGTGCACGTAGTCCTCGGCCTTCATGGGCAGGCCGTAGTTGATCACGTGGGTGATGGAGGGCACGTCGATGCCGCGCGCAGCGACGTCGGTGGCCACCAGCACGCGCAGCTCGCGACGGCGCAGGGCCATCAGCGTGCGGTTGCGCTTGCCCTGGGGCATGGCGCCGTGCAGCGGGGCCACGGCATGGCCGATCTCGGCCAGACGCTCGGCCAGCCAGTCGGCGTCACGCTGAGTGCTGGTGAAGACCACGGCCTGGTCCAGCGCGGGTTCGGCCAGGATGGCTTCGAGCAGTTTGTCCTTGTGCATGGGGTTGTCGGCCCAGTGCAGGCGCTGCTCGATGTTCTCGTGGGTGTCGGTGTGCGAGGCGACGTCGATGCGCTGCGGATCGCGCAGCAGCTCCTGGGCCAGGCGGCCCACGTGACCGGCGAAGGTCGCGCTGTACATCACCGTCTGGCGCGTGGCCGGCGTGGCGGCGGCGACGGTGTTGATGTCGTCGATGAAGCCCATGTCCAGCATGCGGTCGGCTTCGTCCAGCACCAGCATCTCGACGTTCTCCAGCACGCACTTGCCCGAAGCCAGATGGTCCAGCAGGCGGCCGGGGGTGGCGATCAGGATGTCCAGCGGACCGGTCAGCTGGCGGATCTGCAGCGCATAGGGCATGCCGCCCAGCACGGTGGCTACCTTCAGGCCCTGCACGTGGCGGCCGTAGGTCTGCGCGGCCTTGGAGACCTGCATGGCCAGCTCGCGGGTGGGGGCCAGCACCAGCACCTTGGGGCCGTAGATCTTGCCCTTCTCGCGGCGCTTGGTGTTGTCACCCCGCGCGGCCAGGATCTTCTCCAGGGCGGGCAGGATGAAGGAGGCGGTCTTGCCCGAGCCGGTGCGCGAGGAGACCATCAGGTCGGCGCCTTCGATGGCGGGCGGGATGGCCAGGGCCTGCACCTCGGTGGCGTTCTCGTAGCCGGAGTCCTTCACGGCACGCAGCAGGACTTCGTTCAGGCCCAGATTTTCAAAGCTCATGATTTCTTTCTGCAAAGCCATGCCCGGCGTCTGCCGTGATGGCAGTCGCAAGACATGCGACCGCAGCAGGCAATGCAATAAATGCCGCGGTCAAGGTCGAGTCGCTGGAAGACGATTCACGTCGTACACCGGGCGTGCAAGACCTTCGTGGGCCTGCCAAGCAGATAAGAGGCTTGAACTCTGGAGCCGGTGCGGCGTCGGGGTCACAGTCAAAGCGACGGCATCGCCGCCGACCGAACCCGAGGGCGTCGGGCACCGCTGCCGCATCAGATCACAAGGACTACAGGTCACGAGGACTTGGCGTCACTGGGACTGGCTGGGCCGGGGCTGCCGGACAAGGTCAGAGGAGACGTACGAATTGCTGCACGGGTGCACACACCTCTGCTGCAGCAAGTCCGCAATCATACCAGGGTTTCCACCAAACGCACCAGCCCCCGGGCCGCCTTGTAAGCGAGCCCGGGGCCGGGATGTGATTTCCTGCCGCCTTGGCGCTTTGGCTGCAAGCGAGCGGGGACTTGCGCCCGGCTCGTCGCTCAGGCCTGAGCGAGGGCGGCGAGCGCCCGGCCCACGGCGGCCATGAAGCCCACGAGGTCAGCGCCGGCCAGGAAGGGGATGGCCCCGGCTTCGCCGTCCTGCAGGCCCGAAGGCAGGGCCTCCTCCTGCGCATGGGCGGCCAGCACCGCGGGATCGAAGCCCGCCTCCAGCACCAGGCCCCAGGCGGGCACGCCGGCGCCGTCAGCGTCCAGGCGCGCCAGGCGCTGGCTCATCAGTGCCGGATTCCAGCAGAGGTCGGCGTGGACGACGGCAGCACCGCCGGCCAGACGCAGGTCCAGTCCGGCACAGGCGGCGTCGGTGGCCAGCAGCACGCTGGCCTCGCCGTCGCTCCAGGCCTGCAGCTCCAGCGCACGCACCTCGGCGCTCTGGTGCTGGCGCAGGTTGGCCAGCGGCAAGCCCAGCTCCTGCAGGGCCAGAGCCAGCGGCCGCAGGGCCGCGTCCTGCTGCGCGAACACCACGACGCGCTCGGCAAGACCTGGCACCACCGTGGGCAGCAGGCTCAGCAAGGCGGCGGCGCGCGCCTCGCCCATGCGTTCAGCCATGCGCTCGCCAGGATGACCCTGGCGCAGACGCAACAGCGCCTGCTGCAGCTGGAGCTGCTCGCCGGCCGAGAGGCTGCCCACGCGCGACCAGCGCTGGTGCAGGCGCTGCAGGGTCTGCAGCTCGGCCACATCCAGGGTCAGCTCGGGCGTGGCCTGTGCGGGCACGCGCAACCAGTGCATCTGCAGCTGGGCCAGCAGTTGAGCGGGCAGGCGTGCCACGAGGTCGCGACGGCGGCGTGCCAGCATCACCGTTTCCAGCGCCTCGCGCTGCTGGCGCTTGCCGGCGTCGGCACCCTGGCGGCGCAAGGCAGCGTAAGGGCCGCGGCGGGCCTCGTCGATCCAGGCCACCAGCGGCGCGAGCAGCTCGGTCCCCAGGAGCTCGTGCTGCGCGATCAGGAGCAGGTTGGGCGCTGCCAGGCGCTGCAGCGACGGCAGGAATTCAGCCAGGGTCTCGACCGCGTCGACCATCAGCAGCTCGCAGCCCTCGGCCTGCTGCAGGGCGGCAGGTGCCAGCAGGGTCCAGGACTCGGGCCAGGCGCCGAGCAGCTGCTGCACGTCGTCACGCCAGGCCGCATGGGAAGCCTCCGGTGCCACGATGGCCACGCTGCCCACGTCGAATTGCGTCTGCCACAGCCGGGCCGCGGCCACGGCCGAAGGACGCTGCGGCAGCGGGGATTCGTCCGCCAGCAGCGCACGGCCGGCGCAGACGGCAAACAATGCCGCTTCCCATTGGGGCTCCGGCAGCGCGACCTTCAGCAGCGCCTGCAGCGCCGGCGAGGCCAGGCCCTGCTCGAAGCTCTGGGCCAGACGCTCGACGCGATCGCCGGCGTCGGCCGACAGGGCCAGCTGCTGCCAGACCTCGGCCGCAACGCGCAGCTCATGCCCCTCCTCGGCCGCTGCTTGCAGCAGCATGGGCAAGACCTGACCCTCCAGCGCTGCCATGAAGCGCCCTTGCTCGTCGGCACACTCTTGCGCCAGGGCTCGCAGGGCCGGGCTAGCGCCCTGGCCGAGGCGCCACACCAGACGCCGCTCCCAGCCGGCGCTGAGGCCCAGCTCGCTCCAGGGCGTCTCGGGGCCGGCGGCCAGCCTGCCGGCCTGCCCTTCACGATCAGACACCAGTTGCTCGGCCAGCCATGTGCCATGCGCGCAGCTGCCCTCCTCGCTGTCCGCGAACTCGGCACAGCTGCAGCGGTAATGGCCGACAGCGCTGCCTTGCAGGTCCAGCTCGGCCAGCGCCTGGCCGTCTGCCGACTGAATCGTGTACAGCCCGAACAGCCCCGGATGCGCCTTGTGCCAGCGCCAGTCCGGCCCGGAGGGTGCGGGCGCGGGCGCTTCTTCGGGAGCAGCCTCGGCGGCATCGATGGTGACCGTCAGGTCATCCCGGCTTGCCTCGACAGTCGCCTTTGCCTTCCTGGATGGACGAGGCTTGCGTGCCGGCTCGGCGCTGGGGGCCGGCGCTGGTTCGGCAGCGGTAGCCTGATCGAGCGCGTCGAGCGCGTCGAGCACGGCCGGCTCGGCAGCGGTGGCCTTGCCGCGGCTGCCGGAGCGCTTGCGAGCTGCGGCTGGCGGCTCGGCAGCCGGCCGCTCCAGGACTGCAGCCACCTCGGCGACCAGGGCAGCCACGGGCGCGGCGACGGCCGGCGCGGCGCTCTTGCGCGTCTTGCGAGCGGGTTTGACTGCCTCGACCTCCTGCGGGACCGTTGCGTCGACCACAGCCTGGCGGCTGCGGGTCGGCTTGCCGGCCTTCTTTGCCGGTTCGGCCACCAGGGCGTCGGCGGCGGCAGGCTTCCTGGCGGATGTCTTCTTGGCCGTGGGCTCGCTGGCCGCCGCCTTGCTCGCCGCCTTGCTCGCGGACTTGCGTGCGGGCTTTGCCGCCAGCTCCGAGGTCGCCGTCTTGCTGGCGGTCTTGGCAGCGGTCTTGCTAGCAGTCTTGGCAGCGGTCTTGCTGGCCGCCTTCGCAGCGGGCTTCGCGGCTGCCGTTGTTGCGGCCGTTGTTGTGGCCGTTTTTGCAGCTGTTGCAGCGGGCTTGGGGGCAGCCTTTTTGGCGGGTTTTGCGGTCGCCTTGATTGCCGGTTTCTTCTTTGCCGGCACCTGCTCGATGGGCTCAGCCACTGCTTCGGTGGCGGCCTTGCGCCGCGGGGTCTTGCTTGTTGCCATGGGATTGTGACGGGACAGGCCGGGTGGGCCGCCCCGATGAATTCAGGGTTCTGAAATCAGCACTGCGGGGCACCAACCCCGCAGGCTGTTGAAAAAGGCCAGGCCCTGGGCACGCGCCAGGTCCGACTTGAGCAGCCGCGCTTCCTGCAGCTGCCCTTGGGCCAGCAAGGCTTCGCGCAGCACGCCGGGCAGCAGCCCGGCGGCCAGACGCGGCGTCAGCCAGCGACCCTCGATCTGGAGTGCGATATTGCCAAAGCTGCACTCCGTCAATTCCTCGTCTTCGTTCCACAGCAGCACATCAAAGGCTGCCGCTGTCTTGTCTTGTGCGAAGGCCTCGTAGTGGGCGCGCCGCGTGGTCTTGTGCTGCAGGTACTCGGCCAGCGCCCCTCGCGTCGGCATGGGGCGACGGGCCAATACCAGCGGCACCGGGTTCGGAGTATCGCCCAAGGGCTGGCAGCTCAGGCCCAGCTGCCCCTCGCGGGCCAGCGTCAGTCGCACACGCCAGCATCCATTGGGGTGCTGCGCTGCCAAGTCTGCCAGCGCCTGCCGCAGCTGCGAGGGCCGGTGGCGCAGGCCGAAGTGATGCGCCGTGCGCTGCAGCCGCGCCAGGTGCAACTCGAGATGGGTGAAGACGCCCTCGTCCAGACGCAGGGTCTCCAGGGCCTCGACAGGCGCCTCGGCGCGCAGCAGGAAGCGGGTCTTGGCCCGCCATTCGGCCAGTTCGGCAGCGGGTTCGGAATCCAGCGTGATGCCGCTGCCGATGCCGCATTGCAGCCCGCCTCGATGCTGCTCCACGGTGCGGATGGGCACGTTGAACGTGGCGACGCCACCCGGCTGCAGCAGGCCCAGGGCTCCGCAGTACCAGCCGCGTGCCGCGGGTTCCAGCTCGCGGATGATCTGCATGGCGCGGATCTTGGGGGCCCCGGTGACCGAGCCGCAGGGGAACAGCGCCCGAAAGACGTCCAGCAGATGCACGCTGGCCCGGGTCACCGCCGTGACGCTGGACACCATCTGCCAGACCGTGGGCAGGGCGAGCAGCTCGAACAGGCGCGGCACGCGCACCGTGCCGATCTGCGCGACGCGGCTGATGTCGTTGCGCAGCAGGTCCACGATCATCAGGTTCTCGGCGCGTTCCTTGGCACTGGTGCGCAGATGAGCCTGGGCGGCTTCGTCCTCCACCACGTCCCGCCCGCGTGGCGCCGTGCCCTTCATGGGCTGGGCCGAGAGCAGCCAGCTGCGCGTACCGTCGGGCGCCTCGGGGACCGGGCGCCAGTCGAAGAAGAGTTCGGGGGACACGCTGGCCACGCCGGCCTCACGGAGGAACAGCGCAAAGCCGCCCGGCTGCGCGGCATGCAGGGCGAAGAAGAGCTGGGCCAGGTCCGGCGCCGCAGCGCGTGCGCGCAGCCGGGTGGTGAGGTTGACCTGGTAGCAGTCGCCGGCGCGGATCCAGTCGCGGATGCGTTCGATCTGCCGTGCTTCGTCCGCATCCGCTTGCGTATCGCCCCAGTCCAGCGCACCGCTGAAGCAGCTCAGCGCAGGCCAGGGCTGCGGCGCTTGCTCATAGACGGCGAACTCGGCAAGCGCCCCCTCGGCCGGATGATGAGCCAGCTTGGGCTCCAGGGCCGGCGCCGCTTCGTAGCGCAAGCCGCCCAGCACCCAGGCGCCCTGACGCGCGGCCTGCTCGGCAGCGGCGATGACGCCCGGCAGCTCGTCGGCCGAACGGGCCCGCAGCCAGCGCGTCGGAGGCGAGGTCCAGACCCCGCGCAGCCGCTCGCCGTCCTCTCGGGCCAGCGGATGGCGCGGGAAGTCGAAGGCAGCCCAGATCTGATGCGGGCTCGGTGGCGCCGTCATGGGCAAGTCGGCCTGTTGAGCTGGGAAGCGGTCCGCCTCAGACGTTCAGCAGGTGCGCGCGGTAGTAGACCAGCTCGTCGATGGACTCATGGATATCCGCCAGGGCCGTGTGCTTCTGCGCCTTCTTGAAGCCCTCGATGATGCCGGGCTTCCAGCGCCGCGCCAGCTCCTTGAGCGTGGAGACGTCGAGGTTGCGGTAGTGGAAGAAGTCTTCCAGCGTGGGCATGTAGTTGGCCAGGAAGCGGCGGTCCTGGCAGATGCTGTTGCCGCACATGGGCGACTTGCCCGCCGGCACGTACTGCTGCAGGAAGGCGATGGTCTGGGCAGCCGCCTCGTCCTCGCTGATGGTGGAGGCCTTCACGCGGTCGATCAGGCCGCTCTTGCCGTGCGTCCCCTTGTTCCAGGCGTCCATCTTGTCCAGTGTTTCGTCGCTCTGGTGAATGGCGAACACCGGACCCTCGACGCGCACCGTCAGCTGCGCGTCCGTGACCACCACGGCCAGCTCGATGATGCGGTCGCGGTCGGGATAGAGGCCCGTCATCTCCAGGTCGATCCAGATCAGGTTCTGGTCGCTGATGGGCAATTGGGGGGCGGCGGTCTGGCCGATGGTGTCGCCGGTGATGTCGCTCATGATGGTTCCGGATTTGAAGCAGGCGCCGAAAAGGGCAAGTCACCATTGTCGCAGGCCTACACTTGGCGCCATGCAAACTGCCTCCCTCACTTCCCCGCTGCAGGCCTGGCTGCCGCCGCTGTCGGCACCCGTGATGAGCACCCTGCTGGCCGTGGCGCTCGGCCTGAGCCTGCTGCTCAAGCTCTGGCTGGCCAGCCGCCAGGTGCGGCATGTCCGGCAGCATCGCGGCAGCGTCCCCACGGCTTTTGCCGCCAGCGTTCCCCTGGCTGCCCACCAGAAGGCCGCGGACTACACCGCGGCCAACACGGCCTTTGGCATGCTGAGCCTGGCTGTGTCCAGCGCCCTGCTGGTCGCCTGGACCCTGCTGGGCGGGCTGAACAGCCTCAATGAGTGGATGCTGGACCACACGCTGCAGCGTTTCGGCCCGCTGGGCTACCAGCTGAGCCTGCTGACGGCCTTCGTCCTCATCGGCGGCCTGCTGGACCTGCCGCTGTCGCTGTATCACACGTTCCGGCTGGAGCAGCGCTTCGGCTTCAACCGCACCACCCTGCCCCTGTACTTCGCCGACATGGCCAAGGGCCTGCTGGTGGGCGCGCTGATCGGCCTGCCCATCGCCGCGCTGATCCTGTGGTTGATGGGCACGGCCGGCCCCCTGTGGTGGCTGTGGGCCTGGGGCGCCTGGATGGGCTTCAACCTGCTGATCATGGTGCTCTACCCCACGGTGATCGCGCCCCTGTTCAACAAGTTCGAGCCCCTGCAGGACGAGCTGCTCAAGGGGCGTGTCGAGGCCCTGATGGCGCGCTGCGGCTTCGCAGCTAAGGGCCTGTTCGTGATGGACGGCAGCCGGCGCTCAGCCCATGGCAATGCCTACTTCACCGGTATCGGCGCCTCCAAGCGCGTGGTGTTTTTCGACACCTTGCTGCAGCGACTGCATCCCGCCGAGGTGGAAGCCGTGCTCGCACACGAACTGGGGCACTTCAAGCACAAGCACGTGCTCAAGCGCATGGTCGGCTTGTTCGGACTGAGCCTGCTGGGCTTTGCCCTGCTGGGCTGGCTCGGCACCCAGGTCGGTTTCTACCTGGGCCTGGGCGTGCAGCCCAATATGGCCGCGCCCAATGACGCCCTGGCCCTGCTGCTTTTCATGCTGGTGCTGCCCGTGTTCAGCTTCTTCTTCACGCCGCTGGCCGCTCAGCTCTCGCGCCGCGACGAGTTCCAGGCCGATGCCTATGCCTGCGCCCATGCCAGCGGCCAGGATCTGAGCCGGGCCCTGCTCAAGCTGCACGAGGACAATGCCGGCACGCTGACGCCCGATCCGGTCTTCGCCGGCTTCTACTACTCCCACCCGCCGGCCAGCGAGCGCCTGGCGGCCATCGAACGTCTCAGCCCCCGCCCCGCATGAACCTGCTGCTAGCCCAATGCACCCCCCAGAGCACTGCCCTGCCCGAGGCCGAACTCGGCGACTGGCTGGCCCAGGTTCCAGGGTGGCTGCCTGACGCAACGCACAAGGCCATCGCCCGCCGTTTCGTCTTCGACAACTACTACCAGGTGATGGCCTTCGCCAATGCCGTCGCCGAGATCGCCCATGCCCAGGACCACCACCCGGACATGGTGCTGAGCTACAACGTGGCCACGGTCAGCTTCAGCACGCACTCGGTGCAGGGCCTGAGCGTGAACGACTTCATCTGCGCCGCCCAGGTCAACGCCCTGCCCGAGGCCCAGCCGTGAGCGCAGGCCGATTCAAGGGCGGCAGGGGGCAGGAGAACCGGACCTCCGGCCTGGATCTGGGGCTGGTGGTGCGCGGCCATGGCCGCCACTACATCGTCGAGGACAGCGAGGGCCGACGCCGCGTCTGCCACCCGCGCGGCAAGAAAAGCGACTGCGTGGTCGGCGACCAGGTCCGCTGGGCAGAGGCCAGCAGCGACGAGGGCGTGATCGAGGCCGTGGAACCGCGCCGCAATCTGCTGTTCCGCCAGGACGAATGGAAGACCAAGAGCTTCGCCGCCAATCTGGACCAGCTGCTGGTGCTGGTGGCGGTGGAGCCGGTGTTCTCGGAATCGCAGCTGGCGCGGGCCCTGATCGCGGCCGAGAGCGCCGGCATCAGCGCGCGCGTGGCCCTCAACAAGACCGACCTCCCCGGCGTGGCCGTCCAGCGCGAGCGCCTGCAGCCCTACCGCGACATGGGCTTGACCGTGATGGAGCTGGCCCTGCGCGAAGCGCCCGAAGCCTCGGCCCAGGCCTTGCTGCCCTGGCTGCAAGGCAAGCGCACCTTCGTGCTGGGCCCCAGCGGCACCGGCAAGAGCACGCTGATCAACCTGCTGATCCCGGACGCGCAAGCCCAGGTGGGCGACATCTCGCAGGCGCTCAACTCCGGCCGGCACACGACCACGACCACGCAGTGGTACTGGATGGATACTGCGCGCGAGACCGCGCTGATCGATTCACCGGGCTTCCAGGAATTCGGCCTGCGCCAGATCGAACCGGCCCAGTTGCCCCAGTTGATGCCGGACCTGCGCCAGCATGCCGGCGCCTGCCGCTTCTACAACTGCACGCATCTGCACGAGCCGGGCTGCGGCGTGCGTGCGGCGCTGGAGGCCGGGCAGATCAGCCCGTCCCGCTACCGGATCTACGGCGAGATCTTCGAGGAGCTCGGCAGCAAGCGCTGGTGAGCTCGGCAATGCCGGAGGCGCCTCAGGCGGCGCTCAGCGGCCCTGCGGCGGCAAGGCGGGGCGGCTCGCAGCCGGCTCGGGCGCAGCCCCCACTTCGCGCGCCTCGACGTCCACGACCTCACCGGCCGGGCCACCGCGGCCTGGGCGTTGCGCAAAACCTGGCCCCGCGCGGAAGGCGCGGGCACGCGCAAGGCCCGAGAGATCCACGACCGGCTTGCGCCCGCGAATCAGGCTCCAGAGACTGAGGCCCAGCAGGGTCGCCAGAGCCAGTGCCATCAGGCCCAGCACCAGGACGGCCGTGGCCACGGCCAGCACCAGCCGCAGCACCAGGGAGATCAGAGCAGAGAACAAGCCGCTTCCTTTCAGGGACAAAACTCAGCCGCGCCCAATGTAAGGCATGCGGTTGGCCATCAGGGTCATGAAGGGCACATTGACCGACAGCGGCAGCTGCGCCAGATGCACCAGCGCGTCGGCGACATGCCGCACGTCCATGGTGGCCTCCGCCGCGACGCTGCCGTTGGCCTGGCGCACGCCCTGCTGCATGGGCACCGTCATCTCGGTGGCGGCATTGCCGATGTCGATCTGTCCCACTGCGATGTCGAAGTCGCGGCCGTCCAGGCACAAGGCCTTGGTCAGCCCGGTGATCGCGTGCTTGGTCGCCGTGTAGGGTGCGGAGTTCGGGCGCGGCGCATGGGCCGCAATGGAGCCGTTGTTGATGATGCGGCCGCCACGCGGCTGCTGCCGCTTCATCAGGCCGAAAGCGGCCTGGGCGCAGAGAAAGCTGCCGGTGAGGTTGACGTCCACCACCGACTGCCAATGCTCGAAGGACAGCTCATCCACCGGGAGCGACGGTGCACTCAGGCCGGCATTGTTGAAGAGCAGGTCCAGGCGCCCGAACTGTGTCTCGACCTCGGCAAAGAGTGCCTTCACCGCCGCGGCATCCGCGACATCGCAGGGCCGTACCAGGCAGCGGTCGGGACTGGCCGCCTGTGCCTGCGTCTGGCGCAAGGCCTCCTCGCGACGCCCCACCAGCACCACCTCCCAACCTGCTGCCGCCAGCCCGAGCGCCGCCGCACGGCCGATGCCGCTGCCGGCGCCGGTGACCATCGCCACCTTGGGCGGCAGGGCTGAGGAGTCGATAGCGCGGTGCTGGTGCATGTTCATGAGAGAGCTGATGGTGCGATCACGGCGGTCCGTCGGGACCGGCGACGCGGCATCATAGTCAGCCTGGACTCAGTTCACCTGAGCCGGGCTTCGCGCCTCCACCTGAGCCAGTTGCACTTTGGCGTCGCGGGCACGATGCCCGTTGACCAGCACCGGCGGCAGCTGTTCGACCTGGACGCGATGCCCATGAAGCTCGACGCTTGGCAGGGTCTGGACCTGCGGCGTGTGCGGTGCCAGGGCCGCCTGGCTGGGCAATGCCATGAGGGCGCCTATCGACAACCCCAGCACCAGGCCGCTGCCCAGCGCCAGGCGGCGCAAGGGGGCATAGCGGTCATAGCAGCGGATGGTGAACGGCTTCATGGGAACCTCCTGTCGGGCAGTGCGCGGATGCGAGCGTGGCTGTGATGGGACGCACTGTGCCAAGCCGCCGACGCCGCCCCAAGCCTCGCGAGACGGGCTGCCTATCGGCCGCGACGAACTGCAGAGCAGGCCGACGGACGGGTTTACCCTAGGAAGACACCCAGGGCGCGGGCGACCTGCAACCGTTCGTGGTCCAGCGGCACGCAGCGGTTCTGCCCCGCCACCTCGCCCAGGCCCACGTCCACGCAGCGATCACCTTGAAGCGCCACCATGCGGCCGTACTGTCCGCGCATCACCAGCCCCGCCGCCGCCACGCCGAAGCGTGTGGCCAGCACGCGGTCAAAGGCGGTGGGCGAGCCGCCGCGCTGCAGATGGCCCAGCAGGGTGCAGCGAATCTCCACCTCGCTGCCCAGCTGAGCCTCCAGGTCGAGCATCAGTCGCTGGCCGATGCCGCCCAGGCGCAGCGGGTCCGGGCTGTCCGCCAGCTGGCGCTGGATCACCCATTCACCCCCCAGGGCCTTGGCACCTTCGGCCACACACAGCAGGGCAAAACCCTGCTCCAGCGCCCGCTGGCGGGCAAAGGCGGCCAGGGTTTCGATCTGGTAGCTCTGTTCGGGGATAAGGATGGCGTCGGCGCCGCCCGCGAGCCCGCCTTCCAGGGCGATCCAGCCGGCATAGCGGCCCATGGTCTCCACGATCATCACGCGGCCGTGGCTGCGTGCCGTGGTCTGCAGGCGCCCCAGCGCGTCGCTGACGACCGTCGCGGCAGAGTCGAATCCGAAGCTGCGCTCATTGAGCATCAGGTCGTTGTCAATGGTCTTGGGCACGCCCACCACCGGCACGCCCAGGCGCGCAAAGCGGTCGGCGATGGTCATGGTGCCATCCCCGCCAATGACCACGAGCGCATCGATGTTCTGCCGCCCCAGGAAGTCCAGGGCATGGCCGGAGCAGTCGGTGCCCCCTGCCCCGAAATAGTGGAAGGGGTCGGCACGGTTGTGCGTGCCCAGGATGGTGCCCCCCTCGGCGATCAGCCCGCGCACCGTCTGGGCATCCAACGGCCTGCAGCGCCCGTCCAGCAGACCCAGGAAGCCCCGTTCGATGCCGGTGACGGTGGCGCCGCAGCGCTCGATCAGGGCCAGGGTGACGGCGCGGATCACCGCATTGAGCCCTGGGCAGTCGCCCCCGCCTGTCAGAATCCCGATATGCATATGCAAGACCTCGCTGGTGCGATGCTGCCATGGGCTGCCCCGCTTTCACAAGCGGCTGACGATGTCCCTCATTCCTGGGGGCCAGGTCTTGTCCATGCTCGATCCATGCGCTTTGCGGCATGACAATGCCGGACACGCCCACATGCCCGCTCCCACCATGCCCGCCTCCGGCCCAAGCCCCGACCCTGCCGACCGCGAGCTGCCGCGCCTGCTCTATGTCGAGGACAACCCGATCAACATGCTGATCGTCGAGGAACTGGTGCACAAGCGTGGTGGCATCGCGTTGACCGGCGCTGAAACCGTGGCCGAGGGTCTGCAACAAGCGAGGCAGCTGCTGCCGCAACTGATCCTGGTGGACATGCAGCTGCCGGACGGTGATGGGCACGAGCTCCTGCGTCAGCTGCGCGCGGACCCGGCGACCGCCGGCATCCCCTGCGTCGCGCTGTCGGCCAACGCCATGCCCGAGGACATCCGCCTGGCCAGCGACGCCGGCTTTGCCGACTACTGGACCAAGCCCATCGACTTCAAGATCTTTCTGGCCGGGCTGGACCATTTCTTCGGTCCGGGCTGAGCGGTCCTGCCGGGCCCGAAAGAAAAAAGCGCCGCACCCTTGCGGGCGCAGCGCTCCTCGGTGCAGGGACTCCGCCTTCGGGGAGTCCGCTTGGGCAGTCCTTACTTGCCAGCAGCAGCGGCCTGCTCCTTCTTGATGGCGATTTCATCAGCCTCGTCGTAGGCCTTGTTGCCACAGGCCTTCTTCCAGTTGTCGATGGCGTCCAGGTGGTCCAGGCTGCGGGCCTCAAGCTCCTTGCCGGCCTTGTTGAACTTCTCGATGGCCTCGTCGAAGGCCTTGGCCTTGGCCAGGTATTCGTCCTTGCGCTTGTTGTGAGCCTCGATCTTGGCGTCATTGGCCTTGGCGCGGACGTTGTATTCGTCGATGGCCGCCTTCTGCTCGCTGCGGCTCATCTCGGGCAGCTTGACCTTGAGCTCCTCGTTGGCCTTGAGCAGCTCGGCCTGCTCGGCCTTGATGGCCAGGACATTGGCGTCGACGGCCTCGCCGTCCTTGATCAGCACTTCCTTCTCAGCCACCAGGCGCTCGCGCTCCTTCTTGTAGTCCGCCTCGGCGGCCAGCACGGCCTTGGCCTCGGCATCGTTGTCGGCTTGCTGCTTCAGGCAGGCACGCAGCTCGTCACGCGTCATCAGCTTCTGCTTGGGCTTCTCCACCACAGGGCGGCTGACCTTGTTGTTCTTGGGGTCGACCTTGGCCTTGGGATTGGCGGTCTGGGCGGAAGCCAGGGCCGGCAGGAGAGCGGCCAGGCAGACAGTGATGAGAATACGTTTCATGGCGATGCGGACTGGTGCGCGGCGGCACAGCAAATGGCGCGCCGGACGGCGCAAAGCCGGAATCATGCCATGAGCGGGCCATCCGGCCGACCGGGGATAATCCGGCCCTCTCGCATCTCCCCTCTCCCAAGCTGACAGCAAGGCCGTGCGCCGCAGCTGCAGGCAAGCGAATCCCCAAAGACATCGACATGGCACTCAAGGCAACCATCTACAAGGCCCTGCTCAACATCGCCGACATGGACCGCCATGTCTACGGTGAGCACAACCTCACCATCGCCAAGCATCCCAGCGAAACCGACGAACGCATGATGCTGCGCGTGCTGGCCTATGCCCTGAACGTGCCGGCGGACGATCTGCGCGGCCGGCTGGAGTTCACCAAGGGCCTCTCCGAGGTGGACGACCCCGACCTGTGGCAGCTGAACCTCACCGGCGAGGTGGTGCACTGGATCGACCTGGGCCAGCCCGATGAGCGCCGCATCATGAAGGCGCATGGTCGCGCCGAGCGCGTCAGCGTGTATTGCTACGCCGCCAGCACGCCCATCTGGTGGGCCGGCATCGAAGGCAAGCTCACGCGGGCGCCCAAGCTTTCGGTCTGGCAGATCGCCGCCGAGGAAGCGCAGGCGCTTGCATCGTTCGCCGAGCGAAGCATGCAGCTGCAGGTCAGCATCCAGGATGGCAACGTCTACATTTCCTCGGCCTCGCGTCAATTGGAGATTCACCCCCGTGCCCTTAAGCACGCCGAGGCCTGAAGGCTAGACTCCGGCCCGGCCGCCAGGAGAGCGGCCGAGACACCGACGCCGGAGGAGCCATGAAAACCTTGGAACTGCTGCGCACGAAGCGCCGCCAACTGAACACGATGGGAGCTGTACTGAGCCTGGCTGCGGCCTTGCTGCCGGCCGGCCTGCGGGCCGCCGAAGCCGCGAGCGCCCCCGAACCCGCTGATCCGCACCTGTGGCTGGAAGAGGTGCTGGGCGAGAAGCCCCTGGCCTGGGTCAAGGAACGCAACGAGGCCAGCTTCAAGGTACTCAAGGCGCGCCCGGAGTTCGAGCCCATCCGCCAGGATCTGCTGGGCGTGCTGAACGCCCGCGACCGCATCCCCGCCGTGAGCCGCATGGGCGGCTTCCTCTACAACCTGTGGCAGGACGAGCAGCACAAGCGCGGCCTGTGGCGCCGCACCACGCTGGCCGAGTTCCAGAAGGCCGAGCCCGCCTGGGAGACGGTGCTGGACCTCGACGCCCTGGGCGCCACCGAGAAGGAAAGCTGGGTCTTCCATGGCGCGCAGTGCCTGGGCCCGAGCTACCGACGCTGCATGGTCAATCTCTCGCGCGGCGGCTCCGACGCTCAGGTCAGCCGCGAGTTCGACACCGTCACCAAGCAGTTCATCCAGGGTGGCTTCGAGCTGCCCGAAGCCAAGAGCCAGATGGTGTGGCTGGACGAGAACACGCTGTTCGTCGGCACCGATTTCGGTCCGGGCAGCCTGACCGATTCCGGCTACCCGCGCGTCATCAAGCAGTGGAAGCGCGGCACGCCGCTCTCCAGTGCCACCACGGTGTTCGAGGGTGAGGCCAAGGACGTGGCCGCGAGCGTCTACGTGGACCGCACGCCGGGTCACCATCGCGTCGTCTTCCAGCGTGCGCTGGACTTCTACACCAGCAGCACCTTCCTGCTGCAAGGCGGCAAGCTGGTGAAGCTGGAGATCCCGGACGACGTGGAGTCCGGCTTCTGGGGCCCCTGGATGCTGCTCAAGCCGCGCAATGACTGGACCGTCGGCGGCAACATCTACAAGAGCGGCGCGCTGCTGATCACCGACTTCAAGGCCTACCAGCGCGGCGAGCGCAAGCTCAAGGTGCTGTTCCAGCCCACAGCCACGCGATCGCTGGCCGGCTACAACCTGACGCGCAGTCACGTGCTGCTGTCGGTGATCGACCAGGTCGCCAGCAAGCTGGAGGAGTGGGATTTCAGCAAGCCGAAGGCCCCGCGGCATCGCGAGGTGAAGGCGCCCTTCCCCGGCGCGCTGCACCTGGCCTCGCTGTACGACAGCGAGCTGCCCAAGGATCCGCTCGCCGAGCGCTACTTCCTCTACTACACCGACTTCCTCACGCCTGACACCCTCTTCCTGTCGCGCGCCGGGAGTGACGAGCGCCAGGCGCTGAAGTCCCGCCAGGCCCAGTTCGACGCCACGGGCATGCGCGCCGAGCAGCGCTTCGCCACGAGCAAGGACGGCACCCGCGTGCCTTACTTCGTGATCTGGCCCAAGGGCGCCACGGCCGACGGCGGCAACCCCACGCTGCTCTATGGCTACGGCGGCTTCGAGGTCTCGCTGCAGCCGGGCTACTCCGGCGGCCGCGGCCGTGCCTGGCTGGCACGCGGGGGCGTGTACGTGCTAGCCAACATCCGCGGCGGCGGCGAGTTCGGGCCGGCCTGGCACCAGGCCGCCGTGAAGGCCAACAAGCAGCGCAGCTACGAGGACTTCATCGCCGTGGCCGAAGACCTGGTCAAGACGAAGATCACCTCGCCCCGCCACCTCGGCATCATGGGCGGCAGCAACGGCGGCCTGCTGATGGGCGCCACCTTCACGCAGCGCCCGGACCTCTTCAATGCCGTGGTCTGCCAGGTGCCGCTGCTGGACATGCGCCGCTTCCACAAGCTGCTGGCCGGCGCCTCGTGGATGGCCGAGTACGGCAACCCGGACGATGCGCAGGACTGGGAATTCATCCGTCAATACAGCCCCTACCACAAGCTCAGCAAGGACAAGACCTACCCCAAGGTCTTCTTCACCACCTCGACGCGTGACGACCGGGTCCATCCCGGCCATGCCCGCAAGATGGTGGCGCGCATGACCGAGCTTGGGCACGAGGTCTACTATTACGAGAACACCGAGGGGGGCCACGGCGGTGCGGCCGACAACGAGCAGCGCGCCACCTTGCAGGCCCTGGAGTACAGCTACCTCTGGCAGCAGCTGGGTCGCTGAGGATCACGGGAGGCATCGCATGGAAGTCCGGCACGACACGCAGGCGCAGCAGTTCTGGCTCGAACCCGAGCCGGGCCAGCGCTGCGTGCTGGACTACCGCCGCCAGGGCGACGCCGTGGTGTTCACCCACACCGGCGTGCCGCCCGCCCTGCAGGGCCGGGGCCTGGCGGCGCAACTGGTGAGCGCCGGCCTGCAATGGGCCGGCGAACAAGGGCTGCGGGTCGTCCCGGCCTGCAGCTACGTGGCCAGCTATCTGCGGCGGCAAGCACGCCGGGCATGAGGGGATGGGGCGGGCTTCGCGGGGCCCGTCAGCGCAAAGGCGACGGGCGCTCGCACTGATACTCGCACTGATGCTCGCGCTGGCACTGATGGGCGTGGCTGACAGCGCGTCAGCGTCGGCCACGCATTGTCTTCAGGGCGACAAAGAAAACGCTGGCCGGCTCGCGAATGCTGCATCTGCCAAGCGTCAAGCAAGTGGCAGCCCGGGCAGCGGAATTCGATCGCGATTTCGCAGAGAATAAACGGCTCTCGCGCCAGCTTTCTCCACGAAGCGCCGGGCGGTCCCGAGGCTCCTTGCCCCTCTCCCATCCAGAAGCACCCATGTCCACGATTCTTCAGCAGATCCCCGCCGGCCAAAAGGTCGGCATCGCGTTCTCCGGCGGTCTCGATACCAGCGCCGCGCTGCACTGGATGCGCCAGAAGGGTGCGATTCCCTACGCCTACACCGCCAACCTGGGCCAGCCCGACGAACCGGACTACGACGAGATCCCGCGCAAGGCCATGCTCTACGGCGCCGAGCAGGCCCGCCTGGTCGACTGCCGCGCCCAACTGGTCCATGAAGGCATCGCCGCGCTGCAAAGCGGCGCCTTCCACATCCACACCGGTGGCCTGACCTACTTCAACACCACGCCCATCGGCCGTGCCGTGACCGGCACCATGCTCGTGGCTGCGATGAAGGAAGACGATGTCAACATCTGGGGCGACGGCTCCACCTTCAAGGGCAACGACATCGAGCGCTTCTACCGCTACGGCCTGCTGACCAACCCCTCGCTGAAGATCTACAAGCCCTGGCTGGACCAGACCTTCATCGACGAGCTGGGCGGCCGCGCCGAAATGTCCGCCTTCATGCAAAAGGCCGGCTTCGCCTACAAGATGTCCGCCGAGAAGGCCTACTCGACCGACTCCAACCTGCTGGGCGCCACCCACGAGGCCAAGGATCTGGAGCACCTGAATTCCGGCGTCAAGATCGTCAACCCCATCATGGGCGTGGCCTTCTGGCGCGAGGAGGTGCAGATCAAGCCCGAGACCGTGACCGTGCGCTTCGAGGACGGCATGCCCGTCGCGCTCAACGGCCAGGAGTTCGGCGACCCCGTCGCCCTGATGCTGGAGGCCAACCGCATCGGCGGGCGGCACGGCCTGGGCATGAGCGACCAGATCGAGAACCGCATCATCGAGGCCAAGAGCCGCGGCATCTACGA
>JAYSEK010000039.1:0-56010 GCA_041913905.1 Burkholderiaceae bacterium | reverse complement strand
CGGGTGGCACACAGCGGGCTCCGTCGCGTTCCCCGTCCGGCAACGGGTTGAACCTTTCATCTGCAGCGCAGAGGGTCAGGTCTTGCCGCTTGACAGAGGGAAGCCATATCAACGTTGAAGCTCACCGGCGGCCGTAGGCCGTCCGGTGGAGCGACGGGTTAGAACGCGTGAGCCGAGGACTACTGCGCAAACTCCGCCGAGCACTCCACCTGCGGCAAGACAGGCCAAGTATGCGAGCACTGCTGTGGAGGACTCCAGTACTCCCTCTGTGCCAAGAACGAGCACTGCTGCAACGGCAACCAGGGCCGTACCAAGCATAGCGCCGAGCGTAAAGAGCACTGCCAAGACGAGCGCCCGCGTCGAACCGTGAAGCGTACGCGCCACAACAAGAGCAAGCACCAGCACAGTGGCGATTAGGACGACGACAACCGCGGCGGAAAAAAGTGGCCCCATGCGTTCTAACGTAAATTGGACAACCCGCATCAGCAGGAATTAAGCCGCCCAAGCTGCCATGCGCCCGCCCGGATTGTGGAGCATTTCCCCCATGAAAAATGACCTTCAGAAGGGTGGGGCGCGATCATCTTAGGCGGCCTAAATCTGTATGGATGGAAGCTGAATTCGGCCGACAGAACGGATGCACGCCAGCCACACATGGCGCCGCACGATGCCCTGCCCACAAGCCGCGGTCAAGGCACAAGCCTGTGGACAAGTTTTGAACAAGCTCCCGCTTATCCACAGGCCAGGCGCCCGCCCTGCACTTGTTGTCTGTTCAGCCGCCCGCGGCTCCCCGCTCGGGCCACAGGGTTCATCCACCTGCAAGTACCTGTCGCAAAAGGACTTTGTGCGCTTATCCACAGAAATCGGTCGCCTCTACTACTTCTACCAAGTAAAGATCTCTTCATACTGTTGTTGAAAGACAGGACGTGAAAAAATCGGGGATTGGCCTTTCCGGGCGGCCTTGGGCTCGCCTGCGGCCCGCTCCTGGCCTGATCCCAGGCACCTTCTGATGAACACCACCTCGCTTTTCTGCGCTTCGGCGGGCTTCGAGTCCGCCTGCCGCATTCCCGCCCTGCCCGCATCGCATCGCGCCCATGGGCTGCATGGCCACAGCTATTTCGCCACCGTCCGAGCCGACCTTCCGCCCGGCTGGGCCGCGTTTCCAGGCGGGGAGGTGGAAGCCCTGCGCGAACGTCTGGCCGCCTGCGTGGCGCCGCTGGACCACGGCCTCTTGAACGCGCAGATCGAGAATCCCACCGACGAGAACATCGCCCGCTGGATCCGGCGTCGCCTGGAAACGGAGTTCGGCGTGCCCGGCATCCAGCAGGTCGGCATCCAGAGCACCACGCACTCGGGCGTGGACCTGGACGTGTCCGGCCGTGCCCACGTCTGGCGCCGCTACCGCTTCCAGGCCGCCCACCAGCTGCCCAACGTGCCGCTGGGTCACAAGTGCGGTCGCATGCACGGCCATGGCTTCGAGGTGATCCTGCATGCCAACCAGGACCTGGGCGAACGCGACCTCAGCATCGACTACGACCACCTCGACGAGATCTGGGCTCCCTTCCACGCCCAGCTCAACTACCACTGCCTCAATGAGATCGAGGGCCTGAGCAACCCCACCAGCGAGGTGATCTCGGCCTGGTTGTGGGAGCGCATCCGCCCGCAGTTGCCCGAGCTGTCCTGGGTGACGGTGTATGAGACGGGTTCCAGCGGCGCCAACTTCGATGGCACGAACTACCGCATCTGGAAGGAGATGACGCTGGACAGCGCCGTGCAGCTCAAGCGCGCGCCGGCCGACCATCCGCAGCGCGGCATCCACGGCCACACCTTCACGCTGCGGCTGCATCTCTCGGCGCCCCTGGACGCGGTGATGGGCTGGACGGTGGACTTCGGTGATGTGAAGACGCTGTTCAATCCGCTGTTCAAGGCGCTGGACCACCATCCGCTGCACGAGATTCCCTCTCTGGCGGACAGCGACACCGCCTCGTTGGCCCGATGGATCCTGCGCGAAGGGTGCCAGGTCTTGCCCCAGATCGATCGCGTGGACCTCTACGAGACCCGAGGCTCGGGTGCGCTGGTCAGCGCTGGCGCGGCCGATGAACTGATTCCCGTCTGAGGGCGCAGCAATGACTTACGCCGTCAAGGAACGCTTCTACACCCTGCAGGGCGAGGGCGCGCAGGCCGGCCGCCCGGCCGTGTTCTGCCGCTTCGCCGGCTGCAATCTCTGGAGTGGCCGCGAGCAGGACCGCGCCGGGGCTGTCTGCAATTTCTGCGATACCGACTTCGTCGGCACCGACGGCGAGGGCGGCGGCAAGTTCAGCACGGCGGATGCCTTGGCCGACGCCATCGATGCCCTGTGGCCGCGCGGTGCCGACGGCCAGCGCCTGGGCCGCCCTTACGTGGTGTGCACCGGTGGCGAACCGCTGCTGCAGCTGGACAAGCCCTTGATCGACGCCCTGCATGCGCGCGGCTTCGAAGTTGCGGTGGAGACCAACGGCACGCAGCCCGCCCCCGAAGGGCTGGACTGGATCTGCGTAAGCCCCAAGGCCGATGCCGAGCTGGTGCTCACGAAGGGGCATGAGCTGAAGCTCGTCTATCCGCAGCCGCTGGCCATGCCGGAGCGCTTCGAGCAGCTCGACTTCCAGCACTTCTTCCTGCAGCCACTGGACTCCGTCCTGCAGAAGCAGCACACGCGCGAGGCGGTGGCTTACTGCATGAGCCACCCGCAGTGGCGGTTGTCGGTGCAGATGCACAAGGTGGTGGGCATTGCCTGAGGGTGGGGCGTCTGACCCACCGGTGAGCAGGCATCCAGCGTGCTCATTCCAGCTACCGATGACAAGCGGTCGTCCCGGGCGCAAGTATCGGAATGCGCGATCTCGCCAGCTTTGACAGACTGGGCTCCATGCCTACCACGGAGCCTGTCCATGCATCTCGCCGTCGATCCCGCCATCCTCTACTTCGGTACGCCGGTGCTGTTGATCAGCACCCGGAACGAGGACGGCAGCAGCAATATCGCGCCCATGTCCTCCGCCTGGTGGCTGGGCTGGAGCTGCATGCTCGGCCTCGAGGCCAGTTCACAGACCACGCGAAATTTGCGCCGGACCGGCGAGTGCGTGCTCAACCTGCCCAGCGATGACCTGGCCGGCCAGGTGGACAAGCTGGCGCTGCTGACAGGCAGTGCGCCGGTGCCACCGCACAAGCGCAGGCTGGGCTACCGGCATTGCGCCGACAAGTTCGCTGCGGCCGGTTTCACGGCTCAGCCAGCGGAATGTGTGCGTGCCGATCGCATTCTCGAATGCCCGGTCCAGCTGGAGGCACGGCTGGTCGCGACCCACCCCTTTGCGCGTGCAGACGACCGCATGGCGGTGCCCGCGCTGGCCTTGGAGGTGAAGATCCTGCGGGCCCATGTGCGCGAAGCGCTGCTGGATGCCGAGAAGCGCCATCGTGTCGACCCCGACCGGTGGCGCCCGCTCATCATGAGCTTTCGCAAGTACTACGGCCTGCAGGCCTGCGAGCAAAGCTCTCGCCTGGCGCAAGGCTCGGAGTCGGCCTACGCGCCCTGGCGAGGCGGATTCGCCAAGCGCATGCTGGCCCGCGCCTATCGACGCTGGGCCGAGCATGCCTATGCCGGGGAATGAAGGTCCGGCCTGGTGACCGGTTCGGGTTCAGGTGGCCAGATGCGCGGTCTTGCGGTCCAGCACCGCTTCCGGTGTTTCGGCTTCCTGCTCGGTCTCCGCATTGAGACGGGCCTGCAGCTGCGCACCGTCCAGATCACCCGTCCACTTGGCCACCACCACCGTCGCCACGCCATTGCCGATCAGGTTGGTCAGCGCACGGGCCTCGCTCATGAAGCGGTCGATGCCCAGGATCAACGCCAGCCCCGCCACCGGCACGCCGCCCACCGCGGACAGCGTGGCCGCCAGCACGATGAAGCCGGACCCAGTCACGCCGGCAGCGCCCTTGGAGGTCAGCAGCAGCACGGCCAGCAGGGTCAGTTGTTGCGTGAGGCTCATGGGCGTGTTGGTGGCCTGGGCGATGAAGACGGCGGCCATGGTCAGGTAGATCGAGGTGCCGTCCAGGTTGAAGGAATAGCCGGTGGGGATGACCAGGCCCACGGTGGACTTCTTGGCACCCAGGTTCTCCATCTTGGCCATCATGCGCGGCAGCACCGACTCCGATGAGGAGGTGCCCAGCACGATCAGCAGCTCTTCCTTGATGTACTTGATGAACTTCAGGATGGAGAAGCCGTGCGCACGGGCGATGCCGCCCAGCACGATGAAGATGAAGAGCAGGCAGGTCAGGTAGAAGCTGCCCATCAGCTTGGCCAGCTGCACCAGCGAACCCAGGCCGTACTTGCCGATGGTGAAGGCCATGGCGCCAAAGGCACCGATGGGGGCCAGCTTCATGATGTAGCCCACGATCACGAAGAGCACGTGCGAGCTCTTCTCGATGAAGTCGAACACCAGCGTGCCGCGGCCGCCGAAGCGGTGCAGCGCGAAGCCGAAAAGCACCGCCACCAGCAGCACCTGCAGCATCTCGCCCTTGGCAAAGGCGTCGAACATGCTGCTGGGGATGATAGCCAGCAGGAACTCGGTCGTGTTCTGCATCTTGCCCGGGCCGGTGTAGGCCGAGATGCCTTTGGTGTCCAGCTGCGCCGGATCCACGTTCATGCCGACGCCGGGCTGGATCAGGTTCACCACCACCAGGCCGATGACCAGGGCCAGCGTGGAGACGATCTCGAAGTACAGCAGGGCCAGGCCGCCGGTCTTGCCGACCTTCTTCATGTCCTCCATGCCGGCGATGCCCACCACCACGGTGCAGAAGATGATGGGCGCGATCAGCATCTTGATCAGCTTGATGAAGCCATCGCCCAGCGGCTTCATGGCCGCGCCGGTCTCGGGCAGGTAGTGGCCCAGGCAGATGCCCACGATGATCGCGAGGATCACCTGCAGGTACAGGGACTTGTAGAAGGGGGGTTTGGGCACGGTCGCCATCGCAGCACCTCGTGGAACGGGGGAGATGGGCAGATGGTGCGCTCGGATTTCGCACAAATCTGTACGTGGAATTGCAGATCAAGACCTTGCTGGAGCGCCTGCCTCAAGCGTTGCCGGCTGTAAAGGCATAAGACTGTGGACAACTTTTGATCAAGTGAGGGCTTGTCCACAAGGTCAGTGGGGGGCGCCGCGCTTGTTGTCTATCCATGCCCATGCATTGACGGGTTCCACGCACAGGGTTTCTGACATTGCAAGTGGCTGATGTGAAAGAGGAATTTCAGCTTGTCCACAGCTTGCAGCGCCCTCTACTAAGACCACCAAGTAAAGATTTCTTCCTTGTCTTGTTGATATCAGCACCGGAAAAATTCCCGCCCTGTTGCGGCCTGTTCCTTGGACACGCCCGCAGCGCTTGGCGGGACACCGGCGAGCGTGCACACTCGCGGCCCATGATGAACATCGCCGACCTCCAGGCCCGTCTGCGCAGCTTTGCCGCCGAGCGCCAGTGGGAGCCTTACCAGACGCCCAAGAACCTGGCCATGGCCATGGTGGTGGAGGCGGCCGAGCTGGTGGAGATCTTCCAGTGGAAGACGCCGCAGGAATCGCTGGCGCTGGACGATGCCACCCGCGTGCATCTGGGCGAAGAGATTGCCGACGTGATGCTCTACCTGCTGCAGATCGCAGATCACTGTGGCGTGGACGTCACCGCCGCCGTGGAGCGCAAGCTGGCCCTCAATGCACAGAAGTACCCGCCCGCGCAGCAGGCGCAGGCTTGAACCCGTTCATGATCGACAGGATGAGCGAGACCATTGCCGTCATCGACTTCGAGACCTCCGGCCTCGGGCCCGCAAGCGGTGGGCGGGCGACCGAAATTGCGGCCGTGCTGGTGCGCGGAGGCTGCATCGTCGGCGAGTACCAGAGCCTCATGCACACAGGCGTGCATGTGCCGCCCTTCATCGAGCAGCTGACCGGCATCAGCAACGAGATGCTGGAGGGCGCTCCGCCAGCCGAGCAGGTGATGCGCGAGGTGGCCGAGTTCACGCAGGGGTGTCCGATGGTCGCGCACAACGCGGGCTTTGACCGGGGCTTCTGGCAGTTCGAGATGCGCAAGGCCGAGGTGGCACCCGATCCAGCGCACGAGTTCGCCTGCACGGTGCTGCTGGCGCGGCGTCTCTATCCGGAGGCGCCGTCCTGCAAGCTGGGGCAGTTGGCGCGCTGGCATGAGCTGCCGGACATGGGACGGGCCCACCGGGCATTGGCCGATGCCAAGACGACCGCACATCTGCTGATCCGCATGGAGCGGGACATCGAGCAGCAGTTCGAGCAGGAGCTGGGCCTGGCTCCCGTGCGGCATGAGCTGCTCGCACGGCTGCAGAAGGCCAACAAGACCGCCTTGAAGCGCTGCGTGGCCGACTACGCACATGTCTGGCGCAAGCGCGCCCAGCAGGTGTTGCCCCTGCTGGCCTGAGTCGATGCCGCTCGCCAACCGTGGGCAAAGGCCCATGGACGGGGGCTTCGCGCCAGAACTGTTGCCAGGAACGGCTGCTAAAACGGGTTCGAAAATATCGCCTTGTCAAGCGCCGGTATTCGGCGATTTGCCCGCCACAATCCCGCCCTTCGTCTTTCTTTTGCCGCTGGTTTCTTTGTATGTCGAGTATTCAGGTCCGCCCGGCCACGCTGCGTGACGCCAAGGCCATTGCTGAGATCCACGTCGCCGCCGCCCAGGACGCCTACAAGGACTTGCTGCCGGTGTCCGTGCTGGACAGCTGGTCCGTGCAGAAGCGCCAGGCTTTCTGGCGCGAAGCCATCGACCTGTGCGAACCGCAGGTGATGGTGGCCCACATCGACAACGAGATGATGGGCTTCGTCGGCTTCGATCGCTCGCGTGACAAGGGCACGCCTTCCAGCACCGGCGAGATCTGGGCCCTGTACGTGTCGCCCAAGCACTGGGAGAAGGGCGTGGGCCTGGCCTTGTGGGACGCGGCCCGCGATGGCCTGCAGGAAGAAGGCTGCACCAAGGTCACGCTGTGGACCTATCTGCGCAATGAGCGCGCCCTGCGTTTCTTCGAGCTGGCCGGTTTCAAGCGCGAGCTCAACACCACCAAGACCACCGAAGTGGGCAGCGTGCGGCTGGAAGAGCTGCGCCTGCACCGTTCTCTGGTTTGAGTCCCCTGTGAGCTTGTCAGTGCCTGGCCGTGAGGTCCGGCACTGATGCTTCATGAACCGGCGCCGCTGGGCGCCGTCAGGCTGAAGCCCTGAGCATCCCAATGGGCAAAGCGATAGCCCTCGGCCTTCAGCACCTCGATCGGCAGGAGCAGGGCCTCGGCGCCGTGGGCGTGGGTGACATGCGTCAGGATGACGCCTCGCCCGGCCTTCCGTAACGGCTTATGCCAGCAGCGCCTGCGTGAGCTGGATTTCCTCCTTGACCTGGATTTCGCTGTTGCGCAGCAACTTGGCATGGCCATAGCTGTGTTTGCCGATGGTGTGCCCAGCTGGCATGACCTTCTTCTCCAGGTCTTCATTCAGGCGTACTGAGTAACTCCTTTATTGCACTCCTCATGACTTCGGCCCATCCGCAAGAAGGAGGCCTTGAGCCAATGCTGGGTTTCTGGCGCCAGGAGCTGAGGAGCAGATCAGCACCGGCCGAGGCACTCTGGACAAGGTTCAGCATGTGCCGCTCACATGAATGGATCAATCGTCCTCCGAACTCGTCTTTCTCCAGCATCCATGGGGATTGTGAGCATCCTCCATTCAGGAGATTCAGTGCCGGCTCAGTGCGTGAGACAGGGTAAAGTAAGGACTCCTTACTTTCAGAATTTCCAAAAAGTGCTCGCGAAGATTACCGCCAAGAATCAACTGACCTTGCCAAAGAGCGTGACCGAGCCCCTGGGGCCCGTGCAGTACTTCGACGTGCAGACCCGGGGCGGCCAAATCGTGCTGACCCCCGTCCGGATCCAGCGAGGCGATGCCCTTCGGGCCAAGCTGGAGGAACTGGCCCTCTCGCCAAAAACGCTGGAGGCCGCCTTGAGCTGGGCCGAGCAGCAGATGGGAGGAGCCAAAACCATGGAGACCGCGAAAAAGGCCGCGGCGGCCAAGGTGGCGAAGGCGGAAAAACCATTGAGTGCGCCTGCCAGGAAAAAAGCAGGGCACAAAAAAGCAGGGACCAAAATCGCGCAGACCCCGGCGGCCGGAAAAACCATGGAGACCCGCAAAAGCGCCGTACGCGGTCCCGGTGCAAAACCACTGAGTGCCCGTGCCAGCGCTGCTGGCGCGAGTGCTCGAAAAATGGCCGAGCCAAAAGTGCCAAAAACGCCAAAAATGCCAAAGGCGTCGAAAGCGCCGAGTGCAGCCACGCGCAGCGTCGCAGCCGCTGACCGTGCGCGCAGTACGGCAAGCCGCCGCGCGACCACCCGTCGTGCGGCATGAGTGGGCGCAAGAGCCAGGCGGCCGTGAGCCCGTCTGCAGCAAAGTCCCGCAGCGCGCCAGCGCGCAAAAGCCGTCCTCAGGGCGTGGTGGTCGATACCGCCTTGCTGTTGCAGGTTCTTTTGCACAATGGGTCGGAGGCGGCTTTGCTGCGCCAGGCCTGGCATGACGGCCTGATTCGCCTGATGGTCTGTGCAGAGACCGCCCAGCTGCTGATGCTCAGCCTGGCTGCGCCGGTGCTGAAGCTCAAGCCCGTGCAACAGCAGGAATTGCTGGCTGACGTCCTGCCCTATGCACAGGCCTGCAAGCCTTTGCAGCAGCGCGCTTCGGCGCGCCTGCCTTTGGGGCCCTTGCTGGCGCTGAGTCTGGCACAGGCGGCAGGGGCCGCGCTGTTGCTGAGCGAGTCAGAAGCCCTGCACAAGCATGTGGGCAGGCAGGCGTCGCGTTACCCTGGCCTGCAAGTGCTTGGACTTCGTGAATGGGTTGACGCTCATTCGCGCTGACACGCAGGCCGCTGGCCGGCCGATCTGCTAGATTCTTGGCCGCCTATGAACAACTACAACTTCAATTCCGGCGGCGGCATGTGGCGCGTGGTGTTCTATGAACGCCGCGCGAACCGCGTTCATGTCGACCGCACGGGCCCATGGCTGCCTGACCGTCAGCTGGCCCAGAACTGGGCGCTGTGGTTCAAGGAGCGGGGCTACCACGTGGCCCTGCAAGACTCCAACGGCACGGTGGAACGCTTCACCCAGGGCTTGCCGGCCTGAGCCGGCCCTGATCGGCTTGATGGGCGTGCACGGTGCCGGGCCGTACAAGCGGCTCGGTTTCTGGCCAACTTCAGGTCAACTTCAGGTCAAGTATTGGCCGCCATTGGCGCTGAGCGTGGCGCCTGTGATGAAGCTGGCCTCGTCGGACACCAGGAAGAGCACGCAGCGGGCGATTTCCTCCGGCGTCCCCAGCCGGCCCACGGGGATCTGCGGCAGGATCATGCTGCTGACCACCTCGGGTTTCATGGCCTTGACCATGTCGGTGGCGATGTAGCCGGGGCAGATCACGTTCACCGTGATGCCCTTGCTGGCATTCTCCAGGGCCAGGGCCTTGCTGAATCCGATCTCTCCGGCCTTGGCCGCCGAGTAGTTGGTCTGGCCCAGCTGGCCTTTCTGGGCGTTGATGGACGCGATGTTGACGATGCGGCCGAAGTTGCGCTCGCGCATGCCGGTGATCACCTGGCGGCTCATGTTGAAGACCGAGTTCAGGTTGGTGTTGATGACGGCCTGCCATTGGGCCAGCGTCATTTTGTGCAGCATGGCGTCGCGGGTGATGCCGGCGTTGTTGACCAGCACCTCCACCGGCCCCAACTGCGCCTGGACCTCGGCAACGCCGCGCTCGCAGGCCTCGAAGTCCGAGACATCCCAGCGGAAGACGGGGATGCCGCTTTGCTCATGGAAGGCCTGGGCCGCAAGCTCGTTGTCCGCATAGACGCTGGCCACACGGTAGCCCGCCGCCTGCAGGCCCAGGGCGATGGCGGCGCCAATGCCGCGGGTGCCGCCCGTCACGATGGCCGTTCTTTGCATGCTCGATGTCTCCTTCCAGTGCCTTCTTGTGCGATGTGCGCCGTGGCGCCAACGCTGCATCATTCGCGGGACGGCTGCGGGCGTCAACCGTTGCAGCCCCCCGGCATGAGGGCAGCAGGGGTGACGCGCGACCCAAAAAGAAGCCCCGCCGGGCCATCGCCGGGCGGGGCTGAGAAGGCAAGAGCGAGAGTGTTGCTCCGTCTGGCATCGGCATGGAACCGACGAGTCGACGGCCGGCACTTTGCCAGCATGCTGTGACGGGGCGATGACGCTGCTCAAGAAGCAGGCATGTACTGGGCGGCCTGTGGCCGTGGGTTTTGCTCAGTCCAGCCCCCAGCCCTCTGTTGCGGCGGGGGCATCATGCTGCTGGACATGAACCGGGCACAGCCGCTTGGCCGCTGCGCGCTGTACCAGCTGTTCAGCCTGTGACGCGCTGAGGCGCAGAGCGAAGCGCAGCCAGCGGCGCTGCACGAGTTCCTGACTCCAGGCATCTTCCAGAGCCCAGCGGATGTCATGCGGCGCCTGCAACTGCTGACGCTGCAGGACGCGCGGGACGAAGGCCAGCACGAAGCGGTTGAAATCGGCCCGCAGGTCCGCCTGCGGCAACAGGGCTTCCAGGCGCGCCAGGCGCTGGCTCCAGCCTGGTGTGGCGAACTGGCGGGTCACCAGGGCTTGCAAAGCCTGGATGGGGTTGAACAGGCGCAGGCGGTTGGGGGGGAGCACGTGCAGGGGCAGGGCGGCGGCCTCGTCATGGGGCAGCGGGGTCACGAAGCTGGCCAACACGGCCAGGCGCAGCCAGGCCTGGGCGTCCAGACCGCCCATTTCGCGTATGGGCCCCTGCTGCAGGCTCTGAGCCGCGTTCTTCAGCGCATTCCAGTCCCGGGAGCCCTTCGCGGCATTGGCCTGGCGGCACATCATCGCCAGATTGCCGGCCGCGTAGCCGGCGTCATCGCGCACGCGGTCCAGGCTGCGCTGCTGGGCATGGCCCGGCACGTCGTTGAGTGGCAGTCGGCTGATGGGGCAGTGCTCGATGTCCAGCTGCTGCAGGTAATTTGGGGTCAGCAGCGTGGTCTCGAAGCTGCGGCCGCGGGACCAGGCATGGGTGCGCAACTGCAGCCAGCGCTGGGTGTGAACGCCCGCCTTGAGCGTGCGGCGGCCAAAGGTGGCCTGACCGGCCTGCCAGCCCTGGCGCAGCGGCGAGGTGCTGAAGAGATGCTCGACGGCAGGGGCCAGGCCGTGCCTGGCGTGGTCCCATCCCAGTTCGAACCCGACCTGCTTGCCGGCAGGCAGCGAGGGGGCGTCTTCCATGGCCAGGTCGAGTTGGGCCGGCGTGCGTTGAGCGTGCGAAACAGTGAGCTGGGCCATGGTCATCTCCAGGTAGAGGGGGAGGCATTGGCCGCCACAAATCTGTCAGCGACCTTATGGCACAGTGTGCGCTGCAGGTAGCTCAAGGCATGAGCCACCTGCAGGCAACCAGGATGACTGGGGAAAACCACGACAGGGAGGACCGCGGGCCATGGACCGAACCGAGCGCTTCTACAAGATCGAGATGCTGATCCGCGCCCAGGAGTGCGTCAGCTTCGCCACGCTGCTGGAGGCGCTGGAGGTCTCGCCGGCCACCCTCAAGCGGGACCTGCAGTACCTGCGGGAGCGCATGGATGCGCCCATCGAGTACGACGCGCTGTCCAACGGCTACCGCTTCAGCCAGGATTGGCGTGGTCAGAAGCACGAGCTGCCGGGGGTCTGGTTCAGCGAGAAGGAGCTGCATGCCCTGCTGACCATGAACCAGCTGCTGTCCAGCCTGGATGAGAACGGACTGCTGACCCGCCACCTGCAGCCCATGCTGGACAAGCTCAGCGGCATGCTGGGCAGCGATGAGGCCGAGGCCCGCGAGCTGACGCGCCGGGTCAAGCTCATTTCCACCGCGCGCCGCCGGGTGCCCACCGAACACTTCGAGACCGTGGGCAGCGCCCTGGTCAAACGCCAGCGCCTGCGCCTGGCCTATCGCAAGAGAGGGCGGGGGGGCTTGGCGGGGTCCTTGAGCGACCGGGTGGTGTCGCCTCAACGGCTGGTTCACTACCGCAACACCTGGTATCTGGATGCCTGGTGTCACGAGAGCGAAGGCCTGCGGCGTTTCGCGATGGATGCTGTCGAAGGCGCAGCACCGTTGGAGGAGAAGGCCAAGGCCGTGGCGGTCAAGCAGCTGGAGTCCGAACTGGACCAGGGCTACGGCATTTTTGCAGGTGCCAAGACGCAGCGGGCTCTGCTGGCCTTCAGCGCTGAAGCCGCGCAGTGGGTGGCCCGCGAGGAATGGCATCCGGCACAGCGCAGTCGCTGGCTGGACGACGGTCGCTGGGAACTGGAGGTGCCTTATGTCGAAGCGACGGAACTGCTGATGGACCTGCTGCGCCATGCCGGGCAGGTCCAGGTGCTGGCGCCCGCCAGCCTGCGCCAGTCCTATGTCCGCCGCCTGCAGTCGGCGCTGGAGCAGGGCTGAGCGCTGCTCCCTGCGCCCCGCGCCCTAGGGCCGGATCCGGAAGGTGGCGACCAGGTTCGCGAGCTCCTGGGCGCGGCCCTGCAGATGCTGGCCCGAGGCAGCGGTTTCCTCGACCAGTGCGGCGTTTTGCTGCGTCAGCTGGTCCATATGGGACACCGCAGCGCTGATCTGCTGCAAGCCGCCGCTTTGCTGGGCCGATGCCGTGCTGATGCGATGGATGATGTCGTTGAGCTCGCGCACCGAGTTGACGGCCGCCTGCAGCGTTTCGCCGGCGCTGCGCACCTGGCGCGCACCGGTCTCGACCTGGCTGACGCTGGTGGAGATCAGCTGCTTGATCTGTTTGGCGGCTTCGGCGCTGCGTTGAGCCAGGGCGCGAACCTCGCTGGCCACGACGGCAAATCCGCGGCCTTGCTCGCCGGCGCGCGCCGCCTCCACCGCGGCATTCAGCGCCAGGATGTTGGTCTGGAAGGCGATGCTTTCGATCACCGCGGTGATCTCTTCAACACGGCGGCTGCTGGCCTCGATGTCGCCCATGGTCGAGACGACTTGTTGTACTGCCGATCCACCGGCTTCTGCTACGTTGCAGGCGCGTTCGGCCAGGTTGCGGGCGCCGGCGGCTTCGTCGGCATTGCTGCGCACAGTGGTGGTGAGCTGCTCCATGGAGCTGGCGGTTTCCTGCAGCGCTGAGGCCTGCTGCTCGGTGCGCTGCGAGAGGTCCGAATTGCCGGCCGCCAGCTCCTGCGAGGCATGTGCCACTTGCTCGGCATTGCTGCGCACCTCCTGGATGACCTGGCAGAGGCTGTCGCGCATGGCCAGCAGCGATTCGCAGAGCTGGCCGATCTCGTCACCGCTGCGCGCCTCGACCTCGCCATCCAGCCGGCGCTCGGCAATCTGCCGGGCCAGCTCCGTGGCCTGGCGCAGGGGCACGGTGATGCTGCGGGAGATGCTGCGCGCCAGCAGCAAGGGGCCGGCGATCAGCAGGACCAGCAGCACGCCCATGACGATGTTGCCCTTGTGCAGATTCTTGATGCGGTCCGTCAGCGCCTGCTCCAGCGCGTTCAGCGCCAACTCGTTGACGCTGAACATGGTGTCGATGGCCTGCGTGTAGGTGGCGATGTAGTCGGCCGAAGGGTAGCTGATGTTCTCGGCCTGGATCAGCTCCTGCCGCGTGAGCTTCAGCGCACCGTCGATGTGACTGCCCAGGGCGTCCACCTTGTCTGCCAGGGCGGCCTTGATGCCGGGACTGGCGTCGAAGCTCTTGTGAAACGCCTTGACCATGGCGGTGTGCTGGTCGGTGACCTGCTGCACCAGGCCGGTCAACATGGAGCGTCCGTCCTGGCCAAGCTTGCCTTCAGCCAGGAAGCCGGCGCCGCGTGCCCGGGTCTGGCCCATGGCCTCGGTGGCCTGCGGCATGCGACCCAGGCTGGCAATCATGAGGTAGTAGGTATCGGCCTCCGGGTCCAGCGCTAGGCGGCTCTGGTCGACCAGCTGGTCCAGCAGTTCCAGGTACACGGCAATCAACTGGGCATGCCGGGTACTGCTCTGGGCGGCACTGAGCGCCCGGCTGCCGACTTCACCGGAGAGGCTCTCCCAGGCGGCCCGGCCCTTGTCCAGCGTCTGGCCTATCTGACCAGACTTGAGCAGGCTGCCCAGGCTGCTCTGCACGCGGGCGAGCTGCTGCTGGACCTCGGCGTTCTTGGCCTCACGCTTGCTCTGGACCGCTGCATTGCCGCCTAACTGCGCGGCTGACAGGCCGCGGTGGTGCTGGGTCAGCTGGATGAGGCGGATGACGTCTCGACAAGGGCCGATGCCATCACGCTCGGCCTGCGCGGTTTCCGCCAGCTCGCTGCTCTGCTGGTACTGGATGAAGCTGGGCACGCTGATGGCCAGCGGGACCGCAATGGCGAGCAGCAGCAGCTTGCGTTGGACACTGAGGTAACTCAACAAGGACATGGCAGGCTCCCGAAATCCCAACGTTGAGGGGCTGGCGCAAACCATGGCACGCAGCGGACCCAGGCCAGGTGCCAACGATGGGCATCCCTAGCGGCCATGGCAGCATCATGCGCTAGGCATAGAGGCGCCACAAGCCCCTGATATTCGTCAATGTCGTGCAAATTAGTCAGACTGGCGCTGCAGGCGCTCGCTGTGCCAGTACACATCGTCGCCCCCCTTGCCGTCCAGATTGGCACGGTTCAGGACACGGGCCAGTACGAACAGCAGGTCGGAGAGGCGGTTGAGGTACTGGCGCGGCGCGGCCTCGATCTGCTCGCCATGGTGCAGGGCATGAATCACCGCGCGCTCGGCGCGGCGGGCGATGGTGCGGCAGACATGGGCCTGGGCTGCGCTGCGGGTGCCGGCCGGGAGGATGAATTCCTTCAGGCGGGGCAGGTCGGCGTTGTAGTGCGCCAGCGCCTGGTCCAGGCGCAGCACGGCGTCTTCCTTGAGCAGGCTGTAGCCCGGCATGCAGAGTTCGCCACCGAGGTTGAAGAGCTCGTGCTGGATGGTGATCAGCAGTTCGCGAACGTCCTCCGGCAGCGGCTCGGCGAGCAGCACGCCGATGTTGGAGTTCAGTTCGTCCACGTCGCCCATGGCCTGCACCCGCAGGTGGTCCTTGGGCACGCGGCTGCCGTCACCCAGGCCTGTGCTGCCGTCGTCTCCGGTGCGGGTGGCGATCTGGGAAAGTCGGTTGGCCATGATGTCTGCAAGCGGGTCGTGGTGATGAAGCCCGCATCTTGCCTGAGACAGGCCGGCTCGCCGTCCTAGCCCCTGCGTCCGCTGCGGTGAAAGTCCGGGCGCTGCGGGTCGGCCGGGTGTGCGTGGGCACCTTCACCCTGCGGCTTGGGCTCATGCCCTGGCGGGGTGCCAGGAGCGCCGGGCGCGCGGAAGGCGTTCAGGATGTTCTGGATCAGCAGAGCCAGCATGTCCCGCCGCCACAGCCCCAGCAACGCCAGCGCCACGACGGCGATCAGCAGGATCCAACTTGATGTCGTCATGGAAGCTCCTCATCAGGTGCTGTCGTACGTGCATGGTGGCACGAGCAGGAGGGCGCTTCAAGCCCGCTGTTTGCGCCAGCGCAGCACCGCCGCGAACCGCAAGGTTCAGCCGGGCTTCAGGCCTGCGTTCCTAGAATGCGTGAGCACAGCCGCCGGAGTCCAGCCATGCCTCATGCCACCTCTCCCATTGCCTTGAATGGCCCGCGTCGTGCCATTCCGGACGCGATGAAGCAGCGCTTGCGCGAGCGATTCGGTGACCGCTGTGCAGAATCCATGGCGGTGCGCCAGCAGCATGGGCGCGACGAGAGCCCTTTCGACGTGGATCCGCCTGAACTGGTGCTGTTCGCCGAAGACGAGGCCGAGGTGTCCTGGCTCCTCGCCCAGGCGCAGGAACATGCGGTGCCGGTCATTCCTTATGGGGCCGGCACCTCGCTGGAGGGGCATTTGCTGGCGGTGCAGGGCGGCATCAGCCTGGATCTGTCGCGCATGAATCGCATCCTGGCCGTGCAGGCCGAGGACCTCACGGCCACGGTGCAGCCGGGGGTGACGCGCCATCAGCTGAACAATGAACTGCGCCACCAGGGGCTGTTCTTTCCCATCGATCCCGGCGCCGATGCCTCGCTGGGCGGCATGGCCGCGACTCGCGCCAGCGGGACCAACGCCGTGCGCTACGGCACCCTGCGCGAGAACGTGCTGGCCTTGCGCGTGGTCACGCCGGGCGGCGGCATCGTGCGCACCGGTTCGCGCGCGCGCAAGAGCAGCGCTGGCTACGACCTCACGCGGCTCTTCGTCGGCAGCGAGGGCACGCTAGGCGTGATCACCGAGCTGACGCTGAAGCTCTACCCGCTGCCCGAGGCGGTGTCGGCGGCCATCTGTTTTTTTCCCAGCGTCGATGCGGCCGTGCAGACCACCATGCAGCTCATCCAGACGGGCATTCCCATTGCCCGCTGCGAACTGCTGGACGCCAACACCGTGCGTGCCGTTAATGCGCATGACCACCTGGGCCTGCGCGAGGCGGCCATGCTGTTGATGGAGTTCCATGGCTCCGCGGCGGGCGTGATCGAGCAGGCGGCCCAGGTGCAGGACATCGCCCGCGAGTTCGGCGGCGAGGATTTCGAATGGGCCAGCACGCCCGAGGATCGCACGCGGCTGTGGACGGCGCGCCATCACGCCTACCTCTCGGCACTGCAGATGAAGCCGGGCTGCCGCTGCGTCACTACCGACACCTGCGTGCCCATCTCGCGCCTGGCCGAGAACATCAACGAGTCGGTGGCGGAGGTGCAGGCTGCCGGCCTGCCTTACTTCATCGTGGGCCACGTGGGCGACGGCAATTTCCACATGGGCTATCTGATCGATCCTGCGCTGCCGGCCGAGCGCGAGACGGCCGAGCGCCTCTCGGCCCAGATGGTGGCCCGCGCACTGCGCCTGGGCGGCACCTGCAGCGGCGAGCACGGCATTGGTCTGCACAAGCAGGACTTCCTGCTGGATGAGGCGGGCGAGGAGGCCGTCGCCCTGATGCGCACGCTCAAGCGCGCGGTGGACCCGCTGGACATCATGAATCCGGGCAAGATCTTTCGCATGGACGCCGCGCCCTAGCAATTGCGCGGCAGGCGCGCCCCCGGGCTGGCTGGGGCACATCAGGGCCGCGCCGCTGCCTGGTCACGGCCAGGCTCCGCATGGGCAGGCTGCGGCTCAGTGCGCGGGAGCCGGCACGGTCCAGCGCTTGCTCACCTCGCCCTTGCTGTTGACGCTTTCCAGCTGCACGCCGAAACCCCACAGCCTGGCGACGTGCTTGAGCACCTCCTGGGCATTCTCATGCAGGGGCCGGTCCATGTGCTGGGTGTGGCGCAGGGTGAGCGAGCGGTCGCCGCGCAGGTTCACGTTCCAGACCTGGATGTTGGGCTCGCGGGTGGAGAGGTCGTACTGCCGCGAGAGCGCCTCGCGCACATGCTGGTAGCCGCTTTCGTCATGGATGGCGGAGATCAGATACTCCTTCTCCTTCTCGTCGTCCAGGATGGCGAAGAGCTTGAAGTCGCGCATCAGCTTCGGGCTCAGGTACTGGCCGATGAAGCTCTCGTCCTTGAAGTTGCGCATCGCATGCTGGAGGGTGGGCAGCCAGTCGCTGCCGGCGATGTCGGGGAACCACTGGCGGTCTTCCGCGGTCGGGGCCTCGCAGATGCGCTTGATGTCGGTGTACATCGCAAAGCCCAGGGCGTAGGGATTGAGATTGGCCATGGGCGCCTGGGCGATGACGTTGGTGTGCGACTTCAGCCACTCGATCATCATGCCGTCGGTGAGGTAGCCGTCGTCGTACATCTGGTTGAGCAGGCGGTGGTGCCAGAAGGTGGCCCAGCCTTCGTTCATCACCTGCGTCTGGCGCTGCGGGTAGAAGTACTGGGCGATCTTGCGCACGATGCGCACGATCTCCCGCTGCCAGGGCTCCAGCAGCGGGGCGTTCTTCTCGATGAAATACAGCAGGTTCTCCTGCGGATCCTCAGGGAAGCGGCGCGCTGCCTGGGCCTCGCTGTCCTTGTCGGCCCGGCGGGGCAGGGTGCGCCAGAGATCGTTGATCTGCTGCTGGGCGTAGGACTCGCGGTCCTTCAGCCGGCTGCGCTCCTCGGCCAGGGACAGCTTGGCCGGGCGACGGTAGCGGTCCACTCCGTGGTTCATCAGCGCGTGGCAGGAGTCCAGCACGGCCTCCACCGCGTCCAGCCCATGGCGTTCCTCGCATTCGGCCACGTAGTTCTTGGCATAGACCAGGTAGTCGATGATGGAGGAGGCGTCCGTCCACATGCGGAACAGGTAGTTGCCCTTGAAGAAGCTGTTGTGGCCGTAGCAGGCATGGGCAATCACCAGGGCCTGCATGGCCATGGTGTTCTCTTCCATCAGGTAGGCGATGCAGGGATCGGAGTTGATGACGATCTCGTAGGCCAGGCCCATCTGGCCGCGCTTGTAGTTGCGTTCGGTGGCGATGAACTCCTTGCCGTAGCTCCAATGCCGATAGTTCACCGGCATGCCGACCGAGGCGTAGGCATCCATCATCTGCTCGGCGGTGATGATCTCCAGCTGGTTGGCATAGGTATCCAGGCCGTAGCGTTCGGCGGTCTGGCGGATCACGTCGTGGTACTCGTGGATCAGCTCGAAGGTCCAGTCGCTGGGGGCGGGCAGGGGGTGGTCCGGTCGCTTCTCGAGGGGTTTCATCTGGCGCAGGGGTGGCGGGGAGCGACGCCCTCCCCATTCATGGCGGTTGGAAGCCAGGCCGATGTTGCGGCGGTTCTCCTGGGTGGGCGGGCGGTTCATTTGGCAGCCCCTTCCTTTTTGAACAGATCGCGGAAGACCGGGTAGATCTGGTTGACCTCCACGGCCTTGCGCATCGCGAACTGCGGCATCTCGTCGGCGAGCTTGGCGTACTCCTCCCAGAGGTTCTGTTCGGCTTCCGCCACCTGCACGTAAGCGAAATAGCGGCACAGGGGCAGGATCTTCTCGGCCAGCAGCTCGCGGCAGCGGCCGCTGTCGTGGTGCCAGTTGTCGCCGTCGCTGGCCTGGGCGCCATAGATGTTCCACTCGCTCGGCGAGTAGCGCTCACGGATGATCTGGTCCATCAGCACCAGCGCGGAAGACACCACCGTGCCGCCGGTTTCCGTGGCGTGGAAGAAGTTCTGCTCGTCCACTTCCTGGGCTTGCGTATGGTGACGGATGAAGACCACCTCGATGCGCTCGTAGTGCCGGGTCAGGAACAGGTAGAGCAGGATGAAGAAGCGCTTGGCGAGGTCCTTGCGGGCTTCATCCATGGAGCCAGAGACATCCATCAGGCAGAACATCACCGCCCGCGTGGTCGGTACCGGCACCCTGACCCGGGAACGGAAGCGCAGGTCGATGGGATCCAGGAAGGGGATGGCCTCGATGCGGCTCCTGAGCAGGGCGATGCGGGCCTCGGTGTCCTCGATCAGCACCTTGTTTTCGGGGTGCTCGGGCAGTTCGCGCTGGAGCAGGACCAGGCGTTCTTCGAGCTCATGCAGCTCGCGCCGCTTGGACTGACCCAGGGCGATGCGGCGCGCGAGTGCTCCGCGCATGGAGCGCACCACGTGCAGATTGGTGGGCGTGCCGTCGCTGGTGAAGCCGGCGCGGTGGCTCTTCCATTCCGGCGTCTCGGCCAGGGTGGTGCGGGCCAGGTTGGGCAGGGCCAGGTCCTCGAAGAAGACCTGCATGAATTCTTCCTTGCTGAGGTGGAAGACGAAGTCGTCCTCGCCTTCGCCGGAATCGCTCGCCTGGCTGCCTTGACCTTGGCCCTGGCCGCCCTGCGGCTTGGGCACGCGGTCGCCCTTGACGTGGTCCCGGTTGCCCGGGCGCACCACCTCGCGAGTGCCGCCCTCGCCATGACCGAAGACGGGCTCGCTCAGGTCGCGCTTGGGAATGTGCACGTCCTCGCCGCGCTCCATGTCGCGGATGCCACGGCCATCCACCGCCCGCCGCACCGCATCGCGGATCTGGTCCTTGTAGCGACGCAGGAACCGCTCGCGATTGCCGATGGACTTGTTCTTGCCCGAAAGCCGTCGATCGATGATCTGCTGCAGCATGTCTGTCCTTCAAAGGCTCCGCCCTGCACGCTCTTCCCGAGCGGGGCCCGAGGATCCGGCTTTGCCGGGCCTCCGGGCCCGCCCCCTTGAGGGGGCGCGCGAAGCGCGTAGGGGGTGGACCATCAGCTACTCTTGCGGACACGCAGGTACCACTCGCAAAGCAGCCGCACCTGCTTGGCCGTGTAACCCTTGTCGACCATGCGCTGCACGAAGTTCTCGTGCTTCTTCGCCTCCTCGGCACTGGCCTTGGCGTTGAAGCTGATCACCGGCAGCAGCTCCTCGGTGTTGGAGAACATCTTCTTCTCGATCACCGTGCGCAGCTTCTCGTAGCTGGTCCAGACCGGGTTCTTGCCAGCGTTGTTGGCGCGGGCCCGCAGCACGAAGTTGACGATCTCGTTGCGGAAGTCCTTGGGATTGCTGATGCCCGCGGGCTTCTCGATCTTCTCCAGCTCGGCGTTCAGGGCCGAGCGGTCGAAGACCTCGCCGGTGTCGGTGTCGCGGTATTCCTGGTCCTGGATCCAGTAGTCGGCATACGTGACGTAGCGGTCGAAGATGTTCTGGCCGTATTCCGAGTAGCTCTCCAGATAGGCCGTCTGGATCTCCTTGCCGATGAACTCGGCATAGCGCGGCGCCAGCTGCTCCTTGATGAAGCCGACGTATTTCTGCTCCAGCTCGCCGGGGAACTGCTCGCGCTCGATCTGCTGCTCCAGCACGTACATCAGGTGCACGGGGTTGGCCGCCACCTCGCTGGGGTCGAAGTTGAAGACCTTGGAGAGGATCTTGTAGGCGAAGCGCGTGCTGATGCCGCTCATGCCCTCGTCGACGCCGGCATAGTCCCGGTATTCCTGCAGGCTCTTGGCGCGCGGATCGGTGTCCTTGAGGTTGTCGCCGTCATAGACCTGCATCTTGGAGTAGAGCGTGGAGTTCTCGGGCTCCTTCAGCCGTGTCAGCACGGCAAACTGCGCCATCATTTTCAGGGTGCCCGGGGCGCACTTGGCGTCGTGCAGCGACGAGCCGCGGATCAGCTTTTCGTAGATCTTCACTTCCTCGCTGACGCGCAGGCAGTAGGGCACCTTGACGATGTAGATCCGGTCCAGGAAGGCCTCGTTGTTCTTGTTGTTGCGGAAGCTCTTCCATTCGCTTTCGTTGCTGTGCGCCAGCACGATGCCGTCAAAGGGAATCGCCCCGAATCCCTCGGTGCCCTTGAAGTTGCCTTCCTGGGTCGCGGTCAGCAAGGGGTGCAGCACTTTGATCGGCGCCTTGAACATCTCGACGAATTCCAGCAGGCCCTGGTTGGCCAGGCACAGGCCGCCGCTGTAGCTGTAGGCGTCGGGGTCGTCCTGGGCATAGGTTTCCAGCTTGCGGATGTCCACCTTGCCTACCAGGCTGGAGATGTCCTGGTTGTTTTCGTCACCGGGCTCGGTCTTGGCCACGCCAATCTGCTTGAGCACGCTGGGATAGCGCTTGATCACGCGGAACTTGCGGATGTCGCCGCCGAACTCGTCCAGGCGCTTGACCGCCCAGGGTGAAAGGATGCGATTGAGGTAGCGGGTGGGGATGCCGAATTCCTTTTCCAGCAGCGGGCCGTCTTCCACGGGATCGAACAGGCCCAGCGGCGACTCGTTCACCGGCGAGTCCTTCAGTGCATAGAAGGGCACCTGCTCCATCAGCTGCTTGAGCCGCTCGGCGATGGAGCTCTTGCCGCCGCCGACCGGGCCCAGCAGGTAAAGGATCTGCTTCTTTTCCTCCAGCCCCTGCGCGGCATGGCGGAAGTAGCTGACCACCTGCTCGATCGAATCCTCCATGCCGTAGAACTCGGCGAAGGCGGGGTAGAGCTTGATGGTCTTGTTGGCGAAGATGCGCGAGAGCCGCGGATCGTGGCGCGTGTCCACCATCTGCGGTTCGCCGATGGCCTGCAGCATGCGCTCGGCAGCTGTGGCGTAGGCGAGGGGGTTGCGCTTGCACTCGGCCAAGTACTCTTCGAGCGAGAGCTCTTCGACCCGGGTGCGCTCATAGCGGGCGGTGTAGTTGCTGATCACGTCCATGCTGACCTCCTGTGTTCGTTGGAGGCGATGCCGGATGTGCGACTTCCAGCATCGTCCGGGAAGTTCTGGTGACGTCCTGGGGCAAGGCGCCATCAGAGCTTTCCGAGCTTCAGCTCGTGTCAACAGCTTGCTGCAGCAGGGCATTCGACATGCCGGGAAAAAGGCCTTCTGGACCGGATTCCTCGGGGGCTTGACTGCTGCAGCTGGGGCCCCTGCCAATTTTCCATCCTACGCCGCTTGGCGCGGCCCGGGAGGACACAAGACCTGACCCCTCACGACTTCACTTGTAGTCCTTTCGCGATGACTTCGCAACGCCGCCCTGCGGGGGCTCGTTTACAGCATAGACCCCTGCATGATGCGTGGGCATGGGCTCATGTGGCGTGATGCGTGAAAAAAAGCCGTGCACAGGGCACGGCTTTGAGGGCATTTGGCGCAGGGCCATGGCCCAGTTCGATCACGGTGTTCTCACTGGGGCCCGCGCAGGCGATCGATCAGGCCGTTGAGCTCGTCCAGCGAGCCGAATTGGATGGCGATTTCGCCCGATTCGCCGCGGCGGGTTTTCTTCTTCACCCGGATTTCCACTTGTGCGGTCAACAGATCGGACAGCTCTTCCTCCAGGCGCAGGACGTCGCGGCTTTTGTCGCTTTTGACGCGCAGCAGCGGGGCCTGGCGGCCGGCGCCCTGCTGACGCTGCACCAGCTTTTCGGCCTCGCGGACGCTGAGCTTCTTGGCCGCGATTTCGGTGGCGCTGGTGATCTGATGGGCGCCATCCAGGGCCAGCAGGGCGCGGGCATGACCCATGTCGAGGTCGCCTGCCATCAGCATGGCCTGCACCGGTTCGGCCAGGTTCAGCAGGCGCAGCAGATTGCTGGCAGCGCTGCGCGAGCGGCCTACGGCCTGCGCAGCCTGTTCGTGAGTGAGCCCAAACTCGTCCGTGAGGCGCTTCAGGCCCTGCGCTTCTTCCAGCGGATTCAGGTCTTCGCGCTGGATGTTCTCGATCAGCGCCATGGCGGCGGCGGCTTCGTCAGGCACCGGCTTGACCAGGACCGGCACCTCGCGCAGCCCGGCGAGCTTGGCCGCCCGGAAGCGGCGTTCGCCGGCAATGATCTCGTAGCGGGCCAGGCCGTCCTTGGAGGCCTCGGCGCTGATGGGCCGCACCAGGATGGGCTGCATGATGCCCTGTCCCTTGATGCTCTCGGCCAATTCATAGAGCGAGCCTTCGTCCATGCGGGTGCGAGGCTGGTACTTGCCGGCCTGCATCTGTTCGAGGCGCAGGGTGCTGGGCTCGCCATCGCGTGCTGCGGGCGTTTCCGAGACTTTGGGGCCGAGCAAGGCCTCCAGGCCCATCCCGAGGCCCTTGGGTTTTTTCGTGACCATGGCGCGGATTGTCGCAAAGAGCCGTCGGGCCAGGCGCCGCATCGCCTGGCTGGCGATTTTCTGCGGCTCGCCAGCCCTCAGAAGCGGCAGCGCCGCATGGATTGCGTCGCAATCGCGGGCCCTTGCCCGCGGGCTGGGCTCAAGTCTGCATGGCGCCCGCGCAAAGCGAGGTCAGCAGCGACTGGCCTTCGGGCCAGTCGCCCAGGCCGCTGGCTGTGTTGAGATGGCCGCGCGGCCCAGCCACCACCAGCTGAGCTCCCCAGTCGGCGGCCATCTGCCGGGCTCGGTCAGGATCGCAGTAGGGATCGTCGGAAGAGACCACAGCGACGGCGGGAAAGGGCAGGCGCGGCCGGCGGATGGGGCGCCAGTTGTGCAACTGGGGCGGCATGTCCTCGCGTTCGGTGTCCGGTGGCGCCACCAGCAGAGCCGCGCGGACCCGGGCGGTGTGCTGCGAATGGGCGGCCCAGGCGGCCACCAGCTGGCAGCCCAGGCTGTGGGCGACCAGCACGGCAGGCGTTTGGGTCAGGCGCGGGTCGGCCAGCAGCACTTCGTCCAGCCGCGCCATCCAGTCGCCGCGGCGCGGCCATTCCCAGTCGGCCTGCTCGATGCGGACATGGCCCAGCTGGCGCTCCCAGCGGCTCTGCCAATGGTCCGGGTCGGAATTGAGCCAGCCGGGCAGCAGGTAGACAGGCGCGGAGGCGTCGGAGGTGGGCATGGGTGTGGGGATGGATGTGGGCATCATCAGGGGCGAAGGATGGGCACAGGCGATGGCGCGGGCCATCCCTTATGCTGTCGGGTTGTTCCCATTGATTGTGCTGGAGATCTCATGACGTACACCGTGTTTGTGGATGGACAGGAAGGCACCACGGGGCTGCGCATCCATGAGTACCTGGCCCAGCGCAGCGACATCGAGGTGCTGCGCATAGACGCCGACAAGCGCAAGGACGCCGCCGAGCGCGCCCGCTTGCTCAACGCCGCCGATGTGGCCTTTCTGTGCCTGCCGGACGCCGCTTCGCGCGAGGCGGCGGCCATGATCACCAACCCGAAGACCTGCCTGATCGACGCCAGTACGGCGCACCGTACCGTGCCGGGCTGGACCTTCGGCCTGCCCGAGCTGTGCAAGGGTCAGCGTGAGGCCATCCGCCAGGCCAAGCGCATTGCCAATCCCGGCTGCCACGCCAGCGCCTTCATCCTGGCCGTTCGACCGCTGGTGGACGCCGGCCTGCTGGCGCCCGAAGCGCTGATTTCGGCCACGTCAATCACCGGTTATTCCGGCGGTGGCAAGGGCATGATCGCGGAGTATGAAGCCGGCGGCAATGCCAAGCTCAAGTCGCCGCGCCCCTACGCCTTGGGCCTGGCCCACAAGCATCTGCCGGAGATGATGGCGCATACCGGTCTGCAGACGGCACCGGTGTTCATGCCCATCGTGGCGGACTTCTACAAGGGCCTGGCTGTCACTGTGCCGCTGCACCTGCAGCAGCTGCGGGCCGGCACCACGCCTGAACAGCTGCGCGAGGCCCTGGCGGCGCATTACGAGGGGGAACGCTTCATCCGCGTGATGCCTTTGTGCGACGCCGACACCCTGGCCGGCGGCTTCTTCGACGTGCAGGCTTGCAATGACACCAACCGCGTGGACCTCTTCGTCTTCGCCAGCGACACGCAGGTTCTGCTGATGGCCCGCCTGGACAACCTGGGCAAGGGCGCCAGCGGCGCGGCGGTGCAAAGCATGAACGTGCACCTGGGCGTGGACGAGTCGCTGGGTCTCGTCTGAGTCTCCTGGACGACGTGAGCTCCTTGCGATGGCGCATGGACGCCGAGGTGCCCGCCGCGGACCTGGATGCCATCCGCGAGGGCGTGATCCTGCATGGGCGCCAGCAGGCGCAAGGTAGCGACGTGCAGGACATCGCCTGCGCCCTGTATGACGAGTCGGGCCGGCTGATCGCCGGCGCTTGGGGGCGCACGGAGTTCCAGCGCCTCTATGTCAGCTATCTGTGGGTGCGCCCGGAGCGGCGTGGCGAAGGGCTGGGCGGCGACACGCTGCGCCGCCTGGAAGCCCAAGCGCTGCGGCGCGGCTGCATGGATGCCTTGATCGAGACCCTGCTGGACGACGTCGCGGCCCTTTACGAGCACATGGGCTATGTGTGCATCGCCCATGTCCACGACTACGTTCCCGGTTTCACGCGGCACACCCTGCTGAAAGTCTGGCGGCCGCGCGACTGAGGCCTTGCATCGAGGGCGCCTACGCCGTCACTGCATCACCATCTCCACCCGCCGATTGCGGGCGCGGCCGTTCTCATCGGCATTGGAGGCGACGGGGGCAATGTTGGCTGCGCCCTTGGCCGTCAGCCGGCTCGCGTCGATGCCGTGGGGTGGCTTGGCCAGGGCCGTCACCACCGCCTGGGCCCGGGCGAGGGAGAGCGCCTGATTGGCCTCGAAGGCGCCGATGTTGTCCGTATGGCCGACGATGAAGACCTTGAGCTTGGGGTCGGCCTTCAACACCTGGGCCATTTCCGCCAGTTGGGCCTGCGACTCCGGCTTGATCTCGCTCTTGCCGGTGTCGAAGAAGAGGCCGTAGAGCGCGATCTTGCCCTCGGCCTGCAGGCCCTGGCCGATGGCGCCGGCATCCACCGTGACCTGGCCCGTGGGCATGGCCTTGGGCTCGACGATCTCGATGTAGGTGGCCGTGCGGTGCGTGTGGGCGTTCTGGGCCATCGAGCTGTAGAGCAGCAGGTGCAGGGTGCGGCCGCCCTGGGACAGTTGGCCGACCAGCATCCGGCCCTGTTCAAAACTGATGCTGGCAGCAAGGGACCAGCGCCCGCCTGACGGGTTGCTCATATTGGGCAGATCGCCCGTCGCCCAGCTCATGCCGCGCAGTCGCTCGTTCTTGTCCAGCGCGAAATAGGCCTTGGCGCAGTCCTGGTCGTCCTTGCTGCCGCAGCTCCATGTGGTTTTGAAACCGGCCGCCTGCAGTGCCTGCTGGTGGTTGCGGAAGACCTCCAGCGGGCTCTTGTCCAGCGGGGCCAGGTAGAACAGGCGGGTGAGCTTGCCTTCCAGGATCTGCGGATTGGCAAAGCGGTCACCCTTCTTGGCCAGGCCGCCGGCATCCGGGAAGCTGCGCTGGTCCCAGTCCTGCTGGGCATAGCCCACCAGCAGGCTGCCACTGAAACGCTTGAGCACGGCATGGTCGCTGCTGCCGGGTACGTCGGCGGCGGGGGCGTCGGCAAGGCTGGAGAAGGGCGATGCCAGAGCGGCCAAGAGGAGCAGGGCGGCGAAGCGGGGGCCGCTGGAGTCTTGGCTTGCGCGACTTGCACGGGGGAATGCCATCGGCGTGGTCCTTGTGAGCGTGAGTTCTGCTTGCCTGGATACGGGCGATCCAGGGGGCTGGAGAGGAGGGCCGCTTACTGCAGCACCATCTCCACTCGCCGGTTGCGGGCACGGCCGTCTTCGACGGCATTGCTGGCCACCGGCGCAAAATTGGCCACGCCGCGCGCCTGCAGGCGCTGGGCGGCGATGCCGCGTTGCAGGAGTGCGGCGACCACGGCCTGGGCGCGGCCCTGGCTCAGGGCCAGGTTGGCGTCGGTGCTGCCGACGTTGTCGGTATGGCCGACGATCAAGACCTTGAGCGCGGGCTGGGCCTTCAGCAGGGCTGCCATCTGCTCCAGTTGCGGATTGCTTTCCGCCTTGACCTCGGTCTTGCCGGTGTCGAAGAACAGGCCGTAGAGCGCGATCTTGCCCTCGGCCTGCAGGCCCTGGCCAATGGCGCCGGCATCCACCGTGACCTGGCCTGCGGGCATGGCCTTGGGCTCGACGATCTCGATATAGGTGGCGGCGCGGCCCGTGTGCGCGTTTTCCGCCACCGAGGTGTAGAGCAGCAGATGCAGGCTGCGGCCACCACTGGCGAGGGTGCCTACCAACATGCGTCCCTGCTCGAAGCTCAGGGCCATCTCCAGGTTCCAGCTGCTGCCTCTGTACTCGGCATCCACGCCGGGGAGGTTGCCCTCGGCCCAGCGCATGCCCTTGGCGCGTTCGTAACCGTCGAGAGCGAAATAGGCCTTCGCACAGCCCTGGGCTTCGTTCTCGCAGCTCCAGGTGGTCTTGAAGCCGGAGGCTTGCAGTGCCTGCTGGTGGTTGCGGAACACCTCCAGCGGGCTCTTGCCGACCGGGGCCAGGTAGAAGAGGCGCGTGACCTTGCCTTCTACGTTCACCGGATTGGCGAACTTGTTGTCGTCCTTTGCCGCGCCACGGGAATCTGGGAACTGGCGCTGGTCCCAGTCCTGTTGGGCATAGCCGACCAGCAGACTGCCTGCGAAGCGCTGAAGCACGGGGTGGTCTTTGCTACCGGGAACGTCGGCCTTGGGCGCCGCTGCATGACACAGGATGGCGGCCATGGTCATGCCAAGAAACAGGGCCCAGGTGCGGGGCGCGCGAGGCGGCGTCATAGGGTTTGGATCCATTGGGATGTTGATGTGCTGCGGCATCTTACGGAGCACACTTCTACATGCTGTAACCATCTGAAGCGGTGGCCTGTCGCAGCCCGGGTGCGGTGGGCATACGAGGGCCAGGCTCGCTCAGCGAAGCTCGTCTGGCGGGCTGCGATAGTGGTAGCGGTAGGCGCTTACAAAGCCCAGCCGGCGATACAGGGCCAAGGCCGGGGCGTTGCCCTCGCCCACCTGCAGGTAGGCCTTGCCGGCGCCCTGCCGGGCCGCCTCCTGCAGCAGGGCCAGGCACAGCGTGCGGGCGTGGCCCTGGCCGCGGAAGGGCTCGGGCGTGTAGATGTCGTAAAGACCGACCCAGTCGCCCTCGATGGCGATCTGTCCGCAGGCCAGCAGCTCCCAGCCGCGGATGGTGTTGCGGCGCAGCCAGAAGCCCTGGTAGGGCACGGCAGAGCGTGACTGGCGCTCGGCCTGGGCCTGGATCTCGGTGGCGCTGGCGGCCGTGAATTCGCCCATCTGGCGGGCATAGTCCAGGGCATTGGCCGCATGCAGGAACTGGCCGCCGGGTAGTTGTGCGTCCTGTACGTCGCCCAGTTCCGGCCGCACCCAAACCTCCGCCGCGTCATAGCAGGGCCAGCCCAGGGCGGCCAGGTGGGCATCGAGTTCCGGTGGTTGAGAGTAGGGCGTCAGCCGCACGACCAAGGGCAGGCCGGCGGCATGGAAGGCGCTGGCGCAGCGGGCCAGCAGTTCGTCGATGGGCAGGCCCCCTGATTCCAGGGCATTGATGCAGCGGGCTCGCTTGGCCTGGCCCGGAGACAGCCGGATCAACCAGCCGTCCACGCGGGACTCTTGCGGCGGCGAGGTGGCGTTGAGGCCGGCCTGCTCGGCCTGGCGCCCCAACTCGGCCAGCTCGCGGGCGTCCATCTCACATCGTCGCGATGCGACGCACCATTTCCCGGGCGAACTCGACGAAGGACTGCGCGCCCTTGGACGAGGGGTCGAACACCACGCCTGGCAGGCCGTAGCTGGGCGCTTCGGCAAGGCGCACGTTGCGGGGAATCACCGTGTCGAAGACCTTCTCGCCGAAGTGTGCCTTGAGCTGTTCGCTGACCTGGTTCTGCAGGGTGATGCGGGGGTCGAACATGACGCGCAGCAGGCCGATGATCTGCAGGTCCGGGTTCAGGTTGGCGTGCACCTGCTTGATGGTGTTGACCAGGTCCGAGAGCCCCTCCAGCGCGAAGTACTCGCACTGCATGGGAACGATCACGCCGTGGGCGGAGCACAGCCCGTTCAGCGTCAGCATGGACAAGGAGGGCGGGCAATCGATCAGAACGAAGTCATAGTCGGCTTCAGCCGCCTTCAACGCTGCCTTGAGGCGACGCTCGCGGCGCTCCAGCTCCACCAGTTCGACCTCGGCGCCTGCCAGCTCGCGGTTGGCGCCCAGTACGTCGTAGCCGACCTGCTCGTTGCGCTGGCGCGCCTCGGCAATGCTGGCGGATTCCAGGAGCACGTCGTAAACACTCAGTTCCAGGGCGCGTTTGTCCACCCCCGAGCCCATCGTGGCATTGCCCTGCGGATCCAGGTCGACCACCAGCACGCGCTGGCCGACCTTGGCCAGCCCGGCAGCAAGGTTGACGGTGGTGGTGGTCTTGCCGACCCCACCTTTTTGATTGGCTACGCAGAAGATCTTGGACATGAGGGCTCCCCCTAAGCGCTGCAAGCGCCCCGCTGGGGGGCGGCCCCGCAGGCCCGGTGGAGCCGTATCCTCGGGCTCCACGCGATCATTGGGTATGTGTAAAGGTGGCTATCGTACTTGGGATGGTGGTGGGCACTGCGCTCAGACGGCACATTTGATCCAGATGAGACAGCGCTGCGCATCCAAGCCAGGCACCTGCAGTTGTTCCACGTGAAACACGTTCAGGTCGGAGGGCAGGGCGGCCATCTCTTCATCAGGCTGTTGCCCCTTCATCGCCAACCAGATGGCTCCCGGCTTGAGGTGGCGGCGGGTTAGGGTCGTGAAGTCCAGCAGCGACGCAAAGGCGCGGGAAGTGATCACATCGAAGGGCTGTACAGCCAATTCTTCAACGCGCGAGTGAATGCCGTGCAGATTGGGAAGTCGCAGCTCCGCCGCCACCTGTTGAATGAAGCTGGCTTTCTTGGCCACCGCATCCACGCAGCTGACATCCAGCCCCGGCTCACAGATCGCCACCACCACGCCCGGCAGCCCGCCTCCGCTGCCCACATCCAGCAGACGCTGTCCCGGCGTTTGCGCAAGATGGCGGCGCAGTGCGGGAAGCAGGCTCAGGCTGTCCACCAGGTGCTGGGTCAGCATTGCCTGCGGGTCACGCACGGCGGTCAGGTTGTAGACCTTGTTCCATTTCTGGATCAGGCCTTGGTAGTCCAGCAGTTGCTGGAATTGGGTATCGCTGAGATTCAGCCCCAAGGTCTGGGCGGCGTCACGCAGCGGGGCGAGGAGGGCGTTGGAGCTCATGCGGGCAGTGTCTCTGACGTGGGGACTGGGGGCAGGGATCTAGGGGCGCTGGGTCGATGCGCTTGCGCTTGAGCGCGGGCAGCCACGGAGTGCGCGGCTGGCCGGCCGCTATGCTCATGCGCAGGCTTGCTTGTCGTCTGTGAAGCCCTTGAATCGGCCCTTCTTGAGGTGCACCAGCAGCAGCGAAATGGCCGCCGGCGTTACCCCGGAAATGCGCGAGGCCTGGCCCAGCGTCTCCGGACGGTGCTTGTTGAGCTTCTGCCGAACCTCGAAGGAGAGGGCGGCGACCTGTGTGTAATCCAAGTCCTCGGGCAGCTTGAGGTGTTCGAAGTTGGCCGCACGGGCGACATCTTCGCTCTGCTTGCTGATGTAGCCGGCGTACTTGACGCTGGTCTCCACCTGCTCGATCACGGCGTCTGCCAAGTGGTCGCCCAAGCTGGCATGCAGCGTTTCACGTGAAACGGCCGCATCAGGCTTGGCGATCGCAGCGACTTCTGCGATCGCGTCATACCCCACGCCGGGCCGGCGCAGCAGGTCCACCAGGTTGTATTCGCGCTCAAGCGCCTTGCCCAGCAGCCGTTCGGCGTCGGCCGCCGGCAGGATGCCAGGATGCACCCAAGTGCTCTTCAGCTTCTCTGTTTCACGTGAAACAGCGTCGCGCTTGCGGTTGAAGGCGTCCCAGCGCGCATCATCGACCAAGCCGAGCTCGCGGCCTTTCTCGGTCAGGCGCATGTCGGCGTTGTCCTCGCGCAGCTGCAGGCGGAACTCGGCGCGGCTGGTGAACATGCGGTAGGGCTCGGTCACGCCCTTGGTGATCAGGTCGTCGACCAGCACGCCCAGGTAGGCCTGTTCCCGGCCGGGCAGCCAGGCCTCCCGGCCCTGCACCTGCAGCGCGGCATTCATGCCTGCAAACAGGCCTTGGGCGGCCGCCTCCTCGTAGCCCGTCGTGCCATTGATCTGGCCAGCAAAGAACAGGCCCTGGATGGCGCGCGTCTCGAAGCTGGACTTCAACTCCCGGGGGTCGAAGTAGTCGTACTCGATGGCATAGCCGGGGCGCAGGATGTGAGCATCCTCCAGGCCGGGAATGGACTGGACGGCGGCCAGCTGGATGTCGAAGGGCAAAGAGGTGGAGATGCCGTTGGGGTAGAACTCGTGCGTCGTCAGGCCCTCGGGCTCCAGGAAGATCTGGTGCGAGTCCTTGTCGGCAAAGCGGTTGATCTTGTCCTCGATGGATGGGCAGTAGCGCGGTCCCACGCCTTCGATCACACCGGTGAACATCGGGCTGCGATCAAAGCCTGAGCGGATGATCGAGTGCGTGCGCTCATTGGTATGCGTGATCCAGCACGCCAGCTGGCGCGGATGCTGCTCGGCCGAGCCCATGAAGCTGAACACGGGAATGGGATCCAGGTCACCGGGCTGCTCGGTGCACTTGGAAAAGTCGATGCTGCGGCCATCGATGCGCGGCGGGGTGCCGGTTTTGAGCCGGCCTTGCGGCAGCTTCAGCTCCTTCAGCCGGGCGGACAGGCTCACGGCCGGTGGATCACCCGCGCGGCCGGCGCTGTAGTTCTCCAGGCCGATGTGAATGCGGCCGTCCAGGAAGGTGCCTGCGGTCAGTACCACGGCGCGAGCCCGGAAGCGCAGCCCGGACTGCGTGACGGCGCCGACCACGCGATCGCCCTCCACCATGAGGTCATCCACCGCCTGCTGGAACAGCCACAGGTTCGGCTGGTTTTCCAGGCGATGACGGATGGCGGCCTTGTAAAGCACGCGGTCGGCCTGGGCGCGGGTGGCGCGCACGGCCGGGCCCTTGGAGCCGTTGAGAATCCGGAACTGGATGCCGGATTCATCGGTCGCTGCGGCCATGGCGCCGCCCAGCGCATCGACTTCCTTGACCAAATGGCCCTTGCCAATGCCGCCGATCGAGGGGTTGCAGCTCATCTGCCCCAGGGTCTCGATATTGTGGGTCAGCAGCAGCGTGCGCACGCCCATGCGGGCGGCGGCCAGGGCGGCCTCAGTGCCGGCGTGACCGCCACCGACCACGATGACGTCGAACTCTTTGGGATACAGCATGGCAAGGGCGCGGGCCCGCCGCTGCAGCTGTGTTTGCCATTGCTGCAGCGGGCCCGAGATCAGCAGCGGGGAAGGGGCGTGATTTTACCGGCGCCTGTGGATAAGTGCGAGCCCGGCGCGGGTTCACATGACTAAACTGCAGGGTCCGAGCCCCTCGCCCACCCTTCGTCCTGCTAGCCTTGTCTCCAGCCATGCTCAATGCCGCACTCACCGTTGGCGGCGGTCCCCGCCAGGCCCGGCGCATCCTGCGGCGCGCCTTGTCGTGGTACGCGGTGCCTTCCACGGCATTTCGCCAGCGTGGGTTGGATTCACAAATGGCCGCGGGGCCGGCCTGCGGCCTCTTGCGCCGCCTTCCGGAGCTGGGCTGATGGACTGCCGCCCTGGCTGTGCAGCCTGCTGCATCGCACCCTCCATCAGCTCACCCATCCCTGGCATGCCGGTGGTGAATGGCATCAGCAAAGCGGCGGGGCAGCGTTGCGTCCAGCTCGATGCGCAGAACCGCTGCAAGATCTTCGGCCAGCCCGGGCGTCCGGCCGTCTGCAGTTCCTTGCAGCCCTCCGAACTGATGTGCGGGGACAGCCGCGAGCAAGCCATGCGCTGGCTGGGCTGGATGGAGCAACAGACGGCGCCGGACTCGGCGGATTGATGCCGGCGGGGAGCCGTATGCCAGCCGGGCCTTGGTTTGGCTGTCGGCCTGGCATTGCAGGCCGCCAGACGTCCATCCGCGGGCTCAGCCGGCTCGCTGAAACTCCAGCGCCAGGCCACTGAATTGCACGGCCCAGGCGTCGAGTTGCAGGCGGATGCGGCCCTGCTGAGGATCCTGCAGGGTGACATGGTCCGCATGCACGGCGACGAGTGGCGTCCAGCCCAGGCCATGGTGCTGCACGAGGCAAGGCAGCTGGAGTCGGTGCAAGGAGGCCGCTTCCAGGCGCACGACGCGGCTTCGCAAGCCCAGCGTCGAGGCCTGGTGGCAGAGCTGTTCCATACAGGCTGAGGCGTCTTGCACCTGCTTTTCAGGCCTGCCGTCCAGGCCATGATGCTTGGCAATGTAGGCGAGCGCTCCTCGCTGGGACGGACGGGTTCTGGCCAGCCGGCGCAGGCCCAGGCGTTTCGCCATCCAGCGCCGAATGCCGTTGAGGGCAAGGGGAGGCATGGCTCTTATCGGGTGACGGAAAAAGCAAGAGGCTGGCGGGAGCCAGCCTCTAGGTACGGCGGGGCGACACTTACCAAGTTCCCTTGGGGGCAGGTTCCGACGGCGGGGTGGTAAGCCAAGTTCCCTTGGGAGCGGGCTCCGGCTCAGCGGTTTGCCAAGTTCCCTTGGGAGCGGGATCCTCCCCGCCGCTGACCCACTCCATGTCGCTAGCGCTAAGTTGCTCGAGGGTATTCATGAATAATCTCCAGTTGGCTCCAGTTGGAAGCTGGTTCGGCCAATTGGAACAGCGGAAGCGCTAAGGAGCCACTGTCACACATTACATCCTAGGGATGATCCTTAGCGGATCAACCCGAGGCGAAGGGCCTTCAAAACGGCCTGGTGTTTGTTATTGCAGTCCATCTTGTGCATGGCATTGTTCAGGTGCAGCACGGCTGTGCGCTCGCTGATGCCAAGGATGCCGCCAACCTCCCACGCCGTCTTGCCCTCCATGGTCCACCGCAGGCATTCCAACTCACGCGGAGTCAGCGAAGGCATACGAGCGGTATCCCCTTCGAGTACGGTGGGGAGAAAGACGCGCCAGGCTGCTTCTTGTGCATGAATTGCAAACAACTGCAGGTCCGCCACAAGGCGCGTCAGATCTGAAGAGTCGCTAGGGAGAGAGTCGGGCCGTTCTACCCCCATGAGGAAGTGCTTGCCTTCCGGCAGATGTAAGGCCAGAGCGATGCCAGTCTTGTAGCCAAATCGCGCTTGCTCCTCCCACATATGCGCCTGACCGCTATCAATGTAGGTGTTCTGGCTCCAGATGATGGGAATGCTGTGACGCTTGCAGTACTGCATCACCGGATCCTTCTTGCCTTGATCCGGATCCAGGAACGTGTCGTAGTACTCCTGCGGCGCGTTATCGACTGAGAAGAAATCTGCGTTGCCGGGACCACGGTCGACAATCACCGTCGCCGACACCGTGCTAAACCCCAAATTCTGCGCAAACCGCACGATCTCCTCGCGGAATTCGTCGCGATCCTTGGCTTCAAGCACCGATTGAAAACTGCCTTGCAGCATGAGGCCGGGGGTCCCTCAGAAAGGATTGGAGTTGTCCGGGAATTGTCAGTGCTAGAGAGGCCCATTCTGCTAGGGTTTACAGCTAGCAACAACTTGCAGGTCTCAGCACACTCGGTGTCCTGGATGATGCTCTCCGCCGTCATCTTCTTCAACAAGCAAGACCTGTCGATGACACCTGCCTGGATTGTCTACGCTTGGCCCCGCCTGCTGTGCGCGACGGACGCGACACCGCAGCTGCAGCTCGCCCATCTCAGCACCCGTGTTCTGGTGCCGGGTGACGCTGACCATCCGGCCATGGGGCAGACCTTGTGGAAGGGCGAGTGGCAGCACGGGACGGCCGGCGTGGCCTGGGATTGGGTGCGTTTGCCGGTGGGCGTGGTGGCCATGGTGGATCCCATGTCGCTGGTGACCAATCTGCAGTTCCTCAATCCGCGCGGCGAGGTTCTGGCGCCGGCGGATTGCGCGCGTCAGCTCAACGAGATCGTTCATGCCCTGCCCTGGCAGCAGGAGGTGCACCGCGCCCTGGGGCTGATCCACTAACGCCAGGACTGCGTTCCTGAAGCGCAAGAAAAAAGGCGCCTCGCGAGAGGCGCCTTTTGCATTGCCGACCGGGCCGGCTCAGCGTGCCACCGCCTGGCGCATCGAGCGGGCGATGAACAGCAGGCCGACCAGCGTCATGGCTCCGCACACCAGCACCGAGGGCAGCACCTTGGCCAGGCTCAGCGCCTCGCCCTTGAGCACCAGCAGCATCAGGCTGTTCTGGGCCAAGCCGGGCACCCAGTAGTACCAGGCGGCTTCACCGCCCGGATTCATCAGGCCCACCATGGGCGCCAGACTGATCAGGGTCATGGCCAGGGTGGCGCTGGCTTGTGCTTCCTTGAAGGTCTTGGTGCGCACGGCCACGGCCATCAGCAGGGCCCCCATGCCGGCAGCGAGCGGCAGCTGCACGGCCAGGCAGCGCCAGACCTCGTTCCAGCCGAACTGGAACATGGCCTGCAGGCTGTCGCTCTGGATCAGGTACTGCGCCGGCAGGAAGCTCAGATTGGACAGAGCCGCCACGGCAATGCTGGACAAGGCCACCGCGCCCCATTTGCCCAGGACCAGGGCCATGGGCGAGGCGGGGTTCATCAGCAGCGGCTCCAGCGAACCGCGCTCACGCTCACCCGCGGTGCTGTCCAGGGCCGCGGTCAGCGCGCCATAGAGCACCGCCATGATGATGAACATGGGCACGATGCTGGTGATGCGGGTCGCACGCGCCTGGGCGCTGGCCAGGTCGCGCTCCTCGATGTCCACGGACTGCAGCAGTTGGGGCGAGATGCCGCGCAGGGCGAGGTTCAAGCCGGCACGCTCCTGGTTGAAGCCGCGCAGCAGCCGCTGGATGCTGCCGACGGCCACCTGGGCGCGCTGGTTGGCGCTGTCGCTGACCACCTCCACCGTGGGCTGGTCCCCTTCCAGCAGCTGCTTTTCAAAGTCCCGGCCAATGACCAGCACCGGCTCCAGCAACTGGGTCGCGCGCAGCTTCTGCTCGTAATCCGCCGGCGCGGGCTTGAGCGTGTAGGTCTGGCGCAGCAGGTAGTTCTCCAGCGTCGGGGCGTTCTCAAGCCCTACCACCATCAGCTCGCGCTTGTCGGCGCGCTCTTCCAGGGACGCGATCATGCCGGACAGGGCCATCAGCATCAGCGGGCCCATCAGGACGGCGGGCACCAGCATGCGCAGCAGCGTGCGACGGTCCCGCAGGGCGTCGATGATCTCCTTGAACAGCACGATGCGGGCGTGTGCCAGGAAAGACAAAGGGGCGCGTGCAGGCGTCATCAGCAGGTCCTTGGAAACGGGGGTCGGGTTCTCGCTCATACCAAGGCCTCCTCGGTCAGTTCATCGGCGAAGGCCAGCTTCACGAAGGCCTCCTCGAAGCGGGTTTCGCCGGTCTGGGCCAGCAACTCGGGCACGCTGCCCTGGGCCACGGCGCGGCCGCGGGCCATGACCACCACGTGGTCGCAGAGCTGTTCGACCTCCTGCATGATGTGGCTGGAAAAGACGATGCATTTGCTCCCGCCGGCCGGTGAGCGGAGGTGGCGCAGCGCGTCGCGCAGCCCGCGGGTGGCCAGCACGTCCAGGCCGTTGGTGGGCTCGTCCAGCACGATATTGGCCGGGTCGTGCACCAGGGCACGCGCCAGCGCTGTTTTCATGCGCTCACCCTGGCTGAAGCCTTCGGTGCGGCGGTCCAGGATGCGGCGCATGTCCAGCAGCTCGGCCAGCATGTCGGCGCGGGCGTTGGCGGCGTCGCTGTCCATGCCTTGCAGGCGGCCGAAGTAGAGGATGTTCTCGCGGGCCGTCAGGCGCGGGTAGAGGCCGTGGGCATCGCCCAGGATGCCCATGCGGGCCAGGGCCGCGCGGGCGTTCTTGAGCACATCGATGCCGTCCACCTCCAGGCGGCCCTGGTCAGGCGGGAACAGGCCGGCCAGCATGCGCAGCGTGGTGGTCTTGCCGGCGCCGTTGGGGCCCAGCAGGCCGGTAATGCGGCCGTCCGGCGCATGGAAGCTCAGCGACTGCACGGCCTGCACCACGCGCTTGGGCGGGCGCTTGAGGAGCGTCTTGCCGCCGGCCTGGGTGATGAACTGCTTGGAGAGTTGTTCGATGCGGATCACGGCTGCACCTCCGTGCGGACGATGGGCTGGAAAGCGGGTGGGCGGGGGATCTTGATGGCGCAGCTGGCGTCCTGGGGCAGGGCGCCGGCATCCGTCTTGGCGTCGATGAAGCGGTACAGCACGTCGCTCATGCAGCCCAGGCTCATCACGCCATGCCCGGCTTGCGGCACGACGATGTGCTGCGTCTTGGCGCCCAGCAGCTTGGCGATGCGCTCGGCATGGCGCGGCGGGGTTACCGGATCCGCGCCGCCGGACAGCAGCAGCACCGGTGTCTGGGCCGTCAGGATCTGATAGAAGGCGGCGGGCACGTCGGCGCGGGGCCAGTTTCTGCAGACTCGCTCATACAACTCGGCGTCGATGCGGCCCATGTCGCGGCCGGGCGCCTCGGCGGCCCTGCCCAGCTGCGGAACGTCCTCGGCGCAGATCACGGAGAAGTGCATGCCCAGGGCCAGGCGCGTGGCCTTGCTGCTGCTCATCGTGCCGCTCAGGCCGGCCAATGCATCGAACTGGCCCTTGCTGGCTGCCTGCAGCGTGGCCGGCAGCAGCGAGGTCATGGACGGCACATACAGCGGACCGCGCACCGAGCGCAGCAGCATGCTGCGCGTCATCGTGAAGGTCTCCGGCTCGTTGGTGAGAGGGTTCTTCAGCGTGACGCTGCGGGGCAGGGAGGCCAGCAGCTGCGCCCATTCCTTGCGCAGTTGGGGATAGCGCCTGGCGCAGGCCGGCTCGTCTTCACAGGCCTTGAATTCGGCGTCCAAGGCGGCCTGCACGTCGACGGACAGGCTCTCGGGCAGGACCAGATCCGGCGGCGCGACGCCATCGATCACCGTGCGGCGCACGTGTTGCGGGAACTGGCGCTGATACTCCAGCGCGGCCCGCGTGCCATAGGAGCCGCCGATCAGGTTCCAGCGCTCGGCGCCCAGTTCGGCGCGCACGGCATCGAAGTCCTGCATCGCCAGGGTGGTGCTGAAGAAGCGCAGGTCACCATAGGGCAGCTTCTGGAGCTGCTCGCGGCACTGCTCCAGGCGGCGGAAGCTGGCGGCTTCGTCGACCTGCTGCGACAAGGGCAGGCGCGACTCGTCGGCGCATTCCAGCGGGGCGGACTTGCCGGTGCCGCGCTGGTCGATGAAGACCAGGTCGCGCCGGTTGTTGAGCCGCGCCAGCCGTCCCAGCACCATGGGCGCGATGCCGATGGCGCTCTGCCCAGGGCCGCCGGCCAGCATCAGCACGGGGTCGGGCTGCTTGTTGCGTGCCATGGCCGGGACCACCAGGTAGTGGATCTCGATCTGCGGGCCGTCCGCGCGGCTGGGGTCCAGCGGCCGCTTGACCGTGCCGCATTGCAGTTCATTGGGAATGCCCGGGATGCGGCAGGCCTGGGTCGCCGCGTGAGCCTCGCGCTGCGCACCCAGCAGGCCCACCAGCAGGCCCACCAGCACGGCGAAGCGTCCTCCTTGCCGTGTTCGGCAGATCTTCATCACATCCTCCTCGGAGCCCACGGGGCTCGGTTTGCATGGGGCGGATTATGCGAAGACCAGCGATGGACGGAGGCACCAGTGCGGCGAATGGCGGCGGGGTCCGGTGACTGGCAGGAAATCAAGAGCAGGCGGCAGCCGCTCCAGCCTTTCGAGCGGCGACTTCAGGCCGCTCATGCGGAGCAAGCGCTAGTGATCGGCAGGCTCGCCGGCAGACGGGCGCCGAGGTCGGCCGCGCTGAAGGTGCTGGAATGGCTGGAAAAGCCAGGACCGCATGCCGATCAGCAGGCTGTACGGCCGCCGTTCCGAGGCCTGCAGGCGCTGGTCCATCAGGTGCTGGCGCGCGAAGTCCTCGGCCACTCTTTGAAGGCGTTCGACGAGTTCGCGGGCCATGGCGTGTCCCAGTTCCCCGTGCACGAGGGTGAGTCGCTCCGTGTCGCCATCGAATCCGCCGGAGAAAAAGTCATGCATCACCTGGTCCCGGAAGAACTGCATGACCGGGCCATGGGGTCGCCAGCGGAAGGTCTTGGCCACCAGCAGCCGGTACCGGTTGAGCGGGCGCAGCTCGATGATGCCCAGACGGTCCAGCTCCACCAGGTAGACGATCACCTCGGCTTCGCTGAGACGGTAGCGGTCGAGTATCTGTTCCAGCGACCATTGGCTCAGGCAGCAGATGGCCATCAGCAGGCGCCGGGGATCGGCGACCACGGCCCGTTCCTGGTCCAGCGTCAGTTCGCGCTGCAGAGGCTGCTGCAATGTGATGCGTCGCATCAGCTCCGCGAAGTCCAGCTGCAGGATCTGGCATAGCGCGTCCACCCTTGACAAGGGCATGTCACCACCCGGTGCGAGCATGCGTTTGACGCTGCTTTCCGACAAGGCAAGCGCCCGTGCCACATCCGCGTAGTTCATGCCTCGGGCCTTGAGTTCGCGCTTGATCTGAGCCACGAGGGCTTGTGTGCTTGCCATGGGCCGGCACCATAGCCGGGCAGGCCCGACGCCGGCGGCGGATGTTGAGCCGGTGTCTTTTGTCGATCCTTCAGGTAGCGCGTCACAATACCGCGCCCTCGTCCAGCCCGTGGTCCGACACCCCATGCCTGCCATCCGCCTGACTTCAAGAATGATCGTCCACCTGGCACTCCTGGCCGCGGTGCTGCCGCCTGGCGCGCCGGCCCGGGCGGCTACGACGCAGGACGGCAGCATGCCCGCGAAGCGTCCTCGCGTGGCTCTCGTGCTGTCTGGCGGCGGCGCCCGCGGCCTCGCCCACATCGGGGTGCTGAAGGTGCTGCAGGCGCTGCGGGTTCCCGTCGACATGGTGGTGGGCACCAGCATGGGCGCGGTGGTCGGCGGGGCCTACGCCGCCGGACGCAGTCCCCAGGAGCTGGAGACACTGATGCGCGATGCGGACTGGGGCAACATCCTGGCCGACCGACCCCCGCGCGATGAGCTGAGCTTCCGGCGTCGCGAGGACGACCGGCTGCTGGCCTCGCGCGTTGAGTTCGGCCTGAGCCGGCAGGGGGTGCGACTGCCCAATGCGGCCGCGGGCAACAGTGGCCTGGAATTCACCCTGCAGCGCCTGCCGCCGCCGGGTGAGCACGACACCCCGGCGGGCCAGCTGCCCTTGCCCTTCCGTGCCGTCGCGACCGACTTGCTCAGCGGGCAGATGGTGGTGCTGTCGGATCCGCCGCTGCGGCAGGCCATCCGGGCGTCCATGGCGGTGCCCGGGCTCTTCACGCCGGTCAGGCTCCAGGGGCGCCTGACGGTCGACGGCGCGCTGGTGCGCAACCTGCCCGTCGATGTGGCGCGTCAGATGGGGGCCGAGGTCATCATCGCGGTCGACGTTGGGACGCCCTTGCTGGAGGAGTCGCAGATCCAAAGCGCCCTGGGTGTGGCCGACCAGATGCTCAAGATCCTCACCTCGCAGAACGTCGAGCGCTCGCTGGCCGAGCTGCGGTCGCAGGACATCCTGATCCGCCCCGCGCTGGATGGCATCGGCCTGACCGACTTCCAGCGCAGCGACGAGGCGCTGGAGGATGGGGCCGCCGCGGCCTGGCAGGCGGGCGAGCGCCTGCGCGAGCTGTCGGTCGATGCTGACACCTATGCGCTTCACGAAGCCGTCCGGGACCGGCATCGACAGCGCAGCGAGGCGACGGCGCCGCTGCTGGCCAGGGTCGTCCTTGAGGGCACCGACCCGTCGCGTGAGGACAGCCTGCGCCAGGCTCTGCCTCTGGCGCTTGGGGAACCTGCCTCGCTGCAGCAGGTGCAGCAGGCTGCGGCGAGCCTCTACGGTCGCGGCGATTTCGAGCGGGTCGACACCCGCATTGAAGACCGGGACGGCCAACGGCAGGTGGGATTCGTGCTCACCGAGGCCCAGTGGACGCGCAGTCGCGTCCGGCTGGGCTTCGAGGTCGCCAGCCAGCTTGAGCGGGCGACCGAGTACACCCTGTCGGGCCTGCACACGCTCAGCTGGCTCAATGCCTGGGGCGCGGAGCTGCGCACCCAGGCCAAGCTGGGTTTCACGCGGCAGCTGCAGAGCAGTTGGTTTCAGCCTCTGGGGCCCGGATCCCGCTGGTATGTCGAACCGTCGTTCAATCTCACTGGCGCCACGCTGAACTTCGACAAGCAGCTGGTGCCGATGCACGTCAGCAGCGGCGGGCTCGCCCTGGGGCGCCAGCTCGGTGACTGGGGCGACCTCCAGCTGGGAACGGGCCGCAAGCACACGCGGCTGTCGCTGCAGGGGTCCCTGAACGTCTTCGACGAGCGCCAGACCTGGTTGCGTCTGCGTGTCGACACGCTGGACGCCATGGCCTTCCCTACGAGCGGCCGAATGCTCGACCTGCAGTCCATGCGCAACCGGGCCCGCGACGATTCGCTCACGGTCAGCCTGACCGCCAAGGCCATGCAGGCGTTTCGCCTGGGCGACTGGGCCGGACACGCCTACGTTAGCCTGGCGGACGTGCCCAAGGGGGCACCCCTGTATTCGCAGGAAGTGCTGGGCGGCTTCCTGCGCTTGTCGGGCATGTCACCCCAGTCCTACGACCGCGTGAAGTCCCACGCCTTCGCCCGTCTGGTCATGGCGCGCAAGATCGGGGAGATGCCCACCGGCCTGGGCGGTGCGCTGCGCTGGGGCTTCTCGCTGGAGGCTGCCCGTGAGATTCCATGGCCGGCGGATGAGATTCAGGTTCGCCTGGGCCTGCAGATGCCCAGGACGCCGTGGTCGACACAGGCAGCCAGCGTCTTCCTGGCAGTGGAGACCCGCTTCGGTCCGGTCTATCTGGCGCACGGCGGGACGCGCGGCGGCAGCCAGGCCACCTACTTCTTCCTCGGTCCGGTGTGGTGATGCGGATGGGCGCCAGCCCTGCTGTCGAAGCCCTTCGCGCAGGCCGTCCCTGGCCCTGGCCGGCGCGGCTGCGGCCATGCGGTAGCGCCTGGTGCGGCCGCCCGCCTCACTGGCCGATGCTTCAGAAATTTTCCTCCCGCAGCAACGCCTGTCGGCCGCTACCCTGGACCGTTTCGCATCCTCACACGATTTTCGAGCATGAGCATGAGCAAATCCAAGACTTCATGGGCCTGCCTGGCACTGGCACTGGCAGCCTGCGGGGGCGGCGGCGACAGCGGCATTCCCACCCCGCCGGTGCCCAACCCCAACGCTTCGCTGAACGAGAACAATCTGCTGCAGGCCGCTGCCGTGGCCTACGTCGGCAATGCACACAACTGGGCGGACTACGCGGTGCTGTATGACGACCTCTTCGCCAGCTACGCCGTGCAGACATCGGACGGCAGCTACGCTTGCGCCAGGGGCGGCACGGTGAACCTGAGGCGCCAGGGGCTGCGTTGGTCCTACACCGTCAGCAACTGCCTGACCGCGCGGCTGCAGGTCGCCTCTGGCAGCTTCGAGGTCGATGCGAGCGAACAGCCGGCCACGGGCCAGGTCACCGTCCGCTTCGACAAGCTGCAGCTGATCAAGCTCTGGGCCAACGCGCCGGAGCTGTTCTTCAGCGGCAGCTACCAGCACGACCTGGGCGCTGGCGGCGAGCCCTCCCAGCACATCCCCAAGGCGACGCTGGATGTGCTCAGTCCGATCAGCACCCGGCAGTACACGGCCATATCACGGACGACGGGCGCGAGCCGCTACCGTGTGCAGTCCTCGGCATTCCCCGTGGTGATGAACGTGGTCATCGGTGCGGGTTATGGCGATGCCTTCGTGGCAAGCGCCGACGACGGCAGCACCATCACAGTGAGCAGCGTGGCCACCGGCAAGCAGATCGAGTTGCGCAGCTCGCCGCAGTCCAGCCCGTTGGCGGTGAAGCTGTTCACCGACGGCGAGTTCCGGGCGGCGGTGCAGCGAGCGGTCCCCTGAGCGGCGCAACGGACAGGGAGCCGGGGCATGCGCGGTAGCACCTCATGCCACCTTCGGTATCGATCTTTGCGACGGGCATTGAAATCCTAATGGCTGAATGAAGTGGCTGGCGACACTGGAGCCGTTGCGATCCTGGAGACGCAACGCCCCTCAACTCTCGCGCATGCCATGACAAAGAACCCACCCCTTCTCGCCATCGTCCTTTGCGGTCTGCTCACTGCCTGTGGCGGTGGAGGCGCTGGCGATACTCATGACGATCCGGTGATCCCTTCACAGCTGAACAGCAGCAACATGATGGATGCAGTCGCCCTGTCCCTGAGGGCCCAGAGCACGGTTCAGGTCTTGAACCAGCTCTTTCGGCTGGCATCGCGGGAAGTGCTGACCGAGCTTCCGGAAAAGCCGGCCGGCGCCTGCAGTGGCGGCGGCAGCTACAGCTACACGCGCACGGCGCAGCAGCACCGCCTGCAGTTGCAGCAGTGCCAGCTGGCGAACTACCGCTACCGCAAGGGCACGCTCACCAGCGAGGAGTCCTCTGCCAGCACCAGCCTGACCCTGACGGACGTCGGCTTCGACATGCCGCAGGCGGACCTGAGCTTCGACGTGGCCGGCGTGGTCACCGAGACCTTGAGCGACGCCAAGCAATGGCGCTGGGTGGGCGACGTCAAGATCGCGTCGGTCGCGCACACGGACACCTGGAAATACACACTGCAGAGCCCGGCTGCGGGCACCGAAGCCCCGACGGGTGAGCTGAGCCTGCAGAGTTCCCGCATCAAGACGCCGCTGACGGTGCGCTGGAAGACGGGCACGCCCAGCCTCGTCGTGCAGGCCCCTGACGGATCGTCGGTGTCCATCATCGGCGCTGAGGGATCGCAGCTGGTGGCGCAGCTCCGCGCCTCAAATGGCGCCACCTCGCAGCGCAACATCACCGACACCGAACTGCGCACGGCGATGGGGGCCTGGCCCTACTGAGCGTTCCCGGTGCATTGCCTTCGGGGCAGGCACCATCGGGCGCTAGCAGGTTTTCTCCGATCTTGCCGGCGAGGGCCTTCTGCCGACGTGACGGCAAGCGCGTATCGTCCCGGTTCTCGCCAACGCTGCCGGTTCGATGCCCGGCATCCCATCCTCGGAGGTACGTTCAATGAAGCTCTACTACAGCCCCGGTGCCTGTTCCTTGTCCCCGCACATCGTGCTCAAGGAGGCCGGCCTGCCTTTCCAGGCCGTGCAGACCAGCACCAAGACCAAGAAGCTGGCCGATGGCACCGACTTCTACACCATCAACCCCAAGGGCTCGGTGCCTGTGCTGGAGCTGGACAACGGCGAGCGACTGACCGAAGGCCCGGCCATCGTCCAGTACCTGGCCGACCTGGTTCCGGAGAAGCAGCTGGCGCCGGCGAACGGCACCTGGGCCCGCTACCGCCTGCAGGAATGGCTGAACTTCATCACCAGCGAGCTGCACAAGGGCTTCTCGCCGCTGTTCAACCCGGCCACGCCCGAGGATGCCAAGGCCCTGTTCCGCGAGGCGCTTGGCAAGCGCCTGGCCTGGGTGGACAGCCAGCTGGAAGGCCGTGACTACCTGCTGGGCAGCCAGTTCAGCGTGGCCGATGCCTATCTCTTCGTGGTCAGCAACTGGGGCCAGTACGTGGGCGTGGACATCAGCGGCCTGAAGCAGCTGGGCGCCTTCCGCGAGCGCGTGGCGGCACGTCCGGCGGTGCAGGAGGCCATGAAGGCCGAGGGCCTGATCAAGTAAGCCCCTGGACTGCTGGATGAAAAATGGCGCCTCCCGCGAGGCGCCATTTTCATGTCTGGTGAGAGACGGCTGATCAACCCTTCTTGGCCGGCTTGAGCAGGCCTTCGCAGGTGGCGCGCTGCTGGTCCGCCGTGTCCACCTTGGCGCAGATGCCGTCCAGCTGATTGCGCAGCTTGCCCAGGCTCGCTTCATACTGACCGCCCTTGTTCCAGGCCTGCAGGTCGGTGCCCATCTTCTTCAGCGAGCGGGCGCTGCGTTCGTAAAAGGCGCTCTTGTCCTTCTCGGCCTCGGCGAAGAGCTGGCCGGCCACCTTTTCGATGCGGGCTGCGTCCTGCGGTGCGAGCTCGACCAGTGCTGCGAGGTAGTTGGCGCCCCATTGCAGCCGGGTGGCCGGGCCTTCGCTCTTGTTGAAGGCTTCCTCGTACCAGCGCAGCGCTTCGTCCTTCTTGCCCTGCTTCTTGGCATTGCCGCCCAGCATGCTCATCAGGTAGTAGGGCGAGTGGCTCTTGCTCAGGCTGGACTTGAGCAGGGCATCGCTCTCGGCCCACTGGCCGGACACGCCCAGCAGGCTGGCGGCCTCGGTGATCACGGCCTGGCGCTCGTAGCCGTCGGTGATCTCCTTGTCCAGGCGCGCGGCGGTGTCGCGCACTTCCTGCAGCAGGGCGGCATTGAGCTTGGGATGGCGCTCGTCCTTGGGCAGGTCGATGCGGGCCAGCTCCACGCGGGCGCTGAGCGCGGCCAGGCGGTCGGCGCGGGACAGTCCGGCATCGGCCTCGATGCGCTTGAGTGCCGCTTCGTACTGAGTCAGCAGGGCTTGCCGCTCGGGGCCAGCCTTGGGCGCCAGCGTCTTGACGATCTCGGGTGCGCCAGAGGTGAGTGCGTCGGTCTGGACGCGGGCCTCGGCGGCATTGGCCAGCAGCTTGCTCACGCGCTCGGCGAGCGCGGCATCGACCTTGAGGCTCTTGCCGTCTTCGTTGGCGGCCAGGGCCTTGAGCCACAGGCGAGTGCCGGTCTCGGCGTCCACGGCCTGCGCGGCCGCCGCCAACTGGGCCAGCAGCGCGGGGCGCTGGGCGGCGGGCACCAATTGCTGCTCGTCAGTTTCCCAGGAGTAGAAGCCCAGCAGCTTCCATTCATTGGCGCTGAGCTTCTTGCCGCCGCGGGCGTCGGCCAGCACCGACTTGATGGGGCGGCCGCCGGCCAGGCCCAGCTGCAGCACCTTCATCACCTGGGCGGCATCGGCCTCGCCGGGCAGGCGGGTCAGCTCCTGGCCGTCATTGCTGAACAGGATCAAGGTGGGATAGCCGCGCACCTTGAAGCGCGTACCCAGCTTCTGCGCGCCGGGCACGTCGCCGTCCAGGTGGACGGCGACGATGCTGCGCGTCTGCTCGATGAAGTCCTGGCGGTTGAAGAGCGTGGCCTTGAGCTGGTTGCAGGGCGGGCACCACTTGGCGCCCCAGTACAGCAGCACGGGCTTCTTCTCGCTGCGGGCCTGGGCGAAGGCCTTTTCGATGTCGGCGTCGCCGGCGGCTTCCTGCCAGGCCACGCTGCTGGCGGTGGGCGCGGCGGCGCTCGCAGGCAGGATGCAGGAGGGGCTGAAGGCCGCCAGGCTCAGCAGGCCGGCGCAGGCCAGGGCGGTGGGGCGCAGGGAGGCAGGGAGCTTCATGCGTTCATGCGGCCTTCTCGTGGACGGCCGGCGTCGGGTGAAGAAGGGCGCATTGTGAACCCAAGCCCCGGAACCTGCCTATGCGGGCTCGTCCGGGCGATCTGCGCAAAGGGTGTTGCAAGCTTAGGGGCCGGACTCGTCAGGCGCGCCGAGCAGGCCTTGCGCTTCGTCTTCCGGCGGTGGCTCGCAGGCGTGGCGGGCCAGGGCCATCCAGGTGGCGAAGTCGGGTTGATGGGGGCGGCGCGGCGCCGGGCGGGCCAGCTCCAGGTGCTGGGCATGGGCCAGCAGCACGCCGAAGGCCGCCGGGATTTCCTCAGGCTCGGCAATGCCCGCCTTGAGCACGAACCAGCACTGGCTGCTGAGCGCCAAGTAGGCCTGGGACTTGGCCGGGCGACGCAGCTCGCCCAGCAGGTCGGCACGGCTGACCTTGATCTCGTGCACGGCCACGTCCAGGTAGTCGGGCACGGTGGTGTGGCGGATGGAAAAGACGTCGGGCATGGCGTTGACCCAGCGCAGCTTGGGCGGCGCGGCCGGTGCCGCGGCATCGCCCAAGGGGGCGGTCTCGACGGTCGGTGCGGCGTCCTGGCTCAGGCCGGCCCGCAGGCTCAGTCCGCGCCAGACGACGCGCCCGGCCCGTTGCAGCTCAAGCGCCACCCGCCCCACCAGCTGCTCGTGGGCGTCGCGGGCACGGCGATTGCGGTTCAAGGTGGCGGCCAGGGCCTGGACGCCGGCGTCGGTCACGCGCAGCCGCTCGCGCGAACCCTCGGCGATGCGCTCCAGCAGGCCGGCGGCCAGCAGCTCCAGCTCGATCAGGTCCTGGTTGGGCCAGCCTGCGCTGCGCCAGACCTCGCGCAGCCGGCGCCAATGTGGGGTTCCCAGGGCCATGGCGAACGCTCCCTCAATCCAGCATCGGTGTTTGGGCGTCCGCGAGCTGGCGCGTTGCGCCGGCCTGTGGCGCGAACTGGGCCCAGGCCACGCCGGCCAAGGTCAGCGCAGCGCCCAGCAGCTTGGCGGTGCCGAACTCTTCGCCACCCGCGCCCCAGGCGGCGAGGCCGGCAATGGGGGGCATCAGGTAGATCAGCGGCGCGGTGCGTGCGACGCCGCGCCGGGCATTGACCCAGCCCCAGGCCAGCCAGCTGCCAAAGCCGATGCCGATCACGGCCCACAAGGCGCCCAGCCACAGCGCCGGGGTGACGGCCGTCCAGTCGGTCAGCAGGGCGGCGGGCAGGGCGTAGAGCAATACCGGCGGCGTTGCGGCCAGGCTGGCGTAGCACATCACCAGCACGGCGCCATGGCGTTCGATCAGCGGCTTGGCGGCCACGGTGTAGTAGGAGAAGAGTGCCGCCGCGATCAGCAGCACGAGATCGCCACCGCTGGCCCGCCAGTTGGCAGCCAGCAGCTTGTCCGACATGAAGATCAGGGCGCCAGCGGCCGCCAGGGTGATGCCCACCAGCTGCGCGCGGCGCAGGCGCTCCAGGCCGTAGGCGCGCAGGATCAGCAGCGTGAAGATGGGCCCGCAGGCCAGCAGCACCGAGCTGGAGAAGGGGGTGGACCAGTGCACGCCGAAGCTGGACAGCGTCAGGTGCAGGCCTTGGCCCAGCAGACCCAGCCGTACCAGCGCCCAGGCGTCCTGCCGCGGTACGCGAGGCCAGTTCAAGCCGTGCCGGTGCAGCAGCAGCCCCGCCACCAGCAGCGGCATCAGCGTGAAGCGCAGGCACAGGAAACCGCCCGGGCCCATGGCCGTCAGCAGGGCTTTCTGCAGGGGAAAGTTGAGGCCCCAGGCCAGGATGACCAGGAGCCCGGCTGCCAGGGCCAGGCGGGAGGAAGGGATTGCGGCGGGCATGTCCGGCATCTTGCCAGTGCGGGTGCTCGGATGTTGTCAGCAGCGAGCCGTGACAGCGCCGATCGCCCATGAAAAAACCCCCTGGCCGGGAGGCGCAGGGGGTTGTCGTGTGGAGTCGATGGGACTCAGGGTTCGATGAAGGTGCCTTCGATCGCGCCCGGCGTGCCGCTCAGCAGGATGGTGTAGACCTTGCCAGCGGTCAGCGTCTTCTTGACGGTGAAGACGGTGGGAGCACCGGCGCGCACGTCGAACTGGACTTCGCTGGTGGTGCTGGCCACATAGCTGCTGGACAGGCTGCCCGGAGTCACGCTGCTGATCACGGGCGAAGCATTGACGTACAGGGCGACGTTGCCCAGGCCGCCAACACCGTTGAGGATCCGCACCTTGGCGGTGTTCAGACCGGAGGGCAGCGAGTTGTCTTCCTTCAGGGCACTCAACTGCAGGGCGTTCGCCGCGTCACGCCAGATCAGCATGCCGTAGACGGCGCTGCGGTCCAGGGCAATCTGCTGGGCAGGCTGAGCCGCACCGTTGACCGACCAGTCGACCTTGACGCCATTGGTGACGGTGATGTCGCTGTAGCTGGGGGTGACGGCGGGCGAGCCGGCATTGTTCAGCACCGAGGTGCCGTTGAGCTTGGCGCTCACGGTATCCGTACGCGGCAGGGCCGAGATCACGCGCACCTTGGCCAGGCCATTTTCATACTTGGCTACCGAGCCCTGCTGACCCAGCATCAGGCCGTTGACCATCACGCCGCCCGTGGCGCTGGTCAGCACCAGGGTGTTGACCTTGGCGGAGTCCAGCTTGACGGTCGGGATGTCCAGGCGCAGGTCGGTCTTGCTGCCGGCGGCGGTCACACGGATCTGGTAATCGCCCGAGGTCAGCGTGCGGTAGGCGTCGCCATTGCCGGGGATCAGCGAAGACGCGGTGGGGGTGGCATCCGCCAGCGAGGCGCCGGGCGCGGTCACGTAGACGTCGACGTTGCCGGCATCCGGGGCCAGGTTCAGCGTCAGCAGCTTGGTGCTGCCGCTGGCCGGTTCCGTCTCGGACTCGTTGAGCAGCCGGGTGGCGATCGAGCCGGTGTTGCCGAAGGCGATCAAGGTGTAGTGGCCGTCCTTGATCAGATTGCTCAGGGCCGGGGTGGACAGCAGGGTGGAGGTGCCTGCCACCAGCAGCTCGGAGGTGTTGCTGCCGGTGCCGATGCTGCCGTAGCTGCCCACCGTGCCGAAGGCGACGCCCGTGTTGACCTTGGTTTCGTTGACCTTCAGGTCCAGCGACGAGTAGCCGACGCTGGCATTCAGCACACGGATGTTGGTGTTGCCGTCATTGCTGCCGCTGCCGCTGCCGCAGGCGCTCAGCGCCAGGGTGCCGATCATGGCGATCGCGCTCGCCCATCGAGTGAATCTCATCAAACGCTCCAGTTCTCCGTTCGCGCCCCTGGGGCGCGCATGAATCGAGTGTGCGACAGCCCGGGGCTGCCGGCGTCGACTGCGGGCGATTGTAATGAGATGGCCTGAAGCTGTCGGCGACCCCGGGCGAGGGCCGTTCCGTAAAGATTTGCAGCCCTTGGGGCGCGGCCAGCGAGATGCTAGAGCCGGCTCTCCAAAGCAGGGTTGCCCGCCATGGGCGGGCCGGGGGGCGCTGCTAGCATCAGCCGCGACCTCGGGCCGCCAGCGGGTGGCCTGCCCCCGCGCAAGAACAAGCATGAAGGAGACCGCCATGGCCTACGAGCATCTGCTGGCCCCGCTGGACCTGGGCCACACCCGGCTGAAGAACCGGGTGCTGATGGGCAGCATGCACACCGGCCTGGAGGATTCCCGCAAGCACTTCGAGCGCATGGCGGCCTATTTTGCCGAACGGGCCCGGGGCGAGGTCGGCCTGATCGTCACCGGCGGCTTCGCGCCGAATATCGAGGGCTGGGCCAAGCCCTTTGCCGGCACGCTGGCCACCAGCGGGGCGGCGCGCCGCCACCGGGTGATTACCGACGCCGTCCATGCCGAGGGGGGCAAGATCGCGCTGCAGATCCTGCACACGGGCCGCTATGGCTACCACCCGCTGTGCGTGGCGCCCTCGCGCATCCAGTCCCCGATCTCGCCCTTCACGCCGCGCGAGCTGAGCGAGCGCGGCATCGAGCGCCAGATCCGCGCCTTCGTGCGCTGCGCGAAGCTCGCCCGCGAAGCCGGCTACGACGGCGTCGAGGTGATGGGCTCCGAGGGCTATTTCATCAACCAGTTCCTGGTGACCCACACCAACCATCGCCAGGACCGCTGGGGCGGCGCCTACGAGAACCGCATGCGGCTGCCGCTGGAGATCCTGCGCCGCATGCGCGAGGCCGTGGGCCGCGACTTCATCATCATCTACCGCCTGTCCATGCTGGACCTGATCCCGGACGGCAGCAGCTGGGACGAGGTGCTGCAGCTGGCGCGCGAGCTGCCCGGCGCGGGCGCCGACATCATCAACACCGGCATCGGCTGGCACGAGGCCCGCGTGCCCACCATCGCCACCAGCGTGCCGCGCGCCGGCTTTGCGTGGGTCACGAAGAAGCTGCGCGAGCAGCTGCGCGCCGAAGGCATCACGACGCCGCTGGTCACCAGCAACCGCATCAACACACCGGAGGTGGCCGACCAGGTGCTGGCCGAGGGCAGCGCGGACATGGTCAGCATGGCCCGCCCCTTCCTGGCCGATCCGGACTTCGTGCGCAAGGCGCGCCAGAACCGGGCCGACGAGATCAACACCTGCATCGCCTGCAACCAGGCCTGCCTGGACCATGCCTTCCAGCAGAAGATCGCCAGCTGCCTGGTGAATCCGCGCGCGGCTCATGAGACCGAGCTGCGCATCCTTCCGCTGCAGAAAGAACAGCCCCGCAAGCGCGTGGCCGTGGTGGGAGGCGGCCCGGCCGGCATGGCGGCGGCCACGACCCTGGCCGAGCGCGGCCATGCGGTCGAGCTCTTCGAGGCCGGGGCCGAGCTGGGCGGCCAGTTCAACCTGGCGCGCCGTGTGCCGGGCAAGGAGGAGTTCAACGAGACGCTGCGCTACTTCCGCCGCCGCCTCGACACCACCGGCGTGCAGCTCCACCTCAACCGTCGCGTCGGCGCCGAGGACCTGCAGGCCTTCGACGAAATCCTGCTGGCCACCGGCGTGGCACCGCGCAATCCGCGCATCGAGGGTCAGGCCGAAGGCGAGGCGCGGGGTCAGGTCTTGAGCTATGTGGACGTGCTGCTGCAGCGCAAGCCCGTGGGCCGGCGCGTGGCCGTGGTGGGGGCGGGCGGCATCGGCTTCGATGTCTCGGAGTTCCTGCTGGAGGCCGGGCACTCGCTGGCGCTGGATGCCGAGGCCTGGCGCAAGCACTGGGGCGTGGGCGACCCCGCCGAGGTGCGCGGCGGTGTGCTGCGCGCAGCCCCGGAGGCGCCCGAGCGCCAGATCACGCTGCTGCAGCGCAAGAAGGGCAAACTGGGCGCGGGCCTGGGCAAGACCACCGGCTGGATCCACCGGGCCGCGCTGAAGATGAAGAACGTGGAGATGGTGGGCGGCGTCAATTACGAGCGCATCACGCCCGAGGGCTTGTGGGTCAGCTATGGCGAGGGCCGCGAGGATCTGCAGCTGATCGAGGTCGACACCATCGTGCTGTGCGCCGGCCAGGAGCCGGTGCGCGAGCTGCAGGCGCCGCTGGAGGCCGCGGGTCGCCGCGTGCATCTGATCGGCGGTGCGCTGGAGGCCGGTGAGCTGGACGCCAAGCGTGCCATTCGTCAGGGCGTGGAGCTGGCCGCGCGTTTGTGAGAGACGCTGCGTCACCAGCTTGCGTCCGGGCCGCGCCGCATGAGCGCCACGGTCAAGCGTGCAAATTTCCGCTGATGCCGGAGGGAGGCGCTCCCGGTTAACCCTAGCCGGCATGCCGCTGTGATCGCTTTGGCCTGACAGTCCGGTGTTGAGGGGGCGTCCCTTGTTGTCGAAGGCGCTCGATCCCGAAAAATACAGCGACCCCTGGGCCCAGTGTCCGCGGGATTCGCGAAAGGTCTGTCGCTCCATGCGCTTTCTGCGTCGCCGCCTCATGAGGGTGGGCCCGCTGCTCGTTCCGCTGTGCGCCCGTGCGCAGGGCGGGCTGCTGCCCAGCTGGGATGATCTCAATGCCCGCGACCCGGTGCTGTGGCTGGGTCTGGCCTGCGTGGCCAGCGGTCTGGCCGTGGGCGGCGTGCTGACCCTCTTCTTCCAGCAGCGCCAGCGCCTGCAGCGGCGGCGTGAGGAACTGCGCCGCCTGCGCCAGGAGCGTGCCCGCCTGCAGGCCTTTCTCAATGCCGTGCCCGACCCCATGTTCTCCAAGAACGCCCTGGGCGCCTACGAGGGCTGCAATCCGGCCTTCGAGGCGGCGGTGGGCCGCAGCGAGGCCGAGCTGCTGGGGCGGCGCGACGATGAAGTCGGCATCCGCCTGGACTGGACCCGCAGGCGCGACCGCCAGCTCAGCTGGTACCAGCGTCCTAACGGCGAGCGTCAGTGTCTGGATGTGGTGCAGGTGGACATCCATGACGGCGAGGAATTCCTGGGTCGCATGGCCATCGGCCGTGACGTCACCGAGCTGCAGCTCGCCCGCGAGAAGGCGCGCCGCGCCGAGACCGTCTTTGCCCATTGCGGCGAGGGCATCCTGGTCTGCGATGAAGAGCTGCGCGTGCTGGACCTGAATCCGGCCCTGAGCCGCATCTGCGGCTATGAGCGCGAGGAGTTGCTGGGCGAGGTGCCCCAGCTGTGGCGCGACGGTGAGCAGGATCCCGAACAATTGCTGGCCCTGCACGCGCAGGTGGAGAGTCAGGGCCATTGGAGCGGCGAACTGCTGGTGCGGCACAAGAGCGGCGACCCGGTGCCGGTGTGGGCCACGGTGGTGCGCGTCGACCCGGACGGCGGGCAGGGCGACGGCGTGCAGTACCTCAGCGTGCTGACGGACATCTCCCGCATCAAGGCCACCGAGGCCGAGCTGCTGCACCAGTCCCTGCATGACCGCCTCACCGGCCTGCCCAATGCCGCGCTGATGCGTGATCGCATCGAGCGCGAGATCGGCCAGGCCCAGCGCGCGCAGGGCAAGGTGGCCGTGCTTTTCATCGACCTGGACGGCTTTCGCGACGTCAACGACATCGCCGGCCATGCCGCGGGCGACCAGGTGCTGCGCACCGCGGCCGAGCGCTTTGTCCACGTGCTGCGCGCCAGCGACTCCGTGGCCCGCGTGGGCGCCGACGAGTTCGCCATCGTGCTGGGCGGCCTGGATGACGAGACCGCAGCCCTGCGCCTGGGCGACCGCCTGATCCAGGCCATGGACGAGCCCATCCACGTGGGCCTGCAGCGCTTCAACATCGGCGCCAGCATCGGCCTGGCGCTGTACCCGACCGATGGGCAGACCGTGGACGAGCTGCTGCGCAATGCCGAGGCGGCCATGTGCCGTGCCAAGGTCCATGCGCGCAACAGCGTGCAGTCCTATCGGCCCGAGCTGACACAGGCCGTGCAGCAGCGCTTCGAGCTGACGCACGCCCTGCGCCTGGCCAACGAGGCCGCGCAGTTCCGGTTGGAGTACCAGCCGCAGGTGCGCTTGTCCGACGGCCAGCTGATGGGGGCCGAGGCCCTGCTGCGCTGGCGCCACCCGACCCGCGGGCCCATCTCGCCGGCCGAGTTCATTCCCTTGGCTGAAGACACCGGCCTGATCGTGCCCATCGGCCGCTGGGTGCTGGAGCAGGCCTGCGCCCAGGCCGCGCGCTGGCAGGGCCAGCCTGGCAAGCCACAGCAGATTGCCGTCAACGTCTCGGCCCGGCAGCTGCGCCAGCCGGATTTCATCCTTGCGCTGGACTTCATCCTGATGTCCACCGGCTGCCCGGCCGGGGCGCTGGAGCTGGAGGTCACCGAGAGCCTGCTGCTCGAAGACGCGGAGCAGGCCATCCGCTTGCTCAACCAATTGGCCGAGCGCGGCGTGCGTGTGGCCATCGACGACTTCGGCACGGGCTATTCCTCATTGGCCTACCTCAAGCGCATGCCGGTGCAGACGCTCAAGATCGACCGCAGCTTCGTGCAGGAGCTGGGCGAAGACAACAACGTCGCCGCCATCGCGCGCACCGTGATCGTGCTGGCCCACAGCCTGAACCTGGACGTGCTGGCCGAGGGCGTGGAGACCGCCCAGCAGGCCGAGTGGCTGCGCCGCGAGGGCTGTGACTGGGCCCAGGGCTGGCATTACGGCCGGCCGATGCCGGCGGAAGGCTTCGGGCTGCCGCAGCCGGTGGCCGCGGAGCCGCGGCTGGCGGTGGTGAAGACGATGCAGCGGGCGTGAGCGATCGTGCGCGGTGCGCGCACCTACGTTCCACCCTGTAAACCCTGATAGGGCTGGACTCCCCATCGGCCGCCTAGACTCCCCGCTCTTTACCAACAGCTCCGGAGGCTGCCGGCCGCGAGGCCCGCAGAAGGAGCGTCATGGCCCTCAAGACCCTGGAAGGTGACAGCGAGGGCTGCCCCCGCGACGCTAACGGAGAAGAGCAATGCACCGTGGAGGTGACGGGCTCTGGCGCGGGCTGGAAAGGTGCATCAGGCAGTGGCGGCAGCTCGGCAGGCGACGGGTCGGCCATGTGCCAGCCCAGCAAGGTGCTGCAGGCGGCACCTTGTACGCCGGATACGCCGGGGTCGCGGGGGCAGGATCCGGACAAAACAGAACAACAGAAGAAGAAGGATGATTTTGATAAGGAATGTGACGACAAAAGATCGAAAATGGACGTTATTGCCAAATCAAACTACGATGCAAGTGCAGATTTGTGCAAAACAACCTATGGCGGCAGTTATGTTGGCGCTCCGTGGGGCGCGCTTTGGAATTTGGCGCTTTTTGGCAAGCCAATGGAAGATTGCTTGAACAAAGCATCTTCCAAGTACGACGGAGCAATCGATAAAAACAGAGATGATATGAAGATTTGCAAGAGCAATAATCCATACAAATAATGAAAAAAGATTGCAAATATATTTTTGGCATTTGCACCTTTATTGCGCTGGTTGCTTTTGTTTCTAGGGAATTGATAGAGAGTGGAGCAAAACAACAAAAGGTAGAAGGGGCGCACAGCTTTGCGGAGCATCAAGTCGACCAGCCGTCGTCAGCAAACGCAGCCGCCCGGCAGGACTCGGGTCACCTCCAGCCCAAAGTGGATGTCCTAGCGAATCGGCCCTTGCCCCGTTCCGCAGTAGCTCCGACGCTCGGCGATAGTTTGGCGGTGGGGGTCGATGCGCTGCCTCCTGGGCATGCGCTGGAACTGGCGCGGGTGCTTGCACGATGCGCTATGTTTCCAATCCTTGCCCGAGCCAATATGATGGATGCGGCGCGGGTTCGTGACTCAAGTGACCGTCAGCGAGTTCAAAGTCAGAAGGAAGAACTGGACGCGCTGGAACGAAATTGTCAAACCGTGCCAGCAGTGTTTCAAAATATTGGTTCTGAACAAGAATTGCGAGCCAAGTTGCTCAAGCGAGCATATATTTCTGGCGAACCAGGAGCAGCAGCTGAGCTGATGAAGCTTCCGGAGAATATCGCGGGGGTGTCTGCTACGGAGTCAGACCTGCGAAATCCATTTCGGCGCGGGTTCGCAGTCGGGAGTGGATGGCG
>JAYSEK010000038.1:0-56569 GCA_041913905.1 Burkholderiaceae bacterium | reverse complement strand
AATACCGGCCTGTCACGCCGGGGGTCGCGGGTTCGAGCCCCGTCCACTCCGCCAAATTTGAAGCCCTGGTTGCATGCAGCCAGGGCTTTTTGTTTTGGCTTGAGCGATTCTCTTGCCTCCCTTGGTTTCTTTCCGCGGTACGGCTTCTGCCTCTATTTTCATCATTTCGTGAAAAGCTTGGTGACGGCCGCTCGGCTGGCCGGGCTGTTCATCCGGCGGCTTCAATATTTATTCACGAACGTCAGCTAAGCTGCGAGCAGGTCTGCTGTGCAGTAAGTCAGCCGCTCACGGATATGTATTGAAACAAGAAGTTTCCTATTGCTTCGTGAACTAGCTCACCAACTCAGGGGGCGCCCCTTCAAACGGGGGGCTTTCATCACTGAGGGCTGGAGGCATGATGCACCGCACTGCAAGTCCGGCGGAGTCCTGATGGCGCAGGAGGCCATGGGGACAGCCCGTTTGATCGGGAAGCGTGTTTGGGGATTGGCATGATCAGAATTTTTAACCACTACCTTCATCGGCGTACGCTGATGCAAGTCGCGCTCGATCTGGGCCTGATCTTCCTGGCAACGATGCTTGTTGTGATGGCAAAAGGCGACTCGGCCGACGCGCTGATTCCGTTTGCGGCCTCGCAGGGGCTTTCGTTGGCCGGCTTCATGTTCGTCATCAACTCCGCATCCGGCCTGTACCAGCACACGCACAACAGATCGCTGACGCAGTCCTGCGCACGTGCCCTGCTGGCCACGCTGTTTGCTCTGCCGCTGGCCTACGGTTTCTCCCGCCTGGTGCCGGCGTCCATTCCTCACCGTGATCTCCTGGTGCTCGCCGCCATGGCCGCGATTGCTGCCGTGATGGTGCACCGCGTGTACGCCGCGCATTCATCCGTCCATGCGCGTTCGCGGACCAAGATCCTGATCTTCGGTGCAGGCCCTGTTGCGAAGTCTGTCGGCGCCACGCTGAATTCGGCTGATCCTCACGCGGAAATCGTAGGTTATTTCGTGGGGCCCAACGAGACGGAGACCGCTGTTGCGCAGGTCGACGTCATCAAGCCGCAAGGGACCCTCACCGAAACGGCACTCCGCATGGGCGTGGATGAAATCGTCGTGGCCTTGAGCGAGCGCCGCGGCGGAAGCATGCCCTTGCGCGAGTTGCTGGATTGCAAGATCTACGGTGTCAAGGTGGTGGACATTGCCACCCACTTCGAGAAGACGCTGGCCCAGATCAAGATCAGCCACGTGAATGCCGGTTGGCTGATCTTCGGCGATGGTTTCAACCAGGGCATGTGGCGAACCTTCGTGAAGCGCAGCTTCGACTTGCTGTTCTCCGGCCTGCTGCTGCTTCTGAGCAGCCCCATCATGCTGCTGACGGCCTTGCTCGTTCGCCTGGAGTCCCGCGGTCCGGTGTTCTACAAGCAGGAGCGCGTGGGCCTGAACGGCACGACCTTTGAGGTGGTGAAGTTCCGCAGCATGCGCACCGATGCTGAAAAAGACGGCAAGCCGCGCTTTGCAAGCAAGAATGATGATCGCGTCACCCGTGTCGGTCGCTTCATCCGTCGCGTGCGTATCGACGAACTGCCGCAACTGTTCAATGTGCTGCGTGGCGAAATGAGCCTGGTCGGCCCTCGCCCTGAGAGGCCATTCTTTGTCGACGACCTGACGACGAAGGTGCCGTATTACGCCGTCCGTCATAGCGTCAAGCCAGGTGTCACCGGCTGGGCACAGGTGCGCTATGAATACGGGTCTACGCTGGAAGATTCTGTAGAGAAGCTGCAATACGATCTCTACTATGTGAAGAACCACACCCTGTTCCTGGATCTGCTGATCCTGCTGGAGACCGTTGCCGTGGTTTTGACAGGCAAGGGTGCACGCTGAGCAGCTTGCATTCTTCCGGGTGGCGCGACCCTTGGCCGCGCGATGCAAATCATTCACTGATGCACATCGTTGATGTCATTTGATCTGGGCGTGGCCGGCTATCTGCTGGCCTTGCTTTTTTATGGGGCGTTCGCTGGGGCCTACAGCCTCCAACTGCGCCGCCTGCAAGGCGAACAGCGGCGCGGTGCCTGGTACTTCTGGTCCGGACTGCTGCTCAGTGCTGCCTGGGCGGCGTCGGGCCTCTGGCTGGAGTTGCAGGCAGGGCCCGGCATGCTGCAGCCACTGCCCCCTGTGCTTGATGCCGGACGCTATCTGGCCTGGCTGGGATTCATGCGATGGCTGCTGCTGGAGGGGCGGGGTGGCTCGGAACGGGGGCTGATGCATCGTGGCACCCTGTGGCTCGCCTTGGCGCTGCTGGTCGGCAAGGTGGTGCTTGAGGGGCTGTCAGAGTCAGTGCCGGCCCCCCGCGCCGTCCTGAACCACTGGGCCGCCTTTGACTGCCTGGCGCTGGCGGTACTCGGCCTCATGCTGGTCGAACAGCTGCATCAGAACGTTTCGGCCAGTGCGCGCTGGAATGCCAAGCCCGTCTGCATTGCACTGGGCGCGATATTCGCCTTCGACCTCTATCTGTACTCGCAGATGGCCTTGTTCCGGGAGTCGGATCTGGATGCAGTCAGCATCCGTGCCGGCGTCCACGCTACCGCAGTTCCGCTGCTGTATGTGGCGGCACGCCGGCACAAGGACTGGATTGCCAAGCTCCATGTCTCGCGCGCCGCTGTCTTTCATTCAGCAACCCTGATACTCAGCGGCCTGTATCTGCTGGCGGTATCGGCCATCGGCTATTACCTGCGCTATACGGGCGGGGGGTGGGGCCGGGCCTTGCAGATTGGCTTGCTGGTCGTCTCGCTCATCGGGCTCCTGCTCCTGTTCTTCTCAGGCGCGTTGCGAGCCAAGCTTCGCGTTTACATCAGCAAGCACTTCTTCAGCTACCGCTACGACTATCGCGAGGAATGGCTGCGCTTTACTGCAATGCTCTCTTCTCAGAGCTCGCCGGAAGCCCTGGGGCAGTCCATCATTGAGGGTCTGGCCAAGCTGGTGGAGAGCCTGGGCGGATCGCTCTGGCTGCCGTCCCAAGCACAGGGCGGTTTCGTGCAGGCAGTGCGGCACAACGCAGTCCGGAGCTCCCTGGTGGTTCAGGAGCAAGGGGACTTTGTTCAGTTTCTCTCCAGCAGCGGCTGGATCCTTGATCTGGACCAGCTGCGCGCAGGTGGCCAGGAGCTTGGCAAGCAATGGGCGCACGTGCCGCAGGCGCTGCTGGACGAGCCGCGCCACTGGCTGATCGTGCCTCTGCTGGTGGGCTCACGGCTGATCGCCTTCGTCGTCCTGGAGCATTCGCGGGCCAGTCTGGACGTGAACTGGGAAGTGCGGGATCTGCTCAAGACGGCAAGCGCACAGGCCGCTGGATTTCTGGCGCAAGTGCAAGCCACCGAAGCGCTGCTGGAGGCGCGCAAGTTCGACGCCTTCCACAAGATGTCGGCCTTCGTGGTGCATGATCTGAAGAACATCGTCACCCAGCTGTCGCTGATGATGAAGAACGCGCAGAAGCACCGGGACAATCCGGAGTTCCAGGACGACATGCTGGCGACCGTCGAGAATTCGCTGGAAAAGATGAAGCAGCTGCTGCTGCAGTTGCGCGATGGTCAACGTCCCTTGGGCGCCCAGAGCGGTGTCGAGCTGCCGGCACTGCTGCGCCGTTTGCAAGCGCAGGCGGCCAAGAAGGGACGGGTGCTGGAACTGGGCGAGTTGGAGGCCATTCAATGTCGCGGTCAGGAAGACCGGGTTGAGCGCGTGTTGGGGCACGCCGTCCAGAATGCGCTGGATGCGACACCGCCGGAAGGCAGGGTTTGGGCGACACTACACCGCCATGGCAGCAATGCCGTGGTCACCATTTCGGATACCGGCGTCGGCATGAGCGAGGAATTCGTGCAGACCAAGCTGTTCCGCCCATTCCAGACCACGAAGGAGACGGGCATGGGAATCGGAGCCTTCGAAAGCTTCCAGTATGTCCAGGAATTGGGGGGCAAGATCGACGTGGATAGCGCAGTGGGGCAGGGCACTCGCCTGACAATCAGTCTGCCTCTTCTTTTGACGCAGGCAGGCCAAGACCTGGGTATGGTGGATGCGGCATGAGTAACGACAACACACGCCAGCTGCTGATCGTCGAAGACGATCTGGCCCTGCAGAAGCAGCTCAAATGGTCGCTGGACGCGTTTGAGGCGGTGCTGGCCAGCGATGTATCCAGTGCCACCCTGCAGTTCCGCCGCCATCAGCCGGCGGTGGTCACCATGGACCTGGGATTGCCGCCGGACCAGGACTCGGTCAGCGAAGGCTTCAAGCTGCTGGAGCGCCTGCTGGAATTGGAACCTGGTACCAAGGTCATCGTGCTCACCGGTCAGAACGACCATGCCAACGCCTTGCGCGCCATTCGGCTGGGGGCGTATGACTTTCTAACCAAACCGGTGGACCCGGACGTCCTGTCGCTGACGGTCGAGCGCGCCTTCCGTTTGCATGAGTTGCAGGAGGAAAACCGGCGACTCCAGCGCGAGCAGCAGCACGATGCGCTGGGCGGGCTGTTGACGCGTGATCCTCAGATGGTGAAGGTCTGTCGCATGGTGGAGCGCGTGGCACCCAGCGACGCTACGGTGCTGATCCTGGGCGAGAGCGGCACGGGCAAGGAGGTGCTTGCCCAGGGCCTGCATGCGGCCTCGCGCCGATCCGGCAAGTTCGTGGCGATCAACTGCGCCGCCATTCCTGAGGCGCTGTTGGAAAGCGAGTTGTTCGGCTACGAAAAAGGGGCCTTCACCGGCGCGACCAAGACCACCGTGGGCAAGATCGAGACGGCCAACGGCGGAACCCTGATGCTGGACGAGATTGGTGATCTGCCCATGGCCCTGCAGGCCAAGCTGCTGCGCTTCCTGCAGGAGCGCAGCATTGAACGCCTGGGCGGTCGCGGCGAGATCCCTGTCGATGTGCGGGTGGTGGGCGCTACACACCAGGATCTGCAGGCCCTGATTGCTGAAGGTCGCTTCCGTGAAGACTTGTACTACCGCCTGGCGGAAATCGTGGTGGAGGTGCCTCCGCTGCGGGACCGCCTGGGCGACGCCGTGCTGCTGGCGCATGCTTTTGTGAAGCGCTTCGCGTCAGAGCTGCGGCGCCCGGGGCTGAGCCTGGGCGCGGATGCGCAGCTGGCCATCGAGCGCTGGAAATGGCCGGGCAATGTCCGCGAACTGCAGAATGTGATCAAGCGTGCCGTGATCATGGCCGAGCATGAACGCATAGGCGCTGCCGATCTCTCCATCCGGGGGGCGCCTAGCGAGAGCGTGCATCCGGCCAGCACAGAGCTGGATTTGCGCCTGGTGCGGGAACGCGCGGAGCGCGAGGCGGTGGTCAAGGCCCTGGCCCGTACCGACGGCAATATTGTTCGTGCGGCCGAGCTGCTGGGTGTCAGTCGCCCCACGCTCTATGACCTGATGAATCGCTTGCAACTGAAGTGAGCGGCCTCACGAGGGCTGAAGGAGACCGGTTTGTTGGTTATTTCCAGAACTATTCTTGCTGCTGGTCTGGCGGTCGCGCTCCTGGGCGCCTGCGGCAGCAAGACACCCGAACAGCACCTGACGGCTGCCAAGGCCATGCTTGCGAAGAACGACGGCAAGAGCGCGGCCATTGAATTGAAAAGTGCCTTGCAAGGCGATCCCAACATGGCGGAAGCTCGTTTCCTGCTGGGCACCACGCTGCTGGCTCAAGGGGATCCCATCAGCGCCCGTATCGAGCTGGAGAAGGCCCGTGAACTCGGGTTCCCCGCCGATCAGCTGGTGCCGCCGCTGGCTCGCGTGCTCTTCATCTACGGCGAGTATGAGAAGGTGCTGAGCGAGTTTTCGCGTACTCAGCTGGATGTGCCGGCTGCTCAGGCGGATTTGATGACCACGCTGGCAGACTCGGCCTTGCTGCTCAAGCGCAAGGAATACGCGGAGCGCTTCATCCAGTCTGCACTGAGCCTGGACGCCAAGCAGCCGAGAACGCTGCTGGTCGCCGCCAATGTGGCTGGCTACAGCGGTGACTACGAAACCGCACTGCAGCGGGTGGCACAGGTACTGGCTGATGAACCCGACAACGCCCGCGCCTGGCTGGCCAAGGCCGAGTTCCTGCGCTTCGGGCTCGGGCGTGATGGGGAGTCCGTGGCGGCCTATGAGAAAGCCCTGGCGCTCGATCCCAAGTCGGTGGGCGCCAATGTGGGGCTGGCCACGTTTCGCTTGACCAAGGGGGAACTGGACGCCGCCCGCAAGCAGGTGGAGCAGATGCGCAAAGCACTGCCCAATCATCCCCAGACGCGCTTCGTCGCGGCCTTGGTGGCCCTGGAGGCGGGGGAGCTCAAGCAGGCCAACGAAGAATCGCAGGCCATGCTGAAGCTGGGGCCGGAAGATGCCCGCTTCCTGCATCTGGCAGGCGCCATCGCAGCACAGTCGGGTGCCCTGCTGGTGGCAGAGAAGTACCTCAGCCAGTCTTTGACCCAGTCGGCAGACAACCCCTCCGCCCGCTTGTTGCTGGCCCACACCCTGCTCAAGGCGGGCGAGGCAAGCAAAGCCATCAATGCCTTGCAACCGCTGATGGAGCAGCAAGGGCGCAGCCATGCGGCCATGGCGCTGGCTGGCCAAGCCTACCTGATGCTCGGGGAAACCGGCAAGGCTGTCGATGCCTTCCGCAAGGCCGTGGACCTGGATCCGGCAGACGTCCGCAGCAAGACGGCGCTGGCGGTCGTGGATCTCGGCAAGGGGCGAGTCGACGAAGGCCTGGGCGCCTTGAAGGGACTCGCCGCCAGCGACGCCGGCATCACCGCCGATCTTGCGCTCATCAGCGCACTGCTGAGCCGCGGTGACGAAGCAGGCGCCCTGCAGGCCATTGCACAGTTGCAGCAGAAGCAGCCCAAGCTGCCGGATGCCCCCTATCTGCGCGGCAGCATCCAGTTGCGGCACAGGCAGCTGGACGAGGCACGAGCCTCCTTCGAGCAGGCGCTGCAGCTCTCACCGGGGCACTTCCAGGCTGCGGTGGCCCTGGCCATGCTGGATGTTGACGCAGGACGCATTGCCGAAGCGATCAAGCGTTTTGACGCGATGGTGGATAAGGACCCTCGGAATATCCGCGCGCGCATGGCCGCCATCGAGCTGCGCGTTCGAGCGGGGGCCAGCGCCGACGACTATGAGCAGTTGCTGCTTGGGGCCATCAAGGCATCGCCGGACGCCGTGGAACCGCGTTTGAGCCTGATCCGGCACCGCATGGCGCAGGGCGATGTCAAGCAAGGCCTGCAAGCCGCCCGAGAGGGGCAGACGGCGATTCCCGACAGCGCCGAAATGCTGCTGGCGCTTGGGCAGGTGCAGGCGCTCAGCGGGGACATGAACCAGGCCGTCAGCACCTTGAACAAGCTGCTGGCCAAGATGCCCAATTCACCCGATCCCTACCTGCGCATGGCGGAAGTGCATGCGCAGGCCAAGGATCTGGCAGCCGCCGCGCAGGATTTACGCCGTGCCATGGCTCTGGCGCCGCGCAATCCAGAGGTGGTGGGCAAGCTGGTGGCCGTGCAGGTGGCGCTAGGCAAGTTCAGCGACGCTCGGGCTGCCTTGAAGGACATGGAAGTGGCCGGGGCGCCCAAGCCGGTGATCCTGACCGCCAGCGGGGACGTTGCGTACGCGCAGAAGGCCTGGACCGAGGCCATTCGCGCCTACCGGGCGGCCCTGGATCTGCAGCGCGACGATCCATTGCTGGCCGTCAAGCTGCATTCAGTGATGTTGAAGGCCGGGCAAAGCGCCGATGCGGCGCGGCTGGCATCCAGCTGGATGTCTGCGCATGCCAAGGACACCATCTTTCTGAATCACTTGGCATCGCAGGCCCTGCAGTCGGGGAAGCTTGCCGAGGCGGAGACCCTGTACAAGCAGGTGCTTGCGCTGGAGCCACGTCATTCGGTCGCATTGAACAACATGGCCTGGCTGCTGCTGAAGTTGGGGAAGACGGGCGCTGTGGACTACGCACAGCGGGCGGTCCAAGTGCGCGATGACGTTGACGAGTTCTGGGACACACTCTCCATGGCGCACCTGGCCGCGAATGAGCCGGCGCGCGCGCTGGAGGCATCTCGCAAGGCGGTCCAGCTGAATCCATCCGCCCAGGCTGCGCGGCTGCATTTGGCGCAGGCGATGCTGGGGTCGGGGGACAAGGCAGGTGCCAAGGCTGAGCTGATCAAGATCGAGGACAGTGCACTGAGCGCCGATCTCAAGCATTTGAGAGAAAAGCTGGCGCAGCAGCTTTAAGCCGACGCCAGCCGCGTCCTGCGCATTGAAGCCTGCTGCCTGCTGCCTGCGCAACCTTCTTGCAGTAAGCTGCGTCAGGCGCTTGGCCCCTCGGGCCATGGGCGGGAGGAGTCGAATATGGCTGGTATCAAGCGTTCCGGTCTGCGCAAGCGGTTGCACACCACCTTGCGTGCTGTGTTCGGGGTGTTGCCTCGTGACTGGCGGTTCGCAATCTATCGGCGCATGGTGGATTGCGATCCCCAGCCCGATGCCCGGCTTCAGCTGAAAATTGCAGAAACCCAGGAAGAGCTGGAGGCCTGCTTCCGCATCCTCCACGATGCCTATGTCGCGGCGGGCTTCATGAAGCCGGACCCTTCAGGCATGCGCATCACGATCTACCATGCGCTGCCTACCACCACCACCATTTGCGCGAAGTGGGAAGGGCGGGTGGTCGGCACCATTTCGATGATTCGGGAAGGGGTTTTCGGCTTCCCGCTGCAGAGCGTGTTCGATCTTGCGGGAGTGCGGCGCAAGCGCGGCAATATCGCGGAGATCTCGGCGCTGGCGGTTCACCCTGATTTCCGGAAAACGGGTGGGGCGGTTCTGTTCCCGCTCATGAAGTTCATGCACCAATACTGTACCGAGTACTTCGATACTCGGCATTTGGTGATTGCGGTCAACCCGGACAAGATCGAACTCTATGAGGCGCTGCTGTTTTTTGAGCGTCTGCAGATGCGGACCGTTGATTCCTACGATTTTGCCAATGGGGCTCCCGCAGTCGGCGCGACGCTGGATCTCAGTCAATCCGAGGCCTTGTTCAGGGCGGTCTACCAATTCAGACCCTTGCGCAAGAATCTCCATCACTTCTTTTACCGGCAGTCGCTGGAGAATATCGTTCTGCCCAGCCGCCGGTATTTCACGACCAATGATCCGGTGCTGACGCCAGCGCTGCTTGATTATTTCTTCAACAAATGCAGCCCGGTGCTCCAAGGCCTTGACGACCGAAAAAAGGCCTTGCTCTGGTCCATCTACAACACGGCCGACTACCGTCAGGTGCTGCCAATGCTCGCCGGGCAGGCGCTGGAGCACCACCCGTTGCGCCGGCATCAGCGTTACTCGATTCGCTGCCCTGCTGAAATGCGCCTGGTGTCTGCGACGGGCGAACGCGTGTGCGTCCTGGACGTCATCGAGATTTCGGCTTCGGGCTTTCAGGCGCGCTGCGGCAACGACCTGCCCCTGGATGCCAAGGGGGACGTCGTGGTCGAACTGGGACAGAACGAGCGCTCGCGGCTGCGCGCCCAGGTCGTCCGCAGGCGGGAAAGTGAACAAGGCCGCTTCTTTGGCTTCCGGCTGATCGGCGAGCCGGATGGCGTCTGGCGTTCCTGCGTCGCCGCCTTTGAGACGGGCCAGACGCATCGGGATTTGTGATCAGCCACCGCTTGCCGAGTTCATCAGCAGCAATGAAAAAGGGGTGCTTCAGGCACCCCTTCTTGCTGGATCAGCGCTTGCTGATTACTTCTTGGCGCTGCGGCGGCGAGCCACACCCAGGCCCAGCAGGGCAACGCCAGCCAGGGCGATGCTGGCGGGTTCGGGGATGTCGCGTACCAGGTAGGCGTCGCCAGCCGATGCCACCGCAACCTTGGAGCAAACCTTGGTGGCATCAAAGGAGCAGGCGCCCGTGCCCAGGAAGCCGGTGGTGTTGTTGTTGGTCACGGCTTCGAACAGAACCTTGCCGGCAGCCATGTCAGCAGCCAGGCTGTTGCCCAGACTGTCCTTGATGGCGACGCTGGGATTCAGGATGTTCAGCACCATGGCCAGCAGCGTGGAGTCGCCATTGAAGCCGCCAATCACCGCGGTCGAGGAGGCATTGCCACCCAGACCCACGATGGAACCGGAAGCGTAAGCGCCGCCAATGCCGGACATGGCAAAAGTGCCCGACGTGAACTGGTACTTGAAGCCACCGCCCGGATTCAGGGCCACCACCTTACCGGCCACATTGGTGAACGAGATGGTCAGGAAGTCGCCGAGCATGCTGGGGGGGCCGAAATCGCCACCGCCCACCACGTTTTCCTTGGTGTAAGTCAGCGAATAGATGGCGCCAGCTTCGGTGAACTTGGCGCCCACGAAAGCTTGGCCCAGGCCATTCACTTCCTGCTCGACCACGGCACTGCCGCTCGACAGGTTCAGCCGCCCGATATTGGTCGTGGTGGTCGTGGGCGTCTTCAGCTGCCAGCCATCCAGCACCACATAACCCGCGGAAGCCGACGCGCTGGCCACAACCAGGGCTGCAGCGGCTGCAGCGCGCACAACGTGCTTGAAGTTCATATTTCTCTCCATTCCTTGTTTCAGGTTGGTCAGCTTCGCATACGTCGCTGAGCCGCCTGCGTTCTTAGAAGCAACCCATGTGCCAGACTTGAAAAGTTCTTCTATTTCAATGCCTTGCTGATGCTTTGGTTTGGCTTGGAGCCTGTGGCGTCTGCAGATGTAAAGTGCACCGACACGGCCTTGTGCGAGCTTCAGATCCGCAACTGGGCCAAAGGCTTACGCAGCGAGCGCGCCTGAGCCCCTGGGCCATGCCCGAGCCGGCCCATGAACACGGCCCGCTTGGCCAGGTCGATGCCCAGCAGGGCTTCGAGGCGGTGCCGGATGTCGTGCGCCAGCGGCAGGGCATGGTCGGAGTTGGAGAATTTTCTCTGTTCTTGTGAATACCTGCTAAATACCAGTGGGGTTACCTCGGGCTGCAGCTGTAAGCCCAGCGCACTCGCCTGCAGCCAGAAACGCTGGACGCCTCGCCCCGCCAGAACATAATCAGCGGGCGCCTGGGGTGCGGACTTCGCATGCATCACAAAATGCGCTGCGCAAAAGATGGACGGCACGAAATCCAGTTCGATGCGCGGAGCCCAGGTGCCGGCGAGAAAGGTATTGAAGAATTTGACACGTCGCCAGCTTTTCATGACTTGACGCATCAGCACCAAGGTGCCGGCGCTTGCGCCCAGGGCTTGGTCCGGGACCTTGTTGGTGCTGAATTGGGCGTGCCATTCGATGATGTCCCGGTGTACCTCGTAGGCCTCTTCAATGGTCAGCCGCAATTTGGCGGAATGGAACAGGAGCAGGGCCGTCTTGAGGCGGTCAAAGCGCTGGTCCAGCCAATGCACCTTCATGCCTGCCGGCAGGCATTGTTCCAGCGAGGCTTTTTCATCAGCAGAAAGCGGGGTGCGGTGAAGAGGGCGTCGCTGTACGCTGCGACGCTCGATTTGTGAGGCCAGATCCAATTCGCTCGGACCCTCGGTCGGTTGCAGGCTGATGTCGAAGACGGGATGTGTTTCCCGGCTGAAATCCATGCGGTCGAGGTCCATGCGCCAGCCATGGCTGGCTGCGGCGATGGCAAAGGTTTCCAGCAAGGCGCCCAGGCTGATCTGGCTGGGATGCCCATCCAGGTCATAGACGCAGTGGTCGCGGGTGTCGCTGCCATGAATGCGCAACTGTCGCGAGCTCAAACGTTCGAAACGCCAGGGCTGCGTGTTGTCGCCGCTGGGGGCCCATCGCGCCATGTCCATCAGGCGATCCAGCATGTCGAGCTCGGTCATTCAAGTCTCCCTGTCCGGCACAGAAGCAGCCGAGTTGGAATCTTGGCACAGCTTCACGACAAGCATGGCCGCTTGGCTGGCTTGGCGCAAAATGCTTGCGGCATGACCCTCTCATGGGGTCCATCGGGGACGGGCATATGCAGGAGCAATCTGCGTTTGATTATGACAAGGCGTTTTCGCGCAATATTGGTTGGGTGACGGCAAAGGAGCAGGCCAAGCTGCGAGGCGCGACTGTGGCCATCGCGGGACAAGGCGGGGTGGGTGGTGCACATGCGCTGACGCTTGCTCGGCTGGGGATCGGCGGTTTTCGCCTTGCCGACTTTGACGAATTCGAGGTGCATAACTTCAACCGCCAGGTCGGTTCGTCAATGGAAACCATCGGGCGTGCCAAGGTCGAGGTGATGGGAGCCATGGTGCGGGGCATCAACCCCGAAGCGGATGTCCGTTGCTTTGAGCAGGGGGTGACCGAGGCGAATGTCGGTGAATTTCTCCAAGGCGTGGATGTCTACGTGGACGGGATCGATTTCTTCGCTGTCGATGCCAGAAGGCTTCTCTTTGCGGAATGTGCCCGCAGAGGCATTCCCGCGCTGACCGCGGCGCCGTTGGGCATGGGGGTGGCGCTGCTCTACTTCAAGCCGGGCGGCATGACCTTTGAGGAGTACTTCAAGGTCGACGGGCAGGGGCGGCAGGAACAATATGCACGTTTCATCGCGGGCTTGTCGCCGGCCATGCTTCAGCGGCCCTATCTGGTGGAGCCGCTGGCCGTCAATTTTGCCGAGAGAAAGGGGCCGTCCACCATGATGGCCTGCGATCTGTGTGCTGGCGTGATGGGCACGGCGGTGCTGAAGGTGCTATTGGGGCGGGGAGGACTGCGTGCCGCGCCTTGGGCCATGCAGTTTGATGCCTACCGGCAGAAGCTCAGTTTCACGTGGCGACCGGGCGGCAATGCGAATCCACTGCAGAAACTGTTAATGATGTTCATCCGCCCGGTACTTCGCGGTGCGCAATCGTGAGCGGTTGTGAGTAACTGTTGTGCGTGATGCCGGCCGCACTCATACGAGGGATGGGCATTGCCCTGTGAGTAGGGTGCAATCATTGCTTGGGAATGCGGCTGCTCGCTCAACGGGAGATCTTGGGATCCGGCCTTGCCAGCTATGGCATGATGCCTTGCGCGCCCTGGCCGGGGCGGGAAGGTTCGCTAAGCGCTTGTCGCCCTCCCTTTCTGTTGACCAGCAAAGAAGGACAGTCATATGTTCAAAGCCCTTGCCCTGCGTGGGTTCGTTGTCGCCGCGCTCGGCGCCGTCATGGCCTTGCTCAGCGCCTGCGCGACGTCCGGCAAATATCCGCAGGCGCCAGCCAAAGCCGGGGACGGCAACTACAGCTACATCATCGGCGCAGGGGACAACCTGAACATCATCGTCTGGCGCAATCCCGAGTTGTCCATGACAGTCCCTGTGCGACCGGACGGCAAGATCGCCACGCCGCTGATTGACGAGCTGGTTGCCCAGGGCAAGAACCCCGTTGAGGTGGCACGTGACATCGAGAAGCAGCTCTCGAAGTACGTTCGCGATCCCGTGGTGACCGTGATCGTGACAAGCTTCATCGGGCCCTATAGCGAACAGATTCGTGTGGTGGGCGAGGCTGCCAAGCCGCAGTTCCTGCCCTACAAGCAACAAATGACGCTGCTGGACGTGATGATCGCGGTCGGTGGTCTGACGGACTTTGCTGCAGGCAATGAAGCCACCATTCTGCGCTCCTCTGAGGGCAACAAGCAGTACTCGGTGCGACTCAAGGATCTGATCAAGCGGGGCGATGTGTCGGCCAATGTCGAGATGCGTCCGGGTGACATTCTCATCATCCCCCAGAGCTTCTTCTGAGCCGGACGGCAGGCGACGTGGTCGCGCCCAAGCCGGGGATTCTTGACAGCGGTGGTCGCAGGGGCGATCACCGCTGATTGCTTCCGACAAGCGGACAACAATGGAACAATTATTCTCTCAGTTGCTGACACTGGGTCGGCGGATGTGGAAGTACCGCTGGGCAGGGCTTCTGGCGGCTTGGTTGGTGGGGGCGCTGGGGGTGTTGGTGGCTGTGCTGCTGCCCAATCGCTATGAGGCCAGCGCTCGCATCTACGTCGACACCCAGTCCATCCTGAAGCCATTGATGAGCGGCCTTGCCGTCCAGCCCAATGTGGACACGCAGGTGCAGATGCTCAGCAGGACGCTGATCAGCCGCCCCAATATGGAAAAGCTGGTCCGCATGGCGGATCTGGACCTCGGTAATCAGAGCAAGGCGCAGCAAGAGGCGCTGATTGAAATGCTGACGCGCGAGCTGTCCATTCGCAGCACAGCCAAGGACAACCTCTACACCTTGTCCTACCGGGACAAGGATCCGGACACCGCCAAGCGTGTCGTCCAGTCTCTGGTGTCGATCTTCGTCGAATCCAGCTTGGGGGCCAGCCGAAAGGAAACCGCGACGGCCACGACCTTCCTCAACGAGCAGATCAAGAACTATGAAACCAAGCTGGAAGAGGCTGAAGCTCGCTTGAAGGAATTCCGCCTGCGCAATCTGGAGCTGACGGCCAGCGAGGGCAAGGACGCCGCCGCTCGTTTGGGCGAGTTGAGCAACCAGCTGGATCGGGCGCGCCTGGAGTTGCGCGAGGCGGAAAATGCACGGAGCGCCGCCAAGGCGCAACTGGCGGCGGAGCGCGCACGCCAGGAAAGTGCCGCGCAGACGGCGCTGCAGGATCCCTCGGCCTTTGCCATGCCTGAGTTGGATGCGCGCATCGACGCCCAGAAACGCAACCTGGACATCCTGCTGCAGCGTTTCACCGACCAGCATCCCGATGTCATTCAGACCCGCAAGCTGATCAAGGATCTGGAGGATCAGAAGAAGCGCGAACTGGCCGACATGCGCCGCAGCGGCGTGGGATCGGGAACCAGCAATGCCAACGCGGGAACGCCTGTGCAGCAAGAGTTGTCACGCATGCTGGCGACCACCGAAGTGCAGGTGGCGCAGCTGCAGGCTCGCGTGGGTGAGTATTCGGCGCGTTATCAGCAGGCGCTTGCGGCACTCAAGACGGCTCCGCAGTTGGAGGCGGAGGCGGCGCAGCTCAACCGGGACTACGCAGTCCAGAAGAAGAACTACGAGGAGCTGGTGGCTCGCCGTGAGTCGGCTGCCATTTCCGGGGATCTGGACGTCGCATCCGGTGTGGCGGACTTCCGCCTGATCGATCCCCCGCGAGCCTCCAACCAGCCTGTGGCCCCCAATCGCCTGGTGTTGCTGGCAGCAGCCTGGGGCTTGTCGGTGGCCGCTGGCCTGGGAACGTCCTTTGTCGCCAGCCAGTTGCGCCCGGTTTTCCACGACACCATCGAGCTCCGCGACGCCACTGAACTGCCGGTGCTGGGTGTGGTCGGGCGCCTCAATACGCCGGCCGAGGTCTCGCGTGTCCGGCGCAGCATGCTGCGCTTCTGGGCGGCGGGGGGCTTGTTGTTTATCTGCTTTGCCGTTGGCATTGCTGCGATGGCCGTCATCGCAAATCGGGGGGCTTGAACATGGCTGGCAGTCTCATTGAACAAGCCGCTCGGCGCCTGGAGCAACTTCGGCAGGCGGGTGTCGACGTCGATCAGCTGGCTGCGCCCGCCACGCCACCGGTTGCGCCTCCCGAAAGCCCGGCGACGTCCGCCTTTGGCACTCAGGGGGCCGCAGACCCGGCTGCGGCACCTGCTCACGGTCGAACGGCGCCAGCGCCAGCCGTTTCCAAGCGGGTGGAGCTGGATCTGGAAGCGCTGGCAGCCATGGGGCTGGTGACGCCCAATGCACCGCGCACGCCCATGGCGGATCAGTACCGGGTGATCAAGCGGCCCTTGATCCGCAATGCGACAGGCCGTGGCGCCGAGATGCTCAACCATGGCAATCTGATCATGGTGACCAGCGCTCTGGCAGGCGAGGGCAAGAGCTTTACGTCGCTGAATCTGGCCATGAGCATTGCAGCCGAGCTGGATCACACCGTGATGCTGGTGGATGCCGACGTGGCGCGCCCCTCGGTGCTGCGCATGCTGGGCTTGCCGCCCGGGCCGGGTTTGCTGGATGTGCTGGAGGAATCGGTGGACCTCTCCGATGCCTTGCTGCGCACCAGCATCGACAAACTCACCGTCCTGCCCAGCGGCACGCCCCATGCGCGGGCCACCGAATTGCTGGCCAGCGACGCCATGCGCAAGCTGCTGGACGACATGGCCAGGCGCTATCCGGATCGCATCATCATCTTCGATTCCCCGCCCTTGTTGCTGACCACGGAGTCGGCCGTGCTGGCATCTCAGATGGGCCAGATCGTGATCGTGGTGCATGCGGAAAGCACGCCACAGTCCGCTGTGAAGCGGGCCTTGAATACGATCGAAGCATGCCCGGTCCGCCTGATGCTGCTGAACCAGGCTCGTGTCGATGCGGACGGCAGCTACGGCTACGGTTATGGCTACGGTTATGGCTACGAGCACAGCGAGTCGCCAGACGCTTCCGTCAGCCTGCAGCCTGCCGAGGTGGCAGCTCATGAGCAGTAAACCCTTGGCGCGTACCTGGCCCAAGCTTCTGGGGGCCTGCATGGTCGCAGGTGCGGGCGCGGCGGCATCAGCACAGGACGCCGCTTCAGATGCGGCCGGCGCAGGCGCCACCGGCAAACGCCAGGTCATGCTGGAGCCTCGCGTCATGGTCTCGCAGGGCTACACCAGCAATCTCCGGCTTTCCAGCAGCTATCCGGATGCTGCGCTGGTCACGACCCTGGCGCCCGGTCTGTCCTTGCGCGCCCGTGGGCTGGAGCTGAACGGCAATCTGGACTATTCGCTCAATGGCGTCTATTACCAAAAGTCCGCTGAGCCAGACCGCATTCACCATCAACTGAGTTCCCAGCTGCGCTGGGCGCCGACGGATGGATCCATGTTCCTGCAGGCGTCGGCCAGCATGTCGCAGCAGACGCTGAGCGCCCTGGGGCCGCGCAGCGTCGACTCGTCGCTGGCCAACGCCAATGCCACCCAGGTGGCCCACCTCAACGTGATGCCGGGTCTGCGCCTGCGACTGGGGGACGCGGCCTTGCTGGAGTCGCAGGTCAACTTCGTGGCCAACCGCGCCAAGGATACCGACCTGGGCGACCAAAACGGTTATGCGGCCGGCGCTGTGCTGCGCCCAGCGCATTCAGGGGCGCAACTGGGCTGGCAAGTCGCGGCCGACGTGCAGTCCAGCAAGCCAAGAGTGGGGCGGCGCGTTGCCAGCGATCGCTTGATCGCCACCCTGATCTACAGGCCTGATCCTGATTGGCAGGTCGGCGTCAACTTCGGCACCGATGCCAACAACTACGCCAGCGTGAACAAGGAGCGCAAGGCTGCCTATGGCTTGCAGCTCGGATGGAAGCCCTCGTCCCGAACTTCTGCCGAGTTGGCAGCGGATCATCGCTCCTATGGCAATACCCACAGCCTGGCCTTCGAGTACCGGCTGCCGCGTCTGGCGCTGCGTGTCTCGGACATCCAGCAGATCTCGCCCCCCGGTGTGCAAGGCGGACTGGGTTCAAGGACCAACTTCGACCTGCTCTATCAAATGCTGGCATCGCTGGAGCCGGATCCGGAGAAGCGCAGAACGCTGGTGCTGGCTGCGCTGAAAGCCAGTGGGCTGCCGCCGGATGCGGTGTCGACGCCAGGCTTCCTCAGTTCTGCCGTCAGCCTGTCGCGTTCGCGGCAGTTCGCCGCGCTATGGCAGGGCGTTCGAACTACCGTGAGTCTGTCGCTTGCGCACACCAGCAACCTCCGCCTGGGCGCGGTGAGCCTGCCGGGTGATGACCTGGGCCTGGCGAGTCGGATCTCGCAGCAAGGGGGCATCCTGACCCTGTCGCACAAGCTGACGCCCATGAGCACGTTCTCGCTGGGTTACACGGACCAGCGCACCCACGCTGATCAAGGCGTCCTTGGCAGCAGTACGCATTTGCGCACGCTGAGCGCCATGCTGAGCGTGCGGCTGGCCGGATCGCGCACCGTGTCGCTCAACGTGCGGCGTGCGGAGATGCAGAGCCCCTTGCAGCCCTATGTGGAGAACGCCGTGACCGGCACTCTGCAGCAACTGTTCTAGTTCCATGTACGAAGCTTTTTACGGGCTGACGAGCAAGCCGTTCCAGCTCAGCCCGGATCCCAATTTCTACTTCGGAAGCAAGCAGCACCGACGCGCCAAGGCCTATCTGGACTACGGAGTGTTGCGCAACGATGGCTTCATCGTCATCACCGGCGAGGTGGGGGCCGGCAAGACGACTTTGCTGCGCGGTCTGCTGGACAGCCTGAATCGCAGCAATACCGTCATCGGCAATCTGGTCACCACGCAGCTGGACGCCGAGGACACCTTGCGCTTGGTCGGCGCTGCCTTTGGTGTGCGGGTCAAGGACCTCCCCAAATCCGAGTTGCTGATGGCGCTGGAGGCCTTTCTGGTCAGCCAGGCGGCGCAAGGCAAACGCTGCCTGCTGGTGGTGGACGAAGCCCAGAACCTCAGTGCGCGCGCCGTGGAGGAGCTGCGCATGCTCTCCAATTTCCAGTACGGCAATCAATCCCTGCTGCAGACCTTCCTGGTGGGGCAGCCTGAGTTCCGCGCCATTTTGCAGCGCCCGGAAATGGAGCAGTTTCGCCAGCGCGTGGCGGCCACCTGCCATATCGGTCCGCTGGATGAGGAAGAGACGCAGCGCTACATCGAGCATCGCCTCAAGTGCGCAGGCAGCACGGGCAGTCCCAGCTTCGAGGCGGCTGCGTTTGCCACCATCCACAAGGCATCGCGTGGCATTCCGCGCCGCATCAACAGCCTGTGCGACCGCTTGCTGCTGCTGGGCTTCATGGCAGGCCGCACGCAGCTGACGCAGGCCGATGTGGATGAGGTCGTGCGCGATTTCCGCGACGAAGCGGCGATTCCTGATTCGGCGCACGCAGCCCTGGCCACCAGTGCGGCTTCGGTGCCTGCTGCCCACCTGGGGCAGGCTGGCCTGGACATCGATATCAGCCAGATCAACCTGCCGGCAGCGGTGGGGCAGGGCATGTCTGCGCAGATACTGAATCTGGCCCAGGACCATCACACCGATCGTCTGCAGCGGCTGGAGCGCAGCCTGATGCGCCTGGAGCGGATCAATCTTCAGACCCTGGCTTTGCTGCAAAAGCTGGTGGAGGCCGCCGGCCGAGCTGACAAGAAGGAAGGAAACGATTCGTGAGGCCCGTCAATGCCATGACCATCGACGTGGAGGATTACTTCCAGGTCTCCGCGTTCGCCCCCTATATCCGTCGCGAACGGTGGACCGAGCTGGAGTGCCGCGTCGAGCGCAACGTCGACCGCATTCTGGATCTCCTGGCCGAGCATGAAACGCGCGCCACCTTCTTCACGCTGGGGTGGATTGCGGAGCGCTATCCGGCCTTGGTACGGCGCATTGTGGCCGCAGGGCATGAATTGGCCAGCCATGGCTACGGGCATGAGCGGGCTAGTGACCTGAGTCCTGAAGCCTTGAGGCAAGACCTGACACGTGCCAAGAAAGTGCTGGAGGATCTGGGCGGCGAGCCGGTGCTGGGATACCGGGCGCCCAGTTTCTCCATCGGCAAGGACAATCTCTGGGCCTTCGATGTGCTTCTGGAGACGGGGCACCAATACAGCTCCAGCGTCTACCCAATTGCGCATGATCACTATGGCATGCCGGATTCTCCGCGCACGCCCTATTTTGTTCGGGACGGTTTGCTGGAGATTCCCATCACCACGTTGCGGATCTTCGAGCGCAACCTGCCCAGCAGCGGAGGGGGGTATTTCCGCCTGCTGCCCTATGCGCTGTCGCGCTGGATGCTCAATCGCGTCAATGAGCAGGATGCGCAAGCAGCGGTCTTCTATTTCCATCCCTGGGAGATCGATCCGGACCAGCCGCGTGTTCAGGGGATTGATGCCAAATCCCGCTTTCGCCACTATGTAAATCTTTCGCGCACGGAGGGGCGGATTGCCCGTCTGTTGAAGGATTTCAACTGGGGTCGCATGGACGAGGTATTTCTCAAACCTCGTCTGGCGGCCCAATCAGCGGGTCAGCACTGAATGTCATTCGAGTTGGAAATCCCAGGCCTGGCGCCGGTGGTCCAGGTCTGGGAGGGGCTTGCGCGGCCGGCGCCTGGAGGCTCTGCCGGGTTCCGGGTCGCAGGCTTGGCGGCGCCGTTGATGGCCACGCTGGCGGCTGTCCTGGCGGGAGCCTGAGATGGCCAACATCCTGTATCTCGTCCATCGTCTGCCCTATCCGCCGAACAAGGGCGACAAGGTCCGCTCCTGGCATTTGCTCAAGCATCTCGCGAAGACGCACCGGGTGTTCCTCGGGACTTTTGTCGATGACCCCGAGGATTGGCAATACCTCGACAAGCTGCGTGCCGTCTGCGCCGACGTCTGCGCGTTGCCGCTCGATCCGACGCTGGGCAAGCTGCGCAGCTTGAAGGGTCTGCTCAGCGGTGAGCCGCTCGGGCTGCCTTACTACCGGGATGCTGCCATGGCCGCATGGGTTCAGCGTTGCGTGCAGGAGCAGGGCATTGCGGCCAGCGTCGCCTTCTCCTCCACCATGGCCCAGTACGCCATCGATCTGCCCAAACCCCTGCTGGTGGACTTGATCGATGTCGATTCCCAGAAATGGGCAGGCTATGCCAAGGCGCATCGCTGGCCCATGTCCTGGGTTTACGGGCGGGAAGGTCGCACCTTGCTGGATTACGAGCGCCGCATCGTCAGCGCGGCCCACATGAGCTATCTGGTGACCGAGCCCGAGCGCCAGCTGTTCCTGAAGCTGGCCCCTGGCCTGGACGACAAGATCCAGGCCCTTTGCAATGGCGTCGACAGCGAGTTCTTCCAGCCCCAGGCTGAGACCGCCAGCCCCTTTGCCGGTCCAGGGCCGCATCTGGTGTTCACCGGGGCCATGGACTACTGGCCCAATGTCGATGCCGTGTCCTGGTTCGCCGAAGCCGTGCTGCCCTCGGTGCTGCAACGCCATCCGCAGGCTGAGTTCCACATCGTTGGGCGCAGTCCCACGCAGGCCGTCCAGGCCCTGGCCGGGCCGCATGTGAAGGTCACCGGCACGGTGCCGGACGTGCGGCCCTACCTGCAGCACGCCGACGCCGTCGTCGCACCGCTGCGTTTGGCTCGCGGCGTGCAGAACAAAGTGCTGGAAGCCATGTCCATGTGCAAGGCCGTCGTGTCGGCACGTGGCTGTGCCCAGGTGATTGGCGCACCGCACGGCGAGGCGGTGTTCGAGGCGGAATCCGCGGACGAGTATCTGGCTGCGTTGGAGCTGCTGCTGAACGACGGCGGGTTGGCGCGGCGCGTCGGTGCGGCAGCGCGCCGTTACGTGCTGGATCATTACAGCTGGGACGCGCACCTGTCGGCTATCGACGGTGCATTGCGTCAGGCCATGGGGGGCGCATGCTGAAGGAGTTGCTGCAGGACTGGGTGCATGACACCCGCGGCTTCTGGCGCAGCTTGCCTGCGGGGCTGCGAGCCAGTTGGCGTTCGGCGCTGCTGGCCTGGCTGCTGTGCACCTTGGCCACGATCGGCCTGCTGTGGCCTTCCTTCGAGTCCATGGTGGGCATCTGGTCACGCTCGGATACCTTTGCCCACGGCTATCTGATCTTCCCGGCCGTGCTGTGGCTGATCTGGCGTCGCCGCTTCGATTGCCTGGTGCTGCAGCCCCGGCCCTGGTGGCCCGCATTTGCAGGTCTGCTCTTGCTGCTGCCGGCCTGGCTGGTGGTGCGCCTGGCCCACGTCAATGCCGCGGAGCATTTCGCCATTGTGGCCCTGCTGGTGCTGCTGGTGCCGCTGATCTTTGGTCGGGCGGTGGCGATGCGGCTGCTGTTTCCTCTCAGCTTCAGCTTCTTCGCCGTTCCCTTTGGCGAGTTCCTGCTGCCGGTGCTGATGAATTCCACGGCGGACTTCACGGTGGCGGCCTTGCGTGCCACAGGCATTCCCGTGTACCGGGAGGGACTGGAGTTCGTCATTCCCAGCGGCCATTGGTCCGTGGTGGAGGCCTGCAGCGGTATCCGCTACCTGATCGCCTCCTTCATGGTTGGTACGCTGTTCGCCTACATCAACTACCGCAGCGCCTGGCGCCGCGGCATTTTCGCGGCCGTGTCGCTGGTCGTGCCCCTCATCGCCAACTGGCTGCGGGCCTACATGATCGTGATGATCGGCCACTTGTCAGGCAATGAACTGGCCACCGGCGTGGATCACATCATTTACGGATGGGTCTTCTTCGGCCTGGTGATGCTGCTGCTGTACATGGTGGGCATCCGCTACGTGGATGCGCCGCTGGTCGAAGCGCGGCCCGCTGTTCCAGCACAGGTGGAGGCGGCACGTTCTCCCTGGCTGCAGACGGCGCTGGCCTTTCTGCTGCTGGCCGCGCCGGCCGGCTGGGCCCGGCACGTCGAGCATCTGGCAGGCCGTGCGGCGGTGGTGGACTTGCCGCCGCTGTCGCTGCAGGCGCAGGGATGGGCGCGCATGGAAGGCACGGCCATCGCTGGCTGGAAGCCGGCGTACGGCGGTGCCAGTGCGGAACAGCAATCCTGCTACTCGAAAGAAGGGCGCTCCTTCTGCATGTGGGTGATGTTCTACCGAGGGCAGGACGAAGAGCGCAAGGTCATGAACTCCGAGAACCGGCTGGCGGGGTTCAAGGATGAGTGGGTGGAGGTGCCGTCAGGCGCATCGTCGCAAGCCGCTGCGGCTGGACCTGCAGGTATTTGGCGAGCGGCGCAGCTGCGCCAGCGCCTGCATGTGTCCGGCAGCCGGGAGGCATTGCAGGTGCTGCAGACACATTGGGTGGACGGGGAGTTCACCAACTCCGCCGTGCGCGCCCGCTTGCTGACGGCTTGGTGTCGTCTGCGTGGTCGAATGGACAATGCAGCGGCGGTGTTCGTCTATGCGCCGCAGGTGGAAGAGGGGGGGGCACGTCTGTCGGCCGAGTTGCCGGCGCTGACGCGCGCGATTCAGCGCTACCTGCAGTCACAGTCGAAGTACTGACGGTTAGCCATAATTCGGAATTCTTCAGAAAGGTACTTTTATATGACGACATTGGCAGTGATCGGTCTGGGCTACGTAGGCCTGCCGCTCGTCGTGGAATTCGGAAAGCAGATCAAGACCATCGGTTTTGACATTCATCAGGGCAAGGTGGACGCCTGCAAGCGCGGAACCGACCCGTCGCGCGAGTTGACGGACGAACAAGTCCAGGCGGCCAAGCACGCCGTCTACACCTCGGATCCCGCCATGCTGGGCGAGGCTGACATCATCATCGTCGCCGTGCCCACGCCGGTGGACGAGGCCCACATCCCCGACTTCAAGCCCCTGATCGGTTCCTCGACCAGCGTCGGCCGCCATATGAAGAAGGGCGCCATCGTCGTCTACGAGAGCACGGTCTACCCCGGCGCCACCGAGGAGGTCTGCATCCCCGTGCTGGAACGCGAATCCGGCATGAAGTGGAAGCAGGACTTCTTCGTGGGCTACAGCCCCGAGCGCATCAATCCGGGCGACCGGGAGCACACCCTCACCAAGATCCTGAAGATCGTCTCCGGTGACACCCCCGAGACCCTGGATCGCGTGGCCAAGCTCTACGAGATGATCATCGTGCCGGGCGTGCACCGCGCCTCCAGCATCAAGACGGCCGAGGCGGCCAAGGTCATCGAGAACACCCAGCGCGACCTGAACATCGCGCTGATGAACGAGCTGGCCATCATCTTCGACAAGATCGGCATCGATACCAGCGAGGTGCTGGAAGCCGCCGGCACCAAGTGGAACTTCCTGAAGTTCAAGCCGGGCCTGGTGGGAGGCCACTGCATCGGCGTGGACCCCTACTACCTGACCCACAAGGCCGACATGCTGGGCTACCACCCGCAAGTCATCCTGGCGGGGCGGCGCATCAACGACAGCATGGGCAAGTTCATCGCCGAGCAGACCATCAAGCAGATGATTGCCAGCGGCTCGCACATCAAGGGTTCGAAGGTGAACGTGCTGGGCCTGACCTTCAAGGAAAACTGCGGCGACCTGCGCAACTCCAAGGTGATCGACATCATTCACGAGCTGCAGAGCTACGGCGTGGAGGTGATCGTCACCGATCCGCAGGCCGAGTCCGCGGAAGCCGAGCACGAGTACGGCGTGAGCCTGACGCCCTGGGACCAACTGCCCAAGGCCGATGCCATCGTGGCGGCCGTGTCCCACCGCGAGTTCGCCAGCCTGAGCGTCCAGCAGCTGGGCGAGAAACTGGTGGATGGCGGCGCCTTCATCGACGTGAAGGCGGCGTTTGATGAGTCGGCGCTGAAGGCGGCGGGCTACCGGGTCTGGCGCCTGTGATCCCTGCGGCGGCCCTCTTGGCGGGCCGTCCGCGCTTGGGCGCCACCCCTGTGAAGGGGCCGCTTCGACGACCATGAAAAGTTGCTTGCCGAGCTTGCTCGGCAAGCTTGTTTCCGGACCAGGCGTCGAGATCCGGAAACGGCATTGCGGAATGAAGGCAGACCATGTGCGGTATCACCGGCATTTTTGACACACGCCACACGCGCGCCATCGACGCCGGCGTGCTGCGGCGCATGAACGACTCGCAGCACCATCGCGGACCGGATGAGGGCGATCTGTACCTCGAGCCGGGGCTGGGTTTCGGTCACCGCCGCCTGTCCATCATCGACATCGCCACCGGGCAGCAGCCGCTGTTCAACGAGGATCGCAGCGTCGCCATCGTCTTCAACGGGGAGATCTACAACTACCAGGCGCTGATCCCCGAGCTGCAGGCGCTGGGTCACCGGTTCCATACCCGCAGCGACACCGAGGTCATCGTCCATGCCTGGGAAAGCTGGGGTGAGCGGTGCGTGGAGCGCCTGCGCGGCATGTTCGCCTTCGTGATCTGGGACCGCAAGCAGCAGTGCCTGTTCATGGCGCGCGACCGCCTGGGCGTCAAGCCGCTGTATTGGACCGTGCTGGACGACGGCCTGCTGCTCTTCGGCTCTGAGCTGAAGTCCCTGCTGGCCCATCCTCAGCTGCGGCGGGAGATCGAACCGCAGGCGGTGGAGGAGTACTTTGCCTTCGGCTACGTGCCCGAGCCTCGGACCATCTTCAAGGGCATCCACAAGCTGGAGATGGCCCACACGCTGCGCATCCAACGCGGCGCGCCCATCCCTCCGTCCAAGCCCTACTGGGACCTGCACTACACGCTGGACAACCCGATCAGCCTGGCCGACGCCCAGGCCGAGTTGCTGGAGCGCCTTCGTGAATCGGTGCGCCTGCGCATGATTGCCGAGGTGCCGCTGGGCGCCTTCCTGTCCGGCGGCGTGGACTCCAGCGCCGTGGTGGCCACCATGGCGGGCCTGTCGGAGCAGCCGGTGCGCACTTGCGCCATCGCCTTCGATGATCCGCGCTTCAATGAGTCCGAGTTCGCGGCCATGGTCGCCCAGCGTCATGGCACGGCCCATGTATGCCACACGGTCGGCAGCAATGACTTCGACCTCGTGGACACCCTGGCACGGCTCTACGACGAGCCCTATGCCGACAGCTCGGCCGTCCCCACCTACCGGGTCTGCGAGATGGCCCGCCGCCATGTCACCGTGGCCCTGTCCGGCGATGGCGGCGACGAGGCCTTCGGCGGCTATCGCCGCTACAAGCTGCACATGCTGGAGTCCGGCCTGCGCGGCATGCTGCCCGGTCGCATGGGGCAGTTGGTGTTCGGCGCGCTGGGCCGGGCCTATCCCAAGCTGGACTGGGCGCCGCGCTTTCTGCGCGCCAAGACGACATTCCAGGGCATGGCCATGGACCCCGTCAGCGCCTATTGCCATTCGGTCTCGCAGAACAAGGCTCCGTTGCGCGCCCGGCTGTTCAGCGCCGGGATGCGCCAGTCGCTGGCGGGCTATACGGCCGACCAGGTCTTTCATCGTCATGCCCTCCATGCGAACACCGAAGACCAGCTGGCCTTGATCCAGTACCTGGACACCAAGACCTATTTGGTCGGCGACATCAACACCAAGGTGGACCGCGCCAGCATGGCGCACTCCCTGGAGGTGCGCGAGCCGCTGATGGACCACCCGCTGCTGGAGTGGCTGGCCACGCTGCCGTCGTCCCTGAAGCTGCAGGGGCAGGAGGGCAAGTACCTGCTGAAAAAGAGCATGGAAAGCCAGCTCCCGCACGAGGTGCTGTACCGACCCAAGATGGGCTTCTCGGTGCCGCTGGCCCAATGGTTCCGGGGCCCGCTCAAGCAGCGCGTTCGTGCGTCGGTGCTCGGCCCCAGGCTGGCCGACACCGGCTGGTTCAATCCGGACTGCCTGCGCGACCTGGTCGAGCAGCACCAGTCGGGCCGGGCAGACCACAGCACGGCCTTGTGGTCGCTGACCATGTTCGAGGCCTTTCTGCGCGTGGTTGTCGATGGGCCGCACCCCGTCGTGCCCGAGTACGCCGTGGCCAGCAAGGCCTCGCCGGTCCACGCCCCTCCGTCTGCCGCCTCGTCCGCTTCCTGATATGACCGTCCGCGTCCTCCACATCCTCGACCACTCGCTGCCGCTGCACAGCGGCTACACCTTCCGTACCGCTTCGCTGCTGCGCGAGCAGCGCAAGCTGGGTTGGGAGACCCTGCACCTCACGAGCCCCAAGCATGAGCAGAGCTCGGGCCGCCACGATGGCGCGCTCGAGGAACGCGTCGACCCATGGACCTTCTACCGCACGCCCATGCCCGAGGCCAGTAAGCTGCCCGTGCTCAAGGAGATGCAGCTGATGCGTACGCTGGAGCGGCGCATCGAGGCCATGATCCGCGAGCACCGCCCGGACATCCTCCATGCCCATTCGCCGGTGCTCAACGCCTTGCCGGCCGTGCGAGCGGCCCGGCGCGCCGGACTGCCGGTGGTCTACGAGATCCGGGCCTTCTGGGAGGACGCCGCGGTCGACCATGGCACCACCACCGAGGGCAGCCTGCGCTACCAGGCGACGCGCCGCCTGGAGACGCGCGCCATGCAGCGGGTGGATCACGTCTTCACCATTTGCGAGGGACTGCGCGGCGACATCCTGGGGCGCGGCATCCCCGCGGCCAAGGTCAGCGTCATCCCGAATGCCGTGGATATCGCCAGCTTCGAGCCGGGTGGCCAGCCCGATCCGGCCCTGCAAGCCGAGCTGGGGCTGCAAGGGGCCAAGGTGCTGGGATTCATCGGCTCCTTCTACGCCTACGAGGGCCTGGACCTGCTGCTGGACGCGCTGCCGCAGATGCTGCAGCGCGAGCCCAGCGTGCGCCTTCTGCTGGTGGGAGGGGGGCCGCAGGACGCAGCCCTCAAGGCGCAGTGCCAGGCCCTGGGTCTGTCGGACAAGGTGGTGTTTACCGGCCGCGTGCCGCATGCGCAGGTGCAGTGTTATTACGATCTGATCGACCTGCTCGTGTTTCCGCGCCATCCCATGCGCCTGACCGAGCTGGTCACGCCGCTCAAGCCCTTGGAAGCCATGGCCCAGGGGCGTCTGCTGGTGGCGTCGGACGTCGGTGGCCACAAGGAACTGATCGAGGATGGCCAGACCGGACACCTCTTCAAGGCGGGTGATCGCCAGTCGCTGGCCGAGGTCGTGACGAGGGTTCTGGCGGCGCCTGCCGATTGGGCGCGCATCCAGGCCAATGGCCGGCGCTTCGTCGAGGATGTGCGCAACTGGCGCAACAGTGCGGCCAACTACGTGCCGGTCTATGAGCGCCTCCTGGGCCGTTCACTGGCCTGAGGCTCCTGAAACAAGCTCTTTCGAGCCTTTGCCGCCGACACCCCCGCCATGGACCGCCCCATCCGCACGCTGCTGTTTTCCACGCTCTACCCCAGCCCGAGCCGGCCGGGGCACGGCATCTTCGTGGAGACCCGTCTGCGCGAGCTGCTGAAGGCGGGCAAGGTCCAGGCCAAGGTGCTGGCGCCAGTGCCCTGGTTCCCTTCATCGAATCCGCGCTGGGGCCTCTGGGCCAAGATGGCGGCCACGCCACGCCAGGCTTTGCACAACGGCATCGAGGTGCGCTACCCGCGCTACCCGCTGCCGCCCAAGGTCGGCATGAACATCGCGCCGCACCTGCTGGCCCTGCGTTCCGCGCTGGCCATCCGGCAGTGGATGCGCGAAGGGCTGGAGTTCGACCTCATCGACGCGCACTACTACTACCCGGACGGCGTGGCCGCGGCCTGGCTGGCCCGCTATTTCGACAAGCCCCTGACCATCACCGCCCGCGGGTCGGACCTCAACCTTTTCCCGAACTTTGCCCGGCCGCGCCGACTCATCCAGGACGCGGCACGGCAGGCTGACGCGTCCATCGGCGTCTGTGCCGATCTGATGGATCGCCTGCAGGCGTTGGGCGAGCCGCGCGACAAGCTGAACGTGTTCCGCAATGGCGTGGACCTGCAGCGTTTCCGCCCACTGGATCAGTCGCAGATGCGCCGCGAGCTGGGGCTGGAAGGCGCACCGCTGATGCTGTCCGTGGGGCATCTGGTGCCGGTGAAGGGGCATGAGCTCTGCGTCGAGGCACTGGCCCGGCTCTTGCCCACCTATCCGCAAGCCCGCCTCGTGATCATCGGCGAAGGCGTGGAACGCCCGCGGATCGAGGCCACCATCGAGCGTCTGGGCCTGCAAGGCAAGGTGCGCATGACCGGCGCGCTGCCCAATGGCGAGCTGCTGCGCTGGTACAGCGCGGCCGACATGCTGGTGCTGGCCTCCAGCCGCGAGGGCTGGGCCAATGTGCTGCTGGAAGCCATGGCCTGCGGGGCGCCTGCGGTGGCCACTCCCGTGGGCGGCTCGCCCGAAGTGGTGCAGAACGAAACGGCCGGGCGCCTGATCCCGTCGCGCGATGCCGACGGCATCGCGGCGGCCGTGGCCGCCCTGTGGCAATCCCACCCCGGGCGCGAGGCTGTCCGCCGCTATGCTGAGGACTTTTCCTGGGATGCCACCAGCGAGCAGCAGTACCAGCTGTTCAAGCGCCTGGTGGAGGCGCATGACGCCAAGTCCCGTGCACGGAGCACCTCATGAAAGTCACGATGATTGGCACGGGCTATGTGGGCCTGGTCAGCGGCACCTGCCTGGCCGAGGTCGGCAATCAGGTGCTGTGCCTGGACACCGATGCCGCCAAGGTCGCGCGCCTGCAGCAGGGCGACATCCCCATTTACGAGCCGGGCCTGGAGGCTCTGGTACGGCGGAACATGGCGGCGGGCCGCCTGAGCTTCACCACGGACGTCCAGGCTGCGGCCCAGTTCGCGACCCTGCAGTTCATCGCCGTGGGCACGCCGCCGGACGAAGACGGCTCGGCCGACCTGCAGTACGTGCTGGCGGCGGCGCGCGGCATTGCCCAGCACATGACCGGTTTTCGCGTGGTGGTGGACAAGAGCACCGTGCCCGTGGGCACCGCGGACAAGGTCAGCGCGGAAATCGCCGCCACGCTGCAGCAGCGCGGCGCGGACCATCGCTTTGCCGTCGTTTCCAATCCCGAGTTCCTGAAGGAAGGCGCCGCGGTCGAGGACTTCATGCGCCCGGACCGCATCGTCGTGGGCGCCTCGGACGAGCAGGCCATCGCGCTGATGCGCGCCCTGTATGCGCCGTTCCAGCGCAACCACGAGCGCCTGGTGCTGACCGACGTGCGCAGCGCCGAGCTGATCAAGTACGCGGCCAATGCCATGCTGGCCACGCGCATCAGTTTCATGAACGAGATGGCCAACCTGGCCGAGCGCTTGGGGGCCGACATCGAGATGGTGCGCCGCGGCATCGGCTCCGACCCGCGCATCGGCTATGACTTCCTTTACCCCGGCTGCGGTTATGGCGGCTCCTGCTTCCCCAAGGACGTCAAGGCCTTGATCCGCACGGCGGCCGTGGAGGCGGGCCTGGAGATGCAGGTGCTGAAGGCCGTGGAGTCGGCCAACGAGGCGCAGAAGCATGTGCTGGCGGCCAAAGTGCAGCGCCGTTTCGGGCAGGACTTGCGAGGCCGGCGTTTCGCACTCTGGGGCCTGGCCTTCAAGCCCAATACCGATGACATGCGGGAAGCGCCCAGCCGCGTGCTGGTGGCGGACCTGCTGGCCGCCGGTGCCGAGGTGGTGGCCTACGATCCCGTGGCCATGGACGAGGCGCGTCGCGTCTTCGGCGCGCTGCCCGGCCTGCGCTTTGCCGGCGGTGCCATGCAGGCGGTGGAAGGGGCGGACGCGCTGCTCATCGCCACCGAATGGAAGGAGTTCCGCAGCCCGGACTTCGATGCCCTGCGCTCCGCCCTGCGCCATCCCGTCATCGTCGACGGCCGCAATCTCTACGATCCCGGCCTGGTGCGCAGCCTGGGTCTCGAATACTTCCCCATCGGCCGCTGAACGGCCTCCATCCCTACTGAGCAAAGCCTCCGGCTGCATCCCCCGCGTCCATGAAGACCGATTCCCGACTGCACGTCATGCACCTGGTTTACCGCTTCTCCAGCGGTGGGCTGGAGAACGTCGTCACCCAGCTGATCAATGGTCTGCCTCGGGACCGCTTTCGGCATACGCTGGTCGCCCTGACCGAGGTCGATCCCGTCTATCGTGCACGCATCGAGGTGGAGGACGTGCAGTGCCTGGCCCTGGACAAGCAGCCCGGTGGCCCGCTGGCGTACTGGCCGCGCGCCTGGCGGCTGTTCCGCGAACAGGCGCCCGATGTCCTGCACAGCTGCAATCTGGCGGCCCTGGACTTCATGCCCATGGCAGCGCTGGCCCGCGTGCCGCGCCGCATCCACGCCGAACATGGCTGGGATGTCAATGACCAGGGCGGCAGCAATCTCAAGAACCGTCGCAACCGCCGGCTGATGGCGCCGTTCGTGCACGATTTCGTCGCCGTCTCCGAGCAGGTGCACGACTACCTGCGCGACGCCATCCAGGTCCCGGCCTCGCGCATCCAGCTGATCACCAATGGCGTGGACACCTGCCGCTTCCGGCCCATGCAGGCGGAGGACGCCTGGCCATCGGGCCTGCCCTTCGTGCGCGGCGAGCATCTGCTGATCGGCACCGTCGGCCGCCTGGATCCGGTCAAGGACCAGGCGCGCCTGATCGAGGCCTTTGCCCGGCTGCAGTCCATGGAAGAAGAAGCCTGCCGCCGCGCTCGCCTGCTGTTGGTGGGCGAGGGGCCTTTGCGACAGGCCCTGGGCGAGCGAGTCCAGCAGCTGGGCCTGCAGGACCGCGTGCATTTCGCCGGCCAACGGCAGGACGTGCCGGCCCTCCTGCGTGCGCTGGATGTCTTCGTGCTGAACTCCGTGAGCGAGGGTACCTCCTGCGCCTTGCAGGAAGCGCTGGCAACCGGCATGGGCATTGTCGCGACCACCGTGGGTGGCAACGCCGACGTGCTGGGACAGGGCGCCGCCGGCCATCTGGTGCCACCCTCGGACACGGAGGCGCTGGCCCAAGGCCTGCGCCAGGCCCTGCAGCAGCAGCAGGATGCAAAGGCGCGCCAGGCGCAGCAGGACGCGGCGCGGGCTCGGGCGATGGAGGCCTATTCGCTGCAGGCCATGCTGGCCCGCTATGAGCGTTTGTTCGCTGGCAAGGGGCGCATCCACGAAGGGGCCATGGAAGGGCAGGTGACGCCATGAAGGAGTATCTGGTCATCTTTGCCCAGCTGCTTTGCGTGGGCTGGCTGCTGAGGACCCTGTCCAAGGCACGGGGCCGGCTGGACGGCGAACAGCTGGGCTGGTTCGACATCCGCGAAGGTAGCAAACCGCCCAAGGCGTCCCGGACATCCAAGCCGCCCAAGCCCCCCATGGCGGGGGGGACACCGTCGGCAGGCCGGCCGCAGCAGGGCAAGGGCCCCCATGCGTGACATCATCACCCTCGTCTTCATGCTGGGGCTGGCGCCCTTGGTGGTGCGCAGCGCCTTCGCGTCCCTGCTGATGTGGTCCTGGGCCAACCTCTCGGCCCTGGGTTTCTACATGTTCGGCTTCATGGCGGGCGTGCCCTACGTGATGATCTTCGCCGCCTCGACCCTGGTGCTGGTGATGACCCAGCGCAAGCAGGTGGTCGGGCGCTGGGAGCTCGGCGGGCCGCAAGTCCTCTTCCTGTTGTTCTCGGCCCATGCCCTGTTCGTGGCGGCGCTGGCCTATCCGGGCATCGAACGCAACTGGGAGATCGGCACCAATCTGCTGAAGAACATCCTGCTGTGCCTGTTGATGCCGCTGCTCGTCGTCAACCGGGTGCGCCTGGTGGCCATGCTCATCATCATGGCCCTGGGGCTGGGCGGCCACGGCGTGGTCGAGGGCCTGAAGTTCCTCGCCTCGGGCGGTGCGCACATCGTGCTGGGCAATCCCAAGCTGGGGGACAACAACCACTTCGCGCAGTCCGTGCTGCTGTCCGTGCCGCTGGCCTTTTACCTCTGGCAGTACAGCAAGACGCGCATCTGGCGCCACATCCTGCTGGGCTTCATGTTCCTGGTGGCCATGGCGGTGATCGCCACCAAGTCGCGCGGCGGGCTGATCGGCTTCGTCTGCTTCGGTGTCTGGATGGTGCTGATGGGGCGGCAGAAGCTCAAGGGCCTGCTGATCTTCGCGGCCATCGGGCTGGCCATCTACGCCGCGGCGCCGGCGAGCTGGTTCGAGCGCATGGAAACCCTGCAGGCGGCCAATGAGGATGCGTCCTTCATGGGGCGCGTCACCGCCTGGAAGCGCGCCAGTGCCATCGCGCTGGAGAATCCCGTGTTTGGTGGCGGCTTCCGGGCGGTGCAGGAGCCCAAGATCTTCGAGCAGTTCCGCTACAAGCCGGGCCTGCTCGGCTTTGTCGAGACCCCGAACGTTAACTACCCCGCCGCCGCGCACAGCATCTACTTCGAGGTGCTGGGCGACATGGGCTTTGTCGGTCTGATCATCTTCGTGGCACTGATGTGGACGGCCTTCACGGCGCGTGGCGAGGTGCAGCGGCTGGTGAAGAAGTCCGGCCGCGACGACCTGCTGTGGGCCGCCGACATGGTCAATGCCCTGGCGGGCGCCATGTTCATCTTCCTGATCACCGGCGCCGCGCTGAGCGCGGCCTTCTACGACTTCCACTACATGCTGGTGGCCTTGGCGGACTGCGTGCGCCGCCATGTGCGCCAGCAGCTCAACCCCAGGAAATCCACGGCGGGACTGCGCCCTTGAGTAGCGCCCGCACCATGCCATGATGCTTTCATTTGCTCGCAGGATGGGTCGCGGCAAGCTGACCATCCTTTCCTTCCACCGCCTGCCCCTGGAGGCGCAGCGCCTGGACCCGCACGAGTATTCCTTTGAGCGATTCAAGGATCTCGTCACCGAACTGCGGGCCTCCTTCCGCATCCTGGCCCTGACCGAGGCCGTGGACCTGCTGCGTGCCGGCCTGCTGAAGGATCCGGCCGTGGTGCTGACCTTCGACGACGGCTACAAGGGCTGGATCGAGCACGTGGCGCCCTGGCTGCAGGGGCAGGGCCTGCGTGGCACGTTCTTCATCACGACGGCGCAGCTGCGCGGCCAGCCGCTGTGGAATGAGCGCATCGAGCGCGCGATCCACCACCTGCCGGCCGAACTGCAGGTGCTGTCCGGTGTGCCTGGCGCGACACCCCCCCTGGACATCAGCAGCGTCGAGCGTCGCGTCGTGGCGGTTCGCCTGGTCACGGCCGCACTGAAGTACCAGGCGCAGGACCAGCGTCATGCCGCCATGACCGAGCTGGAGCGCCTGTGCGGGCCGGCCTACGTCGGGCCGGCCTGTTTCGACGCCCAGGATCTGAAAGCGCTGCAGGCCATGGGCATGGAGATCGGCGCCCATTCGGTGCACCACCCCATCCTATCCTGCTGCAGCGAAGAGGAAGCGGAGCGCGAGATCTATGAAAGCCGCGCCGATATCGAGGTCGTGCTGGGCCCGCTGCGCATGCCTTTCGCCTATCCCAATGGGGAGCCGGGCAAGGACTACACCAGCCGCCACGTGGAGATGGTGCGCAACGCTGGCTACGCCTGTGGCGTCAGTACGCAAAAGGGCTTCGCCACGCTGGACAACTGCTTCCTGCAACTGCGCCGCTTCACGCCCTGGGGTGCTACACCGCGCTCGCGGGCCTTCCAGCTGCTGAGCAACCTGCTGCGCCCGGTGGAGCCCGATCTGGCCCGCCCGGCCCGGCCGCATGCCGCGCTGATGGTGGCCTTCCACTTCCCGCCGCAGGCCGGTTCCAGCGGCGTGCTGCGCAGCCTCAATTTCGCCAAGGTACTGCCGGAGGCCGGCTGGGATGTGAGCCTGTTGTCGGCCAGTGCCGGTGCCTATGAGCGCACCAGCGTGGACCTGATGGCGCAGGTGCCACCGGACATCCGCCTGGATCGCGCGCTGGCGCTGGACGTGCGCCGCGATCTCTCCATCCGCGGCAAGTACCCCGAGCTGCTGGCCATGCCCGACCGCTGGTCCAGCTGGTTCTTCGGCGGCGTGCGGCGCGGCATCCGCCTGGTGCGCAGCCGACGGGCGCAGCTGGTCTGGAGCACCTATCCCATCCTGTCAGCCCATCTGATCGGCGGCACGGTCGCCCGCTGGACCGGCCGCCCCTGGATCGCCGAGTTCCGCGATCCCGTCTACCACGAGGACTGGGACGCCAGCCGCCTCAAGCGCTGGCTGCTGCCTCGCCTGGAAGGCTGGGCGGTGCGCCGAGCCACCTGCTGCGTCGTGACCACCGACGGCGCCCGCGAGCTCTTCGAGCGCCGCTACCCCGAAGCCCGAGGCCGCGTCCATGTGATCGAGAACGGCTACGACGAAGGCTCTTTCGTCGGCGCGCAGGCCCGGCGCATCGAGGTGGCACCGGATCGTCTGCTGATGCTGCACAGCGGTGCCATCTATCCCAAGGAGCGCGACCCGAGCAAGCTGTTCGGCGTGCTGGCGCGCCTGCGCGACGAGGGCCGCATCGAGGCTTCGCGTCTTTGCGTGCGTTTTCGCGCGCCGGGGGCTGACCAGGCCATCCGCGAACTGGCCCAGAAATTCGGCGTGGCGGACATGGTCGACGTGGCCGGCCCTGTGTCCTATCGCGAAGCCTTGGAGGAAATGATGGGCGCCGACGTGCTGTTGGTGTTCCAAGGCTCGGCCTTCAACAACCAGATCCCCGCCAAGGTCTACGAGTACCTGCGCGCCTTGCGGCCCATCCTGGCGCTGGTCGATTGCCATGGCATCACGGCTCAGCGCCTGGCGCAGTTCACAGGGGTGCGCAATGCCGATGTGCAGGATGAGCAGGCCATCGAGGCGGCCGTGCTGCAGGCCTACGATGCCTTCGTCGCAGACCCGGCGTCCTACCGCCAGCCGGTGCGCGCGGTGAAGGAGGTCTCGTCCACCTCGCGCCAGCATGGGGCCTGGCAGCTGGCACAGCTGATGACGGCCATTGACGCCCGCGCGAACGACGCACCGCTGCGGGGCTGACCGGGCGCCGCCGTCCAGGCCGGTGCTTGCGCGCCCTCGTGGGCGCCTTGCCCATGCGGGAGGCTCAGGGCTTGATCTGCAGCCGGTGGTCGAGCGGCGCGGGCGCCAGGCCGTCGCTGCTGACGTCCTTGTTGGCGAAGGTGCGCACGCTGCCGTCACCCTGGTTGCCGATCAGGCGCGCCCCCGGGCTGATGCCGCGCACGTTGATGCCCGCCGTGTTGATCAGCACATTGGCTTCGAGGGTGATGCTGGTCGCATGGTTGATGTCCAGGCCGGCGTCGTTGCAGTTGGCCACGATATTGGCGCGGGCGGTTCCGTTCTCATGCTCGGTGCGGCACAGCTGGTCGCGGCAGTAGCTGGGGCCCGTCAGGCCGCCGCCGAAGGAAATACCCAGCCGCGTGCCGCGTGCGGACACGCCCTGGGTCGCACAGATCACCAGGTTGCGTTCGATGCGTCCACCGCTGCTGCCGCCCTTCATGAAGATGCCGTAGCTGCTGGACTTGTCGTCGGGATGGACGAAATGGCGCACGATGTTCTCGTCCACCATCCAGTGGCTGGCCGCCACGATGTCGACCGGATTGGCAGGGCGCGCACTGACACGTTCGCCCTTGTTGGACAGGGTGTTGTGGGTCAGTCGTCCATGATCGGGGAAGAGCCCCTTGCTGCCGTTGACCTTGAGATGGGAGTCGAAATCGCTGATGACGTTGTTCTCGGCGCGGAAGTGGTGGGCTCTGCCGGTGACGTGCAGGGCGTGCTCGCACCCGGGCGGCTTGCAGCGGCCTTCGATGTCCAGATCCTCAAACTGCCAGTAGGGTTCGGTGATCTCGAACAAGGTGGCCGTCTCCGACACCAGAACGGCACCACGGGCGTGGGCCGCGCGCAGGGTGATGGGCTGCTCGGCGGTGCCGGCGCTGCGCGTCCAAAGTGAACGTGTGATCAAGTAGCGGCCATCGGCCAGCTCGATCACATCGCCAGCGCGGGCGTCCTGCAGCGCCACTTCCAGCGAGGCCGGGTTGTCGACCCTGCGAACACGGCGGCCCAGGTCCTCGTCGACCTTCGCGTGGCCGGCCAGCGCCTGCTGCCGTACACTGCGGGCGCTTTCAGCACGAGCGCCGCGGCCATGGTCCGGGTGCTGGCTCAGGTCCACCTCGGGCTCCAGCCAGGACTGCCAGCCCAGCAGCAGCGGCTGGAAGACCAGCTCCAGCTTGGGATGGCCTTCCAGGCGCTTGAGCAGGTAGCGGGCATAGTCGTTGCTGCGCTTGGACGTCCAGGGCGTGCCGCCCAGACGGTCCAGATCGGCATAGATCAGCTTGAACAGCACCATGAGCAGCAGCGCCGACAGCGCCGCGGCAATGAGGGACAGTCGTCGAGCTTTCATGAGCATGTGCGGGGTGATGATGGCGATGCAAGCAAGCGAAGGGGCCCGGCCCCCGGCAAGTCCCTGATTCTCTGATGTCCTTGTTCCAAACAGCGCCCTGGTTTCGCCTCATAGCCTCCCGTGGTCTGGGGGGGGAGGGCGAGCCCTGGCTGGTGAGCGCACCGCTGATTGGGGGGCAAGACCTGTCCCTGTCATTGTGGCTGTGGCGCCATGACCGGCCCGTGGCGCCTGCCGCTGCGAGGCTGACGGCACTGAGCAACTACTACACGCCGCGCTTCGGTCCGCTGCTGGGCGAAAGGCCGCTGCCGCTGCACATGGCCGAGGCCGCGCGTGCCGCCGCCTCGCTGGGGCGGCAGATTCGAGCCCATCCGCAGGGTGCGGTGCTGAGCCTTCAGCCCCTGCAGGCGGGGAGCGCAGAGCTGCAGCTGCTGCGGGATGGCCTGCACGCCGCGGGCTATCGCACGGATCTGTACCACTGCTTCGAGAACTGGGTGCTGCCCTGCGAGGGGCTGCGCTTCGAAGCCTACTGGGCGACGCGCAGTTCCAGGCTGCGCAACAGCGAGCGTCGCGCGCGCAAGCGCCTGGAGGCCGAGCACGGACTGCAGATCGAGATCGTCAGGGCGGCCGGCCCTGCGCTGGAACGGGCGCTGGGGGACTTCGAGTCGGTCTACCAGGACAGCTGGAAGCAGGCGGAGGCGAGCCCCGAGTTCATCCGCGAGCTGGTGCGCCTGCTGGCCGCTGATGGGCGTCTTCGGCTGGGCGTGCTGCGGCTGCGGGGCGTGGCACAGGCGGCCCAGCTGTGGTGGGTGCATGAGGGCGTGGCCAGCATCTACAAGCTGGCCTACCGCGAGTCTGCGGCGCGGCTGGGCGTGGGCACGGTGCTGTCCGCCGCGCTGTTCCGCGATGCGCTGGACAGCGGTGAGGTGCGCCTGATCGACTACCTCAATGGCTCGGAGCCCTACAAGCGGGACTGGGTGGACCAATGCCGGATGTTCGTCGGCCTGGTCGCTTTCGACCTGCGGCGTCCGACGGCGTGGGGGCCCGCGCTGCGGCACTTCGGAGGCCGCTGGATCAAGGCCGCATTGCGGCCCGTGCTGAAGCGGCTGCGCCCGCGGCAAGCGGGCGCAGCAGGCAAGGATCCGGCCCGCGAAACGGGCTGAGACGTCACCCTCCGAGGGCGCTCAGACCGCCAGCAGTTCCACTTCGAACAGCAAGGTGGCGTTGGGCGGGATCACGCCGCCGGCACCGTAGGCGCCATAGCCCAGCTCCGAGGGGATCACCAGCATGCGCTTGCCGCCGACCTTCATGCCTTGCACGCCTTCGTCCCAGCCCTTGATGACCTGGCCGGCATCCAGATGGAATTTGAAGGGATCGTTGCGGTCCTTGCTGGAGTCGAACTTCTTGCCGCGCTGGCCGTTCTTGACCAGCCAGCCGGTGTAGTGCACGGTGACGCGCTTGCCGGAGACGGCCTCGGTGCCCTCGCCGACGACGACATCCTCGTACTGCAGGCCGCTGGCCGTGGTCTGCAGAGTCAGGTCCAGCGGCTCAGACCCGCCGGACAGGCCCAGCAGTTCGACCTCGAACATCAGCGTGGCATTGGGGGGGATCACGCCGCCTGCGCCGCGCGCGCCATAACCCAGCTGCGGCGGAATCACCAGCACGCGGGTGCCGCCGATCTTCATGCCCTGCACGCCTTCGTCCCAGCCCTTGATGACCATGCCGCCGTCGAGCTCGAACTCGAAAGGTTGGCCGCGGTCCTTGCTGGAGTCGAACTTGGCGCCCTTGACGCCGTCCTTGTACAGCCAGCCGGTGTAGTGCACACGCACGTCATGGCCGGACGTGGCCTCGGCGCCGTCGCCGGCCACGGTGTCTTCAAACTGCAGGCCGGAGGGGGTGGTGATCATGGATGTTGCCTCGTCGAGAGAAATGCGAATCCCGGGATCATGCCATCAAAGCGGACTGGCACCGTCTGGGCGCCAAGCCAGCGCTGCCCAGGCTTTCACGGCGGCGGCCAGCCACTCCGCAAGCGTGGCGCCGGGCAGCTGCGCCGGCAGTCTGAGGACCATCGCGGCCTGCTGCAAGGCGGCCAGCGGGTCGCCGAGGTCCAGCGCCCGGGCGCCGTTCTGCTTGGACAGCTTCTCGCCATTGGGGCCCAGCACCAGCGGCGTGTGCAGATAGCGCGGCTGAGGCAGACCCAGCAGCTGCTGCAGGCGGATCTGGCGCGGCGTGTTGTCGGCCAGGTCTTCCCCGCGCACCACATCGGTGATCCCTTGCTCGGCATCATCCACCACCACGCAGAGCTGGTAGGCCCAGAGCCCGTCCGCCCGCCTCAGCACGAAGTCGCCGACGGTGCGGCTGAGGTTCTGCTGCTGCGGCCCGAGGCGGCGATCCTGCCAGATGAGGGTCAGGTCTTGCTTCCCCTGAGGGTCGGCGGTGCTCAGCAGTCGCCAGGCCCGTGCCTGTGTCGGCCCCAGGTGGCGGTGGCGGCAGGTGCCGGGGTAGACGAGCTCGCCATGGCGCTGTCGCTCGAACGCCTGGCTGGCCAGGGCCTCTGCGATGGACTTGCGCGTGCAGTCGCAGCCATAGGCCCAGCCGCTCTCGATCAGGCGCTGCAGCGCCTGTGCGTAGAGCGCCTGGCGCCGGGTCTGCCACACCGGAGGCTCGTCGGGCCGCAGGCCCAGGGCCTGCAACTGGGTGAGGATGGCCTCGTCAGCGCCAGGGACGCAGCGACCTTGGTCATGGTCTTCGATGCGGACCAGCCATTGGCCGCCGTGGGCGCGGGCGTCCAGCCAACTGGCCAGGGCCGCGACCAGGGAGCCGGCATGCAGCAGACCCGTGGGCGACGGCGCAAAGCGGCCGCGATACGGCCGGTCCCGACCGCCGGCGGTGCTCACAGCAGCAGGCCTTCGTGCTGCTCCAGCAGGGCCTGGCGGGTGACCGGGCTGCGCAGTTGCTGCAGCCACCAGGCCAGGGCGCGGGCTGGAGGCGGGCCTGCGCGCCAGGCGTAGTGCAGCGGCACCGGTGGACGCACCTGCGCATAAGGCTTGTGAACCAGGCGGCCTGCTTCCACATGCCGGCGCACGATGGACCTGGGCAGGGAGCCGCAGCCCAGGCCGCGCAGCAGGGCTTCCAGCTTGGCGGCCATCGAGGGCATGGTCAGCACCTCCTGGCCGGGCATTACGCCCACCGTGATAGGCACCAGCTGGCGCGCCGTATCGGCCACGGCGATGATGCGATGCTGGGCGATGGTGTCCGGGTGCAAGGGGCCTTCATGGCTTGCCAGCGGGTGATGCGGCGCGACGACGAAGATCATCTCCATCTCGCCCAAGGGTTCGCAGTGGAAGCTGCTGCCGGGCGGCTGGGTCGTGGTGCCGATGGCCAGATCGGCCTGGCCCGAACTCAGCGCTTCCCAGGTGCCGGCCAGCACCTCGGTGCGCAGCTTCAGTCGGGTGGGCGGAGGCTGGCCGTTCTCGCGCAGCTCGAAGAAGGCTTCCATCAGGTCATAGACGGCCCGCCGGGCGATGGCGTCGTCGATCGCCACCGTCAGCGTGCTTTCCCAACCGGTGGCCACGCGGCGCACCCGGTTGGCCACGGCGTCCATTTCCTGGAGCAGGCGCCGGCCCTCGGTTAGCAGCTCCTGCCCGGCGGCGGTCAGGACGGCCTGGCGCGAGCTGCGGTCGAAGAGCAGCACGTCCAGCGCCTCCTCCAGCTGGCGCACGCTGTAGGTGAGGGCCGAGGGCACCTTGCCCATTTCGCGCGCCGCGGCGGCAAAGCTGCCGGTCCGGGCGATGCTGTCCATCATGGACAGGGCCTCGGGCGTCAGCACGCGCCGGTTGCTCTGGTGCACCTCCAGAGACGGCGGGGCCAGGGCGTAGGGGCTGGCGGAATCTTTCTGCGACATGCCTTCATCTTATTTGAACGATGGCTTCAAGCGCACTCGGCCCAACAGGCCCCTGCGATCCCTACAGTGGTGCCAGGAGAGACCTTTCATGCCCCAGACCCAGCTGATCCGTTCCTGCGACCGCGGCTATGCCGACCACGGCTGGCTGAAGAGCTTCCACAGCTTTTCCTTTGCCGACTACTACGACCCCTCCCGCATGGGCTATGGCGCGCTGCGGGTGATCAACGAGGACCGCATCGCCCCTGGCACCGGTTTCGGCACCCATGGCCATCGCGACATGGAGATCATCAGCTATGTGCTGGACGGCGAGCTGGCGCACCGCGACAGCATGGGCAATGGCGACAAGGGAGCGGCGAATGAAGGCGTGATCCGCCCTGGCGACGTTCAGCGCATGAGCGCGGGCACGGGTGTGCTGCACAGTGAGTTCAACCATGCCAAGGACCGCGCCACGCATTTCCTGCAGATCTGGATCCAGCCGAATCAGCGCGGCGTGGCACCGGGCTATGAGCAGAAGCACATCGAACCCGGGCGCAAGCGCGGCCGCCTGGCGCTGATCGCTGCGCCAGCGGGCGAGGCCAGCGCCGCAGACGCGGTGATGATCCATGCCAATGCACGGGTCTATGCCGGCCTCTTCAATGGCGCCGAGCGCGAGACCCTGGAGCTTTCCGCCGGGCGCCTGGGCTATGTCCATCTGGTCCGGGGGGCCTTGAACGTCAACGGGCAGCGGCTGGCCGCTGGTGACGCCTTGCAGCTCAAGGACGTGGACCGCCTGCTGTTGGACGAGGGCGTGGACGCCGAGGTGCTGGTCTTTGACCTGGCGCCCTGAGCCGCGCGAGCGGCGCCGCTGAGCGCTGGCCGCGATGGCCGCTCGCTACACTGCCGCCATGCAAAAGCTGTTCTCGCATCTGGACTTGCTGCCGCTGGCGGACTGGCTGGCGCTTGTCGGTTTCTTCGTGGCCTGGGTCGGCTATGCGCAATTCGCCAAGCGCCGCGCCCAGCAGCAGGGCTCGCTCCTGGCCATCACCAACCAGGTGAGGCGGCGCTGGATGATGCAGGTCACCTTCCGCGAGGTGCGGGTGATCGACGGCGTGGTGGTGCAAAGTCTGGCCTCCAGCCCGTCCTTCTTTGCCTCGACCACCATCCTGATCCTGGGCGGCCTGCTGGCTGCGCTGGGCGCCAGCGACAAGGCCAGCGAACTGGTCAAGGAACTGCCCTTCGCCGCCACGACCAGCAACCTGGTCTTCGACCTCAAGCTGGTCCTGCTGACGGCCATCTTCATCTACGCCTTCTTCCGCTTCACCTGGAGCATGCGGCAGTACACCTTCGGCGCATTGCTGGTGGCGTCGGCGCCGGAGGCCGAGCAGTACCAGCGCGAAGGGCTGGACCGCGACAGCTTCGCCGACCGCGCCGGCCGCGTGGTGGGCATGGCGGCAGAGACCTTCAACGATGGCCTGCGCGCCTATTACCTGGCCTTTGCCGCCATTGCCTGGTTCTTCTCGCCCTGGGCCATGCTGGCCGCGACCGTGGGCGTGATCTACATCCTCTATCAGCGCGAATTCCACTCGGAGGTGCTGGACGTGCTGCGTGAAGCCGTGAGGCATTGAACGCGCCCGGGCGAGGCCGCCGATGCCCGCTCCAGTCAGGCCTTCGGCAGATTTCCATGCAGCGGCTCAACGCAGCGGCTCAATGCAACGGCTCAGTGCAACGGTTCAGCCCCCCGCAGCAGGCGGGCGAGGGCGCCGGAGATGTCCTGGCCGGTGGCGTCCTCGAAGAAGCTGTAGCCCGGGCTGGGGTTGGCCTCGAAGCAATACGTGCGGCCGTCATCGGCCAGCATGAGGTCCAGTCCCACTAAGGGCAGGCCCAGGATCTGCGAGGCCCGCAGGCAGCGCTCTCGCGTGCGGGCTTCCAGGGTGGTGGGGCGCAACAAGGCGTCCGCCCCTTGACGCGAGGCATAGCGGTAGTCCACCGCCTCGGCGTCGATCTCGGTGGCGTAGACCTCCTGACCCACCACGTGCACCCGAACGTTGCTGCCGCGCAGCCGCTTCTGGAACAGGGTCGGGCAATGCCTCAGCAGCCCCAGCCGGCGCTTGGCCCCGGCGTCCAGCTCGCGCACGATGGAACGCACGCCGCTGGCCGATTTATAGATCAGCGGCCCTTGCTCGGCTTCGAAGGCCAGCACCTCCTGTGGATCGTTGCTGACCAGCGTGGGCGGGACCGCGAAGCCCAGCTCGGCAAGCAGACGCTGCTGGAAGGGCTTGGATGCGTTGGAGCCCATGGCCGAGACCCGGTTCACCACCGTGCCGTGGAAGAGCTCGCCCAGATCCGCCCAGGCCTGGCACCACAGCTGCTGCTGACGCCGCGCCGGGGGCGGCTGGTCCGGCGTCGTCCGACCGAAGGGTCGCAGATAGAGGCCCTGGACCGCTTCGAAGGCATGGACCCGCGCCTGGTGGACGAAGCTGCCCTGCAGCCGGCCGGCGGCCACTGCGTGGGAAGGCAGGTGCGGGGCGTCCGTCTCGGGGCGCAGCCACAGCGGCAGGGCGCCCTGATGGCGCAGGGCCTGGGCCAGCAGCTCGCAAGGGCTGTCGCTGCCGATGATCAACACTTGCTCCTGCGTCATGGGCGCATCTCCAGTGCCAGCGAGGGCTTGGCGCCACCGGGTGGATCGGGCACGCGATGCAGGCGGGTCGCGGCCTCGCCGGGGCGATGCTCAATTGCGCCGGCGTCTGCCGAGTCCAGCCCCATGCAGTCCAGCAGGGCCGATTGCAAGGGGGTATCCAGGTGGCTGAAATCGGGGCGGGCGTCCGCACGATCCAGCAGCCAGCGGCCGTTTGCGTCCTGGATGAGCCAGACCTCCAACATGGCCAGTCCAAGGCGCTCAGCGAAGGAGGGGAGCGCTTGTCGCCAGGCTTGCAGGGGCGGGGCGTCCACGGTGCGCGCCTCGGGCCCGGGCAGGCAATGTCGGCCAATGACCAGCAGGCGCAAACGCGCGTGAGCGCAGACCGGGGGCACGGGCCCGGCCACTGCAGGCAGGCCGGCCTGGCAGGCCAACTGGCGCCATCGCAGCGCCGGGGCCTGCAAGCCGCTGAGTCCCAAGGGCTGCGCCGCGTTGAGCACCGGGCAGGGCAGGCTGGCCAGCCAGAAGGCCAGGATGGCCTGCCACTCCTGCTGCTGGTAGGTGGCATCCGCATGGTCGCCTATCGGCTGCGGTGGTCCCAGGCGGTTCAGCACGGCACGCAGCCGATGACCGGCAAGGCGGTGAGGGCCCAGCTGCAGCGACGTCCGCGTGCGGCCCTCGGCGTCCATTCGCAGCGAGCACTGCCGGGCACGCAAGAGCGCCGGGGCGGGCACGCTGAGCAGCTGCCCGCCGGCCGCCTGGGCGGCCGGGGCCAGGCAGCGCTGCAGGGGCGCCGCACTGAGGTCATCCAGCTCGTGGAGCAGGAGCCACAGCGGGGTGTCGCCGTCGGCATCCAGCCGCTCAGGAACCCTGGCTGCCATCGTCGGAGCCACCGCCCACCGGCGGCCGCAAGTCAGCGGGAATGAAGTGCTCCTGCGCGCCCAGACCCTGCAGCTGCAGCATCTGCACCAGGCTCTGCACGGTGGCCTCCAGCGCCGCCAGCCGCGCTTCGCTGCCGGCCGCCGCCACCGGTGGCTGGATCACCCCCCCGCCTCCCAGGCCGCCCTCGAAGACGTCTTTCTCCTTGTCCTTTTCCTTGATGGGCTTCTCGATCTCCTTGATCTCTTTGATCTCCTTGACGTCTTTGTGGTCCTTCTCCTTGATCTCCTTCAGCTCCTTGTCCTTGATCTCCTTGATGTCCTTTTCCTTGTGATCCTTGAGATGGTCCTTGAGGTGGTCCTTGAGGTCTTTCTCCTTGAGTTCCTTGATCTCCTTCACCGTTTCCTTGAGGAGGGGCTTGGGGAACAGCTTGCCGTGGACCTGGCGCAGATTGGGGCGCTTGCCGATGCGCTGGCTGACCGGTCGGCCGGGCTCGTCCTGCTGAGGCGAACCGGTGTCGCGCAGCAGCTGGCGGGCCGAGGCCGGCTCATCAGGGGCTTGCCGGCGGCGCGCAGCCAGCCCTGCGCGCAAGCCAGGGCGCCGACGACGATGGGCGAGGCGCTGGACGTGCCCGAGAAGGTGTCGGTGTACTGCGTGTTGGCGCTGGTGTTCTGCAGGTCGCCATAGCCGGTGCTGGTGACTTCGCGGCCCCAGCCCTGGCAGTCCACGGCGGAGCCGTAGTTGGAGAAGCCCAGGCGCGAGCGGTCGGCGCCATGGTTGCGGCCATGCGTTCCCGGAGGCGGTGCGCCGGCCCCGACCAGGATGGCGCCGCACTGCGGGTTGTTGCGATTGAAGGGGTTGCGCCAGCTCTGCGGGAAGCCGTTGGGGCGGACGCTGTACAGCGCATCGTCCAGGTTTTCCGCACCGTTGCCGGCCGCTTCCACCACCAGAATGCCCTTGGCCGTGGCGTAAAGAATGGCCGCGAAGTCGTCGGGCCACCATTCGATGGCGATGTAGCCCAGCTGGTCGGCCCGGCTCTGGAAGTTGTGGCGCGGGCCGGGACGGTGGATCTCCAGCAGGATGATGTCACCCGGGCCCAGCCGGTCGGCGGCCTTGCGGATCGCCGTGGCCGACGGGTTGCCGACAAAGGAGATGGTGGAAGCCTTGGCATTGGGCGCGATGCCCATGATGCCCAGGCCATTGTGGTCGCCGCCGATCTCACCCAGCACAGCCGTGCCATGGTGGTTGTTCGCCGCATTGCTGCCGTCGAGCAGGCCGCCGGAATTGACCAGCAGGTCTTCGTGGCTGAAGTTCCAGCCCCATTCGAGGTCGATGACGCGTCCGCCATCGCCGCGGCCACCGGGCTTGGTCCAGGCGAAGCGCGCATCGATGCCTGCCGGTGCCGCATCCAGGTAGATCTGACGCGCGTTGAAGTCCGGTGTGGGCAAGGGGGCGCTGTCCGTGGGGGCGGGCATGCCGTCTGCCTCACCTTCCTCGCGGTAGACCGGCGGTTCGCCGCCGGGCTTGAGGTAGGCGCCTTCAATGGCCTCTTCGTTGAGCAGATCGGCGATCACCTTCTTGGGGTTCTTTACCTCGCCGCTGAGCAGGTAGTAGCTGCCGGGGTCCGGGATCTCGCCGCCGGCATGCTTCATCATGGGCTCGCTCATCACGGCGCGGACGGCGGCTTCGTTGTCGCCAAACAGCGGTTCCAGGCTGAGCTTGGCGCTCTTGAGCAGGCTGTTGAGCCCGCTGACCTTGGCGCCTGGTCCGGCGCTGATCGAGGGCATGCCCTTGGGCGAGCGCAGGGCGGCGGAAGTCTTGGCCACCACGATGATCTCGGGGGCGGAATATGCGTCTTTCATTGAGTGAGCCTCCTTGTGGTCCGGCATGTGCCGGCATAGGCTCAGTGTGAAAACGCGTTGGCATCGGCCTCAAGTCCCTGCAGTCCTCAAGCCTGAGGAAAAGACGAGCACGGCTCCCTAATGCGCAGGGCCCTGCGGCATGGCGGGGATCCCCAAGCTTAGGGAATTGATTACCAGGAGACCCGCATGAAGACCGAGGAACAGGCTGTGCTCTTGCTGAAGACCGGCGCGAGCCTGTCACCCCTGCTGCCCCTGCTGAAGCAGCTGGGCCTGGACGCGCGCCCCTTGCATCCGGGCCACAGCGATCCCGCAATGAGCGGCTGGTTCTCCCTTCACCCTCAAGGCCCCGGCGACCTCGACGCCGCCCTTGCGCGCCTGCAGCAGGCCCCAGGCGTCGATGGCGCCTATCGCAAGCCGGCTGGCGAGGCGCCGGGCTAAGCGAGTGAGCCATCCGTCCCAATGCAAAACGGGACCCGTCCAAGGTTCCGTTTTGCCCAGCACGGAGGCCGAGGATCCGGCTCCGCCGGTCCTGCGGGCTCGTCCCCGGGGGAGCCAGCGCAACCCTCAAGAGCCTCAACGCAAGCCTCAACGCAAAACGGGACCCGTCCAAGGTCCCGTTTTGCCCAGTACGGAGGCCGAGGATCCGGCTCCGCCGGTCCTACGGGCTCGCCCCCCCGGGGGGGGCCGGCGCAGCCGGTAGGGGGGGGTTACTTCAGCCCCCCACTGAGAAACGCCCTGAGCCGATCGCACTGCGGGTTGACCAGGATGTCCTTGGGATGCCCCTGCTCTTCCACGCGTCCCTGGTGCAGGAACAGCGTGTAGTTGGAGACCTCGCGCGCAAAGCCCATTTCGTGGGTCACGACGATCATGGTGCGGCCTTCGGCGGCTAGGTCGCGCATGACCTTGAGCACCTCGCCCACCAGCTCGGGGTCCAGCGCGGAGGTGGGTTCATCGAAGAGCATCACCTCGGGCTCGACGGCCAGCGCGCGGGCGATGGCCACGCGCTGCTGCTCGCCGCCGGAGAGCTGGGCCGGGTAGACGTCCTTGCGATGCGCCACCCCCACGCGGGCCAGCAGGGCCTCGGCCTTCTCCAGCGCCTGGGTCTTGGGCACGCCCAGCACATGGACCGGCGCCTCGATGACGTTCTCGATCACGGTGCGGTGAGCCCAGAGATTGAAGTTCTGGAACACCATGGCCAGGCGCGAACGCCAGTGCTGCAGCTGCTTGGCGTCGGCGGCCTTGAGGCTGCCGTCGCGGTCGCGCACCAGCTTCAGCTCCTCATCATGCAGCCACAGACGGCCTTCATAGGGCTGCTCCAGCAGGTTCAGGCAGCGCAGGAAGGTGCTCTTGCCCGAGCCGCTGGAGCCGATCAGCGTGATGACGTCGCCCTTGTTGGCGGTCAGGGAAACGCCCTTGAGCACCTCGCGCTCGCCGTAGCGCTTGTGGAGGTTCTCGACTTTCAGGCTGGCACTCATCTCTTCAGGCTCCCAGCAGCTTGCCGCTGCGCAATGCATTCAATCCGGCCACCTTGGCGACGCGTGCGCCAGCGGTGACGAAGCGCAGGTTGTCCCGCGCGAAAAGAAGACCGTCCACGGGGCTCTTGAGCTCGGTGAGCTCGGCCGTGACGGGGTCGATCACATGGGCCAGCACCTCGCCCTCGCGGACCTCCTCGCCGGGTTGACGCAGGAAGGTCAGCACGCCGCCGACCGGCGTCTTGATGGGCATGGAGCCGGCCAGCGGGCGGGCGTCGCCCTGCGCGGGCGGCAGGGCCGGGGCGTCGCCGGCCAGGGCGCCGCGCCAGCGCAGGTAGTCGATGATGTGGCTGGCATCCTGCTCGGCCAGTGCGTGTTCCACGTCCTGCTGGCCGCGCAGTTCCACCGTCACCGACAGGCAGGCCTGCGGGATGGGGAAGCGCTCGCCGAAGTGCCGGCGCCATTTCCACCAGACCTGCGAGCAGGCCTCGTCGAAGGGGTTGTCGCCCGAGTCCGTCGCCAGCAGGGTGACGCGCGCGCCCAGGAAGCGGGAGAGTGGCTCGCACTGCTCCCAGGCCGGCGTCTCGCAATAGAGGTGCAGCACGGCCTGGGCATCGCAGTGCAGGTCCAGCACGACATCGGCATCGCAGGACAGACCCATCAGCGTGCGTCGCAGGCTTTGCAGCTCGGTGTCCACGGGCTGGGCCAGCACCGCCTTCTTGAGCTCGCGGCGCAGCACGGCGACGTTGCGGGCGGCGTCGGCCCCCAGCTCGGGCTCGGCGGCATGTGCGGCGGCCTCGATCTGGTCGGGGTAGTGGCGGTTGAAGTTCTCGCCGGAGAGCAGCTCGAAGCGCCCCAGGTGCCCCTGCAGCAGCCACTGGGAGAGGCCGATGGGGTTGGCCATGGGCACGAGGACGATCTCGCCCACGACCTGGCCGGCAGCTTCCAGCGCGTCGAGCTGGCGGCGCAGGTGCCAGGCGGTGAGCATGCCGGGCAGTTCATCGGCGTGCAGAGAGGCCTGGATGTAGACCTTGGGGCCGGCACCAGGGCGGCCGTAGTGCAGCGAGACCAGCTCGCGCTGCGTGCCCGGAGCGGGTGGAAGTAGGGGATGGGTCTGGATCTGCATGGTGAGGGCCTCCTCGGGCGCGCCTTGCGGCACGCCGTTCGATCAGCGCGGCATCAGCGGCTTGAGCCAGCGAGCCTCGGCCTTGTGGAAGAGTCCGACCAGGGTCAGCGTCATCAGGAAGTAGAAGACCGCGGCGGTGATGAAGGCCTCGAAGGGGATGTAGTAGGTCGAGTTGACTTCACGGGCCACGCCGGTGAGGTCCATCAGCGTCACGATGCTGGCCAGCGAGGTGCCATGCAGCATGAAGATGGCCTCGTTGCTGTAGGCCGGCAGGGCGCGGCGCAGGGCCGAGGGCAGCACGATGCGGCGGAACATCACCCAGGGGCTCATGCCCAGGGCGCGCGCGGCTTCGATCTCTCCGGCCGGCAGCGCGCGGATGGCCCCCGCAATGATCTCCACCGTGTAGGCACAGGTGTTCAGCACGAAGCTCAGGCAGGCGCAGAACCAGGCGGAGCTGAAGTACTCCCAGGCCCAGCTTTCCTGCATCCACTGGAACTGGCCCAGGCCGTAGTAGATGAGGAAGAGCTGCACCAGCATGGGCGTGCCGCGGAAGACGTAGGTGTAGAGCCAGATCGGGCCCGAGATCCATTTCTTGCGGCTCACCCGCAGCACGGCCAGCGGGATGGCGGCGCTCAGGCCCAGGGCCAGCGAGATGGCCAGCAGTTGCAGCGTGACCCAGGCCCCCTCCAGGTAATGGGGCAGGTTCTCTTGGATGGCTTCGAAATTCATAGTCGCGCCCCGCTCAGAAGTGGCTCTGGCGCACGCCGATCGACAGGCGCTTCTGCAGCCAGTTGAACAGCAGCTCGGAGAGCGTGGTGAAGCCCAGGTAGATCACGGCCACCGCGGCGTAGAAGACGAAGGGCTCGCGCGTGGTGCCCGCCGCCTGCGAGCCGCGCGTCATCAGGTCATGCAGGCCGATCACGGACACGATGGCGGTGCTCTTGATCAGCACCAGCCAGTTGTTGGACAGCCCTGGCAGCGCATGGCGGAACATCTGCGGGAAGGTGATGCGCAAAGCGATCTGCGCGGGCGACATGCCGTAGGCCAGGCCGGCCTCACGCTGCCCCGGCGGCACGGCCAGGAAGGCGCCGCGGAAGGCCTCGGTGAGGTAGGCTCCGAAGATGAAGCCGATGGTCAGCACGCCGGCCAGATAGGGATCGATGTCGATGTACTCGTCATGGCCCAGGGACTGGGCGATCGAGTTCACTGCCACCTGGCCGCCGAAGAAGATCAGCAGCATCAGCACCAGGTCGGGCACACCGCGGATCAGGGTGGTGTAGACATAGGCCAGGCTCTTGGCCCAGCGCCAGCGCGAGAGCTTGGCCATGGCGCCGAGCAGGCCCAGCACCATGGCCAGAGCCAGGGAAGCCAGGGCCACGCTGAGCGTGATCACCGAGCCTTGGAGAAGGCTGGGCAGGAAACCGTGCAAGAACATCGGTGAAGGTACTGCGAGATGGAAAAACCGAGGCGCCCCCCGCTGGCGGAGGGCGCCTCCCTGGCGCCTGGTGAGGCAGCGAGGACCGGGCGCATTATCAATGCATCCGGCTCGCAGCTCCCGGGCGCGGGCCTCGCCTTACTTGGCGGAGATGTCGTACTCGAAGTACTTGTCGTTGAGCTTCTTGAAGGTGCCGTTGGCCTTGACGGCGGCGATGGCGTCGTTGAACTTCTTGGCCAGGGCCTTTTCGTCGGCCTTGCGCATGCCCACGCCGGAGCCGATGCCGAAGTACTTCACGTCGTCATAGCTGGGGCCCTGGAAGGCGAAGCCCTTGCCGGCCGGGGTCTTCAGGAAGCCCTGGTCGATGGCCACCAGGTCGGCGATGGTCAGGTCGATGCGGCCGGACTTCAGGTCCAGGAAGGCCTGGTCCTGGGTGGCGTAGCGCACGATGTTGCTCTGCTTGAAGGTCTCGGCCACGAACTTCTCGTGGATGGTGGCGCGCTGCACGCCGATCTTCTTGCCCTTCAGGCCGGCGGGGCTGAAGTCGAACTTGGCGTCGGCCTTGGCGGCGAAGCGGGCCGGCGTGTTGTAGTAGGGGTTGGAGAAGGCGATGGCCTTCTTGCGCTCGTCCGTGATGGACATGGAGGCAATGATGGCGTCGATCTTCTTGGCCTGCAGGGCCGGGATCAGGCCGTCGAAATCCTGCTGCACCAGGGTGCACTCGGCCTTCATCTCGGCGCACAGGGCCATGGCCAGGTCGATCTCGAAGCCCTTGAGCTTGCCGTCAGCACCGACTTCCGAGAAGGGGGGGTAGGCGCCTTCCACGCCGATGCGGATCTTCTTCCAATCGGGGGCCTGGGCCGTGGCGCTCAGGGCGCTGAAGCCGAAGGTGGCCACGGCGGCCAGGGCGATCAGATGGCGTTTCTTCATGGGGTCTCCTGCTCGTCTCGCGAGACTGGGTTGGGAAAACTCGATCTTGCATGGCCGCAGCCGGCGTTCGCATCAGGGTTTGAGCGATTGCAGGAAGTCCTGCACCGGCCCAAGCGTCTGCTGCGGGTCTTCTTCCTGCGGCACATGCCCCAGGGTATCAAAGACCACCAGGCTGCTATTTGCAATGCTTTGTTTCAGCTGCCGGCCATAGGCCAGCGGGATCAGGCGGTCGCGCCCGCCCCAGAGGATGAGCGTCGGCTGCCGGATCTGGGGCAGCATGTTCGCATAACGCCCGGGCTCCAGTTCGGCGAAGCGTTGCACCAGGGCCGCACGGTTGCCTTCGCGCAAAGTGAGCTCGAAATAGCGATCGACCACGGCCTCGTCGAGGCGGGCCGGATCGCCATAGACATTGCGCACGCTGCGCTCCACCATCTGGCGCGGCAGCAGTTGCGAGGCCAGGGCGCGCAATCCAGGCAGTCGCGCCAGGCGGAAGGCCAGGGGCACGGACTCGGACTGGAACTCCAGGCCGCCGGCGTCCACCAGGATCAGGGCCTGGACCTGCTCGGCATGCCGCGCCGCGTATTGCCAGGCGATCTGGCCGCCCAGCGAGTTGCCGCCCAGGATCACGCGGTCCAGCTTCAGCCGGGCCAGCAGGGCCTCCAGGAAGGCGCCATAGCTGGCATCGTGATAGTCGCCCAGCACGCTGGGGCCGGTCAGGCCGAAGCCCGGCAGGTCCAGGGTGATGACGCGGCGGTGCTTGCTGAGTTCGGCCACCCAGGGCTCCCAGGTGTGCAGGCTGGCCGAGGTGCCGTGCAGCAGCACCAGGGGCGTGGCCGGGCCGCGCGGCCCCTGGTCGCGCAGGTGCACGAGCTGCAGCCGCCCTTGCCAGGGCAGCTCGATGAAGTCGGAGGGCGGCGGGGCCCAGCGCGCGACCAGCGACTCCAGCGACCGCTCCGGCGCCTTGAAGGCCGCGGCCGCCAGCGCCATCAGCAGGATCAGCAGACCCAGTCCACGCAGCAGCCAGGCGCGCAAGGTCTTCATGGGGTCAGGTCTTGCCGGTGGGACGGACGGAGGACGACGGCGCCAGCCCGGCGTCCAGGGCCTCGCGCTGGTCGAAGACGAAGCAGCTGCCGTGGTAGTGCGCCCCGTCAGTCTCCTCGAAGTACTTCAGGATGCCGCCTTCGAGCTGGTAGACGGGACCGTCCAGCCCCTGCTGCTGCAGCACGATGGCGGCCTTCTCGCAGCGGATGCCGCCGGTGCAGAAGCTCACCACGGTCTTGCCCATCAGCTCCTGCTTGTGGGCGGCAAGCGCGGCGGGGAATTCGGTGAACTTGCTGATGCGCCAGTCGATGGCGCCGTCGAAAGTGCCGTAGTCCACCTCGAAGGCATTGCGGGTGTCCAGGGTCACCACCGGCCGGCCTTCGTCGTCGTGGCCCTGGTCCAGCCAGCGGCGCAGCGTGGCGGCGGGCAGGGCGGGTGCGCGGGCTTGCTGGTCGGGCCGGATGGCCGGCATGTTCATGCGGATGATCTCGCGCTTGACCTTGACCAGCAGCTTGCGGAAGGGGACGGATTCGCTCCAGCTCTCCTTGGGCGCCAGCGCGGCAAAGCGCGCATCGGCCTTGAGCAGTTCCACCCAGCCGCGCACGCCCTCGGGCGTTCCGGCCAGGAAGAGGTTGATGCCTTCCTCGGCCAGCAGCACCGTGCCCTTGAGTTCGCGGGCCAGGGCCTCGGCATGCAGGCGCTCGCGCAGTTCGGCGGCGTCGGGCAGGCCGACGAACAGATAGCAGGAGATGTTGAGGATGGGCGCAGCGGAAGAGGGCATGGCGCCGGATTCTAGGGCGATGGCGATGCCCTGCCGGCGCCGTCCCTCATGTCGGATAGCTGGCGGCGACCAGGGCCGCGAGCGCCTCATCCCGAGAACGCAGGCCCTCGAGACAGGGCAGCCAATGCGCCGCCAGCGGCGGCAATGCAAAAGGCCAGACCCGCTGGTACAGACGCTTGCGCAAGGCGTAGGGCTCGTAGTTCCTGCCGGCCTGCGCCAGCACGCGCTGGGTGAGGTGGCCCACGGTGAAGAACTGGGTGGCGTGCCAGAGATCGCGCTTGTCCGCCAAGCCCCGCGGGGCCAGTAGCGCGTCGATATCCCGAATCAGTCGGCTGTCCATGCCGGTATGGCTGGCCTCGTGGAACAGCATCTCCAGGCTGGCGTCGCCCTGGTAGTCCGGACGGGTGCTGGGCATGACGGTGTGCGCCGGGCCGGGGTGCGTGTAGGCCCCCGCGAAATTGGCGGCATGGGCCACCACGTCCACCGGGATCAGATCGGGGAGGGCCGGCTGCAGCGCCGCTTCCAGGCGGTCGCGCAGCGCGCCGCCGTGCGCCTCAAGCAAGGGGCGCGCCTGCCGGATCCAATCTTCATTGGACTTCGAATGCGCGGGCCACAAATGCCGTCGGTAGGGTTCGGCCGCTTGGCTCAGCGCCTCGCCAAATGGCTGCAGGGCGGGCTCAAACACCGGCAGCGGCTGCTGGTCCGCCAAGGCCAGCAAGGCCCGGCGCAGGGCCTGGAAGCGGTCGTCGAAGACCACGTCTGCGGAGGCAAAGGCCTGGCGGTAAGTGCGCTGGGCGCTTTGCCAGGCCGTCGAATCGGCGTCCGACCAGCCCTGCGGCTGGCGCCATGCGGGCAGTTCGCTGTTCGGCTGGACCAGTTCGGCCAGCACATGGTGCAGATTCATCCAGAAGCGGCTGCGCAGCCTGAAAGGCAGCGGGCGCGCCGGAGGCATCGCCGCGGCCAGCGCAGGCATGGCTGCTGCTGCCGTTCCCGCCAGCAGCCCCAGCGCCTGACGACGGGATGGCATGGGCTTCACGGCGCAGTCCTCACCGGCGGCAGCGCGCCACACAGCTCCACCTTGGCCGGCTCATGAACGAACCAGCCGCCGCCGCGGAAGCGCCGGCTGTTGAGCCAGGCCTGCCAGGTGACGGTGTCGGTGCGCAGCACCTGCAGGCGCGGGCGCTCTGCCTCGGGGATGTCGGCCAGCACGCGCACGCGGGTGATGGGCGTGCGCTCCTCGGCCTTCTCATAGAAGCCCAGGGCGCCCGTGCCGCGGGGCAGGCTGCTGAGCTTGTCCATGCCCTGCAGCACGCGACCGACCGTGGTGATGTTGAGGTCCAGCGCGCGCGGTGCATGGCCGATGATGGCGTAGAGGCTGCTGCCGTCGCTGGAGTCGGGCTCGTTGCCGCGCGCGGAGCCGACCATGCTGTTGCAATGCGTCAGCCAGGCGCGGCCCTTCTTGGCGTCCACCGCCACGGGCCAGCCGTCGACGAAGCCCACCTGGGCCGCCCAGGTGTCGCGCTCGGGCAGCGCCGTGAGCTTCAGCCCCTTGAGCGGTCGGTCGAACTCGACCGGCACCTTGGCCGCCGGCTCGGGCTTCTTGCGCGCCTTGGCATCGTCCTCTTCGGGGTCGCCCCACTGGGTGACGTAGTTTTCCTGCGAGCGGATGATGGCCAGACCGTCGTAATAGCCGGCGCGGGCCAGCCGGACGATGCTGGCGGCGTGCGCGGGCGCGAAGGCGCTGGCCAGCTCGATGATGACCTTGCCGCTGGGCAGCTCCATCTGCAGGGCCTGCTCCGGGTTCACGGCCCGCCAGTCCCCGGGCTTGGAAGCCGCCAGGATATCCGCGCTGGTGGGCTTCTTGCCCGCAGCCGGGCCGGTGGGCTTGGCAGCGGGGGAGGGTTGCGCCGGGGCCTGGGTGGCGGCTGATGAGGACGAAGGGGCCGCAGGGGCCGCAGGTGCCGGCGCACTGGCCTGAGCAAAGGCGGTGGCACTTGTCAGCAGGCCGGCGCTGGCGCTCAGGGCCAGGGCGAGCAGGCGAGGGGCAGGGGAGCGGTCTTGCATGGGCATTCTCGGCGTCAGCAGGGATGGCGGCGCAGCATAAGCCCTGCCAGCGCCGTCCGACCCCGCAAGATCCCTGATCCCCGCCTGCCGGGGCGCTGAGCGCCCGGCAGGGGGCTTCAGTCGCCCTCGGGATGGAAGACGCGCAGGCGGTGGCCGTCCGGGTCGGTTGCGACGAAGGTGTAGCCGAAGTCCATGGCCACGGGCGCCTGGGCCATGGGAATGCCGGCATCGCTCCAGCGGGCATGCAGGGCGTCGACCGTGCCGCGGTCAGGCTGGGCGAAGGCCAGTTCGGTGCCGCCGCCGGTCGCGGTGGGGCCGGGTTCGGCGGTGTGGCGCGACCACAGGCCCAGGCGGGCGTTCTCGCCCAGGGCCAGCATCGCGAAGGTGGGCGACTGCTCCAGCACGCGGGCGCCGAAGTGCTCGCTGTAGAAGGCTGCGCTGCGGGCGGGCTGGTCCACGAACAGGATCTGGAGGCTGGGGCTGAGATTCATGAAGGTCTCCCAAAAGGTGTTGGATGAAGCACCGCCGCTGGCGGCTGCTGCCGACGGCTTTGGCGTGCGGCGCCTGGTGAAGCGCTGCACGCATGCTAGGCCGGGCTGTTGACGGGATTTGTCAGTAGGCTGCAGGAGCGCCGCAGCGCTCGGGAGGCCCAGGGGCCCCGTCGCGGCTCTCTACAATCCGGCGATGGCTTTTGTTCACCTGCGCACCCACACCGAGTTCTCCGTCGTCGACGGCACCCTGCGGATCGACGATGCGGCCGATGCCGCCGCCAAGGACGGCCAGGTCGCTCTGGCGGTCACCGACCTGGCCAATATGTTTGGTGCGGTCAAGCACTACAACGCCTGCCGCAAGAAGGGCGTCAAGCCCATCCTGGGTGCCGACTGCTGGGTGGAGGCCGAGGTGGCCGACAAGCCGCCGCACCGCCTGCTGCTGCTGGTGCAGAACAAGCAGGGCTACCTGAACCTGTCCGAGCTGCTGTCGCGGGCCTGGATCCAGGGCGTGCAGCGCACCCAGGCCTGCCTGAAGCTGGAATGGATGCAGGAGCTCAACGAGGGCCTGATCTGCCTCTCCGGCGCGCAGATGGGCGCCATCGGTCAGGCCCTGCTGGTCGGTGACCAGGGGCGGGCGCGTGATTGGGCCGGCAAGCTGGCAGCCATCTACCCGAACCGCTTCTACATCGAGTTGCAGCGTGCGGGCCTGCCCGGGCAGGAGGCCGTGGTGGCCGCCAGCGTGCCCCTGGCCGCGGAGCTGGGCCTGCCGGTGGTGGCCACGCATCCGGTGCAGTTCCTGGCTGAGGAAGACTTCGACGCTCACGAGGCCCGCGTCTGCATTGCCGACGGCGAAACCCTCGCCAACCCGAAGCGCGTCAAGCGCTTCCTGCCGGGGCAGTACTTCCGCTCGCAGGCGGACATGGAAGCCCTGTTCGCCGACATTCCCTCGGCCCTGGCCAACACCATCGAGATCGCGCGGCGCTGCAGCCTGTCCCTGGTGCTGGGCAAGCCGCAGCTGCCCAATTTCCCGACGCCCATCATGGACGACGGGCAGCCCATGCCCATGGACCGCTACTTCCGGGAGCTCAGCTACGAGGGCCTGGAGGCGCGTCTTCAGCAGCTGTACCCCGACGAAGCCCGACGCGAGGCCGAGCGCCCGCGCTATGTGGAGCGCCTGGAGTTCGAGCTGGAGACCATCATCAAGATGGGCTTCCCGGGCTACTTCCTCATCGTGGGTGACTTCATCCGCTGGGCCAAGCAGAACGGTTGCCCGGTGGGTCCGGGCCGGGGCTCGGGGGCCGGCTCGCTGGTGGCCTATGTGCTGCTGATCACGGACCTGGACCCGCTGCAGTACAACCTGCTGTTCGAGCGTTTCCTGAACCCCGAGCGGGTCTCGATGCCCGACTTCGACATCGACTTCTGCCAGGGCAACCGCGACCGCGTCATCGAGT
>JAYSEK010000037.1:0-57434 GCA_041913905.1 Burkholderiaceae bacterium | reverse complement strand
TCGCCATCCACTCCCGACTGCGAACCCGCGCCGAAATGGATTTCGCAGGTCTGACGAAGTAGTTCATCCAGCCACGCAGGACCGGCCGGAGCTGCTCGATGGTCCGCTCCAGACGTTGTCCGCGCCCCTTCAAACACAGGTCGGTAACCCGTGCCCTCAGGCGTGCAAGACTTTCTGGCGCGATCCGCAGACGGGTTTCCTTGTGCCCGGTCACGCTGTAGCCCAGGAACTTGCGCCCCCAAGGCCTGGCGACCGCACTCTTGGCCGCATTCACCGTGAGCTTCAGCCGTTCCCTGAGGAACTTTGTCACCCCGTCCATGATGCGTTGCCCCGTCCGCTGGCTTGACACATAGATGTTGCAATCGTCCGCGTACCGGCAGAAGTCCAGTCCACGCCGCTCCAGTTCGCGGTCCAGGTCCGTCAGCAGGATGTTCGACAGCAGCGGCGACAGCGGTCCGCCTTGCGGCGTGCCTTGTGTCCTCGCTGTCTCGACCCCGTCGGCCATCAGGCCCGCTTGCAGGCAGCGACGGATCAACTTCAGGACGCGCCTGTCATCGATCCGCCTGGCAACCCGGTGCATGAGCACGTCGTGGTTCACACGGTCGAAGAATTTCTCCAGGTCCATGTCCACCACCCAGCGCTTGCCGCCTCGGATGTAGGTCGCTGCTTGAACCACTGCTTGCGTCGCGCTGCGTCCCGGGCGAAAGCCGTAGCTCCCACCCGAGAACGTCGGCTCGAACAGCGGTTGCATCACCTGGTGCAGCGCCTGCTGGATCAGCCGGTCCACCACCGTCGGCACGCCCAGTGTCCTCACCCCGCCTTGCGGCTTGGGTATGTCCACTCGGCGCACCGCGCGTGGCAGGTACCTGCCCTCCAGCAGCGCCACCTTCACACTTTGCCAATGGCTTTGCAGCCAGGCCTTGAGGTCCTCGCATCGCAGCCCGTCTACGCCGGGTGCTCCTCGATTCTTCATGACCTGGCTGTACGCCTTTTGCATGTTGCTGCGCTCGACCACCTGCTCCATGAGCCGGTGGCCCTCCGATTTCGTTCGCCCGCTCGTCGCTGCGCCCACCTCCGCACCGTCGCGCGCAGTCCCCGGATTCCGTCCGATTGCTTCGCGCTCGGCCCGCCTTGCGGCAGCTTCTGCATCATTGATAGGCGTCAAGATCGATCGTCCTATTCTCGGTCTTACTCGTTCGGCCCTTCGGTCCGTACTGGCACCTACTATGGCCTCGGCTGACTTCTGAACATGCCGCCCGTCGCCTCTCGACGCCGGTAGCCCCTTCGGGCACACGCTCAGATCTCCCCGGGTATTGCGCACCCACCTTCACGCTTATGCCTGTCGGATCTACGACGCACCGTTCCGTGCAAGTACCGGGCTTTGATGAACATGGCCATCTCACCCCAGCGCGTCGCCTCGTATCCGCTTCCTGTTCGTCAGGCCAGCGCTTTGCCATCCGGCTTCCTTCAGACCCGCAGTCACCCGCGCAACCCTTGCCATTGGCTAACCATTCCCCTTGCCGGGCTGGTAGAGGACTTTCACCTCCGAGTAGGTGCGCCCTGCCGGGCGCACCATGCAAAAGGCCCGCTGCAGCGGGCCTTGTCTACCAGGCACCCGGGCTTTGCAGCCCGGGGGTCAGGTCTTGCTCAGGACTCGCTGGGCGCAGCCACCGGCTTGGCGCCGAACAGGGCCGCCACCTTCTTCTTGGGCTTGATGTAGCTGCCGAGCCCCTTGACCGGCGCCGCTGCGGCACCGCGCTCCCAGGCGGCCGGCTCGCCGCCGTTCTGAGGCTCATAGGGCTTCTCGAAGAAAGCGTCGCGGGGCCCTGCCGGCGCAGACCGCGTCGCGTGGCGCGGAGCGTGCGAAGGGGCGACAGCCTCGGGCCGCTCGTCCCATTCGCGGCGCGGGCGGCGCGGGCGGTCGTCTTCCAGCTCGTAGGGCTCCAGGTCCAGCTTGCGCTTGATGAGCTTCTCGATGTCGCCCACCAGGCGGGCGTCGGACTTGGTCACCAAGGTGACGGCGATGCCGGAAGCACCAGCCCGCCCCGTGCGCCCGATGCGGTGGACGTAGTCCTCGGCGTTGAAGGGCACGTCGAAATTGAAGACGGCCGGCAGATCGGCGATATCCAGACCACGCGCCGCGACGTCGGTCGCGACCAGCAGGTCCACATCACCGCGCTTGAAGGCATCCAGAGACTTCAGGCGCTCGTCCTGGGACTTGTCGCCATGCAGCGCGGACGTGCGCAGGCCGTCGCGCTCAAAGGAACGCGCCAGGCGGGCGGCACCCAGCTTGGAATTCACGAAGACGATGGCCTGCTTGATCTCGCGCTCGCGCAGGATCTGGCGGACGCAGCGGCGCTTGTCGTCGTCCTCGACGCTGTAGAAGCGCTGCTCCACCGTGGAAGCCGTCGCGTTGGGGCGAGCCACCTCGACCAGCTCCGGGTTCTGCAGATAGCTCTGCGCCAGGCGCTTGATCTCGGGCGAGAAGGTGGCGGAGAACAGCAGGGTCTGGCGCTGCTTGGGCAGGTAGCTGAGGATGCGCTGCAGGTCGGGCAGGAAGCCGATGTCCAGCATGCGGTCCGCCTCGTCCAGCACCACGTACTCGACCTGGTTCAGCACCGCCGTCTTGGCCTCGATGTGGTCCAGCAGACGGCCCGGCGTGGCGATCAGCACCTCGACGCCGCGGCGCAGCTCTTCCATCTGGGGCTTGATGTCGATGCCGCCGAAAACACAGGCCACGCGCAGCTGGCTGTGCTTGGCATAGGCCTTGACGTTGTTGGCGACCTGGTCGGCCAGTTCGCGGGTGGGCGCCAGCACCAGGGCGCGCACCGGGTGGCGGGCCGGCGAGGCGCTGGCGTTCTCATGGCGCATCATGCGATGCAGCAGGGGGATGGAGAAGGCGGCGGTCTTGCCGGTGCCCGTCTGGGCGGCCCCCATCACATCGCGCCCGGACAGCACGACCGGGATGGCCTTGGCCTGGATGGGCGTCATCGTCGCATAGCCTTGGTCGGCCACGGCACGCAGCAGCTTGGCGTCCAGGGGGAGCGTATCGAAGCGCGCCGGTGCGGCTTCAGCAGTTGAGACTTCAGTCATGGGGCCGGATTATCCCCCACTCCGCGAAAATGCCTCCCGGAGCCTCCCGGAGCCTCCCGGGAGGCCCGAGCCCGGCCCCTGCCATCAGCTGCTTGAGGTCTTTTCCTCAGCCTGCCGCAGCACCAGCCACTTGGGCGTGCGAAAGCGAACAATCCGCCTATAGAGCCCGATGTAGATCAGGCTGAAACCAACGATGCACGCCAGCAGGGCGGGTGTGGAATTCCAGAAGAGCAGCGATGGCAGCAGCGAGAACGTGCACAGCACCCACAAGTAGGGCGCTGTCATCGAATTGCGCCGCGTCAAGGCGCGGGCGTCCGCCGCCCCCAATGCCCATCGCATCACCCGGCGGTAAATCAAGGAGTGCAGATGGATGCCGTCCGGTAGCCCCGGCGGCACGGCGCGCACAAAGCGTCGCCGATAGATGGAGAAGAGCGTCTCGAAGACGGGATAGATGCAGACCGTCAGGGCGAACAGCGGCGCGACTTCCGGATGCCTGGAAATCAGCAGGATGCCGACTTCGGCGACATAGAAACCGAAAAAATAGGCCCCGCCGTCCCCGAGGAAAATCAGCCCGGCCGGGTAGTTCCAGACAAAAAATCCCGCGATGCCCGCCACGCCCAGTAGCGCCAATACGGCGATCTGTACATCGCCCACTTCGAAACCCACGAACGCAAAGGCTGACAGCATCAGCACCACGCACATGGACGAAAGCCCGTTGAAGCCATCGATGATGTTGACCGAGTTGGCCACCCCCGCCACAGCAAGTACCGTCGCGGCAAAAGCACCGGCGGACATCCCCACCAACCAGTCCAAGCCGATGATGTCGGTGTGGTTGATGCGGGCGTCCAGCACGAAGAATGCCAGAGCGGCGGAGATCGCCGTGGCAAATAGGCGGATGCCCGGCGACACGCGCTTGGTAAGGTCTTCGATCAGGCCCGCCGTGAATGCCGGAACGCTGCAGGCGATCAGCAGTGCGGCGTCCCGGCCAAACGGCAGCTCCGAGTACCAGGCATAGACAGCGGTGACGGCCATGGCCACGAACGGGCCCACGCCGCCGATGCGCGGCACCGGTTTGGAGTGGAACTTTTGCGGACCGTCCAAGTCGCCGTCCGCAGTGAGGTGCGCATGGCGATGCGCCGATTTGATGATCAGCAGGGTGCCAAGCACGGAAATCAGAAAGGTCAGGAGCAGCTTGAGCATGGCCGGCAGTGTACTCAAGTCGTCTGACGGCCCTCAGGGTCGCTAGAATCGCGCGACTTTCAGCCTATGGCGCCTTGCAGGCGTTCAGCCCTTCATCCATGAGCAGCCCCAACCTGGTCACCGCAAACCGTCCGCTTCCAGCCGCGAGCGCTTCCGAGTGGCGCCTTGGCGGCACTGCCCTGCTGACGCTATTCCTGGCCCTGGGGCCAGCAGCCGGCCATGCGCAAGAGGCGGACAGGAAGGCTGCAGAGCTCGCCCCTGTGCAACTGGACAAGCGGCAGCTGGATCCCCGCACCGGACGGGAGGTGGACACCGAACGCGATCGCGCCCGGCAGCGGGAACGCATGAGCGACAGGGATCGCGACCAGGAAGCACGCCAGACGCTGCCCGCCGACAAGCTGGAGCAGTATTTCAGGGACAACCTGAGCGACTTCGAACGCTACGTGCAACGCCAGCAGTCCCGGATAACGGGCGAAGCGCTGGTCAATTCCGTGGTGCGGCGCCTGGGCTCAGAGCTGATGGCCGCCGATACCAGCCGGGAGTCCGGCGCCATCGGCCTGCCCGACGATTACGTGCTGGGCATCGATGACGAGATCGAGCTCAGCCTCTGGGGCAGTGCGGAAGGGCAGCTGCGCTTGGTGGTCGACAAGACGGGGCGCATCACCATCCCGCGCGTCGGCGCCGTTCAAGTGGCCGGCGTCAAGCTGGGTGACCTCAACGCGGTTCTGACCCAGCGCGTCAGCCGCGTCTTCAAGAATTTCCAGCTCAACGCCAACATCAGCCGGATCAAGACCATTCGGGTGTATGTGACCGGCTTCGTGAAGCGACCCGGCATGCAAACCCTGTCCGGCATGTCCACGGTGCTTGGCGCCGTGATGCAGGCGGGCGGCCCGGCCGCAAGCGGCAGCTTCCGTCACGTGGAACTGCGCCGCAAGGGCAAGATCCTCAGCCAGGTCGACCTCTATGACCTGCTGGTCAAAGGGGACCGGCGCGGCGATCTGGCGCTGCAGCCGGATGACGTCGTCCATATCCTGCCGGTTGGCGAGCAAGTTGCCATGCTGGGCAGCGTGAACAAGCCGGCCATCGTGGAGCTCAAGCGCGGCGAATCGCTGAAGGACGTGATCGACCTCGTCGGGGGGTTGGCGCCCGTGGCCGAGCGCCGCAAGATCGCCATCGAATCCGTGGACGTCGGCGACGAGCGCAGGATCAGCGAAGTGCAGCTCTCGCAGGCGAGCCGCTACACGCTGCGCAATGGTGACATCGTGCGGGCGCTGACTCAAACCGAGCTGAGCCTACCGCTGGACAGGCTGCCCAAGCGCGTGCGCATCGAGGGTGAGGTCCAGCTGCCCGGTGAGTACCTGCTCCCGCCTGGGGCAGGCGTCGCCGACGCGCTTAAGGCTTCGGGAGGCCTGACGACCAAGGCCTACGTCTTCGGAACCGAGCTGACTCGCGAAAGCGTCCGTCAGACCCAGCAAGCCAACTACGACCGAGCCCTGCGTGATCTGGAAACCGAGCTGACCCGCGCCTCCAGCACGCAAAAGGCCGTCTCGGCGGATGATGCAGCGGCGCAACAGGCGAAGGCGGCCAACACCGCGCGCTTGGTCGAGCGCCTGCGCACCGTTCGCCCGACCGGCCGCATCGTGTTGCAGCTGGAGCCGAATGCGCGCTCCTTGCCGGACCTGATCCTGGAAGACGGCGATCGACTGCTGATCCCGCCTGTGCCGTCCACTGTGGGCGTCTTCGGCAGCGTGTTCAACGTGGGCAGCTACCTGTTCCGCCCTGGCAGCAGCATCGAGGACGCCCTGCGCCTCGCCGGCGGCCCGACGCGCGGCGCCGACACCGCCAGCACCTTCGTGATCCGCGCCAACGGCAGCGTAGTCAGCGCGCGGCAGAGCAATGGCGGATGGCTGAGCATCGGCAACAGCCTCGCCGGCCTTCAGGCCCAGCCCGGTGACACCATCTTCGTGCCCGAGGAGCTGAACAAGACCACCTTCGTCCAGGAGGCGAAGGAATGGACGCAGATCCTCTATCAATTCGGCCTGGGTGCTGCCGCCCTGAAGACCATCAAGAACTGAACGGGCTGAGCATGCAAGCGCCTGAGACCAACACCCAAGCCACTCCGCCCGCCGAAGCGCCGGCCAAGCCCATCACGCTCAAGGGCATTCTTCGCGAAGCCCCTGCCGTGGCCGCCAAGTCCCTGGCGGTCGGCGTGGTGACGCTGGGCATCACCTTCCTGATCCCGCCGACCTACACCGCGCGTTCGCTGGTGGTGGCGCCGCAGGGCCAGTCCAGCACCGCCGCGGCCGCCATGGCTTCGCTGGGCTCGCTGGCCAGCCTGGCCGGCGGGGCCATCAAGACACCCGGCGACCAGTACGTGTCGATGCTGCAAAGCGAGAACGTCGCCAACCGCATCGTCGACAAGTTCAAGCTGATGGAGGTCTACGACGTGGACTTCCGCGTCGACGCCCGCAAGCGCCTGGGCCAGAACGCCCGCGTTGGCTACGGCAAGAAGGATGGCCTGATCTCCATCGAGGTCGATGACCGCGACCCGCAGCGTGCCGCCGACATCGCCAACCAGTTCGTGGCGGAGATGCGCCGGCTCTCCAACGAGTTCGCGCTGTCCGAAGCGCAGCAGCGTCGGATCTTTTTCGAAGCCCGGTTGAAGGAGGTCAGCGAACGCCTGAAGGCCGCGCAGGCCAGGCTGGAAGCCGGCGGCATGGCCCCCAGCGCGATCAAAGCCGAGCCCAAGGCCGCAGCCGAAAGCCTGGCCAAACTCAACGCCGAGTTGACCGCCGCGACGGTGCGCCTCGAAGCCCTGCGCCAAGGCCTGACGGACAGCGCGCCCGAAGTGCAGCGCCAGCAAGCAACGGTAGGCGCCCTGCGCGCCCAGGTCCAGAAGATGAGCAGCAGCGACGGCTCGACCTCATCGGCCGACTACATCGGGAACTACCGCGACTTCAAGTACAACGAGACGCTCTTCGACATCTTTGCCCGCCAGTACGAGCTGGCTCGAGCGGACGAGGCCAAGGAGGGTCCCGCCTTGCAGGTGATCGATGTCGCCGAGAAGCCCGAGCGCAAGAGCCGCCCCAAGCGCGGCCTGAGCGCCATGCTGGCCACGCTGGCCGCGGCTTTCCTCTTCGGCAGCCTGCACCTGCGCCGCCTGCGCTGGGCCTGATGCCCATGCACCTCGGCTGAGGGGCCTCGGATGCTCAGGCATGCCGCCCTGTATCTGCTGTTCCGGGGCGCCAATGGCCTGGTTGCCCTGCTATCGCTCTACGCGCTCACGCGACTGCTGAGCGCGGAGGGCTATGGTCGCTATGCCCTGGGCATGGCCAGCATCAATGCGGTCGCCGTGCTGGGCTTCCAGTGGCTGAACGTGTCCATGGGCCGCTTCCATGCCGGCGACGACGGCGAAGCCAAGCGCCTGCGCCTTGCTGCCGCCCATCATGCCTGGGCCGGACTGTCGCTGCTGGCGCTGGTCCTGCTGCCAATGGCCGGTGGCCTGGGCCTGATCCGCAGCCTCGATGCCATGGACTTGCTGCTGGCGGCGGCTGGCGGTGCCGTTCTGGCTCTGCATGGCCTGCATTTGCAGTTGTTCAACGCCGAGCAGCAGCCCACCCGCTACGGCTGGTTGGGCGTGGCGCGAGCAAGCCTGGCCCTTGTCGGCTGCCTGCTGGCAGTGCGCGTCTTCGGCACCCCGACCGCCGCCTTGGCCGGCCTGGCCACGGGCAGCTTGCTCAGCCTGCTGTGGCTGGGGCACCGCCCGGGCCTGCGCGGTCTGCTCGCGCCTCCCCGCAGCAGCCTGCCCGCCATGGCCTCGCTTGCGCGTTTCGGCCTGCCGCTGTCGCTGACGTATCTGTCCATCGTGCTGCTGGATGTCACCGACCGTTTCCTGATCGACCACTGGCATGGCAGCGCGGCCCTGGCGCCGTACGGCGCGGCCTTCGACCTGTGCCAGCAGACGATGGCAGCCGTGCTCAATGTGCTGTACCTGGCCTGCTATCCCCGCATTGTCAAGGTCTGGGAGCAGGAGGGCCCCGTCGCAGCCCGCCATGCCACCGCGCCACTGCAGCGGGGCATGCTGCTGCTGGCACCCTGGCTGGTGCTGGTGTTCAGCAGTGCAGCTCCGGAAATTTGCGCCTTGCTGCTCGGACCCGAATTGCGCGAGCCGGCCGCGCGGCTGCTGCCCTGGATCGCAACGGCAGTACTGTTCAGCACCCTGCGGGCCTTTCTGCTGGACATTGCCCTGCATCTGCAGCAGGCCACGCGCCTGCATGTGCTGACGACCGGCCTGATGGCCTTCAGCAATCTGGCCCTGAATCTCGTGCTGGTGCCACGCCATGGAGGCTGGGGCGCCGCACTCGCCTCGGCCTGCGCCTTTGCCATCGGCATGATGGCGAGCCTGTGGTTCGGCCGCCGGGCCGGCATTTTCGAAGGCCTGGGCTCGCAGCTGCTGCGCGTGCTGCTGTGCACGGCACTGACAGCAGGGGTCCTGCTATGGGTCGTCGGGCAACTGCCCACCCTTGCGCCCGGGATGGGCCTGGCATTCAAGGTTGGACTGAGCGCCGCCTGCTACGGCGCGCTGGCCTGGGCCTGCGGCCTCCTGCCACGGCTGGCACGCCGCGGTCCGGCGCGCTGATCGGCCACAATGCCGGACTTGCCATGCCTTCCATGATTTACTTCCTTGCCCTGATCTGCGCCGCGCTGCTCGCCGGCCTAGCTGTCCTCAGCAGTCGCTGGCTGAACCGCAGCGACGGACCCGCCACGCTGCTGTGCGTGACCTGGGCCGGCGTGCTGGGCATCTACGGCGTCTCGGGTGGGTACTTCTATCCCGTCGAAGTCCAGACGCTGCTGCTCTTCACCCTGGCGCCGCTGGCGTTCCTGCTCGGCACCGTCCTCGCGCAAGGCCGCCCGGTACAGGACCGGCTCAACCAGCCCGGTTTCCAGCCTGCGCCCGGACTGCGCGCCAGTCTGCTGATCTGGCTGGTCCTGCTGCTGGCCCTGCTGCCAACCTATTTCAGCTACTTCACAGCGGAACTGAATGAGGACTCAGAGCTGAACCTGATCGCAGCCATCCGCCTGGCGACGCTGGAAGAAGAAAACACCGCGCAGGGATTCAGCGCCCTCAAGAACCTGCTGCCCTTTGCCTTCGCCTTGCCTGGCGTTACCTTCTTCGCCTTCCGGTCCAACCGGCTGCACCAGGTCCTCTTGACGGTCGCCGCCGCGATGATCGCCATTCTTTACGGCCTGTGCACCGGCTCCAAGGCTGCCGTGCCAACTGTCGGCATCACGCTGCTGCTGTGCCTGATCGGCGCCAACGGGGGGCGGATGCGGAAGTCCGGAGCGCCTGCGCTGATGCTGGCGCTCGTCGCCGGCATCGTCGTGCTGTTTCGCTACGTCAACCTTGCCTTCGACGAGACGAGCAGCGAAGTCGATCTGTGGTCGCGCTCGCTGGAAGTCGTCGCCTCCTACCTCTGCACGCCCGTCGTCGGGCTGGACAACTACTTCCGGTATGCCGGGCTCATCGACTTGTCCCCGCAAAGCCTCTCGCGGCCCTTTGTCTACATGGCCAACGGCGTGCTCGCCACCATCAACGAAGCGCCCATTGCCGCCCTTCCACCGGTGCACCTGCCCTTCCATCCGCCCGGTCCCACGGTTCGCAATGACGCCTTCAATACCTACAGCTACCTGGGCACCTATATCGAGTCGCTCGGCATGGCGGGAGCGGTCATCCCGCCCTTCGTGGCGGGACTCCTGACCGGGAAGCTGCATCAGCGCGTTGCTTTCACGTCGATCGGTGGTTTTATCGTATACGCCTACATTGCCAAGGCGCTCATCACCTCCTTCGGCGGCGAACTGCTGTTCATGGACATCGCCAACATCATCAAGTTCGTCATTGCGGTGCTCATCCTGACCCACTATTCGCCCAGCCTCGTCTGCTGGCTCTCACGCCTCCTGAAGCCCGTCGGCCATGGATCGCCACACCCATGAGAATCGCCGCACTGACCCAAGGGCAGCACATCCCGTCTGCCCGCTTCCGCATCCGCCAGCTCATTCAGCCACTGGCCGGCGACGGCTTCCAGTTGGACGAGCTGCCCAGCCTGCCAGGCGCCTATCCGCCAGCAGGCATCACCGCGCGCCTGCCCTGGGCGCTGCGCGCGCTGGGCGACGCGGCGACCCGCGTGCGGCGCTCCCGCCGCTATGACGCCACCATCATCCAGCGCGAGCTGATCTCGACGCTGCCCACCCTGGAGCGCTGGGCCGGCCGGCCCGTGGTGGCCGACGTGGACGACGCCATCTGGCTGTACCGCCAGGGGCGCGCCGCCGACAACCTCGCACGCGCCGCCGATCACATCGTGGTCGGCAACAGTTTCCTGGCGCAGCACTTCGTCGCCAGCGGCAAGCCCGTCACCGTGATCCCCACAGGCGTGGACGCCCGGCGTTTCGTGCCCCGCCCCCGGGACTCGGACACGCCGCGCATCATCGGCTGGTCCGGCACCTGGGGCGGCTATGCCTATTTCGAGCCCTTGCAGCAGGCGCTGGCCAGCCTGCTGCAGCGCCACCCGGACTGGCGCCTGCGCTTCGTCTCGGACCAGCCGCCGACCCGCCTCGACCGCCTGCCCGCGGCCCAGGTCGAATATCTGCCCTGGAGCCCCGCGACGGAAGCCGCACTGACGGCCGACATGGACATCGGCCTCATGCCACTGGACGACAGCCTGTGGTCTCTGGGCAAATGCAGCTACAAGATGCTGCTCTACATGGCCTGCGGCGTGCCCGTGGTCGCCTCGGACCTGGGCATGAACGCCGAGCTGCTGCGTATGGACGCCATCGGCCTGGGCGCCCGCACGCCCGACGACTGGCACGACGCCCTGGCCCAGCTCATGGACAACGCCGAACAGCGTCGCCAGGCGGGCCTGCGCGGCCGCCAGTTGGTGGAGCAGCGTTACAGCCTGGAGGTCGTGACGCAGCAGTGGCGTCAGATCCTCACCTCTTTGCCGACCGCTTCATGACTGCCTCGACCGTTTCCTCCAGCGTTTGTTTCGCGGATCGCCGCAAATGGGGTATCCGCATCCGCGACGTCTTCTTCGCCAAGACGGGCGCCCCCGTTCCCGCCCAGGGCGCGGACCTGCTTTTCCACCTGCAGACCGACGCCCCTGGGGTGGACGGCGCGCCGTTCTACACCTCCATCGTCGACCTGGACCAAGATGAGAAGGCCCTTTTCGATGGCCTGCACAAGAGCTTCCGCTACGAGATCCGCCGCGCCCAGGACAAGGACGTCCTCGACTGTCACATTGCGCCACCCTCCCCGGCCGCGCTGGACGCCTTCTTCGCCTTCTATGACGCCTTCGCGCAGGCCCGCGGCCTGCCCGGCGCCAACCGCGCCAAGCTGCACGGCCTGAGCAGCCTGGGCCTGCTCTGCCTGGCCGAAGTCCGCGATGCGCAGGGCGCCTGCGTCGCAGCCCATCTGTACCTGCAGACGCCCCAACGTGTGCGGCTCTACCACTCGGCGGGACAGCAGGGTGAGCAGGCGGATCGGCAGTTGGTGGGGCGTGCCAACAAGCTGCTGCACTGGAAGGCCCTTCAGCATTTCCAGGCGCATGGCCTGCGGGAATACGACATGGGCGGCCTGGGCATGTCCGACGCGATGAAGGCGCTGGACCAGTTCAAGCAGCAGTTCGGCGGCAGGACGGTGCTGGAGTACAACCGCATCGAGGCCGCTTCGCTGCGGGGTCAGGTCTTGCTGGGCCTGATGCGCCTGCGCCGCCGTCTCGCCCGGCCGGCGCCGACACCCCGGTCGGAAGGTTGATCGCATGAGCAACGGAGCCTTTGTCATCTCCCTGGACTTCGAGCTGTTCTGGGGCGTTCGGGACAAGCGCAGCATCGCCAGCTATGGCGCCAATCTGCTGGGCGTGCGCCAGGCCATCCCGGGCATGCTGACGCTTTTCCGGCGCCATGGCGTGCACGCCACCTTCTCCACCGTCGGCATGCTGGCCTGCGAGTCGAAGAAGGCACTGATCGAGCTCATTCCTGCTCAGCGTCCGGCCTATGCCGACCGACGCCTGGACCCCTTCGCAGGCCTCGGCGACGTGGGCGACAACGAACACAGCGACCCCTTTCACTTCGCGCCCAGCCTCATCCGACAGATCCGCGACACCGAGGGCATGGAGGTGGGATCCCACACCTTCTCGCATTACTACTGTCTCGAACAGGGGGCCGACCCCGCGAGCTTCCGTGCGGACCTTCAGTCGGCACGCCAGGCCTTCGCAACCCAGGGCATACAGACACACAGCCTGGTATTCCCTCGCAATCAGTACGCGCCGGACTATCTCGCCGTTGCGGCCGAGATGGGCATCCAGGCCTACCGTGGCAATCCTGACCATCCCTTCTACCGGACCGAGGCGCAGAGCCAGGAAAGCCCGTTCAAGCGACTCGGCCGTCTGGCCGACGCCTACCTGAACGTCAGCGGCCCCAACGGCATGCAGGCGGCCGCGGCACCCGGCCTGCCAGTCAATGTGCCGGCCAGTCGCTTCCTGCGCCCCCATCGGGAGAGCCAGCGCCTGCGCGCGGGCTTGCAGGTGGCCCGCATCCAGCACGCCATGAGCCGCTGCGCCGAGCAGGGCCTGGGCTATCACCTGTGGTGGCATCCGCACAACTTCGGCGCCAGCACCGAGTTCCAGCTGGCGATGCTGGAACGCGTGCTCCAGCACTACGTCGTGCTGCGTGAGCGCCACGGCATGCCCAGCCGCACCATGCTGGAGGTGGCTCAGGATCAGGCGCGGGAGGCATCGGCATGATCCCTCCCCTGCCGCGTATTGCACATCTGATCACCGACCTCAACGGTTTCGGGGGTACGGAGAACACGCTGCTGCGCTATCTGCAGCACTCGCGGATCCCACTGACGCAGCAGATGGTCGTGGTGCTGCGCTCTGCAGGCGAGGGCGACACCATCGGCGCGCAGATCCGCCGCACCGGCGTCGCCCTGCATGAACTGCAGCTGGACAAGGGCCAGCTGCATCCCCGTGCGCTGTACAGGCTGTGGCAGCTGCTGCGCCGATTCCGTCCCAGCTGCATCTCCGCGTGGCTGTACCACCCCATCCTGCTGTCGGGCGCGTTGGGCCTGCTGCTGCCGGCCTGCCGGCAGGTTTGGCACATCCGCAGCCTGCCCTTTGCGCCCGCGGGCACCCATGGCAAGCGCCAGCGGGTGGTGGGCCTGGTGGGCTGGCTGACGCGCCGGTCGCGTCAGCCACTGCTGACCAATTCCATCGCAGCTCGCGAGGCCCATGTCGCCATCGGCTTTCGCGCAGAGGGCTGGACGGTTGTCCCCAACGGTATCGACTTCGAACGCCTGGCGCAGGCCCGCAGCCAGCGCCTGCAGAGGCGTGCCAGCCTGGGCCTGGCAGACGACGACGTGCTGCTGGCCACCGTGGGCCGCTACTGCCCGGAGAAAGGGCATGCCGTCCTGGCCCAGGCATTGCAACTGCTGAAGGCACGGCTGCCCGCCGAGGCCTTCTCGCGCCTGCACTGGATGGGCGTCGGCAACCTGATCGAGCCCGGCAACGAGCCGCTCAGCGCGGCGCTCCAGCAGGCCCTGCCAGCCCACCGCCTGCACCTGCTGGGCAAGCGGGCGGACATCCCTGAGCTGCTGTCGGCCGCGGATCTCTTCGTGCTGCCGTCCATCAGCGAATCCTTTCCGAATGCCCTGATCGAGGCCCTGGGCGCTGGCGTCTATGCGGTGTCGTCGAACGTGGGCGGCGTCCGCGAGCTGGGCCTGCCCGCCGAATGTCTGGCCGAGCCCGGTGATCCGGCCGGCCTGGCACGGGCCCTGCAATCCGCGCTGGACCTGCCGGCCGCTGCGCGCCAGCACATCGCCGAAGACTGGCAGGCCCTGGCCCGCGCGCGCTTCGACATTCAGGGCATGGCCCATCGTTTTGACTTGGCATTCGCGCCCTTATGGCAGGCCACGAACGCCCCCTCAGCACCCCATGACCGAGCTTGAATACACCCACCTGACCGCAGACGAATCGGCCCTGCAGCCGGCGATGGAACTCGCCGCCAGCCATTTCCCGGACGATCACCCGACGCGCAGCATCAACTACCTCCGCTGGCTCTACCTGCGCAACCCGGCGGGTCCGGCCACGCTGGTGATCGCCGTTGACGGCACCCGATGGGCGGGCATGCTGGCCCTTGTGCCCCTGATGCTCAGCCACGATGGCCGGCCGCAGCCGGCCTGCTTCTGTGTCAACGTGCTGAGCCATCCTGCCTACCGTGGACGCAACATCTTCGTGAACCTGATCAAGCTCAGCCAGGAACTGCTGAGCGGAGAAGGCCGGTGGTTGATCGGCCATCCCAACGCTGCCGCCGTACCCGGTTGGACGCGGCGCAAGATGAGCTTCCGCGACACGCTGCGCCCATCCATCCCCAACTTCATGCCCTGGCAGGACCGCTGGCAAGGCAGTGCCGTCCGCAGCCGCGCCGAACTGGACACGCTGCCCGCTGCGGTCTGGAGGGGCACGCGCCCCGGAGTTCGCATCCAGTACAGCCCGGCCTTCATGGCCTGGCGCTACCTGGACCATCCCTGCCGCGCCTACGAGCTGCGTGCGGTGCGTCGCCGCGGACAGGCCACCCCAGCGGGCCTGACCGTGACTCGCGCCTTCAAGCCGGGCGTCCGCCTGACGGTGGACTGGACCGACGAGGACTGCCGCGCATTGCCGGGCCTGATCCCGCAGAATCTCGTGATGGCGCCTGACCGCACCGCCACGGCTCAAGGGCAAGCCCTTTGGCAACCCACACAGCGCAAGAGCATGCCCTTCTTCGTCAGCACCTGGGGCGTGGAGCTGCCCAATACGGCCTTTCATGAACTGACGCTCGGCGCCAGCGACTTCTGACATGCGATTCGTCATCCGCTTCGACGACATCTGCCCCGGCATGGACTGGGGCCGCTTCGCGCCCTTCGAGGCCTTCTTCGACGCGCATCCGCGCATCAAGCCGCTGCTGGGCGTGGTGCCGGACAACCGCGATCCCAAGCTGGACGTGCACGCCCCGGTGCCCGACTTCTGGGAGCGGGTGCGCCGCTGGCAGGCTCGGGGCTGGACCATCGCGCAACATGGCTTCACCCACCAGTACAGCCAGCCCGGCGGCGGCCTGCTGGGCATTGGCAGCAAAAGCGAGTTCACTGGCCTGCCGCTGGCGCAACAACAGGAGCGGCTGGCCGCCGGCCAGGCCATCCTGAAGGCGCAGGGCGTGTGGCAGCCCTACTTCATGGCCCCGTCGCACAGCTTCGACCGCCAGACCCTGCAGGCGCTGAAGGCCCTGGGCTTTCGGGGCGTCACCGATGGCTTCGGGCTCTGGCCCTACGAACTCGAAGGCCTGGTGCTGGTGCCGCAACTGCTGGCCAGCCCGCGTCACCTGTGCATCGGCGTCTACACGATCTGCCTGCACAGCAACACCATGAGCCCCGGCCAGGTGCAGCGTGTGCTGGGCTTCATGGCCCGCCACGAGCGGCAGTTCATCAGCTTTGAAGAGGCCCTGCCGCTTCGCGCCCCGCTTGGCCTGGGCGCGCCGCTGCGGGCATTGACCCGCTGGGGTCTTCAGGCGGCGCGGGGCCGCAGGAGCAGTTGACATGTGTGGAATCGCAGGCATCTGGCAGCAGGACGCCAGCCGGCAGGACGAGGACGGCCGCGGGCGCGTGCGCAGCATGACGCAGGCCCTCGCCCACCGTGGACCGGACGGCGAGGGCCTGTGGTCCGACGCGGCCCGCGGCATCTTCCTGGGGCATCGACGCCTCGCCATCGTGGACCTGTCGCCCGCAGGCGCCCAGCCCATGCAGTCGGCCGGTCAACGCTTCACCATCGTCTACAACGGCGAGATCTACAACCATGTGGAGCTGCGCGGGGCCCTGCAAGCGCAGGCGCCGCGCAGCTGGCGCGGCCACTCGGACACCGAGGTCCTGCTGGCCGGCTTCGAGCAATGGGGCGTGGCCGCCACGCTGGAGCGCGCGGTGGGCATGTTCGCCATCGCCCTGTGGGACCATGAGCAGGACTGCCTCTGGCTGGCCCGCGACCGCCTGGGCGAGAAGCCGCTGTACCTGGTCCAGGAGGGCCCGCAGCTGGCCTGGGCCTCTGAGCTGGACGCCCTGCGCGCCAGCGGCCTGGTGCGCGGCGCAGTCAATCCCGCAGCCCTGGCCTCGCTGCTGCGCAATGGCTACATCAGCGACGGTCTCAGCATCGAGGCCGGTGTGGAGCAGATCCCGCCGGCGCACTGGATGCGCATCGACCGCCGGGGGCAGCGCACTTTGCAGCGCTACTGGACGCCCTTTGCCCAGCAGGGGCCGGCGCTGGACGACCGCGAGGCGGTCGATGAACTGGAGCGCCGCCTGGAACAGGCCATCGGCCTGCAGCTGATGGCCGACGTGCCGGTGGGCGCCTTTCTGTCCGGCGGCGTGGACTCCTCGCTGATCGCAGCACTAGGCCAAAAGATCAGCGGTGGCTCGCTGGAGACTTTCACCATCGGCTTCGAGGAAGCCGGCTACAACGAGGCGCCGCATGCGGCCGGCGTGGCCCGCCATCTGGGCACCCGCCACAGCGAGGTCATGGTCAGCGGCCGGGACGCGCTCGCCCTGGTGCCACAGCTGTCCCGGCTGTACGGCGAGCCCTTCGCGGATCCGTCGGCGCTGCCGACCGTCCTGCTGATGCGCGCGGCACGGCGCCAGGTCACCGTGGCCCTCTCGGGTGACGCAGGCGACGAACTCTTCGCCGGCTACAGCCGCTATCTGCAGTACCCGCGCGTCTATGCCTCGATGCAAAGGATTCCGGCAGCCCTGCGCCAGACCCTGCCCGGCATGCTGGGACGCGGCGCGCGCCTGTTCGACATCGCCGGCCGCTGCATCGGACGCCCGCAGCTGGGCGATCAGTTGGCGAAGGGCCTGCCGCTGCTGGGAGCGCGCGCCTTCGCGCCCTTCGCCCAGGACTTCGCCGCCTTGTGGCGCGACCCGGCCGAGCTGATGCTGCAGTCGCCGCAGAACGCACCCAGCGGCTACGGTCTTCTAGCGTCCGCCGATGACGCGCTCGCCCAGGCTGACGCCATGAGCCGGCGTGACCTGGTGGACTACCTGCCCGCCGACATCCTGGTCAAGGTGGACCGTGCCGCGATGGCCGCCAGCCTGGAGACCCGCACACCCCTGCTGGACCACCGCGTGGTCGAGTTCGCCTTCCAGCGTCCCATGCAGCAGAAGATCCGCGAGGGACGCGGCAAGTGGCTGCTGCGCGAGCTGCTGCAGCGCCATGTGCCCTTGACCCTGGTGGACCGGCCCAAGCAGGGCTTCAGCGCCCCCATCGGCCCATGGCTGCGCTCTGAGCTGCGCGACTGGGCCGAGGATCTGCTCCAGCCCGCGCGCCTGCACCAGCAGGGCCTGCTGCAGGCGCCGCGGGTGCGGCAGTACTGGCAGGAGCATCTCAGCGGCCGGCGCGACTGGTCGCGGCGCCTATGGCCCGTGCTGATGCTGCAGCAATGGCTGGCCGATCGCGAGGCGGCGACCGAAGGCCAGCGGAGGCGCGCGTGAAGATCGCCATCATCGCCAACACCGCCTGGTACCTGCAGAACTTCCGCCTGAACCTGGCGTTGGGCCTGCGCGAACAGGGCCATGAGCTGGTCTTTATCAGCCCCTCGGACCGCTATGTGGCCGCGCTGGAGTCCGCCGGTTTCCGGCATCGCGACTGGCAGCTCGCCAGCGCGGGCACGCATCCCCTGCGCGAGCTGGGCAGCGTGCGGCAGCTGGGGCGGCTGCTGCGGGAAGAGCAGGTCGACGCCGTCTTCAGCTACACCCCAAAGGCCAACATCTACAGTGGCCTAGCCCTGCCCGGCAGCTGCCGGCTCTTCGTGCCCAACGTGTCGGGCCTGGGCCGTGCCTTCGTGCAGCCCAGTTGGGTGACGCCCATCGTCAAGCAACTGTACCGCCTGGCCTTCCGCCGGGCTCATCGCGTTGTCTTCCAGAACGAGGACGACCGCGGCATCTTCGACCGCCTGGGCCTGGTGCCGCTGGCCCGCAGCCTGCGCGTGCCGGGTTCCGGCGTGGACCTGCAGCGCTTCACGCCGCAGGCCTTGCCAGCGCGCGCAGCAGGCGTGTCGAGCACCTTTCTCTTCATCGGCCGCCTGCTACGCGACAAGGGCGCGCGCGAGTTCGTGGAGGCCGCGAGACAGCTGCGCGCAGAGGGCCGTGCCGTGCGCTGCCTCATGCTCGGATCCTCGACCTCGGACAACCCCGCCGCCGTCTCGCCGCAGGAGTTGGCGGGCTGGCTGAGCGAAGGGATCGTCGAGCACATCGAGCACTGCGATGACGTGCGGCCCTGGATCGCCCAGGCCGATTGCGTGGTGCTGCCCTCCTACCGCGAAGGCGTCCCGCGCAGCCTGCTGGAGGCCGGTGCCATGGCCCGCCCGCTGATCGCCAGCGACGCGCCGGGCTGCCGAGACGCCGTGCGGCATGAGCTCAATGGCTATCTCTGCAAAGTGCGCTCCGCGCCGGCCCTGGCCGAGGCCCTGCGGCGCTTCGACGACCTGCCGGACAGCGGACGTGCGGCCCTGGGTGCCGCCAGCCACGCGCTGATGAGCGAGGCGTTCGACGAGCGCCTGGTGATCCGCCAATACCTGGACTTCGCCGCCCAGGGCGAACGTGGCTGACGTGAGCGTCTCGATGCGCCGACTGGCGGGCTGGCTGTGTCTGGCGCTGGCCGCCGCCGGGCTCGGGCTGAATCTGTATGGCTGGCACCATCCTGTCACCGTCGTGCCCGGTCGCACGCCCGTCATCGACAAGCATCCCCAGACCCTCAGCGCCGAGGCCTTCTGGCAGGCCGCCGAGCGCCGCGCGAACGAGCCCGACACCGACTACGCCGAGCGCCTGCGCCGACTGGTGAGCGACCGCATGCTGCTCGTGGACCCCCAGCACCTGAGCCCCGGCTTCGCGGAGAACTGGGCGCTGTGGCTCTATGCCAAGTTGCGCGGGCGTTTCGAATGGGTGGACACGCGACGCTCGGTGCAGATGGGGGGCGGCTTCTGCTCGGCCCACGCCATGGTCTACAACACCGTCGCTCAGGCCCATGGCCTGCGTTCGCGCATCTGGGCTCTGGACGGGCACGTGGTCAACGAGGTCTGGCTGGATCAGCGCTGGCAAGTCATCGATGCGGACTACGGCATCAGCTTCGGCAAATCCATGCAGGCGCTGGAGCAGGAGCCCGAGACCGTCTACCAGGCCTATCTGGGCGTGGGCCGTCCCGAATGGTCGGCACGGCACTGGCAGCGCGTCTACAGCCGCGCAGACCGCCACCGAGCCCATGACAGTGCCGAGCGCTTCGCCTGGAAGGCCTGGCTGGTGGAACGCCTCAGCTGGGGGATCATCTGGGGCCTGCCGCTGGCGCTGGGCCTCGTCGGTCTGCATGGCCTGCGGGCGGGCAAACGAGCGGGCGCCTCGCGCACCGGGGCGTTGTAAACTCCCGCCCCATGAAGCACCTGCCCGCCGTCCTGTCCGCCTTGGCCCTCTGGCTGCTGGGCTGCCAGCCGGCGCACGCCTACATTGATGGCGGCTCCGCGCACCTGATGATCCAGGGCCTGATCGCCGCCGGCGTGGGACTGGTGTACTTCATCCGCAATCCCCGCGAGCTCTGGAGCGCCATCAAGCGACGCTGGAAACGCGACCAGTCCTGAGATGCTGCAGAGCTTTCGGGATCCGGACGGCAGTCTGCACGACGATGGCCATGCCATCCGCCGGCATGTGCAGCCCCATGCGCGCAAGCAGGTCGAGCGCCTGCTGGCCTCCGGCCTCTACGCGGACCTGTGCCGGCAGGGCCTGCTCGTCCCGGCCGAGACCTGCGAACCCAGCGCGGATGGCGGCCTCTGGCTTCGTCACCCCCGAATCGCCATCCCCTGCCATCCCTTCGAATGGACGCCGTCCATGCTGGGGGCCGCCGCGGAGCTGACGCTGGAAGTGCAACGCCGCGCCTGGGCCGCCGGATGGACGCTGAAGGACGCGGCTGTCCAGAACGTGCTCTTCCAGGGCAGCCAGCCCGTCTTTTGCGACCTGCTGTCCCTGCGCGAACGCCACCCCGGCGAACCACCGATCTGGGAAGCGTACGGCCAGTTCGTCCGCCACTTCGTTCTGACCCTGCTGGTCATCCGCGAGCAGGGCCGCACGCCGCGGGACATCTTCCTGGCCCAACGCGACGGCCTGCGCGCCATCGACGTCGTGCCCCGCCTGCCCTGGCTGCGCTACTGGAGCCTCGGCATGATCCTGCACGTGCGTCTGCCGGGCTGGCTGGAGCGGCGCCGCGGCATGAACGCAGCCGTACCGCGGCGGAGGGCCGCCAAGACCCCGAGCGCTGACAGCACGCCTTGGTTGCTGCGCAATCTGGGCCGCTGCGTGCAGCGCCTGCTCGCGGGCAGCGCCTCGCTCAGCACCTGGAGCGACTACACCCGCAACCGGGACCACTACGAGGCCGCCATGCTGGCCGAGAAGCACCGCGTGGTGAGCGACGTGCTGGCCCAAGGCATCTTCCGAGCAGTGCTGGATATCGGCGCCAACACCGGCGAATTCAGCCAGCTCGCACTGGCCAGCGGCGCCACCGTGACGGCGCTGGACGAGGACATCCAGGCGCTGGACGCGCTGTTCCGCCGCACCCAGGCGGCCCGCGCGCCGCTGCTGTGCCTGCATGCCAACGCGGCCCGGCCCAGCCCCGCCACCGGCTGGCGCTGCGCGGAGACGCGCGCACTCACCGAGCGCCTGGCAGGCCGCCATGACCTGGTCCTGGCCCTGGCCGTGCTGCACCATCTGATGGTGAGCGAGCGCCTGCCGGTTGACGAGATCCTGGCCCAGTTCGCCGACTACACCCGCGACACCCTGTTGCTGGAGTTCGTGGGGCGCGATGATCCCCGCTTCGTCGAATTGGTCGGCGCCAACGAAGCCCTGTATCGCGCATGGGACGAGGCCACGCTGTTGAAGGCGGCTGCCCCGTATTTCGAACTGCAGGCGCGTCACCCCTTGGGCCCGCACCGCGTGCTGTTCCAGCTGCGCCGCCGCCCGCCGCAGGCATGATCGGCCTGTTGCGCCCCGCCGCCGCTTACGCCCTGGCCACCCTGGCGGCGCTGCTGGCCATTGCGACCAGCGAAGCCCTGCTGCAAAGCGGCCACACCCTCTACCTGAGCTTCGAGCCGGCGGCCTATCTGAGGCAATGGCCGTCGCTGCTGCTGATCCTGCTGGGCATGGCGCTGCTGGGGGCCATTGCGGAGCCACGGCCACGCCTGCGGAACTGGGGTCGCGGCCTGTTGCTGATGCTGCTGCTGGTGGGGGTCTACCAGATCGCACGTCGCTCCATCGACGCGCCCTGGATCAGCAGCAGCGTGGCCAAGCTCAGCGTGCTGGGCGGCAGCCTGCTGATCACCGGGCTGGTCTGCCGCCGCTGGCAAGCCACGCGGCAGCGGCGGCTGATCGAGGCGCTGTCCTTGAGCCTGATGGCCATGTTCCTGCTGCAGCCTGGCATGGCGGGCTGGTTGAGGGAGCTGGCAGCCCCCGCGCCCCGCCCAGCTGCCGTCGAGACCAGCACACAGCCCACCCGCCGCACCGTGGTCCTGCTGCTGGACGAATGGGACGAGCAGATCAGCGAGCGCGAAGGCTTCTTTGAGTCGCCCTTCATGCAAGAGCTGCTGTCGCAAAGCTACCGGGCCACCCAAGCCGTGCCGGCCGGCCTCAATACGCTGGTGTCGGTGCCTGGCATGCTGCGGGGCGAGCGCTTCGTCAAGGTCAACCACGGCGGCGTGGGTTATCTGGTCAATGTGCAGGGCGAGCGCTTCGACGCCGACAGCGGCCATCTCTTCGGCGATCTGGCCGCGGCGGGCGTGCCGACCGCGGTGGTGGGCTTCTACCACGACTACTGCCGGCTGGCTCCACTGGCGCGCCAATGCAGTTCGGAGGTCCTGCATGTCTTCCCCGGCTGGTGGTCCGCCATGAACCGCCCGCTGCGCCAAGTCCGGGAACTGGACGACGAAGATTCCGCGTTCATGCGCGACTGGCGCGCCAGCTACCGGCTGCTGCAGGCTCGTGCACTGGCTGCAGCGCGGGACCCCGCCAATCGCTTTGTCTGGATGCACCTGAACGTGCCACATCCGCCCGGCGTGCTCAACGAAGGCGCGCGGCATGAGCTGCTCGGGGACTATCGCAGCAATCTGCAGGCAGCGGCCCGCTTGATCGAACAGTTGGTGCAAGCGCTCAGGGCCGGCGGCGAGCCCACCACGCTGGTACTGGTGTCCGACCACTGGCTGCGCGAGAAGGAGTTCTGGCGCGGCGTCTACGAACGCCAGCGGTCGTCCGGCCTTGGGCGTGCCGGCAAGCTGGATGACCAGCGCGTGCCCTTCATCGTGTGGTTCAGCGACGCGCCGGATTCCGCCGTGGTGGACGCGGCGCCACGCAGCACCACGACACTGCGCGCCCTGGCGATGGCCTTGGTCAGGGGCGAGGTCCGCTCACCCACCCAGACTCAGGCTCTGCTGGCTCGCTTGCCTCAGGACACGCGCCCGATCCCACCCTCAGACCGCGCCAGAATTCATGCTGGTGATGGCCATCATGACTGAAATCATCAGTGCGCCGATGACCGCACCGATGATCAGGATGGCGGCCGGCTCGATCAGCGTCATGGCCTGCTTCTGGCGCTCGCGCGCCGACTCGCTCTGCATGGTGCCCAGCGAGATCAGCATCGCGTCAAGCGTGCCGGAACGTTCGCCCACCTTGATCAGGTTCAAGCGCGCCGCCGGGATCCAATGGCTCTGGCGCAAGGCCTCGTAAAGGCTGCGGCCGTTCTCGAGCTCGCGCACAGCGGAACCCAGCAGCAGGCCGAACTCGCCCAACGATGCCGCCCCGCGGGACAGTCGCAAGGCCTCCAGCAAGGGGACCCGGTTGCGCAGCATGGTGCCCGTCAACAAGGCCCAGCGGCCGACCTCCGCGTCCCGCAGCCATGGGCCCAGCACGGGGGCCTGCGCCAGGCGATTCAGGAGCTGGGCACGTACCTGCGGCCGGGCCAGCAGTGCGCCGGCCCCACCCAGCAGTGCGCCGGCGCCCAGTCCCACGGGCAGCAGGTGGGTCTTCAAGTACAGCGCCGACTGGATCACCCACATGGAGAACTCCGGCACCTGGCCTCGCGTGTTCTTCAGCAACGGGGCGAACTTCGGAATCACGCCCAGGAAGATGATCAGCACGGCCAGCACGCCTGCAACCACCAGCACGGTCGGATAGATCAAAGCGTTGCGCAGCTCCTGCGCTGTCTTGCGCTGGAACTCGAGCTGGGCGGCCGCGTCATGCAGGGCCTCATCCAGACTGCCGCTGGCTTCACCGACCCGCACCAGCGTCATCAGGTACGGGGCCAGACCCAGGCCGGAGTCCAGCAAGGCATCATGCAAACTCTGGCCGGCACGCACCGCAGCCAGCGTCTTGTGCATGGCACGCCCGATGCCCGAGGACGCATGCCCACCGGCCAGCGACTCCAGCGCTTCATCCAGCGCCACGCCTGCCTTCAGCAGGGTCGCCAGCTCCTGCAAGGCCACGACGCGGTCCTGCACGGTGATGGTCTTGCGACCCGCAGCGCCGGCGCGCGGCCCGGTTGCCGGCTCGCTGCCGATGATCTGCAGGGGCTTCAACCCCTGGCGCAGCAGCAGGCGTGCCGCCTCGGCATCGCTGGCTGCCTCCAGCTGCCCGCTGAGCTGCTGCCCACGGGCATCGAGAGCGCGGTACTTGAAGCGTTCCATCAGTCTTCCTGCGCGCTGGCGGCCCGCAGAACCTCGTCCAGCGTGCTCAGCCCATGGGCGCACTTGATCAGGCCGTCGTCGACCATGGACCGGCGGCCCGCGGCATTGGCCAGCGCCGTCAGACGCTCGATGGGCGCGTTCTGGGCGATCTCGTGCTGCATGGCGGCGTCCACGGCCACCAACTCGTAGATGCCCAGCCGACCGCTGAACCCCGTGCCGCCACAGTGACTGCAATGCTGTGCGGCCCGCCATTGCGGGTGCGCGGGCAGGCCCGCCTGCGGCGCGCTGCGTTCACGCAGACGGGCCAGTCGCTCGTTCAGCGGCACCGGGTCCGGGTGCGGCCCGGCGCAGTGCATGCACAAACGGCGGATCAGGCGCTGAGCCATCACCGCTCGCAGCGAAGCTGCCACCAGATAAGGCTCCACCCCCATGTCGACCAGGCGATTCACGGAGGACAGCGCGTCGTTGGTATGCAGCGTGGCCAGCACCAGGTGGCCGGTCAGGGCGGCCTGGATCGCGATCTCCGCGGTCTCGCGATCGCGGATTTCACCGACCATGATGACGTCCGGGTCATGGCGCAGGATGGAGCGCAGGGCTCGGGCAAAGGTGTAGCCGATGTCGGCCTGCGTCTGGATCTGCACCACCCCCGGCAGGCGCAGCTCGACGGGATCCTCGACGGTGATCAGCTTGCGCACGCCGTCATTGATCTCCGACAGCGCGCTGTAGAGCGTCGTGCTCTTGCCGCTGCCGGTCGGCCCCGTCACCAACACCAGGCCGTTAGGCAGCTGGAGCCAGTCCATGAACATGGCCTTGTGATCCGGCTCCATGCCAATGCGGTGCATGCCGATGTCGCCCCGCTCCTTCGGCAGCAGTCGCAGCACCAATGATTCACCGTGCACGGCAGGGATCGAAGAGATCCGGATGTCCAACTCGCGGCCGGCCACGCGCGAGGAAATGCGACCGTCCTGGGGCAGACGGCGCTCAGCGATGTCCAACCCACCGATCAACTTGATGCGCGAGGCGATGGCCGGATAGCGGTCCATGCCCAGGGTCGAGCGCGTGTGCAGCACGCCGTCGATGCGGAAACGCAGCGTGAACTCACGCTCACCTGGCTCCACGTGGATGTCCGAGGCGCGCGCCTCCAGGGCCTGGGCCAGGGTGTTGTTGACGAAGGCCACGACAGGCGCGTCTTCGGCCAGCTCGCGCAGCGAGCGGGCGTCCAGGCCTTGGTTGCCCTGCCCGGCCTGGCGCACGCGCTGGCTCAGGGCCTCTGCGTCGGCCGGCGTCATCAGGCGCCAGGCAGGCGCCACGGGCAGCCCTTCGGCCGCCAGCGCTTCCTGCACATCGAGGTCCAGGGGGTCGCTGCCCGCCACCAGCCACTGCCCATCGGCTTCCTGCCATAGCAGCACCTGGCGGTCCAGCCACCAGTCCATGGCCATGCGCAGCTGCTGCATGGCCGTGCGGATCAGCTGTTCGTCCAGGGCCGCGGGTGTCGTGAGGGGCAGCTCCAACTGCTCGGCCAGGGCCGCATACAGCGTGTTGGTGGATACCGCCCCAAGACGCACCAGGATTTCGCCCAGCCGGCCACCATGGCTGGACTGGATCTGCAGCGCGCCTTCCAACTCCACCGGCTTGAGCTGACCCTTGGCCAGCAGAAGGGATCCGATCTGCTCGGGTTTCATGGGGTCAGGGCTGGTCCTGTGCTGGTGCCGGCAGCGGATCCAGCTTGGGCCCAGCGCCCGCTGCGCCCGCGTTCTGGGGTACGGGTACCGCCCCCGCACTTGCGGCCTTGCCGTTCTTGCTGCCTGCATCGATGGCCCAGGGACCCAGCATCTTGCGGAAGGCATCCGTCATCAGCTCAGCATCGTGGCTGTCGTTCAGGATGTAGGGCGTGATCAACACCACCAGTTCGCGACGGTCGCCCTTTGCATTCTGGCTGCCAAAGAAGGAACCCAGGACTGGCACATCCTTCAGCCACGGAACGCCCCCACTGCCCCGGGAAGCGTTATCGGTAATCAAGCCACCCATCAGCACCGTGCTGCCATTTTGCAGCGTCAGCTTGGTCAACAGCCGCCGAGTACTGAACACCGGTTGCTGGTCCACGCCCGTTGCCGTGGTGTCGGCGCTGCTCACCTCCTGTTCGACCTCCAGGTCAATCTGATCACCCGAATGGATGACAGGCTTGACCTTCAGCAGCACGCCGGCCGTTCGGTACTGGTAGGTGGTCAGGACCGAATTGCCCGTCGTGGTGTTGGAGGTAGCCGTGCCGATGGCGCTGGTCTTGATGGGCACTTCGCTGCCCACCTGAATTTGCGCCTGCTCGCCATTGCGCGCGTGTATGCGCGGGCTGGACAGCACACTGGCGCGATTGCTTGCCGCCAGCGCCTTCAAGGTCAAGGCCAGCGACTTGCTCGCATTGCCAAAGCTGAAGGTGAACGGCCCGCCGGCCGCGGCCCCGTAGGAGGTCACGCCAATCGATCCCGTAGCGCCGCTGCCACCAGCCTGCTTGTAGAGCCACTCAACGCCGCTGCTCTTTTCGTCCGTCAGCGTCAGCTCGGCCACCGTCACCTCGATGAGGGCCGACTTCGCCGGGCGGTCCAGCATTTGGAGCAAGGCACTGATCTGCGAGTATTCGTCCGGCTCGGCCTGGAAGATCAGCGTGTTGCTGGATTGGTCCACCACCACGGCGCTCAGACGTGGGCTCGCCGAAGCGCTGCCAGCAGCCGCCGGCGTGCCCGGCACAGCCGCCCCGCCGGCAGACCCGCCCCGACGCCCGGACAGCAACTGATCCAGCGTCTTGGCCAGGTCACCCGCGTCCTTGTGCCGGACGGCATAGGTGAAGAAGTTCTTGCCAACGCCTCGCTCGTTAGGCTTGTCCAGCGTCTTGGCCCAGGTCACCACATGATCCAGCACCTCGTCGCTATTGACGAACACATACACGGCATTCACGCCCTGGACCGGCAGCAGCACCACCGGATAGCGCACGCCACCCGGCAGGGCAGCTTGCCCTACTGGCGCAACTGCATAGCCCTGCACAGTCAGGACCTCGGTGAGGCGTTTGACCAGATCGTCAGCCGACCAGTAGGCCGGCGTGATGGCGACGCTCTTGCGCCCGGACATCAGCGGCTGGTCCAGCAACCGGATGGTTTCCAGCGCCGCCCGCATGTTGTCGGGCGTGCCACTGATCACCAGGGCGTTGCGCGTGATGTCTTCCTGGACCTTGATGCGGTCGCCATACAGCGTCTTCAGCCAGCTGGACACCTCGTTCTGCCGGACCACCTTCATTTCGACGAACTGGTAGACGGGACGCAGGGGCAGCGGGGTGTCGGGCGTGACCTCCTCCCGGCGGATTTCGGGTGCATCCCCGAGCTGCGGCGTATCAGGCACGATCCGCACGAGCCCACCGGCATCGATCACCGACAGCTTGTAGCTCTTGAGCAGCAGACGCATGGCTTCGTCAAACTGCCGGGCCGACTGGCTGGCCCCGGAACGGAAGGTCACCAGATCCTTGCGTGACAGCACGGCCGGGTCCACGTTGAGATTGCGCTTGAGCACCTCGGCGTAAACCACCTGGATGAAGGTGGGCAGCGGGACCTGTTGCAGGTTCAGCGCGGCCACCTCGTCGCCGCCGGCGGCCGCAATTTCCGCCGCCACTTTCTCTTCGCGCTGCTCGCGCTCCTTGGCGAACTTGGATTTCGGGGTGTCGGTCGGCACGGGAAGCTTGCTCAGCGTCAACTCGGTGGGTCGCGCCTTGTCCACGACCTGACCTGCGCCGTGTGCATCGCCCCCCGGCACCGGAAGCGCTGCCGGAATAATGGGCTGGATGCTGCTGCATGCCCCCAGCAGCGCGGGAAGCGCCAGCAACTGACAGACCTGAGCCGTGACACTCAATGCCATGCGGGCCTTGGGCAGGTTTTGTTTATTCACTTCGCTCCACTCCAATCCGCTCGGGCTTCTTCTTTCCATCGCGCACTACCAGATCGGCGCCTTCCACGGCCACGATCAACTTTCCATCAGGCAACTTGTCCCCCACCTTCAGCCGCTGTGGCGCCTTGGCTGGATCCATGAACATGACCACCGCGCCGCCGCTCTTGCCACTGCCATAAAGGCCGGCCAGGCGCCAGCGCAGGTCCTCAGGCGGCGCCTGCGTGGCAGCGGCGGTCTTGGGCTCAGGGCCCCAAATGGGCTGCGCCGCCAGCAGCAGGGCGTCGGCCCCGGGGTTCAGCGGGCGCGGCAGGTCGGGCAGGGTCCACGGATCTCGCTTGACGCGCACCAGCGCGGGTGCAGCAGCTTCGTCAGGCAATGCATACCAGCCGACCAGCGCGCAGCACAGGGCCAGGCCCGCATACAGACGCCAGGGTGATGCCGTGCTCATGGCTGGCGCTCCTCGATGCGGACCTGTGCCCGCAACTCCAACTCCGCACGAGCCGGGATGATGGCCGGCTTGATCTGCAGGCGCTCCACCAACAGCATGGGGACAGCCCCCTGCAGTTCACCCAGCAGCACCATGAAGCTCTGGCGATTGAACTCCACGGCCATGCGCACCCGCAGCGGAACGCCCTGGACCGGCGCCACGCCTGAGGCCGCCTGTGGCGCATTGGAAGGCAGCACCGCCAGCTCCAGCACGTTGAGACCCATCTTCTCCGCCCATGCACGCAGAGCATCCTGCAAACGAGCCTCCGCGGCCCCCAGGCTGGGCGCCACCCATTGCAACTCGCGCGCGACATCCGCCAGCTTGGCTGCATCCTCAGCGCGGCGACTCCACTGGGTCTGCCCCTTGTAGGGCCGCAGCTGCTCGGCCTGGGCTTGCAAATCTGCCGCCTCTTGCCGCCACAACGCCGCCTGGTCATGCGCCAGCAACAGCAGCCAGAAGGCCACAATGGCGGCGATCGTCGCCACCCCGGCACGCAAGCGCGCATTGCCGCGCCACTCCTGCAGCAGGCCTTCCAAACCCTGTGCGGCACCCGCGGGCCGCTCGACTCGCGCGCTCATCGGGCCCCTTTCAGCAGTTCGGGAGGAATGGTCGGTGGCGCGGCCTTGTCCTTGTCTGCGCTTGGGACGGCGTCGGTCGAACTGCGCTTCACGCCGCCCTCGCCCTGTACTGCGGCAGGTGGGCGGGGACTCTTGAGGCGCGCTTGCAGACTGATCCAGGCCCGGTTGGCGGTATCTTTCTGCTCGGCCACGCCGGCCAACCAGCCCGCGGACTCCAGGGACTCGATCAGCGCGCTGCGCGACAGCTCGGCAGGAGGCTCCAGCACCAGGCGCAGCTCCTGCCCCTGCAGTTCCAGCTCCTTGATCACCACGCCGCGCTGCAGAACACGGGCGAGATGGTCAATGAGCTCAAGAGGCTGCACGGCCTGTAGCGTCTGGGTCATGGCCTCGAGGTCGGCACGACTGCGCATGGCCTTGTCCTGGGCACGGCGCGCGGGGGCGGCCTCCTGCTCGAGCGTGCCCAGCACTTGCCGCGCCCGCTCACGCGCGTCGTAGGACTGCTGCGCCTCATGGCCCACATAGGCTGCAAAACCGATCAGGCTGAACACCAGCAGCAAGCCCGCCAGGTGCAAGACCTCGGTGCGCGAATCACGCAGCTGGTCCAGCGCCTGCAGGCGAACCGTGGGCCACTGGAAGGGGGGCGACTCCACCGGCGGTACCGGAGACTCGGCCTGCGACTGCCCGCTGGCCCGAACAAAAGCCATCCATTCGTCCGGCGTGGGTACCGCAGCCCACCAACGGCTGTGCGCCAGCTGACCGGACTTCCAACGCTGACCTTCCACGCCCTGCAGGCACTGCACCAGGCGAAGGCCCTCCTCCCCCGCAGGCCGCAAGGCGCCCTCAGGCAGGCATTGCACAGCGGCGGGCATGTCTTCGGGCAATTGCGTCGAATCGCAGGCGTAGGCCAGCGCGTGGGTGCCCGACATCTGGACCCAAATGCGGCAGGCCGGGAAAGGCTGCCAGGCCCGGAGCTGACTTTCCAGCGCGCCCAGCCGGTCCTGGGGTGGGATGTCATCCAGCGCGACATGGCGGACGCGCAGCAGGCTGCGCGCCAGAATCAGGATCTTGCGACGCTGCGGCCTCTGCGGCTCCAGCACACCTTCACGGTGCAGCTGTCTGAACAGACTCGGATCGAGCTGTCGCGGCGGACGGGACAGGAAGGTTTTCAATCGGCGTCGCAGAGGAAGCGTTCTGGAAGGGTGGCGGCCCCAAGGCCACCGAGTAGATCAGCCAAGGCGCGCGCGGGCCCTCTGGCAGGAGCGAAAGATTGTACTCAAGCGCTTGCGGCAGGCCGTCGGCCCAGAGCCTGATGCGCAGCGTGGCCATCGCGTGGCAAACGAAGTGTTCATCATCGAAGGGGATGCCCGATGCAGCGCGTGCGGCCAAGGCACTGGGGAAGGGCTGTCGGCGGCGCAGGCTGTCAAAGATGGCCCATTGCTCGGCGCTGATGCGCGGCCACAGCGCCTGCAACAGCCCCAGCGGTGCGGTGTTCGGATTGAGATAGTGCTCCGGTCGCAACCCCAGCCACGGCATCAGCTTGGCCAGCAACTCCGGCTTGTCACGCCACACGGGCAGTCGGCGCAGCTCGCGGATGTCGGTGAACCAGCTGTTGGCGGGCGGCGGCAGCCCCAGCTCGGCGTAGTCCGCACGCTCGGCGCCATTGAGCCGGCGCAAATCGTCTTCGTCGACGTAGTCCTGCAGGACGGCCACCATGCGGGCTGCTTCCTCGGCGGTCGCGCCCAGTGACATCAGCACCGGCATCATCAAGTCCGCACTTGCCGCATTGATGGAGAGCAGCGCCCGGTCATCCAGAACCTGGAGCATCACCCCTTCGGGCGTGCGGTACCAGCGCCCATCCAGCTGCAAGGGACTCTCGTCCAGGAAGCCGGATGAGGCAAAGCCGATTGGGCGGGTCGTGAGCCAATACTGCGCACGGGCCAAGGCATTGCTGGCTTGTATCCGGGCCTGCGCTTCGTCGAGAAGCTGGCGGGTTTCCGTGCGGAGAATCTCGACACGCGCTGCATAGCGCCCCACGCCAAAGGCCATCAAGGCCAGCGCCGCCACCACGAAGAGCAGCACGTAGCCCCCCTGGGCCTGACGACCGCATCGCTGACGCCTGCGTCTCGACACGCTCACTGCCGCTCCTCAGCGGCACTGCGCTTGGCAGGCATGCGCGCATTGTGAGCCGGCGAGGCCAGCAGCAGGACCCGCTGGCCATCGGCGCTGCGCAGCTCAATCGTGCGAGGCAAGGACTGACCCCGCCAGAGCGGCTCGGGCGGCCACTGCTTCAGAGTCTGGCCGCCGTCATCGACGAACACCCACGACAGGTCCGTCAGCGGCCAGCGCATCAGCTCGGCGAGCTGCCGTCGATGCGGCAGTTCCAGCTGCAGCGCCGTGCCCGCCTGTCCATCAAGCGGCTTGAGCCAGAGGCGGAACGCCTCGGCCCCGGTGTCGGCCAATACCGGCAGCAGGGTGCTGGTCCCGCTCAGCGACTTGGCATCGCCCTGGAAGGCGTCCTTGTCATCGGCACTGCGCACCACCAAGCCCTCCATCGCGTCCACGGCCCAGCGCTCATGCAGACTCGCCAGCCGGCTTTGCAATTGCAGCCCTTCCAGGCTGCGTTCAGCGCGGGCGATCTGGTACAGCCCCTCGGCGACAAGGCCCGCGACCAAGGACACGATGACCAGCGTCACCAGCGTCTCCATCAAGGTCAGGCCGGACTGCGCAGCCCCATGTCGTTGCGTTGACTTCACCATCAATCAGCGGCTCCGGCTACGCGAGGAGCTGGCGCCGCGTAAAGGTCTTCCAGACCCACGCGCACCAGTTCAAGATCCAGCTCATGCGCGCTGTCGGCGTCCTTGACGTGCAGCCGGACCTGGTACAGACCGACACGCCAACGCACGGCATCGACATCGCCCATCACGGCGTAGCGCATGGGACTGATCAGGGTTGCCTGCCAACGCAGTTGCAAGCGCCCCCAGCGCCGCTCGCCGGCAGGCTCCTTGAACACATTGACTTGCGCAAAGGCCTGTTCCGCCTGACTGGTGAGACGCGCCTGCACGGCCGCGGCCTCCAGGCGGGCCGCGGCGTTGATGCTCTGCGTGAGCCAGCTGAACAGCGCGCCGCCCACACCCGCCAGCAGCACAACGGCCACGATCGCCTCCAACAGGCCGAAGCCGCGTGAACGACGGCCCGGCAGGCCATGCCGCACGCCACTAGGAGCTGGGCCGCGCTTCATGGGAGCAGGCGCCCCGTGATAGGTTCGATGTCCCAATGCGCCAGAGGCTGACGCGCGCCCTTCTTGAAGACTTCCACCACACCACCGGAAGCCACACCACTGGCTTCGTAGCGCAAAGGCTGGGGCAGGTAAAGCTCCGCGTCCGGCGGCAGGTCCGGCATGCGCTCCTGCAGCCGCGAGGCATCCCATTGCATGGGCTGGCCAGCCGCCCTCGCCAGCAGCGGCAGGCTCTCCAGCTGTGCACGCGCATCGGCGCGCCAGGCACGCTCCTGGGCCGAACCCAGCCAGCGCACGGCCGCCGGCAGAACAGCCCCCACGGTCAAGGCCGTGATGGTCATCACCACCAACAGCTCAAGCAGGGTGAAACCGTGCACTGCCGAGATGTGGCCACGCCGCGGCCGATCCCAATCGCCGGCAGCCTGGGCGAACGCCCTCATCGCATCAACCCGGTCTCAGTTGCGGCCTGCCGGCAGCACGCCGATGTCAGCCGCATCCCCTTCACCGCCCGACTTGCCGTCGGCACCATAGGAATACAGCGCGAAGGGCTGGCCATTGGCGCCGGGCAGCGCGTACTGATAGGCATGCTGCCAGGGGTCCAGCGGCACGTCCGCATCCAGATAGGGGCCGCGCCAACGCGCTGCCAGTGCCGCGTCGGTGGGCGCTTTGGCCAGCAGGCTCAGCCCCTCTTCCGTGCTCGGGTAGCGGCCGATGTCCAGGCGCAGCGTCTCAACAGCGCCGCGCAACATCTTGACCTGCGTGGTCGCCGTCATCACCTTGGACTGGTCCACCTTGTTGAACAGGCGCGGCCCCACCAGGCCTGCGATCAGGCCGATGATGACCAACACCACCAGCATTTCCAGCAGCGTGAAGCCACGAGGCATATGAGCTTGGGGAGGCTTGTTCTTCAACATGGGAAATTCAAAAAAGGGTTGCGTCAACGGAGTCGCATTCTAGGAGCTTTGCCCCGCCGCCCCCCCCCGAAAGCAACACTGCAAATGAAAAAGGGCGCCCCGAGGGGCGCCCTTTTGGCTCAACCAATCAGAGATTAGTTGGACACCGGACGGTGCAGCGAGTAGCTGTTCATGTCGGTGGTCTTGCCGTTAGCGAAGGTAGGATCACCCTTCTTGTACTGGTTGTACACGCCCTCGATCTTGCTCTTGGGAGCAGCGATCGTGAACTTCACCGACATACGGGTGGTGTTGCTGCCAGTCGAGGTACCCAGGGTCGGGCAGACGTCAGCAATCTTGTACTCCATCTGCTTGCCGGCCTTCAGATTGGCCAGGGCCACCGGGGTGCCGGTGCAGCTGGTACCGTTGTCGTAGTAGGCCTGGGCAGTCACAGCGGCGTCAGCCGTGTGGGTGCTGGTCAGGAACACGCGGCTGATGTAGTCACCATGGATGGTGGCGAACGGAGCGATCAGCTCGGTGCCGTCACGCACGATGGTGCCCAGATCCTTGTCGGTGAAGCTGGCCGAGGTGGTCGAAGCAGCCGGCACCACGGTCACGCTGGCCTTGTAGGGGCCGAATGCCGGGATTTGCGAAGTGCCATCGACCACGTAGCAGATGCCCTTGGTGGCCACTGCGGTGGTGTCGATCACGATCTCAGCGCCAGTGGCGGAAGGAACCGTGTTCGAAGCGGTGCCCACGCCGCCGCAATCAGCGTCGGAGGACAGGAACACGCTTTGCTTCTTGGCAGCGTCGTTAGCACCCTTGCGGACCGAGAAGTCGCCGGTCAGGACGATCTTGGTGCCAGCAGCGACCAGGTCGCTGAAGGCCAGAGCGCCGCCGTCAGCCTTCTTGGCAGAGGTCACGCCAACCGTCACGGAACCGAGCTTGGCGGTGTCGATAGCGATGTAGCCGCCACCGGTCTTGAACTCCGTGAAGGACTTCTCGACGTTAGCGGTGGTGGTCGGGTTGGTATCGACGGTGAAAGCCAGGCCGGTCGCGAAGGAAGCAGCCGTGCCTTCAGCAGAAGCCAGCAGCGCGGTGTTCGAGGCGGTGGTGCCTTGAGCCGAGGTGGCGGTTTCGTGCAGCGAGTACTTAATCTTGACCGCAGCGTCGGTGTTAGCCACCTTCAGGTTGGCGATAGCGAAGTTCAGGGCTTCAGTCGCAGCGATGTCGCCACCAGCGGTGATCTGATACACCACATAGGCTTGGTCGTTGCCGCCGCCTTGCACCAGCGACACAGCGCCGGTCAGCACGTCGTCGCCGTTGCAGGGGGTGGTGTCGGCGCCATTGTCGCGGTCCACCTTGCCAGCGATTTCCAGATCACGGCCAGCGCAAGCAGCTGCGTTCAGGGAGGTGCCCGAGAACTTGGCGTTGGTCAGGTCGAAACGGATGTAACGGGTCTGGCCATTGCTGACACCGAAGCCGATCTTCACGGTGCCGTTGAGCTTGTTGGCACCACCGGTCAGGCTAGCGAAGCTCAGTTCCTTGGCATAAGTCTGAGCGCCAGTGTTGGCATCCAGATCCAAGGTGGTGGTGATATTCATAGCGGCAGCGAACGCCGAGCCTCCAACCAGCGCACCGATCGCCAGAGCGGTCGCCTTCAGCACAATTTTCTTCATTCGGTGAACTCCACAAAGTTTATGGATTAATAAACGCAATGATTCGCGAATCACACGTACAGATTGCACGCCGCGGCATTCTAGAGCACGCAAACCCTGCAGTGTCAACGCTGGTGAGTGGGCCACGGGAAAACCCCTTTAGACCACACCTAGCTCATCGCTCCAGCGCGGTGCATATTAGCGCTGCGGCAAGATCCCTATCCGGTATTCAAGATCGATGTTGCGGGATCACGACATGAGCTTCCGTGAGCTGCGACAAGGGCCAAGTTCTGCGCGGCTGATCGGCCGCCCATGCGACGCAGAGTGCCCTGTTCATCGGCACTGTGGGCATTGGCAGACACCGCTATTCGTTTGTTGCGGCTAGCGTATGAAGGTTCGATGCCTGTCCTCAGCAAGCCCTTCGGGAGTGAGTATCCCCCAAAATAGTTGGGCGCGTCCCTCGCAGTCACTGCGACTTGGCAGCACAAGCTGCAAAGCTTCATGCCCAGGCGATGCCCGCAGCCGCACCCGGGCGTCATGCTTCTTTGACGGGCACGTCCTCAGTTTGTAGCGCCAGGCGAAGGAGGCTCGTCAGCGACGCCGCCTCATCCAGCACGCCCGTATCGAGCCGCAGGTCCGGGTCCAGCGGCGCTTCATAGCGGGCATCAATGCCGGTGAAGCCACGAATCTCTCCGGCGCGCGCCTTGCGGTACAGGCCCTTGGGGTCGCGTTGCTCGCAGACCTCCAGCGATGCGGCCACATGGACCTCCAGGAATGCGGCGTCCCCCACGATAGCTCGAGCGCGGTTTCTATCCGCCGCCAGCGGCGAGATCAGCGCGCAAATCACGGTGACGCCCGCGGCATTCATCAGCCGGGCCACCTCAGCCACGCGTCGGATGTTTTCGGCGCGATCCGCCTCGCTGAAACCGAGGTCACTGCACAGGCCCATGCGGACGGCATCGCCATCCAGCACGCACACCGTCCGCCCCAGCTCCCGAAGGGCACCGCAGAGCCCTCTGGCCAGGGTGGACTTGCCGGCGCCGGAGAGACCCGTCAGCCAGACGGTGCGCGCGGTCACGGGTGTCATGCTCGCGTTGTGAGTTTGGAAAGAGGTCATATGCTCGCCCTGAACCTTGGACAGCGTAGGAGCGTAGCGCAAGGGTCAGGCATCTGCACCGCAACGCCACCGCCGCGCCAACTGGCCTCGCTCATTTTCCGGTCGCGATCGAGCGCAGTGTTGCCAGGATCAGCTTGAGGTCCGTCATCAGACCCGCCTGCCGCACATAGCCCGCCGACAGGCGCAGTTTCGCGGGCAGGATCTCTTCCACATAGGCCTGTTCGGGGTCGGCCGCATGTGCCAACCGTTCGTTCTCGTCTGAGAACGCCAGCGACGCCGGATCCGTGATCCCCGGCCGCACCGACAGCACGATGTCGCGCAAGTCCGCCGGGTAGAGCGCCACATAGCGCGGCACCTCGGGCCGCGGGCCCACCAGGCTCATCTGGCCACGCAGCACGTCCCAGAGCTGGGGCAGCTCGTCGATCTTGCTGCGGCGGATGAAGCGGCCGGAGCGGGTGATGCGGGGATCCTCGCCGATGGTGATCTGCGGCCCCAGGGACGGCGCGTCCACGCGCATGCTGCGGAACTTGTGGATGAAGAAGGGCCGGCCGAAGCGCCCCACCCGCTCCTGGCGGAACAGCGCCGGGCCCGGCGAGTCCCATTTGATCCACAGCGCCACGACGAGCAGCAGCGGGCACAGCAGCAGCAGCCCCAGGCCCGCGGCCAGGATGTCGAACAGTCGCTTCGCCATCGCCTGCGTCCCGCCCCCTCAGCTCAGCGCGATCTCGCGCACCGCGCGGATCACGCGCTGCACGTCGGCGTCCGTCATGGCCGTATACAGCGGGATGCTGAAGGTGCGCTCGTAGGCCTTCTGCGAATGCGGGAACTGCTCGGGCGTGAGCTGATAGCGCTCGCGCCAGTACGGCTGCAGGTGCAGCGGGATGTAGTGCACGCTGCAACCGATGCCGCGGGCGAACATCTGCTCGATGAAGGCGTCGCGCTCCACCGCGCATTCGTCGGCGAGGCGCAGCACGTAGAGATGCCAGGAATGCGTGTCCCCTTCGATGGGCAGCGGCGGCAGGATCAGCGGCAGATCCGCGAAAGCCTCGTTGTAGGCCTGGGCTATCTGCTCACGGCGGGCCTGGAAGCCCTTCAGGCGCCTGAGCTGATGCAGACCCAGCGCCGCGGCGATGTCGGTCAGGTTGTACTTGAAGCCGGGCGCCACGATCTCGTAGTACCAGCTTGGCACCTTGGCCGTGAAGCGGTCGAAGGCGTCGCGGTTGATGCCATGCAGGCGCATGACCTTGGCACGCGCGGCGATCTTGGGATTGCGCGTGACCAGCATGCCGCCCTCGCCCGTGGTCATGGTCTTGTTGGCGTAGAAGCTGAACACCGTGGCGTCGCTGCCCATGGTGCCGATCAGCTCCTTCTCCAGCGTGGTGGGCAGCGCGTGCGCGGCATCCTCGACGACGCGCAGGCCGTGCTTGCGGGCGATGTCCAGGATGCTCAGCATGTCGGCCGCCAGGCCGGCGTAGTGCACGGGCACGATGGCCTTGGTGCGCGGCGTGATGGCCGCCTCGATGAGTGCGGGGTCGATATTGAGCGTGGCCGGGTCGATGTCCACCAGCACCACGTCAGCCCCGAGATAGCGCACCACCTCGGCCGTGGCGGTGAAGGTGTGCGTGGTGGTGATGACCTCGTCGCCCGGGCCCACGCCGATGGCCTCCAGCGCCAGGTGCAGGCCTGCGGTGGCGGAGTTGACCGCGATGCACTCGATCTCGGGCTCGCCCAGGAACTCGGTGAAGGCCTGCTCGAACCTGCGCGCCTTGGGGCCGGTGGTCACCCAGCCGGAGCGCAGGGTGTCCACCACCTCGGCGATCTCCTCCTCGCCGATCTCGGGCAGGGCAAAGGGCAGGAAGGGCAGCTCGGAGGCCTGGTCAGCGGACATGGTGGCGGTCTTTCGAAACGGGAGATCGGTGCGGATTGTCGGCGAGGCGCGGTCAGGGCGCACCGGCTGCGCGCAGTGCGTCGATGAAGCGCTGCGCCAGCACCGGATAGGTGTGCTGCGCCAGCACGAAGGCACGGCCGCGCTCGCCCATGGCCATGCGCTCGGCGGGGCTCAAGGCCATCAAGCGCCGCACGCCAGCGGCCACGGCGGCGGGATCCTCCGGCGGCACCGTCAAGCCAGCCCCAGCCTCGGCCACGGGATCGTTGCCGGCCTCCACCGAGTGCAGCACCACGCGCCGGGCCATCAGGTAGTCCATCAGCTTGTTGGGCGCGATGCCGAAGCGGTAGATGGGTGTGCGCTGCCAGCCGATGTAGGCGATGTCGAACAGGCTCAGCAACGAAGGAATCTGCCGCTTGGGAATGGGTGGGAAGAAGCGCACATGGCGCAAGCCCTCCTTGGTGACGCGTGCCTGCAGGCGCTCGCGCTCATGGCCGTCACCCACCAGCACCAGGGACACCGGCGCGTCCTGCAGCTGCCCAGCGGCATCCAGCAGCACGTCCAGGGCGTTGGGCAGCCCCATGGAGCCGGCATAGCCCAGCACCTGGCGACCCGCGGCGTGCTCGGTGGCGATGTGCGCGGCGATCGCGGAGTCCACCGGTTCCTGGCTGCCTTCGTCCCACTCGTCCAGCGTGATGCCGTTGGGCACGATGTGCAGCTTCTTCAAGTCCAGGCCATGGGCCGCCATGTGCTGCTGCACCTTGGGCAGCATGGAGACCACCACGTCGGCATCGCGGTAGGCGTCGTTCTCGGCCTTCTGGCACAGCATCGCGAAGGGGTGGCGCGGCGACATGCCCGACAGTTCGATGGGCGACAGCGGCCAGAGGTCGTGCACCTCGTACACCAGCTTGGCCTTCGCGGCCTGGGCCACACGCCGCGCCACCCAGATGTCCATGGGGTAGGTGCTGGAGGCGATGACGGCATCGGGCTCAAAATCGCGGGCCAGGATGTCGGCGTCCTGCCAGACCTGGCGGCAGAAGGACCAGATGTTGCGCACGCGGCCCAGGCCGTTGCCCTGGTAGGCGGGCGTCGGGTACCAGCAGTAGGAGACACCCTCGATCTGCTGCGGCCCAACGCGCGGCTGCTTGCTGCGCACGTGCGAATGCGAGGCCGCCAGGATCAGCACCTGATGGCCCGCGCGAACCCATTCGCGCGCCAGATAGAAGGGGCGGTATTCCATGCCGTGCTCGGGCGAGCCGGCGTAATGGTTGATCAGGAGAATGCGCATGGGGGAGATCAGCGTGCCGGCGCATCCAGCGCCTTCAGACGGTCGATGAAACGGCGCACGGCCGGCGGAAACAGGGCGTGGCGGGCGACCCACTCGCGGTTGGGAACGCCGACGGACTCCCCTTCGGCGAGCAAGGACTCCAGCCGACCCAGCAAGACCTGACCCTCGGCCTCGGCCCCATCCGGCAGCACCAGGCCCCGCTGCCCGTCGGCCAGCAGCTCGCGGTTGGCCGGGAGGTCCGACAGGAGGGGAAGGCACTCGTGCGCCATCGCCTCCAGCACCGAGACCGAGACCGAATCGCTGGCCGGCAGGCTGAAGAACCAGCGGGCGCGGGCATAGTGAGCGCCCTGCGCCTTGGGGTCCAGCCGCCCGACGAATTCGACCTGCCTGTCCAGGCCCAGCGAGCGCACCTGCGCCTCGAGCGAGCCGCGCAGACTGCCGTCATTGGCCATCACCAGCCGGGCCGCAGGCCGCAGCGCCGCGATGGCGGCGAAAGCATCGAGCACGCGCTCGGGCCGGTAGATGGGCTCCAGGCCGCGGTTGCTGAAGAAGAGCCAGTCCGTCTTGCGCACGTTCTGCCGGGGCATGGCTTCCAGGCCGAAGGGAAAGGTCATGACCTCCCCCGCGCCCAGCTCACGCATGCGCTCGCTCATGTGCTGCGAGTCCGAGGTGCACAGCGCGCAGGCGCGCAGCACGCGCGACGTCAGCCAGCGATAGGCCCAGCCCTGCTGCGGCGTCACGAGAATGTCGCTGCCCCAGGCCGAGCCGGCGATCTTCGCGCGCAGCCGCCAGCCGCGCTTGGCCGCCCAGGCCAGCGTGCCGTGCGAGGTGAGGTAGTGCGGATGCAGCCAGTCGGCGTCGACCTCGTCCAGCCAGCGCCCCAGCGTCGGCAGCGTTTTGAGCACGGCCACATTGCCGCCGCCATGGCGAGGGTCGGTGCCCAGCTTCAGGCGGCGCTCGGCAGGCACGATGGCCTCGAAGGCCTCGCCGAAGCCGCGGGATGAAGCGGCGTACAAGCGCAGGCCCGGCACCGCGGCCAGGGCACGCGCCCACTTGAGCAGATGCGGGCTCTCCCCATCGCCGATCAGCACCAGCTTCACGCCTTCACCTCTTCCTGCAATCCACGAGCGGCGGGAACGGCACCATGCCAGATCCACGCCAGCAGGGCCGCGAAGTAGACCGGCAACAGCACGGACACGCCGCCAAGCGCCCACTTCAGCGAACCGCCCTGCCCAAGCACCAGGCCCAGCACGGCGATGTACAGCGCATTGCCCGCCAGGCTGAAGGCCAGGGCACCCGCCTGTCGTCCGGTGACCATGGGCGCCACCGTCAAAGGGGCCGCCATGAAATGGGCCGCCACATACGGCGCGAACCAGCGGGCCATCTCACCCGACTGCCGCCACTCCTCGCCCAGCGCCCAGGCGAAAAGCCCCGGGCCAAGAATCATCAGCAGCACCATGCCCGGCAGCGCCAGCCCGGCCAGGGCCCACAGGCTGCGGCCGAGTCGCGGACGCAGGCTGTGCCCGCTGCGCCAGTCCGCCGCCAGCGTGGACAGCAGCACCTCGGAAAGCGCCCCGCCGATCAGACTGGCCGGCGCCTTCACCAGCCGCACCATCACCGCGTAATAGCCCGCTGCTGCTGCACCGGCCCAGGCGGTGATGAAGGCCAGCACCGCAGTTTCCTGCAGGGCGTTGACGAAGGCATGCGGGCTGTTGATCAGCGGAAACTGGCGCTGCGCCTCGGCGACGCGGCGCAGGTGCCGCAGGTGGCGCTGCCCGGCGATCAGCGTGCGGGCGCGGCGCCGGCGCAAGCGCGGCCCCAAGGCCTGCAGCCACAGAGGCCCGAGCAGACTGCTGAACAATTGCGCCGCGACCAGGGCCGCGGCCGTGGTCCAGCCGGCCAGCATCGCCAGGCCCTGCGCCGCCGCCAGGCCGCCCTGCTGCAGCACACGGGCCTGCCCGATGGTCTTGAACCGGCCCTGGCGATTGGCCCACAGGCTCATCGCCTGCTGGAAGCCCGCCAGTGCCACGACCGGGCCCAGGGCCAGCAGAGCCGGATTCAGTGCGGACAAGCCTGCCCAGCGCCCGCCCAGCAAGGGCGCACCCATCAACAGGCCGAGGCTGAGCGCCATCGAGAACAGTCCCATCACACCTGCGACCCACAGGCTCAGCTCCAGCAGCAGCGCCGCCTCGCCCTCGCGGCGCGGCAGCAGCACGGCGTACTCGTAGCGCAGGTTGGCCACCGTGGCCAGATTGGCGGCCAGTGCGGCGAACAAGGCCCAATGCCCCAGCGCCTCCGGGCCGAACTGGCGCGTCAGCAAGGGCGCCATCAGCAGCGGGATGGCCTGGCTGAGTGCCGCGGCCGAGGCCAGCTGTGCGAATCGCTGCCGCAGGCTCACGAAGACCTTCCTTGCGCCAGCGCCCGCAGGCCCTGTTGCTGGCGCAGCGAGAGATCAGCATGCAGACCCAGCGGCAGATTCAGCACGGCATGCGCCGCGGCCTCGCCCTGCGGGCAGGCACCGGCCACGTAGCCGTAGCGCAGACTGCCTGCGGGGTGCACCACGTCGTCGAACCAGACGCCGGGCACGATGTCCAGGGCCTCCAGGCCGCGCATCACCGCCGCCCGCAGTACCGGGTCATCGATGCGGACCGGATAGCGCAGCAGCACCTCGCCCTCGCCATGCTGCGGCAGGGACCAGCCTGGCGCGCCGGACAGCAGGGCGTCATAGACCTCGACCTGGCTACGCCGCGCGGCCCAGACCGCCTCGGCCCGCCGCGCCTGCTGCAGTCCCAGGGCAGCCGACCAGGGACGCAGGCCCAGGGCGTAGTCGGGCGCCGTGTCGCCGCTGAGCTCGGTGTCCGGCGTGCGCGCCACCGCGCCCATCGCGCGGGCGGGCGCCCGCAGCAAGCCCGTCAGGGCGCGCAGTGCCCTGACGGGCAGGTCCAGGCCCAGGCGATGCCAGGCCAGGGTCAGGACTTGCCGCAAGACCTGACCCCGTGCCGGCGCCTTCAGCTTCGGCAAGCGCGTGGCCATTCGGGCACGCAAGGCCACGTCGTTCAGCACCAAGGCGCCGCCAATGCCGGTCGTGAGCGGCTTGGAGTATTCAAAGCTGAAGAAGGCCGCCTGGGCGCGGGTGCCCGCCATGCGGCCCTGGGCGTCGCAACTGCCCCAGGCATGGGCGGCATCCTCGACGAAGACGACCCCGGGGAAGCGCTCGCGCAGCGATTCGATGCCCGCCATGCACAGCCCGAAGTTGTGCGGCAGCACCACCAGGGCCGTGCGCGGCGAGATGGCCTGGGCGATGGCTTCGGCGTCCGGGTTCCAGCCGCCAGGGGCGATGTCCACGTACCGTACCGGCAGCCCGAGGTGCAAGAAGACGTTGGGGACGACGACACAGGTGTAGCCCGGCAGCAGCACCTCGGCATCCGCAGGCAGTTCCAGGGCCGCCACCAGGGCATGGAGGGCGCTGCGGCCGCTGCCGAACAGCGTCACGCGGGCGGCGTCCAGGCCCAGGCTGGCGGCAAATGCGGCGCGGAACTTCAGCAGCGTGGCCTCGCTGTCCAGCAAGGCCTGCAGGGTCGCCGTGACGAAGTCCCACCAGCGAAGCGCGCCGGTGACGTGGCCCTTCATGCTGACGGCCCCTCAGTGCCCTCAGCGCTCTCAGTGCCGTCGAGGCGCCGCAGCGCGCGCGCCGGCACCCCGCCGTAAAGCCAGCCCGAGGCCAGGCGCCCGCTGACCACCGAATGGGCGGCCACGGCGACGTGGTCCTCGATCACCGCCCCAGGCAGCACCGTCACGCGGGCACCGATGAAGACATTGCTGCCAATCCGCACGTCCGCCCGGCGGTACTGCTGACGGAAAAGGCCGTCGCCCCGCACATCGTTGGATTCGCAGAACAGCATCAGGCCCGGGCCGATGGCGACGTCGTCCCCGATCAGCAACTGCTGCGCGCCGACCAGCACGTAAGCGCCAGGCGCCACGTGGCTGTCGTGGCCGATAGCGAAGCGACCGCCCTGCGTGGCCAGGATCTGCACGTCGCGGTAGAGGATGCTGCGCTCGCCGATCGCGCAGCCACCGCCATGACGCAGCCGCACACCTGGATGCACCTGCGCGCCTGCGCCCACCTCCAGGCCCAGCAGGCCCAGCCAGCGGGCGCGCACACGGGCGCGCAAGGCATCGAGTCGGTAGCCCAGCAGCATGGCGTGGATCAGCCCAGCGCCGCGCGCAAGGCTGCGATCACCCGGTCCTGCTGCGCCGGCTGCAGGTCCGCGCTCATGGGCAGGCTCAGCACGCGGGCCGCCGCAGCCTCGGCATGCGGCAGCGGCACGGGCACCCGGCAGCGCTGGGCATAGGCCGGTTGCAAATGCAGGGGCTTGGGATAGTGGATGGCCGTGGGGATGCCTGCGGCGTTGAGGTACGCGATCACGGCCTCGCGTTCATCGACCTGCAGCGTGAACTGGGCCCAGACGCAGTCGCGGTCACTGCGCACGGCCAGGCGCTGCACGGGCAGCGCGGCGAGCTGCCGCTGGTAACGCTCGCCGATGGCCAGGCGCTGCTGCACCTCCCAATCGAAGCGCTCCAGCTTGGCCAGCACGATGGCGCACTGCAGGGTGTCCATGCGGCCGCCCACGCCCAGGCGGGTGTGGGTGTAGCGCTGGCTCTGGCCATGGACGCGGATCTCGCGGGCGGCCTGCGCCAGGGCATCATCGTCGGTGAACAGCGCGCCGCCGTCGCCGTAGCAGCCCAGGGGCTTGCTGGGGAAGAAGCTGGTGGCACCCCAGGTGGAGAGGCCGCAGGATTTCTTTCCTTGATAGCTGGCGCCAAAACTTTGGGCGGCATCCTCGATGACGGCGATGCCGCCGTGCTTCGCGGCAATCGCGTTGATCTGCGCCATGTCCGCCACCTGCCCGTACAGGCTCACCGGCATGATGGCGCGGGTGCGCGGCGTGATGGCGGCCTCGACCAGGCGGGCGTCGATGTTGCAGCTGTCGGGCTCGATATCAACGAAGACCGGCACGCCGCCCAGCAGCACGATGACCTCGGCCGTGGCCGCAAAGGTGAAGGGCGTGGTGATGACTTCGTCGCCCGGCTGCAGGTCCAGCGCCATCAGCGCGATCAGCAGGGCCTCGGTGCCGCTGGCGACCGTGATGCAGTGCTTGACGCCGACGTAGGCCGCCAGCTTCGTCTCCAGCTCCTTGACCTCGGGGCCCATGATGTACTGGCCGTGGTCCAGCACGGCCTGCATGCGCTCGGCGATGCGGTCCTTCAGCGCCGCGTACTGGGCCTTGAGGTCGACGAAGGGCAAGGCGTTGCCGGCAGTGCTCACGGGAGTTTTCCTTCCTGGACCAGCACGCAGCGCTGGTCCTGCAGTTCATACACATCGCCCGTTTGCGGGCAGGTGGCGCGACCATCGGCGCCGAAGCTCAGGCGCTCGCCGAAGCGGCTCATCCAGCCGATGCGCCGCGCCGGCACGCCCACCACGAGGGCGAAGTCCGGCACATCCTTCTGCACCACGGCACCCGCGCCGACAAAGGCGTGCGCGCCGATGGTGACGCCACAGACGATGGTGCAGTTGGCGCCCAGCGTGGCCCCACGGCGTACCAGGGTGCGGCGGTATTCGTTCTTGCGGGCCACCGCCGCGCGCGGGTTGTAGACGTTGGTGAAGACCATGCTCGGGCCGCAGAAGACCTCGTCCTCCAGCGTCACCGCGTCATAGACCGAGACGTTGTTCTGGATGCGGACCCCATCGCCGATCTGCACGTCGTTGCCCACATAGACGCCCTGCCCCAGCGCGCAGCGCGCACCGATGCGAGCCCCCGGGCTCACATGCGCGAAGTGCCAGACCTTGGTGCCCTCGCCCAGCTGCGCGCCCTCGTCGACGACGGCGCTGTCGTGTTTCCAGTAGCTCATGCCGTGAGCCTCAGAAGACAAGGGGCAGGCCCACACGCTGGCCGTCACGGGCGCTGCGATAGGCCGCGATCAGGATCTCCAGCGAGCGCAGGCCCTCGTAACCGTCGACCTCGGCATGCGCCTCGCCGCGCAGCGTGCGGATGACGTTGTCGTAGTAGAGCGGGTGGCCGAAGCCGTAGACGCTGCCGGTCTCGTAGGAGCTGGCGGCGACCTGGGCATCATCTGCATGCGGCTCGGCGAACTGCCAGTGCTCGATCTTGTTGACCGCCGTGCCGCCAATGCGCACGGTGCCCTTCTCGCCCAGGATGGTGATGGAGCCCTCGAGGTTCTGGGGCCAGGTCAGCATGGTGACGTTGATGCTGGCCAGGCCGCCGTGGCGCAGGCGCAGGCTCATCACGCCGGTGTCCTCGGCTTCGATGTCGCGGGCCAGCGTGGCGGTGTAGGCATGCACGTTGTCCACCGGGCCGACCAGCCAGTCCAGCAGGTCCACGTAATGGCTGGCCTGGTTCATGAAGGCGCCGCCATCGAGATCCCAGCGGCCGCGCCACCGGGCGGCGTCGTAGTAGCTCTGCGGGCGGGTCCAGAAGACGTTGACCGTGCTCAGGTAGATGCGCCCGAAGCGGCCCTGCTCGATCGCGCGCTTCACCAGCTGCACCGTGGCATTGAGCCGGTTCTGCTTGACCACGAACAGCTTGACGCCCGCATCGCGGCAGGCCCGCACCATGGCCATGCCTTCCTCGAACTTGGTGGCCATGGGCTTCTCGGAGAGCACATGGCGGCCGGCACGCGCCACCTGGATGGCCTGCTGCGGGTGCATACCGGAGGGGGTGGCCAGCACGACGACATCGGCGTCGGAACCGGCCAGCAGCGCATCCAGCGAAGCGAATCCCGCTGCACCGGTCATCTCGACGGCGGCTTGCAGCGCCTCGGGCCGGGTGTCGCAGACGGCCACGATCTCGGCGCGATCCGCGTGCCGGGCCAGGGCCTCGAAATGGTTCTTCGAGATCCGGCCGCAGCCGACCAGGGCGAACCGGATCTTGCGATCTGGCGAAGGCAAAGGGGAGCGGTTTTCGGGATTCATGGACGACCGTCAAGGGCGAAGGGTCCGATTCTACGAGGGCGGCTTTCCGGAAGCGCCTAAAATCGCAGCAAATTCAACGAGTTGAGCATGACCCAGCACACCCCCGCCCAGCCGCACCACGCCGCGCCCGCCCAGGACGAGAACCAGCTCATCACCGAGCGCCGCGAAAAGCTGGCCGCCCTGCGCGCCAAGACTGCCGTCCCCTTCCCCAACGATTTCAAGCCCCAGCACCGCGCCCTGCCCCTGGCCCAGCGCTACGGCGACATCGCCAATGAAGAGCTGGAGCCGCAGGCCGTGAAGGTGAGCGTGGCGGGCCGCCTGATGCTCAAGCGCATCATGGGCAAGGCCTCCTTCGGCACCCTGCAGGACGCCACCGGCCGCATCCAGCTCTTCGTCACCAAGGACGGCGTGGGCGAGGAGGTCTATGAGAGCTTCAAGCACATGGACCTGGGCGACATCGTCGGCGCTGAAGGCACGCTGTTCCGCACCAAGACCGGCGAGCTGTCGGTGCGTGTGAGCGTGCTGCGCCTGCTGACCAAGAGCCTGCGCCCGCTGCCGGACAAGTTCCACGGCATGACCGACCAGGAACAGAAATACCGCCAGCGCTACGTCGATCTGATCACCGACGAGCATGCCCGCGCCCGCTTCGTGGCCCGCTCCAAGGCCGTGGCGTCCATCCGCGGCTACATGGTCGAGCACGGCTTCCTGGAGGTCGAGACGCCCATGCTGCACCCCATCCCCGGCGGTGCCAATGCCAAGCCCTTCGTGACCCACCACAACGCGCTGGACCAGGAGATGTTCCTGCGCATCGCCCCCGAGCTCTACCTCAAGCGCCTGATCGTGGGCGGTTTCGAGCGCGTGTTCGAGATCAACCGCAACTTCCGCAACGAAGGCATCTCGGTCCGCCACAACCCCGAGTTCACGATGATGGAGTTCTATGCGGCCTACTGGACGCACCATGATCTGATGGACTTCACCGAGGAAGTGCTGCGCCACGCCGCGCGCGCCGCCACCGGCAATGCCCGCGTCACGTACGCCGGCAAGGAAGTGCACCTGGACGAGCCCTTCGCCCGCCTCTCGGTGCGCGATTCGCTCGTGGTGCACGCCGGCCTGAGCCAGAGCGAGGCCGACGACGCCGAGCTGCTGCGCGCCAAGCTCAAGGAGCTGGGCGAGGAAGCGCCCAAGCACTGGACCCTGCCCGAGCTGCAGTTCGGCATGTTCGAGGCCGTGGTCGAAGAGAAGCTGTGGCAACCCACCTTCATCATCGACTATCCCGTCGAGGTCTCGCCTCTGGCCCGCGCCTCGGACACCAACCCCAAGATCACCGAGCGCTTCGAGCTCTTCATCACCGGCCGCGAGTACGCCAACGGCTTCTCCGAGCTGAACGACGCCGAGGACCAGGCCGCCCGCTTCCAGGCCCAGGTGGCCAACAAGGAAGCCGGCGACGACGAGGCGATGTTCTACGACGCCGACTTCATCCGCGCCCTGGAATACGGCATGCCCCCGACCGGCGGCTGCGGCATCGGCATCGACCGCCTGATGATGCTGATCACCGACTCGCCCAGCATCCGGGACGTGATCCTGTTCCCGGCGCTGCGCCGGGAGGGCTGAGCACGCCAGGGCCTGGCGGGGCGGGCCCGGTCACTCCGGCCTGCCCCTGTCGCGATGAAGGCGCCCGGTCAGGAAAGCCGGTAGCGCCGCTCGCAGCCCCCGCCTTCAGCCTTCACAGGCACGGACATCAGGCCGTCCCGCAGCGTGCGGAGCAACACACGCCCACAGGCCTGCACCAGCACCCGCCCTCGCTCGACGCGCTCGTCCTTGCCGAAGAAATAGCGCTGCGTCTTCGCCGGCAGCTCATCCGGTGGGCGGCGTTCTGCCGTCAGGACCGACTCCAGGCTATGGGCAAAGAGCTGCTGGCCTTCGTCCAGCAGGCGCGAGCCTCCCTCCCCTGCCCAGTACGAGCCGGGATCCTCCTCCGGCCTCGGGTCGGAGATCACGCGCACCACATTGCTGAACTGCGGGTGTGCAGCATCGCCTTCGCGATAGAGCAGCACCTGGTTGTCCAACACCAGGGTCCGCTGGTCCGCCGACAGGGAAAAGACGGGCCGCACCGCCAGCACCAAGGCCTGCTGGGGCAGCACTTCGCCCTCGTCCAGCACCCGTACGGCCAGCTCGGGACTCGCGTCCACGGCAGCCATGGCCAACTGACGGGCAGAGCGCGACGCCAGCTGGTTCGCATAAGGCGCCAGCACGGCATCGGCCTGCTGCTGGCGCTCGCTGCGCTGGGCGGACTGCGCCCCCTGCTCCATGGCCGCATGCGTCAGGATGGCCGCCAGCAAGCCCGCGACGTTGGGCGCCGGGTAGAGGAAGGCGCCCGCCTGCCCGCCTTGCTCAGCAGGCGGCAGACCCCGCCACTGCATCGCCCCCTGTCCATCGCGGATCATCAGCAGCACAGGCTCGGCCGAGGCCGCCGACACGGCGCCGGTCAGCCCGACGGTGACCAGTGTCGCCAGCAGGCGCTTCATTGGAAGCTCTTCTTGATCCGATCCTTGCCCTTCTCCAACACCTGGAAGTAGGCATTGGAAAGCCCGGGGAACTTGGGTGCCTCGTCCCACTCGCCTTCAGCCGCCAGGGCGAGGTCGATGCGATCGAACCACTCCAGGCGGTCGGTGCCGGCGTCGACCAGATAGGCCTCGCCCTTGAACACGGCCTGCGGTGCGCCGGTCGGGATGTAGGAGGCGTAGTTGCGCCAGGCGCCCAGCGCCTGCACATTGATCACCAGCAAGCGATCCACCGAGGCTGACTTGGCCAGCGCCGCGAAACTCTTGCGGGCAAAACCCAGTTCCGCCTGACGGTCCGGCAAGGTATCCAACTGCAGGGGCTGATCCAGCGCGATGGCTTGCACGCCGCGGGCGCGAAGCAGGGTCACCATCTCGGTCTTCAGCGCGCTCACATCTTCGACCGGCCAGGCCTTGACGGCCGTGGTCAGCGAGCCATTCATGGCGGACGCCGTGGCGTAGCACAGCAGACAGTCTGCCCCGGGGAACTGCGTGTCGGGCGCCGGCACGGGCGCCATCACCACGCCGATGCGGCCCGGCGACTGCTTGAAGTAGTCCGCCGGCAGGTCCACGGCGGGCTGCTGCGGCACCGACGCGCAAGCCACCAGGCCCAGTGCCATTACCAACGCAAAGATTCTTTTGTACATGAAATTCGGGCCTCCTCGCCCGGACGGTCGTTATTGACGTTTGCATGGACGCTGCCGCCCGGACGGCGGCAGTCGGGGCGGCATTGTCCCGCAAGCAAGTCATCACGAAATCCATGCGACCCCTTCCCCAAAAAGGGGGATGAGAAGGTGGGCACGTCACACACCGGCGGCACAAAGGGAAAAGCGGCCGGAAGGCCGCTCCTGCGCACGCCGGGACGCCGACGCCAACCCTGGCTCCCGCTGAAGGCCTCACCGAGCCGCTTGCACCGGCTGCCCGGCCAGCGCCGTATTCGCGGACGGCTGGCTGGCGCCACCGTCGTTCAGGCGCGGGCCCAACTCGGCCTGCGCATAGTCCATCTCGCCCGCCCGGCGAGCGCGCTGCAGTTCAGCCTTGACGTCGGCGCGGCTGGCGGCCGGCGCAGCGGGTCGCGCCTGTTCGGGCTTGGACGCCGGCTTGGTGCCATCTTTCTTGGCCACCGCGCTGTTGGCTGCCGGTGCGACCGGCTGGCCGAAGAGGGCGGTGTCCTCGCTGTTCATGCGGGCCAGTTCGCCGCTGGCGCGGGCGCGCTGCAATTCGGCGATCACTTCTTCGCGGGTGGGCGAGGCGCTGGTCTGGGCCAGGGCGGGCAGGCTCAGGGCAGCAACAAGAGCGAGGGCAGCGGTGCGAGACAGGGTGTTCATGAGGCGATCCTTTGCAGTGGGGTTCTGGACTGAGACCGCCTTGCGACCGCAAGGCGTCTGTCCATGACCGTGACTGTAGGGACCGCGACCTGGTAGAAACACCAGGGCTGCGGCAAGAATCTATTGCCGATTTGCAAACAATCCGCGGATCGCACGTTGGATTGTTCGCATAGCGTCAGCGATGCTTGAAATCCGGCGCGCGCTTGTTGAGGAAGGCGTCCATGCCTTCTCGCTGGTCTTCGGTGCCGAAGAGTGCATGGAAATAGCGGCGCTCGACCGCCACGCCGTCCAGCAGCGGGCCCTCGAAGCTGCGATTGACCAGCTCCTTGATCAGCAGGGTCGAGGGGGCGCTGAAGCCATTGATGGTCTCAGCGGCAGCCAGGGCCTCGTCCAGCAGCTTGTCCGCCGGCACCACGCGGGACACCAGGCCGCCGCGCTCGGCTTCGGCCGCATCCATCATGCGGGCGGTCAGCAGCAGGTCCATGGCCTTGCTCTTGCCCACCGCGCGCGGCAGGCGCTGCGTGCCGCCGGCACCGGGGATGATGCCCAGCTTGATCTCGGGCTGGCCGAACTTGGCGGTGTCCGCTGCGATGATGAAATCGCACATCATGGCCAGTTCGCAGCCGCCACCCAGGGCGAAGCCCGCGACGGCGCCGATCACCGGCTTGCGCACCTGCAGGATGGTCTCCCAGTTCTTGGAGATCAGCCCGCTCTTGAAGGCGCTCATGAAGTTGTGCGGCGCCATGGTGGGGATGTCCGCACCCGCGGCAAAGGCGCGCTCGGAGCCGGTCAGCACGATGCAGCCGATGCCCTCGTCGGCGTCAAAGGCCAGCAGCGCCTGGCCCAGCTCGTCCATCAGCTGGTCATTCAGCGCGTTGAGCTGCTTGGGGCGGTTCAGGGTGATCAGGCCGGTCTTGCGGGGACCGTCACCACGCACCTCGGTCAGGATGCATTCGTACTGGCTCATCGTGTAACTCCTTGGAATTTGCGCAACTATACGGGGACCGCCCGCCCTGCCCCGCCCGGCGGGATCAAGGCTCGGCCTGCAGCGGCGCCGACTGCAGCATCAGGTCGATCCAGGTCTTGTCGTCCTGCCGGATCATCAGTCGCACCGGCAGGTATTGCAGCGAAGGCGCCAGCCAGACTTCGGCCTTGAGGTCGCTGCCCGTGTTCTCCGCCAGGGGGCGCAGATGCCAGGTGGCCAGCGGACCCATGGGAGTGTCCAGGGTCTCTTCGCCGTCGATCACGTAGCGCCAGGCATAGAGCTTTCGCGGCAGCGCCAGCGGCAGGCGGATCTCGTGACCCGGCGCGGGCGACTCCCGCCCGGTCAGGAACAGCCAGGTCAGCTGCACGAACTGGCTGGCGGCGTCCTGCACGCCCGGCGGTGCCCACTCACGCCGGCCATCGGGGAAGAGCAGGTCCGGACCTTGGAATTGCAGCGTCAGGCGCCGCCGAGCGGCCAGCAGGATGCGGGTGTCTTCATCGAAGCGTTCGGGTTGCATGCCGCGCGGCGTCAGCACGCCTTCGCTGCTCATGGTGCGCGAAATCAGCGGCGCAAAGCGCGGCCCGACCGAGACCTCCAGATGCACCTGGTAGCGCCGGCCGTCGCGCAGCCATTCGACCCGCGCATGACCGGTGACCGCCCCGCGGTAGTTGCCGCGCAGCTTGTAGTCCAGCCGCGTCGAGGCCGGCCATTCGGGACCGGGTTGAAACTCCGCAGCGCTGCTGGCGGCGGCAGCAAGGACAGGCGCCGATGCGGGGCCGCTGGCGCTGGGGGCCGGCAGCTGTGGCGCGGAGGCCGGGAGCGCCGCGGCGGCCGCGTCCGCTTCGGTGCGGTCGGCGGAGTCCTCCGGCGCCGAGGCCCGAGCCGCGGGTGCCTGCGCGTCCACGGAAGGAGCGCTGTCTCGCACGGCGGCAGCCGGCGCTGCGGCTGGGCGGGGTGCTGGCGCTTGGCGGGGTCGGGGGACAGTCGTCGGCGGCGGGCTGGGCCGCAGGGTGCGCACAAAGGCGACGCTCAGGCGCGGCGGCATCGGGCGCAGCAGCTGCCAGGCGGCCACCTGCTCGGCCAGCTGGTCCAGGATCAGGCCATGCAGCATCAGCACGGCCAGGGCGAGACCGGCCAGGACGCCGAGGGATCGGCGTGTCAGCCGCCCCGCAGCCATGCGCGCCGCAGGCTTTGCAGCCGGGCCGGCGCCTTGTCCGCCAGGCTCAGCAGCACCGGCGCGCCAGCTGGACGATCCAGCGGCAGGCGCAGGGGCAAGGCCAGCACGCGCTGCTCGCGCCCGACCAGCAGGTCCATCCGCTGGGGCGCCTTGGGGCTCAGGCTCAGCACGGCCTCGTCCAGCTTGCGCAGGCGCCAGCCGTTGCAGGCGATCAGCTCATCGCCGGCCTGCAGGCCGGCGGCTTCGGCCGCGCTGCCGCTGAACACCTGCTTGATGCTGAGCACGCCATTGCCCTCGTTGACGCGCACGCCCAGGCGCTGGGCCAGGCCGAGCTTGTCGGCCGCCCATTGCACGCCGAACTTCTCCAGCAGCGGCGCCAGGGGCAGGTCCTCGCAGCCATGGACCCAGTCGCGCAGTTGGGCAGCCAGCTCGGCCGAGCCCAGGGCCTCGACCCCGGCGAGCACCTGCGCTTCGTCCAGCAGCCGATCCGGCGTTTCGCGCCAGAGCTTGCGCATCAGCGCGTCCAGGCTCGCCCCCTTGACACCGCTGCCGCGCAAGCTGAGGTCCAGGCACAGGGCCAGCAGCGAGCCCTTCACGTAGTAGCTGACGATGCTGTTGGGGCTGTTCTCATCCTGGCGGTAGTACTTGGTCCAGGCTTCGAAGCTGCTCTGCGCCACCGACTGCTGCAGGCGACCCGGGCCGGACAGCACATTGTTGACGCTACCCGTCAGCAGCTTCAGGTAGCGGGCCTCGTCGACCAGCCCGGCCCGCACCAGGAAGAGGTCGTCGTAGTAGGAGGTGAAGCCCTCGAAGAACCACAGCAGCTCGGTGTAGTTCTCCTGGCGGTAGTCGAAGCGGGCGAAGTCGCGCGGCCGCAGGCGCTTGACGTTCCAGGTGTGGAAATACTCGTGGCTGATCAGGCCCAGCAGGCGCACATAGCCATCGCTGGTCTCGGTCTGGCCCAGCCGGGGCAGGTCGCGGCGGGCGGCGATCAGGGCCGTGCTGGCCCGGTGCTCCAGGCCGCCGTAGCCGTCTTCGCTGGCATTGAGCAGGAAGACATAGCGCTCAAAGGGCGGCGCCTCGCGCTTCCTGCCCTGGGCATGCCAGAAATCGATCTGCTCCTCGCAGATGCGCTGGGCGTCGCGCAGCAGCCGCTCGCCGTCGAACACCGGCAGCGCCCCCGCCACCACGAACTCATGCGGCACGCCGCGGGCCTGGAATTCGCCATGCCAGAACTCGCCGAGCTCAAAGGGGTGGTCCAGCAGCTCGTCGTAGTCCGCCGCCTGATAGCGGTGCTTGGGCCCGCTGCCGCCGGACGGCGCCATGGACGTGGCCACCCGCCAACCGCGCGGCAGGTCCGCCAGCTGGATCTGATGAGGCTGCCCTTCGGCGCCATGCACCTGCAGGCACAGACTGCTGGCATTGAAGAAGCCACGCTGCGCATCGAGGTAGGCGCAGCGCACCGAGTTGTCGAAGGCGTAGACACGATAGCTCAGCACCAGCGCCCCTGTGCCGAGGCCCTCCACCTGCCATTCGTTCTTGCCGAGCTGGCGCACCGGCAGCTCGCGCCGCCCCTGGCGAGCCGTGATGGGGCCCAGGTGGCGGGAGAACTCGCGCACCATGTAGCTGCCGGGAATCCATACGGGCAGCGAGAAGCGCTGGCTGGCATCCGGCGCCGGCACCGTCAGCTGAATCTCGTAGAGATGGGCATGAAGGGCGGCGGTCGAGATGCGGTAGTGGATCATCGTGGACGGGCGTCGGTGGCGGGCATCGGTGGCGGACAAGTGGGCGCTCAGGGACTCAGGTGCCGGCTGCGGCGAGGAAGCAGCACAGGGCGGCGATGGCACTGAGGCGAAACCGCAGGGTCAGCCATGCGCCCGCCCCCAGCGCCGGATAGTGCCGCCGGTCCCAGAGGTAGCAGACGATGAACATCGCCCCGAGCACGACCAGACCGGCATAGGCCGGCATGATGGCGCCCAGCCAGGCCCCCAGCACCGCCACCGCGCCCCAGATGAAGGGGGCCGGTGAAGGCACCGTCTGGCGAATGCCCAGGCCCCAGTGGACGCCGCCGAGCAAGGCGACCACCAGTGCCGCGTACTTGGACAGCCCATCCACCACATGCGGATGGGCGTCGGCCCGCACCAGCCACACCAGCAGAGCGCCCAGGATGAAGGGCACCTGGCCCAGATTGGCCATGCGTTTGGCAATGGGATTCAAGGGGAGGGGACGCAGAGCCTGGTCGGACATGGTGATGGGCGGGTCGTTCGTGAGGTTCGGGCTGGGTTGCCGGCTCGGGGTCAGGACTTGCTGGCCGGGCTCTGAAGCCTCTGCTCGACCTGCTCGGCCCCGATCGCTCCGGGCACCCGGCTGCCGTCTTCGAACAGAATGGCGGGCGTGCCGTTGATGCGGTGACGGCGGCTGAAGGCCAGGTTGCGCTCGGTCGCGGCATCGTCGCACTTGCCTTCGACCTTGGGCGGCAGCGTGCCGTCCAGCATCCAGGAACGCCAGGCCGCGGTCTGGTCCTTGGCGCACATGATGGCGCGGGTCTTCTCCACCGAATCCTGCCCCAGGATGGGAATGACGAAGGTGTAGACCGTCACATCCTTGACATCCTGCAGCGTGCGCTCGAAGCGCTTGCAATAGCCGCAGTTGGGGTCGGCAAAGACGGCGATCCGGCGCTTGCCGGTGCCGGTCTTCCAGACCACGGCGTCCTTGAGGGGCAGGCTGCTGAACTCGATCGCCGTCAGCTTGGCAATGCGCTCTTCGGTGAGGTTCTTCTTGGCGCGCAGGTCGAGGATCTCACCTTCGATCAGATAGTTGCCGGCGGCGTCGGTGTAGCGCAGCTCGGTGCCGGTGCGGACCTCCCAGAGACCGGGCATGGGCGCGGGACGCACCTCGTCCACCTTGAAGCCGGGCAGGCGTTCGCTCAGGGCCTTCTTGATCACGGCTTCGTTGGCCCAACCGCAGCTGGTGACCAGCGTCATCAGGGCGGCCACGGCCAGGCGTGCATGGTTCTTCGCGTGCATTGTCATCCTCTTGTGGATGCAGGGCCCGGCGGCCCCGCGTGTGTTCATTGCCCCAGGGCCCTGGCGGTCAGCCAGCGCTTCAGGGGGGCCGCCCGGTCCAGCCACTGCAGGCCCTCGTTGCGCAGCCGGCGCAGCGGCGGCGCCTCGCTGGCAAACAGCTTGAGCAGGCCGTCGGTCAGCTCCCCCATGGCCAGGGTCGGCAAGGCCCGGGCGCGCTCATAGCGGCGCAGCAGCCGCGGGTCTCCCAGGCTGCGCCAGCTTTCCTTTTCGGCGATCACCTGCGCGAGCGCCAGCACGTCGGCCAGGCCCAGGTTCAGGCCCTGCCCGGCCAGCGGGTGCACCAGATGCGCGGCATCGCCCAGCAGCACCCAGCCAGGCCCGGAGACGGCAGCGGCACGAGCCAGGGCCAGCGGCCAGCTCTGGCGCTCGCCGCACAGGTGCAAGGTGCCGGCGGCGGCGCCGGTGGCCTCCATCAACGCCGCCTCGAAATCCGGGACGGGCAGCGCCAGCAAGGCCTGCGCCCGGGCCTCGGGCAGGGACCACACCAGGCCATAGGATGCCGCCGGCTGCGGCCGCTCGAACGGCAGCAGGGCCAGCACGTCCGGCGAGCGGAACCATTGATGCGCCACCCCCTGGTGTGGCGCGTTGGACGTCAGGCGGGCGGCAATCGCGCGGTGGCCATAAGACTGCGGCTCGAACGCCACACCCAACTCGGCGCGACGGCGCGACTCGCGCCCTTCGCACAGGGCCTCCAGCCGCGCCGGCACCGGCTGGCTGACGACATCCACCCGCGGCGCATAGCGCAAGGCCAGCGCCAGCTGCTGCTCCAGTTCTGCGGCGTCGACGATGAAGGCCAGCTCGGAAACCCCCTGCTGCCAGGCCGAGAAGCCCAGCTGCGCGCCGGCCCCGTCGCCGCGGATGCGCATGTCGTAGACCGGGCTGCGCGCGTCCTCGGGCAGGGCGTCCCAGACCTTGAGCTGGCGCAGCAGGCCCACGGACGCCGCATTGAGCGCATAGGCGCGCACATCCTCGCGCTGCGCGGCCCGCGGCTCGCGCTCGCCCAGCAGCGCCACGCGCAGGCCTTGGCTGCCCAGCAGCAGCGCCAGGCTGCGCCCGACGATGCCGCTGCCGCGAATGAGGATGTCATACGGATCCATGACGCAATTGTAGGCAGCAGCGCGGGCCCCGGCCGGCGCCGGGGCAACACACCTTAAAATCGCGCTTTTGCGTCCACGCCAGCCCTGGCGCCAATCAGAAAGCCTTCCATGAGCCTCAAATGCGGCATCGTGGGCCTGCCCAACGTCGGCAAGTCCACCCTTTTCAATGCGCTGACCAAGGCCGGCATCGCCGCCGAGAACTACCCCTTCTGCACCATCGAACCCAATGTGGGCGTGGTGGAGCTGCCGGATCCGCGCCTGGCCCAGCTGGCCGAAGTGGTGAAGCCCGAGCGCGTCGTGCCGGCCATCGTGGAATTCGTGGACATCGCCGGCCTCGTGGCGGGCGCCTCCAAGGGTGAAGGCCTGGGCAACCAGTTCCTCTCGCACATCCGCGAGACCGACGCCATCGTCAACGTGGTGCGCTGCTTCGAAGACCCGAACGTGATCCATGTCAACGGCAAGGTCGACCCCATCTCCGACATCGAGGTGATCCAGACCGAGCTGTGCCTGGCCGACCTCTCCACCGTCGAGAAGAGCCTGCAGCGCTACACCAAGGTGGCCAAGGCCGGTGGTGACAAGGACGCCCTGCGCCTGGTCGAGGTGCTGAAGAAGTGCGAAGCCGCGCTGAACGAGGGCAAGCCGGTGCGCTCCATCGACTTCAGCAAGGAAGAGCGGGTGGTGCTCAAGCCGCTGTGCCTGATCACGGCAAAGCCGGCGATGTTCGTGGGCAACGTGGCCGAGGACGGTTTCGAGAACAACCCCTTCCTGGACCGCCTGAAGGAATACGCCGCCGCCCAGAAGGGTCCGGTGGTGGCCATCTGCGCCAAGACGGAGGCGGAGCTGGCCGAGATGAGCGACGAGGACCGCGCCATGTTCCTGGCCGAGATGGGCCAGGACGAGCCCGGCCTGAACCGCCTGATCCGCGCGGGCTTCAACCTGCTGGGCCTGCAGACCTACTTCACCGCCGGCGTCAAGGAAGTCCGCGCCTGGACCATCCACAAGGGCGACACGGCTCCGCAGGCTGCCGGCGTCATCCACACCGACTTCGAGCGCGGCTTCATCCGCGCCCAGACCATCG
>JAYSEK010000036.1:0-59439 GCA_041913905.1 Burkholderiaceae bacterium | reverse complement strand
CCGCCTCAACGGCGATCAGACTCTACCGTTCTGGTCTGGTTTGAACATACAAGCCGCGCCGGGCAGGTCGCGCAAAGTCCAAACTTCCCGCGGCAGAATCGGCAGCCTCCAGCATTTCCCCGTGATGCGCATGCGCCTGCCCGCCCTGAACAAGCCCACGCCCCGCCGCGATTGGGTCACCCCTGAGGACGTCAACGTCAGTCCAGCCCTGCTGGGCCACGCGTTGGCCCGCCCTGCGCAAAGAGTCTGGGCCATGGCGCTGGACCTGGCCCTGATCGGCATGGCCTCCTCGCTGGGGAACTGGATGCTGCTGGGCAGCATGGCGCTGGCCGCCTGGCTGCAGATCCGCCGCCGGGACGCCCAGCGCCCGCCATCCAGGCTCTGGTGGCTGCTTGTCGCCCTGCTTCTGGCACTGGGACTGCAGGGCCTCTGGCAAGAACTGCGCCACGCCGCGAGCGGCAAGCAGCCCGTCAGCACGGCACCCGCGGCGGATGCAGCCGATGAGGATGACGTCGTGACCGCTGCATTGGAGGCGGCATCAGCGGCAACGTCGGCCACGGCAGCCCCTGCCGCCAGTGCAAGCAGCGCAGAGGCCCAGCGCATCGCCCAGCAGCAAGCCCAGATCAAGCGCCTGCGCCGCTCCCTGGAGCAGGCGCAGGCGCACAGCGGCTTTCAGCCTCGGCAATGGCTGGACGAGGCGCTGGGCGAGGCCGGCCTGCGCTTCAGCCTGGCCATCGTCTACTTCACGCTGCTGCCCGTGCTGTGGCCTGGCCAGACCCTCGGCAAGCGCCTGATGGGCCTGCAGGTGGCCGAACTCAGCGGCAAGCCCATGACCCTGATGCGCAGCTTCAGCCGCTACGGCGGCTACGTGGCCAGCATGGGCACCGGCGGCGTGGGCTTCCTGCAGATACTCTGGGACGCCAATCGCCAGGCCCTGCAGGACAAGGCCGCGCACACCGTGGTGCTGGACCTGCGAAAGAAGGAACGATTGCCTCTTGATTCCATGACCAGCGCCGGCCCGGACGCCCCCGGCGAGCCCCCGGCAGCCACGAGCGAGACCCCCGCATGACGACCATGGCACGATGGCGCCGCCAGGCCGCACTGACCCTGCTGGCCACCTGCATGAGCGGACTCTGGAGCCCCCGGCCCGCGCTGGCCGAGGCGCCCAAACCCGTCCGCCCTTTCGAATTCGTCGCCCTGGGCGACATGCCTTACGGCCCGGCCGAGACGGCCTACCCCGTCTATCAGCACCTGATCGGGCTGATCAATGCGCAGGCCCCTGCCTTCAGCCTGCATGTAGGCGACATCAAGAGCGGCAGCAGCCCGTGCAGCGATGAGGAGTTCGCCCGCCAGCGGGACTTCTTCAACCAGTTCGACAGCGCGCTGGTCTACACGCCGGGTGACAACGAATGGACCGATTGCCACCGTCCGGCAGCAGGCGGCTATGCGCCCCAGGAACGGCTGGACAAGCTGCGCGAGATGTTCTTCGCCGCGCCGCGCAGCCTGGGTCGCCAGCCCATGGCCGTGCAGCGCCAGGTCGACTTGCAGCCGGCCCATGCCCGCTACCGCGAGAACCTGCGCTTCGAACGCGAGGGCGTGCTCTTCCTGACCCTGAACGTGCCGGGCTCCAACAACGGTTTCGAGCCGCGCGACCTGGCTGCCGTCCAGGAATATTTCGCCCGCACCGAGGCCAATCTGGCCTGGCTGCAGGCCGGGTTCGAGGAAGCCCGCAGACGGGACGCCCGCGCCGTGGTGGTCGCCATGCAGGCCGACCCCTTCCTGGGTGCCAACGCATGGATGGATTTCCCCAGCCACAGCGGCTTCACACGGCTCTTCGAGCAGGGCCTGCTGCCCCTGGTCCAGGACTGGGGCCGCCCGGTGCTGCTGATCCATGGCGACAGCCACCGCTTCGTGATCGACCGCCCCTTCAAGGCCGTCAAGGAGCCTGGCAAGGGCCAGGTGCTGCGCAACCTGCTGCGGCTGCAGGTCTTCGGCGAGCAGGAGGTCCACGCGGTGCGCGTCGCGGTCGACCCGGCCAGCCCCGACCCCTTCGCCTTCAAGCCGCTGTTCAACCCGCTGTCACCGCGTTGAAGGCGGGGCATGGCGCCCAACAGCGCCCCCGGATCATGGGACAGCGGCGCGCCACGGCAGGTGGCGCAGACGGGGCGCCGCCCTGGGCAGCGAGCCTCCGTCATGCGCACATGGCACCAGCCTGGTGCTTGACGTACGGTAAAAACCCCAAGTGCGTGCATGTCGACCGGCCTCTACATTGGCGACACTCGACGCGGACGCTGCTGCCTGCAGTGCTCGCCTACGGGGGCTGAGGAGACAAACAAGACGGGGCCGCCACTACCGTGGCGCGCCACTGTCACAATCCACGGGCGCCACATCGGTGCCCGTTTTTATTGGTGCCGGCGCACGGTCTTGCTGCGTGCGGCCGGCCCGTTGCAACCCGTTCTCCATGCTGGATCTTGTCACTGTCGCCCTCGCCTCCCTGTTCGCGGGCTTCATCGATGCCGTCGTCGGCGGTGGGGGCCTGATCCTCGTCCCCGCCCTGTTCAGCGTCTACCCGCAGGCGGCGCCGGCCACGCTCTTCGGCACCAACAAGGGAGCGGCCATCTGGGGCACGGCCTGGGCCACGAAGCAGTATGCCGCCCGTGTCAGCCTGCCCTGGCACGCGCTGCTGCCGGCAGCGGGCGCAGCCCTGATCGGCAGTTTCGGCGGCGCCTGGACCGTCACCCTGGTCAGCCCCGAAGGCCTGCGCAAGCTGCTGCCGCTGATCCTGGGCGCCGTGCTGGTCTATACCCTGGCCAGGAAGGACCTCGGCCGGGAGCATGCGCCGCGTTTCAGCGGCCGCACCGAGGTGCTGCTGGCCTGCCTCATCGGCGCGGTGATCGGTTTCTACGACGGCTTCTTCGGTCCGGGCACCGGCAGCTTCTTCGTCTTTCTCTTCGTGCGTCTGCTGGGCTTCGACTTCCTCCACGCCTCGGCCAGCGCCAAGCTGCTCAATACCGCCACCAACGCCGCCGCGCTGCTGCTGTTCACGATGAAGGGGCATCTCTGGTGGCAGGTCGCCGCCGTGATGGCCGTCACCAACGTGATCGGCAGCCTGCTGGGCACGCGCATGGCCCTGGCCCGCGGCACGGGCTTTGTGCGCGGCATGTTCGTGCTGGTGGTGGGCGCCCTCATCCTCAAGACCAGCTACGACGCCTTTCTGCGCTGAGCGCTGCGTCGCCAGGCACGGAATCGTCTCCATGCGTCACAAGATGCCGCGACAGCCGCCCTGCAGCGCTACCATTGATGAATCCTGCCTCCCGGGGTGACACCGGGGCGCCCCGGTCGTGCTGCCCGAGGCCGCTCCTGTCACAGCAAGAGGCATGTTTCGCTCGCTTCGCTTTATTCGCCCTCCTGCAAGGCCGCCCATGTCCGTCGATCCAGAACTGCGCACCCTCGACATCGAAATCCCCACCCAACCCGAGGTGCTGGTCAAGCTGTCGCTGCTGATGGCGGCCGACGACATCGACCTGCTGGCGGTTTCCGCCCTGGTCGAGACCGACATGGCCTTGGCCGCCGCCGTGCTGAAGGCCGTCAATTCCTCGCTCTACGGCCTGCGCGGCCGGGTGCAGACGGTGCACCAGGCCCTGACCTACCTGGGCATGCGCGAAGTGGCTGCCATCACCTTCGAAATGGGCCTGCGCGCGGCCTTCCCGCCGGCACCGGAGCTGGAGCCGATCTGGAGCCGGGCTTCGCAGCGCGGCCTGCTGATGGGCCGCATGGGCCAGATGCTGGGCGTGGATCCCTGGGCCGCCCATTCGGCCGGCCTGTTCGAGGAATGCGGCAAGGCGGTGCTCTATCGCCATGCACCGGCCCACTACCCCGCCATGCTGCGTGCCACCCAGCGCGACGCCGAGCTGGCCGAACTGGAGCGCACCGCCTTTGGCGTGAGCCACGACGCCCTGGGTGCCGCTCTGTGCGAGAGCTGGGGCCTGGCACCGGCTTCGGTGGCCAGCGTGCGCAGCCATGTGGCGGTGCAAAGCACCCTGGAGATGCCCGACAGCCTGCAGCGCCGCAGCGTCTGCGCGATCTCCGCGATTGCCTGGGCCCTGATGAACGCGCCGGAGCGGCTGGATGAGGTCGCCCAGGCCATCGCCCCGCAGGCTCAGCTGGATGAGACGCTGGTGCTGCGCGCCGCGCGTCGTGTCAGCGAGCAGTTGCTGGAGGCCCAGGCGCACGGTCGCGAGTGAGCGCCAGGGTCGACGAGGCTCAGGCCGCCAGACTCAGCCGGTCCCGCCCGGCATGCTTGGCGATGTAAAGCGCCTCGTCGGCCGCCTGCATCAGCGCCAGCGGGCTCAGATAGGGCTGTGCCGGGCTGTAGGCGGCAAGCCCGATGCTCACCGTCACCACCGCATCGACGGGACTGGCGCCATGCGGCAGCGACAGGCGGCGCCACTCCTCGCGAAGGCTCTCCAACAGCCCCTGGGCGGAGGCTGAATCGAAGCCGGGCAGGAGCGCGCCGAATTCCTCGCCGCCCAACCGGGCCACGAGGTCGGTGTCGCGCTTGAAACGATCGCCCAGCAAGCGGGCAAAGCGGCGCAGCACCTCATCACCCGCGGCGTGGCCATGCAGTTCGTTGTAGGCCTTCAGATGGTCCAGGTCCAGCACCGCCAGCGCCAGCTGGGACTGCTGGCGCTGCGCGCGCTTGAACTCCCGGCGCAAGGCATCGTCGAACTCGCGGCGATTGGCCAGCCCGGTCAGCGCGTCATGCCGCGCCAGCTGGGCCAGCTCACGCTGCTTGTGCTCCAGCGCCAGCTGAGCGTCATGCAAGGCACGCGCCTGGCGGGCCACCTGGTCGCCGAGCTCGCGCAGCTCCCCCTGCTTGCGCTGCAGCTGCTGATCGACGCTCTGGTGCACATGGGCCATGGCCCGGTTGATCTGCTGCAGCTCGGCCGGTGTGCCGGACGGCGCGCCGTCGTCGAACCAGCTGAACTCGCTGGGCGGGCGGCTGGGGTCGAAGCGTTCCATGTCCGACGCCATGCGGCGCAGGTGGCGCAGCAGCAGGCGGTCGATCAACAGGGCCGCGCCCAGCCCCAAGGCCAGGGCCAGGGCCAGCAGTTGCAGCAGCCAGTGCTGAACGGACGGCTTGGACAACTGGCCCGAGAGACTGAGCTCCGGTGCGATCACGCGCACACGGCCGAGTTCCTCGCTGTCTCCGGGCAGGCGCAAGGCGAACTCGCTGTGCGGGCTGTCCGGGCCCGGCAGCGCATCGATGCCCGCCAGCAGACGCAGGCCGTCCCGTGCCTTCAACTCGGCCGATTGCAGCTCATGCCGCGCCACCATGGCCTCCAGCAGGCGTTGAGCCACGGCCATCTGATTGCTGGCCACCGCACGCGACAGCGGCTCGGCATACAGCAAAGGCAGCAGCTGCTGGCTGGACTCGGCGTGGTCGGCCTGCGTGGCCAGTTCTCGCCGCAGATGCCAGGCCCCCAGGAGCAGCACCAGGCAAAGGCCCAGCATGAGCAGGCCCAGCAGGGTGCGGGACTTCAGCGACTGGAGCAGGGCGGGGGTGGCGTTCATGGCAATGCACCAGCTTTGCAAACGTTGCCGGTGCACCAGCATCGGCCGATTTATCGGGCCCGCCCACCCGGGATTGCCCGGAACTTTGTCGCATGGGCGATGCTTCTGTCCCCAAACTGCGGCACAAGTTGGCAGCGCTTGCTACATTGATTGCTCCGGCTCTAGAGGCCTGACTTGTTCAGGGAGCGTCATGCTGCACTTACTGTTGCGCCCGCGGTCATACCTCGGCAGTCTGTTGTGCGCCGGCCTGTTGAGCCCGGCAGCGGCCCTCGCCGAACCCGGCTACTACGTGCAGACCCCCTATGCCCAAGCGGGTCAGTGGGCCGCTGAACTTCGCTATTGGAGCGTCAAGCAGCGCAAGGGCGGCCCCGCGGTGCTGTGGCCGGAGCTGGCGCTGTCCTACGGCTTCGGCGAGCGCTGGACCAGCACGCTGCTGGCCAGCTTCGAGGGCACGCGCGAAGAGGCGGTACGGCTGGACACCTGGAACTGGCTCAACCAGGTCCGGCTTGGTGATGGCCAGGGGGACTGGGACTTCGCCTTGCACACCCAACTGGTCCGCACCCACGGCGAGGAGCTGGGCCATGCGCTGGAACTCGGGCTCGTCAGCCAGACCGAGTGGCATCTGGCGCGCATCCAGGCCAACGTGATCCTGGAGCATGGCTGGGGGGAGCTCGCTCGCGACGGCACCGAGCTGAAGTACCAATGGCAGCTGAGCTGGCCGCTGCGGCCGGGCTGGCGTGCCGGCCTGGCGGGCTTTGGCGAGCTGGGCAACTGGCGGGACTGGAAGCCCGCCGAGCGCCAGTCCCACCGCCTGGGCCCCTCGCTCCAGGCGAACTGGGCCTTCGGCGAGCACCGCGGCCTGCAGTGGCAGGCCGCCTATCTCTTCGGCAAGGTCTACGGGCAGAACGCCCGCATGTTCTCGACCACCGTCAAGCTGCTCTTCTGAACACCTGACCGCCAGGCCCTAGAATGCGCCCGCCGGTCAAGACGACCGGCGCGTTCTCAGGGCGAGGTGGAATTCCTCACCGGCGGTATCTGCTCGTTGAGCAGGAGCCCGCGAGCGCCTCGCCCCTCTCCGGGACGAGGGTCAGCAGACCTGGTGCGATGCCAGGGCCGACGGTCACAGTCCGGATGAAAGAGATCGCGTTGCTGAAGCCATGTTGCGGCGTGCCCGCCTTTCTCGAAAGGCCGGCGCGCCGTCGTGGTTTGCCTTCGCGCGCCCTGATTTGTGTGACCTGCTTTTGGAAAGCTCGACATGAATCAGACCCATCCAACCATTCCCGTCCCCAGCCGCCACGGCCGCATCGCCTTGCTGGCCAGCCGATGGCACCCCGAACTCGTGCAGCGCATCACCGATGCAGCCACCCAGGAGCTGCAGCGCCTGGGTTGGCCGCCCGAGCAGATCGAGCTGCACGAGCTGCCCGGCGCCTTCGAGTTCCCGCTCTATGCGCGCCGCCTGGCCGCGGCCGGCCAGCACCAGGCGCTGATCGCCTGCGCCCTGGTGGTCGATGGCGGCATCTACCGGCATGAGTTCGTGGCCCAGGCCGTGATCGACGGCCTGATGCGGGTGCAGCTGGACAGCGGCATGCCGGTCTTCTCGGCCTCGCTCACGCCGCAGCATTTCCATGAGCACGAGGTGCACCAGCAGTTCTTCCACGAACACCTGGCGCTCAAGGGCACCGAGGCCGCACAGGCCTGCGCGATGACCCTGGCGGCGCACGAAAGGCTGGCGCCGCTGGCGCGCTGATCAGAGCCCCTGCACCGTGAAGCGCAGCCGGGCGTAGTGCCCCTGCGCATCCAGCGCGGTGAGCTGCTGCTCGCCGTTGCGCTGGGGCTGCAGCAGCACCCTGGCGCCGGTGGCCACTCCGCCTGGCGCGTCCTGCCAGGCGATCAACTGCCCGTCCAGCAGCCAGGCCACGGCGCCCTGTGCGCCCAGCACCTGCAGCGGCAGCCGGATCTGATGCTGCCCCGGCGTGGGCCGCAGTACGGTGCCGGGCTCCAGGCCCACGATGCGCAAGCGCGCGCTGGGCCCGCCCTGCGCCTCTCCCTTGCACCCGGCCTTCCAAGGCAGGCGCTCCAGCGGGTGGCGCTGCGCCGTCTCGATCCAGGGCTGCAGCAGCTGCGGCCAGCGCACCGCCGGCAGGCTGCGGGCCTGCGCGCCGGCGCAGTCGCTGGACACACGCTCGCGCCCGTCCGACGCCACCAGCACATTCATCTCCAGGCCCTGGGCCGAGCCGCGTTCGGGCAGGGTGGGCGGCGCAGCGCCGTCCAGCAGCCAGGCCATGCGCTGCTGCAGGCACTGGTCCGAGGGCGTGCTGCCGGCCAGGCGACCCAGCGGCCAGCAGATGGGCGCGGCCTGCACGCTGGCCGGTTGCCGACGCGGCGCCAGCTGCTGCGGGCCCAGCGCCGCGGCCAGGTCGCGCAGCAGCGGTGCCGCGCTGTTGGCACCGAAATGGCCCGGATTGGGCGTGCCGTCGGGCCGCCCCATCCAGACGCCCAGCGTGTAGCGGTCGGTCACGCCCAGGGCCCAGGCATCGCGGAAGCCGAAGCTGGTGCCCGTCTTCCAGGCGATGCGCGCCTCGGACTCGCGAAACGGTGCGCCGGGCCGCCCACCGTTCTCCAGGATCTCGCGCACGATGAAGGCCGCGCCTTCGCTCATCAGGCGCGTCTTGCGCAGCGGATCGCCGGCCTGCAGGCGCGGCTGCACGGCCTCGCCACCGCGCGCCAGGGCCGTGTAGGCGCCCACCAGCTCCTCCAAACGCGTGCTGCCGCCGCCCAGGATCAGGCTCAGATTGGGCGTCGCATTGGCCGGCATGCGCAAGCGAACGCCGGCCTGGCGCAGCTGGGCGGCGAAACGCTCCGGGCCGATGCGGTCCAGCAAGTCCACCGCCGGCACGTTGAGCGAGCGCTGCAAGGCCTCTGACACGCTCACCGGCCCGGAAAAGTCCGCCTGGAAATTGCCCGGCGCATAGCCGCCGAAGTTCTGCGGCGCATCGACCAGCAGGCTCTCCGAATGCACCAGCCCCTGGTCCAGGGCCATGGCGTAGAGAAAGGGCTTGAGCGTGGACCCCGGCGAGCGCAGGCCGCGCACCATGTCCACGTGGGCGGCGCGCTTCATGTCGCTGAAGTCGGCGGAACCCGCATAGGCCCGCACGGCGCCGTCGCGGTTGTCCACGATGAGTGCCGCGATGGAGACCTGCTCAGGCAGGGTGTTGAGGCGATCCAGCAGGACCTGCTCCAGCCGCAGCTGCAGACCCGCATCCAGCAGCGAGGGCACGATGGACTGCCCCGCCTTGAGGCCCCGCTGCCGCAGCCGCTCGGCGAAGAGCGGGGCCAGCACGCGCGAGCGCAGGGGCGGCGCGAAGACCTTCTCCAGCTTGGCGTCCTGCACCTGCGCGGCGCTCCAGGCCCGCTGGCTCGCGAGGCGATCCAGCACCTTGTCGCGCGCGGCCTGGGCCAGGGCCGGATGACGGTCGGGTCGCAGTCGCGAGGGGCTTTGCGGCAGCGCCGCCAGCAAGGCCGCCTCGGCGTGGGAGAGATCGCGCGCGGACTTGCCGAGGTAGGCTTGCGCCGCCATCTCCACGCCCTCCACCATGCCGCCCATGGGTGCCTCGTTGAGGTAGAGGGTCAGAATCTCACGCTTGCTGAGGTGCCACTCCAGCTGCAGGGCGCGCAGCATCTGCCGCGTCTTGGCGCCGAAGCTGCGGGTGGCGCAGGTCTGCAGATTGCGCTGGCGGTCGGCGCATTCCGGGTCGAGCAGTCGCGCCACCTGCATGGTCAGCGTGGACGCACCCGACACCACCTGACCCGCCCGCGCCCATTGCCAGGCTGCTCGAAGCAGCGACGCCGGATTGACGCCTGGATGCCACCAGAAGGCGCGATCCTCGTACTGAAGCAGCGCCTCGACATACAGCGGCGAAACCTGCTCCAAAGTGACCCGGTGCCGCATCGCGCCATCGGCTCCCGGCCAGTAGCGCAGCGGCGTGCCGTCCTCGGCCAGCACCACCACGGCCTCCAGCGACCGCCGCGCCGGGCTGTCCGGCCACGCCGCGGCCGGCAGCGGGAAGAGCCGGTCCAGGCTCAGCAGCACCAAGCCGAGCACGGCCATCACGCACCAGGCCCGGCGCCGCCGCGCCCATCGCCTCAAGCCCAATCTCGCCGGCACGCTCGCTCCTTCACCGCCGCGTCAGCCGGCAGGGCCGCGAAGCGCGTAGGGGGTGGACCCCATTCATTTCTTGTTGTTCACCACGATGTCCGCCTCGCTCTTGCCAATGCCGCGCAGCTCGGGCCGGTACATGTCCTCCGCGAAGGGGGCGGGCACCTGGTAGCGGCCCGGCGTCACCACCCGCACGAGGTAGAAGACATCCAGCGGATGCCCGTCCAGCTGGGCGGCGGCCACGAAGCGGTCGTCCCGGTACTCGGTGTGCACGATGCGCGTGTTCGCATTGGCCTGGGCGATGTTCTGGCCATCGACCGAGAACTCGCCGGCCTGCGGGCCCTGGCTGAGGTTGAGGTTCTCCACCTCGAAGCCGGCCGGGATGCGGTCCACGATCAAGCCGTCCTTGATGGGGCGCTTGGCCGTGGCGCGCAGGCGCACGATGAACATCTCGCCCGTCGTGAACTGGCGCGTCGTGACCGGCTTGCCTTCGATGCTGAAGAGGCTGCGCTCCACCACGATGCTGTCGGTCTGCGGCGGCAGCGGCTTGGTCGGATAGCCCTGGGCATGGAGCTCGACGAAGAGCGAGCCCTTGCCTTCGTTCTTCAGCACCGTGCCGGCCTTGAGCCTGGCGCCGGCGATGTCGCGCTGCAGCGTGTCCTTGCCACCAAGCGTGTCGGGCGCGGCCGTGCCGGTCTGCAGGCTGGCGCTCCAGCCTTCGCCGCCGGCCTGGCCGTAGCTGCTCCGCACCGCCAGGAAGAGCGCCAGGCGCTCCTGCGTGGAGAAATAGCGGCGGCGGTCGAAGTCAGCGGCCAGGTCGAAGAGCAGGCCTTCGCGGCGCTCATGCTGGATGCCGTGACGGGCCAGCAGCGCATAGGCCATGGCCTGGTCGCGCACACGGCTGCCGTAGTCGCCCAGCCATTCTTCCCACCACCACCAGTCCTGCACCGGCGCCAGCGAGGGGTTGATGCCGTAGGCGCGCTTCACGCCTTCGTCCAGCGCCTGCTTGGCACGGTTCTCGTCGCCCATGAGCTTCAGCGCCAGCCCCAGGTGGATCAGCGGCAGCGGCGAGCGGGCACTGCCGCGGTACTGGTCGTGCAGGGTCTTGAGCGTGGCCAGCGGCGCCTTCTGGGCGCGGGCCAGCACATAGCCGGCATGGGCCGCCTCGGCAAAGCGCTGGTGGGCGATGCGGATCAGCTCCACGTCGCGATAGTCGCTGACGCGGCCCTTGTCGTCGCGCTTGGGATCCTTGGGCGGCTGGGTCTGCTGGCCGGGACTGCGCTGGAATTGCTCCAGCAGGTTGTCCATGGAGCGGCTCAGCATGCTGTCAGGCGGGGCGAAGCCGGCGTCCTTGGCGTCCTGCAGGAAGCCGGTCACATAGGCCGACAGCCAGGCCTCGTACGGGCTGGTGTTGCTCCACAGGCCGAAGCCGCCCTTGGCCTGCTGCATGCCGGCCAGGCGCCCGAAGGCGACATCAAGGCGCTTGGCGCGCTCCTCGCGCGGCACCGGCGTCATGCCGAAGGCCTTGGCGGCCTCCTCGTCGATCATGGCCAGCGGGTAGGCGCTGCTGGTGGTCTGCTCCAGGCAGCCATAGGGATAGCCCAGCAGGCCCTTGACCTGCTCGCGGATGTCGATGGGCGGCTTGTCGGAGAGGCTCAGCGTGGCGCTGCTGGAGCCGCCCCAGTAGGCGTCGAGCAGGTTGGCATCCAGCTTCATCGTGGCGCCCGGCTCCAGCCGAACGCGCTTCAACTCATGCACCGGCGGGGTCAGCGGCTGCAGTTGCAACGCGGCCTCGCGCACCAGCTTCAGATCGCCGGCCTGCACATGCAGCTTCAGCGGGACCAGGCCCGCGGCGTCGCTGGCCTCGACCTGGAAGCTCAGCACCTTGCGCTGCTTGTCGGCCAGCTGCACGGGCTCGGGCTGGGCCGCCACGCGCAGCGGGCCATTGGCCTCCAGCCGCACCTTGACCTGGCGGGCGCTGCCCGAGAGGTTGCTGACGTCCAGCGCGATCGTGGCCTTGTCGCCGGGCGAGAGGAAGCGCGGCATCGAGAGCTCGGCCACCAGCGGCGCGGCCACCACGGTCTCGGCCTGGGCGCTGCCGTAGCTGTCGGCGCTGGACACCACGGCCATCACGCGCAGGGTGCCGTTGAAGTCCGGAAGCTTGAAGCTGACCGCGGCCTCGCCCTTGGCATCGAGCTGCACCGGGCCGCTGAAGAGATCCACCAGCAGCACCTTGCGCGGCATGCTTTGCGTGTCCCGCTTGCCGGCGTCGCCGCCGAAACGCTGGCGCGCGGCATTGCCTTCCATCTTCTCGACCAGCTTGCCGTAGAGGTCCAGCAGGTCGGCGCCATAGCGATGCTTGCCGAAGAAGAAGTCCTGCGGGTCCGGCGTCTTGAAGCGGGTGATGTTGAGAATGCCCACGTCCACCGCCGAGACGGTCACCATCGCCGGCTTGCCGGCGAGCTGTGGCACCTTGATCCTGATGGGCAGCGACTGCTCCGGCGTGGCCTTGGGCGGGGTGACGAGCTCGACCTTGGGCTTGCGGTCCTCGCGCCACAAGGGCAGGTGCACCAGGCCCAGCGCGCGGGCCGGCGTGACCTTGTCGCCCTGATTGCCGGGCCGGAAAGCCGCCACGGTGATGTAGAGGTCGTGGCGCTGCCAGTCTTCGGCCACCGGGATCTCGATGCGGGTGCCGCGCGCCTTGACCGAGATGCGCTCGCTCCACAGCACGCGGTCGCCCTCGACCGTCACCAGGGCCTCGCCGTCATGCGGGGGCTTGATCTCCAGCTTCGCTTTCTGGCCCGGCTTGAAGGGCGCGCCTTCGAGCTTGAGCTGCACGCGGTCGGGGCGGTTGCCCACGTCGTCGGCATCCTGGGCGCCCCAGCCGGCGTAGAAGCCGTAGACCAGGGTCTGCTCGGTGGCCGGGTCCGCGATCTCCAGGCGGTAGCGGCCCCAGCGCACCGGCAGGGCGATCTTGCTGCGCTTGTCCAGCTTGAGCTGACGGGCCTCCACCAGCTCTTCCTGCGTGTTGAAGCCGGAATGCCAGCCGCGGCTGTCGTCATAGCGCCAGTACCACTGGCGTTCCTCGTTGATGAGCCTGAGCTGCAGGTCGGCCGCGGGCTGGAACTTGCCGGCGGCGTCCACTCGGGTGACTTCGAACTCGGCCATGCCGCCTTCCTGCACGACGTTGCGGTCGAAGAGCGGGCGGATGGCCACCAGCTGCTCGGCCGGCCACCAGCTGCGCTCGATGGAGCGCACCACCGGACGGCCGCCGCTTTCCAGCAGGCTCACGCTGGCGCGCAGCAGCATGGGCGAGTTGCGCCCGGCCAGCTCGGGCTTGAAGCTCAGGGCCGTGTGGCCCTTCTCGTCCAGCTCGGTATCCTCGGCGTCGACGCGCTTCTTGGCCTTGTCGTCGCCGAAGTCGCCGAAGATGAAGCCCGGCAGTGCGCGTGCCAGCGGGTTGACCTGGCGCTCGGCATAAAGGCTGGCCTGCACGCGGTTGCCCGCGGCCGGCGCGCCATAGAGGTAGTCGCCCTGCACGTCCACGTTCAGCTCGGCGTTGCCGCCCAGCACGGCTTCTGGCGCATTGAGCTGCAGCTTCATGCGCTCGGGCAGAAATTCCTCGACCTGGAAGCCCCACTGCGCATCCGGCTGCTTGGCGGCCGGGTCCACGCGGGCCTGCAGCTGCCAGCGGCCCGTGGGCGCATCGGCCGGCAGGGTGATGGCCTGCTGGTAGTAGCCCGCGCCGGTCGCCGAGGGACGCACGAGCAGCGTGGCGGCATTGCTGCCGTCCGGCTTCTTGAGGCTCAGGGTCAGGGGGACGGGCTTGGCCCAGGCGCGCCCATCGGCGTCACGGGCCAGCACCGAGGCCTGGAAGCTTTCACCGGGGCGGTAGAGGTCACGCCCTGCATAGACGAAGAGCTTGTTGTTGCGCGAGGGATGGCCGATGGCGTCGAACTCCGAGAGGTCCAGCGCCGCCTCGTTGAGGGCCAGCACCGACATCTCCTTGCCCCGCTTGGCCAGCACCACACGGGCCTTGTCCAGCTTCTGGGTGAAGACGCCATGGCCCTGGCCGTCACTGCTGAGCTGCTGCAAGGCCTTGCCGGCCTCGTCCACCAACGTGAGCTCGACGCCGGACAGCGCCGTGCCGCTCTTGAGCGAGGTGGCGAAGACATCCAGCTGCGCGGCATGGCGGCGCAGGTGCAGGCCGATGTCGGTGACGTAGAAATGCGTGACCTGGTAGTCCCAGCCGAAGCGGCCCGGCGTGTTCATCACCGCCACGTAGATGCCCGGCTCCTGCAGCTCCTTGATGCGCTCGACCTGCAGGAAGGACACATTGCGGCGGTTGGGGCGCTCGTCGGTCGTGAAGCGGCCGAGGTAGACGCTGTCGGACATGCCGCGCAGCTGGTCCAGCACATAGCCCGAGGTCGTGCCCTTCAGGCGCCGGCTCGAGTCCTCGTAGTAGTAGCCGCCTTCGTATTCCTCGCTGCCTTCCTCGTAGCTGGCCGTGCGCCCGCGCTCGCGCCGGCCGCCGACCTGGTCCAGAAAGGTGCTGAGGTGCTCAGGCCGAATGCGCAGGAATTGAACGTCCACCGCGGGCGTGTTGACGGTCACGACCGGCAGGCCGCCGTTGATCTCGGCCGGCAGCACGGTGCCGCGGCTGGCGAAGTAGTAGGCGTCGGGCATGGCCTCGCTCGCCACCTCGCAGCGCTGCACCGTGGCGAGGGTGGCGCCGGCCTTGGCGGCGAGCTCGCCCTTCATCTGGACGCGGAACTTGCGCTCGGGCTTGACGTAAGGGAGGTAGAGCACGCGGGGGTTGTCGCCCAGCACCCAACGGGCCTCCACGGGCTTGGCCTTGTTGGCGTCCTCGTTGGGGCCGGACTCGGTGGCCGTGAGCAACTGGCCGAAGTCCTGCCCAGCGGCCAGGGCCTGGGTGAACATCACCGCAATCGCGGGCGAGCCGTCGAAGAGCCGGGCCTTGCAGTCCGCCAGGGCGAAGGGAGCGCTCGGGGCCTCCTCTTCACCGGCCATGCCCGGACCGCTGCCGCCCAGGATGCCGCCCAGGACACCGCCGCCCGGACCCGCGCCCCCCGGGTGCGTGGCCCACCAGCCCCCCGCCACCGCCGCCACCGCCAGGCCCAGCCCGGCCAGGATCTTCAGTCCCTTGGATACCGTCGCCATCGATCACTCCCTCCCGGGCCTCATGCCGGGCTCGGCGCAGTGTAGTGGGACCGATGCGGGCATACTGCCTGCCTTGACTCTCACCGCCCCATGGCCAGCAAACCCCCGCCCTCCAACGACCTGATGTTCCTGCTGCCGGATGGCCGGACGCTCAGCCGCGAAGAGCTGCTGGGCGCCCTGCGGCGGCCCGACGCTGCGGTACCGGAGGCCGCGGCAACGGAGCCGCCCGACACCCTTCAGCCCGAAGCTGAAGAACTTGAAGCCGTGCTGGATGCCGCCGTGCTGGGCGCGCTGACGCGCGGCGCTGCCGGCGTGGCCAGTTGGCTGCAGGCCGCCGGCCGGCGACGCAGCAATGGCGCGCAGATCAATCCCCAGCGTGTGCGGGCCTGCCTGCGGCACTTGCACGAGCAGGGTCTGCTGCAAGCCAGTGCGGGCCAGGGCTACGCGCTGTCGCTGCAAGACGAGCGCCATCGAACACGTTTACAAACCCTGTTGCTGGACCGCCAGCAGGCCAAGAGCTACTGGCGCTGGACCGCCTGGCTCTATCGCGGTGCCGTGGGCACGCCCGGGCACCCTTCTGCCGGCTGGCTGAGCTGGCGACACGCCGACGAGCCCTTGCACCTGCTGCGGCAGCTGCTGTTCTCCGGCATGGACACCAGCGCCCTTGACCAAGCGCTGGACGAGCTGAGCCACCCCAGCCTCGACGACACGCAGCTGTTGGTTCATGCGGCGACCTCCCCCTGGCTGCCGGGGTTGCTGGAGACCCTCGACCCTGTGCTGCTGAGCAGCGTCGGCGTCGACCTGCTGCTCCAGCCCGCGCACCCGGCCCTGCCGTTGATGTGCGATTGGATGCAGGCCCGCTTCGACAAGCACCCGCAAGCGCTGGACCCGACATTGCGCCTGTGTCTGGGCCTTCGCCAGCAGTTGGACCTGGAGATGCGCGCCAGCGAACGCCTGCTGGCGCCACTGGACGGTCTGATGCCCGACGCGCTGAAGGCCGCACGCGCGCTGTTTGAAGGAAATCTCGAGACGGCCCGTGCCGGCTTCGAGGCAGCGCTCAAGGCCGCCCGGACCATGAGCAAGCAGCGCAAGCAGTTGCTGCCCGATGAACTCCTCCAGCTGTACGTGCTGAGCCTGGTGCTGAGCCCGGACGCCCAGCACTGGTCTCAGGCTCGCAAGTTCTGCCTCGCCGAGTCGGGCAGTCGCAAGCCCAGTCCACGGAGCAGCCCCTGGGGACTTTGGGCGCACGCCGTCGCCGTGAGGCTGGGGGACGAGCGCCTCGTGCCGGAGGCTCTCCACCTGGAGATGGCCGCCTGGCCCCCGGCATCGACCGTCTTCATGGCCCAGCGACTGATCGCCGCGGCCTGGCTGGGCCGAGGCGCGGACGCATGGACCGCACCTCAGCTCGAAGCCCTGCGCAGCGCGCTGGGCGGCCAGCGTCAGCATGGCTGGCGAGCCCTGCTGGATCAGGCCGCGCAGCGCCTGGGCCTGCCCGAAGATCCCGCCTGGCCCGCCAACAAACCCCGCCCTGCGGCGTTGCTTGGCGGACCGCGAGAAGCCTGGCGCGACGCGCTGAGTGCCATCCTCGCGCTGCAGTCGGAAGGCCAGGGCACGGCCGCTTCGTCCAAGAGCGGCGAGCTGTGCTGGTGCCTGACCTTGGACGAACTGGGCCGGCCCATGGCGCTGGAGCCCCGCGAGCTGAGCCAGGGCGCGCGCGGGCAGAGCAAGTTCAAGCCGCTGAGCCTGTCCGCCCTGCAAAAGCGCGCCGGCCTGCCGCAGCAGGACGCCGTCCTGCTGCGGCACATCCAGCGCGTCCCCTACGGCACGGCCCGCGACCTGTACCTGGATCCGATCGCCAGCCTGCCCGAGCTGCTGGGCCACCCTCGCTTGATGCTGGCGCAGGCCCCGGGGCAGTGGGTGGAATTGGTCGAAGCGCAGCCGGAGCTGCAACTGCTGCAGACGGAGGGCCCGCAGGGCGCTGCGTACCAGTTCGTGCTGCAGCCGCCCCTGCTGTTCAGCGCTGCGCCCCTGCTGCCGGACGGTTACTGGTCGCCCGACGAGCGCCAACGCCTCATTGACCATCGCAACAGCCTGCTGGTGCAGCTGGAGGGTCCGCAACGCGCCCGGCTGATCCGCATCCAACCGGCCCAGCGCCGGGTCGCGGAGCTGCTGGGCGAAGGATGGACCGTACCCGCGAGTGCGCAGGCCGAGTTGGCCAGCGCCCTGCAGGTGTTGGCCGCCCATTTCGAACTGCACAGCGACCTGCAGGCCGGCCGCCAGGTGCCTGGCGATTCGCGCCTGCGCGTGCAGCTCAGCCCGCAAGGCGCCGGTCTGCAAATGCAGCTGCTGGTGAAACCTTTCGCAGATTTCGGACCGCAGGTCACGCCGGGCCAAGGCCGCGCCCGGCTGATGTGCGTCCATGAAGGCGAAAGCCTGGCCACGGAGCGCGACCTGCCCTCCGAGCGGGCCCATCGACAGGCGCTGTTGGAGGCCCTGCCATTCCTGGATGCCGAACTCTCGCCGGAGCTGCCCTGGCAACTCGACGGGCCTGAGCAGGCGCTGCAGGTGCTGGAGTGCCTGCCCAGCCTGCCTGGCGTAGCCGGCGTGGACTGGCCCAAGGGCAAGGCCCTGCGGGTTCACACCGCCCAGCAGCAGCTGCAGCTGCAGGTGCGGAGCCAGAACGACTGGCTCTCCCTGCAAGGGGAGTTGCGCGTTGATGAAGGTCGCGTGCTGAGCCTGCAAGCCCTGCTGGGCCTGCTGCGTGGCAGCAGCAGCCGCTTCGTCAGCCTGGGCGAAGGGGAGTACCTCGCCTTGAGCGAGCAGTTGCGCCAGCAGCTGCGCGACCTTGATGCCCTAGGGCAGGAGAAGAAAGGCGCGCTGCAAGTACCCCAGGCTGCCGCGCCTTGGCTGGAGCAACAGGACGGCCTGCAAGTCAGCGGCGACAAGGGCTGGCGGGACCGTGTGGACCGGCTCGCCGCTGCTGCTGACCTGCAGGCGGCCCCGCCGGCCGGCCTGCAGGCGGAGTTGCGCGGCTACCAGCAGGACGGCTATCGCTGGATGATGCGCCTGGCCCAAGCCGGCCTGGGCGCCTGCCTGGCCGACGACATGGGGTTGGGCAAGACAGTGCAGACCTTGGCCCTGCTGCTGGCACGCGCCGAGCAGGGTCCAGCGCTGGTGCTGGCCCCCACCTCGGTCTGCGCCAACTGGGCCGAGGAAGCACATCGCTTCGCGCCGGGGCTGCGTGTCCAGCTCTACAGTGAGGCGCTGGACCGGCGGGCCTGCATCGCGCAGCAGGGGCCGGGCGACCTGCTCATCGCCAGCTATACCCTGGCCCAGCAGGACGCCGAGGCCTTCGCCGCCCGCGGTTGGCACACGCTGGTGATGGACGAAGCCCAGGCTCTCAAGAACGCAGCCACCAAGCGCGCCCGCTCCGCGTCGGAACTGCAGGCGGACTTCCGCCTGGCGCTCTCCGGCACGCCGGTGGAGAACCGGCTGTCCGAGCTGTGGTCGGTGATGAACCTGATCAACCCCGGCCTGCTGGGCAGCGCCGCGCAATTCAACGAGCGCTTCGCCGGCCCCATCGAACGCCAGCAGGACCCGGCCACGCGACAGCGCTTGCGCCGCATCATCGCGCCCTTCCTGCTGCGGCGGACCAAGACGCAAGTGCTGCAGGACCTGCCCCCGCGCACCGAGATCGTCCATCTGGTCGAGCCCAGCGAGGAGGAACGCGCCTTCAACGAGGCGCTGCGTCGACAAGCCCAGCAGACGGTCAGCGAAGCAACCCGCATGCAGAAGGGCGCACAGATGCAGGTGCTCGCCGAGCTGATGAAGCTGCGTCGCGCCGCCTGCGACCCGCGCCTGGTGGCGCCTGAGCTTGAACTCCAGGGCGCCAAGCTGGCCGAGTTCGAGCGACTGGTGCTGGAGCTGATCGAGGGCCGGCACAAGGCCCTGGTGTTCAGCCAGTTCACCGACTACCTGAAGCTGCTGTCCGAGCGCCTGGACCACCTGGGCCTGCGCTACCAGTATCTGGATGGCAGCACCCCGGCCGCCGAGCGCGCGCGGCGCGTCGCCGCCTTCCAGAAGGGCGACGGCGAGCTTTTTCTGATCAGCCTGAAGGCGGGCGGCTTCGGACTCAATCTCACGATGGCCGACTACGTGCTCATCGTCGATCCCTGGTGGAACCCTGCCGCCGAAGACCAGGCCAGCGGCCGCGCCCACCGCATGGGGCAACAGCGGCCGGTGACGGTCTACCGGCTGGTCACCGCAGGCTCGGTGGAGGAGCGCATTCTGGCCTTGCATCGAGACAAGCGCGGCTTGGCCGAGGGCATGCTGGAAGGCCAGGACGGCAGCTCCGTGCTCGACGCCGCGGCCTTGGCGGCACTGCTCGCGGACTGAGCCTTCACCCGCTCTTCATCTCCCGGCGTCCAGGCCATGCGCGGGGGCAGCAGCCCCTGCCGCGGCCGAGGAGGTCGGCAGTGCGCCGAGTTGGCGCCCGGACTCGAAGCGCCGCCGCATGCCGCTCACCGGGTCGTCGAAGGCGATGGCGCGCGCCAGCAGCTGCAGCGGTTGCTCGAAGTCCTCGCGCGGCGGCTGCAGCCGCGGGTAGATGCGATCGCCCAGCAAGGGCAGGCCCAGCGCGCACATCTGCGCCCGCAGCTGGTGCTTCTGGCCGGTCAGCGGATGCAGCTCGTAATGCGCCAGGCCGCCGGGCAGCAGGCGCAGGCAGCGGATCTCGGTCTCGGCATTGGGCTCGCCGTCCACCTCGCACATCTGCATGAAGGCGTCGCCCGGCCGCTCGGCCAGACGGCTGCGGTAGCGCAGCGGCAAGGCCAGCCCGGGCGGCGGCGCGGCGGCCACGGCTTCGTAGACCTTGTCGACCCCACGCTCGCGGAAGAGCCGCTGGTAGGCGTCACGGTGGGCAGCCTGCACGCAGAACACGGTGAGCCCGGCGGTTTCGCGGTCCAGCCGGTGCACGGGGGTCAGGTCTTGCAGTCCCAGGCGTCGCTTGAGGCGGGTCAGCAAGGTCTGCTGGACATAGCGGCCCTTGGGCGTGACGGGCAGGAAATGCGGCTTGTCGGCCACGACCAGGTGCTCGTCCACATGGACCAGGATCTCGTCGAAGGGAATCGGCGTCTCGTGGGCCAGCTGACGGTAATAGTAGATGCGCTGCCCGGCACGGTAGGGACTGTCGGGTGGCAAGACCTGACCCTGCGGACCCAGCACCTCGCCCGCGGCCATGCGCTGTGCCCAGTCGCTGCGCTCGACCAGGTCCAGGCGCTCGGCCAGGAAGTCCAGCAGCAGCGGCCAGGGGCCCGGCGGGCAGGCCAGGGCCGAGGCGCTCACGCCCTCGCGCATGGGCAGGGCCAGCTTGGGCGGGCGGCTCATTCGATGGCCGGACCGCCGCGGGCCCGCTCGTCCATGTAGCGGTTGACGCGCTGGCGGTCCTGCTCGTCCAGCGGCTCGCTGCGCCAGCTGCGCAGCCAGGCCTCGCGGTCCTTTTCCTGCGCCAGGCGGCGCACCGCGGCATCGATGGCCTCGATATGCCGCCGGCCCTCCGGCGTGCGGCTGCAGGCCACGGTGGCCAGCTGCGTGCTGCGGCCTTCGGCCAGCGGCAGCTTGACCAGATCGTCGCCGCCGTTGACACGCAGGAACTCATCGACCACGGAGGGGTACTCCAGCGTGTAGTCCATGCGCCGCGCCCGCAGCATGTGCAGCAGATGCATGTTGCGGTTGGGGACCACCGCGTGCGGCGCTGCCGCGCCGGCCTGCTTGAGCAGCGCGTCAATGCGCGGACCGAAGGCGCGATCCCGCGGCAGCAGGCCCACCAGGTCCTGGCGCTGCAGCAGCGCACTGAGCTGCAAGGCCTGGCCTGCGCCGGCGGTCTCGAACTGGGCCAGCCGGTCCTTGTGCACGATCACATGGAGCTGGCGCGAAAACAGCGGCGGGTAGAGATGGCTGAAGTAAAGCCAGTCCAGGCGCTCCGGCGTGCGCACGTGCAGCACGCTGCACAGCGTCTGCCCCTGGCGCGCCTGCATCTCGAAGCGCGTGAAAGGCATCTCGACCAGCACGTGTCGGTATTGCGGCAGGCGATGGGCGAGGATGCGCAGAAAGCCGTCGAGCTCGCCATGGCCGATGTCATCCAGGGTCTGCGGCACCTGCCCTGGCCGCACGTAGCTGAAATGCGGCGGCAGATCGCGCACCAGCCACTGCATCGTCGGCAGCGGCTCCGCGGCCCGCACCGCGAAGGGTGTCAGCAGGGCCAGGCTCAGCAGCAGGGACGGCGGAAACTTGGCCATGGGCCGCAGCAGCGTTCGTTCAGCGGGAGGTCGCTGCAGTATGCGGGCAGGTCGGCTTCAGTCCCCGTCCACCCACTCGATTCGGGCGCCGAGCGTGCAGATGTTCTCGACGAAATGCGGGTGCGCGCGCCGGATCGGCGTGGCATTGCGGATCACCGAGCGCCCGGGGATGGAGGCCGCCACCATCAGCAGGGCAATGGCCACCCGGATGATGTAGGGGCTCTCCACCTCGGCGGCATGCAGGGGCTTGCCGCCGAAGGTGACCATGCGGTGCGGGTCGGACAGGAAGGCGTGCGCGCCGAACTTGGACAGCTCCGAGGTCCAGCCCATGGCGCCGTCGTAGATCTTGTTCCAGAACATGACGCTGCCCTCGGCCTTGACCCCCAGGGCGACGAAGATGGGCAGCAGATCCACCGGCAGGTAGGGCCATGGCGCCGCCTCGACCTTCTGCAGGATGTTGCGGGTGAAGGGCTCCTTGACCTTCAGCGGCCCCTGCGTAATGGCGCGCGACCAGCCGTCCTTGTGCTCGATGTGCACGCCGAACTTCGCGAAGGTGCGGTCGATCAGCGGGAACTGCTCGGGCTGCGAATTCTTGACCTGCACGTCGCCGCCGGTGATGGCGCCCAGGGCCAGGAAGGTGACGATCTCGTGGAAGTCCTCGGCGAAGGTGAAGTCGCCGCCGCCCAGGCGCTCCACGCCAGTGATCTTGAGGCGCGAGGTGCCCAGGCCTTCAATCTTCGCGCCCAGCATCTGCATGAAGGCGCAGAACTCCTGCACATGCGGCTCCGAGGCCGCATTCATCAGGGTCGAGGTGCCTTGCGCCAGGGCGGCGCAGAGCACGAAGTTCTCGGTGGTGGTGACGGAGGCGTAGTCCGTCCAGTGATCATTGCCCTTGAGCGGGCGGTCCACGCTCAGCAGCAGGCCGTCGGAGAGGCGCTGCACGCTGGCGCCGAAGCGCTCGAAGACCTCCACATGCGGGTCGATCTCGCGGGCCCCCAGGGTGCAGCCCTTGACGTCGTCCTCGATGCGCGCGGCGCCGAAGCGCGCCATCAGGCCCGGCACCAGCATGATGGAGGAGCGCATCTCCTCGGGCAGGCGGTCGGTGGCCGCATCGAAATGGGTGTCCCGGTGATGCACGTCCAGGATGCCGGTCTGGTAGTCGACCTCCACGGTGCTGCCCAGCTTGCGGAAGACCTCCAGGATCTTCTTGACGTCGGTGATCTCGGTGATGCCCCGCAGGCGCACCGGCTCGGCCGTGAGCAGCGTGGCGCAGAGGATGGGCAGGATGGCGTTCTTGTTGGCCGAGGGGATGATGCGGCCAGCCAGCGGTGTTCCGCCGTGAACAATCAGATTCGACATGGATGCTGAGGCGAGGAGGTCGGGCCCCTGGAATGGGGGACGCGTCGATTATCCCGGATCGGCCCGACCTCAGTCGCCTCCGTCGCGCATGACCGGCTCCCGGCGCGCACCATAGGGGCAATGGCCCGGGCGCGGCCCCACCTGCGGATGCTTGCGGCAGATGTCCGGCCGGCGCTCGTAGACGGTGCAGCGCCGGGTTTTCGCGTCGAGGAACTGGCAGTCGCCACCTGCGCGGCGGGCGAGCTGGAAGATCTCGTGCTTGAAGCTGAAGTGCTCGATCAGCCCGGCCTTGGCCAGCCGCTTGGCGATCTGCTTGGGCGCCTCGTGCTCGGCCTCGAAGGCGTCGACCAGCCCCAGGCGCACCAGGTCGGCGAGGCGCGCCTCAACCGGCATGGTGCAGCAGTTGGCGGCGCAGCTGTCGCACAGGCCCTTGCGATAGCGCGTCCAGGTCTCCGTGCGGTCGACGTCGACGATGTGGATGGACGATCTCATGGCGCGGGCTGAGGCTGCAGGGCTGGCGGGGCCGGCATCGTAACGCGCGGCCCGCCATCCGCGCAGCAGGCCCGGCGGCAAAGGCGGCCGGCAGCGCGTCAAATCACCGCGCCGGCCTTTTCGCTCGCGCAGCGCTCAGTTCGCCGGCTTCCAGCCCTGCACGGCCTGGCGGCCCACCGCCGAATCGTCGGTGAAGAAGCCGTCGGCGCCCGCGTCCAGGTAGGCGCGAATCTCCGCCACGCTGTTGCCGCGCGCCGTGGCGTCGGCGGCGGGCGAAGCCTTCAGGCTGGCCGGCAGGAAGGAATTCTCCGGCCTGAGGGTCCAGATGGTGATCTTGAGGCCGGCGGCATGAGCGTCCCGCGCGAAATTCGTCGGCTGGCCCAGCCCCGTGGCCACGCCCTTGGCATCGCGGGTTTGCGGAATCAGCCATTCCTTGTAGGGCCCCACGGCATAAGCGTACCGGGCGATCTCCTTCAGCCCCTCGGCCGTGGCCATGTCGGCGTAGCCGCGGGTGTTGGCCGCGCCCTCCTGGACGAAGTCCCAGGGCCGGCCGCTGCTGTTGATCAACTGCACCAGGCGCACCGTGCTCTTCTGGGCGATGGCCTTGAGGTTGGCCACCTCGAAGGACTGCACGATCACGGGCGCATCGCGGTGGTTCCAGCCGTTCTTCTCCAGCACGGCCAGCAAGGCCGGCTCCAGCGGCAGGCCCAGGGCCTGGAAGTAGGACGGATGCTTGGTCTCGGGAATGATGCCGATGGTGCGGCCCTTGGCGGCCGTCTGCGCCTTGGCCAGGTCGATCACCTCCTGCAGGGTCGGGATCTCGAACTGGTCGTTGTAGGCCACGTTGGCGGGCCGCACGGCGGGGATGCGTTCTCGGGCGCGCAGCGTCTTCAGCTCGGCCAGCGTGAAGTCCTCGGTGAACCAGCCGCGGATGCTGACGCCATCGACGGTCTTGGTCTTCAGCCGGTCCTTGAACTCCGGCTTGTCGGCCACATTGGTCGTGGCCTCCTTGACGCTGCCATCGGCGTTGAGGATGGCGATGGCGTTTTCATGGCGAGCCACCAGCACGCCGTCCTTGGTGATGACCAGGTCCGGCTCGATGATGTCGGCCCCGTCGTCGATGGCCTTTTGGTAGGCCGCCAGCGTGTGCTCGGGCCGCAGGGCGGAGGCGCCGCGGTGGGCGATCACCGCGGCCGCGGGCGGCCAGGCTTGCGGCTCGGACAGACTGCCGCCACAGGCGGCCAGCGCGGCCACCATCAGGCCGCCCAAGGGCAGCAGGCGCCCGGCCAGGCGACCGTAAGGCTTGGATTGGAATTGCATGCTTGACTCCCTGTGGAAATGGCGGGGAGCATCGCAGCAGCAGATGACAGCTTGATGCCGGCTGGTGCGCGGGGCGCTCATGGCAATGACGCAGGGCGACCAGCGCTTGAGGTCTCGGTTCGCCTAGGTGTCCATGGTGTTTTCCATTCAAAGGAAAGCGCGGAGCAGGGCTTCCTGGGGTCAAGGCATGCAAGTCCTCTAGGACGATTAGATCAACGCAGCGGCCTCACGCATGCGCAGCGCGGTCGAGAAAAGCTCACAGCGCTCGAAAAGCTGGGCGAATGCTTCAGGCGTGTAGGGCGGAGCCTTCCGCCGGTTGCGCATGTCTTTCAGAGCCGTCAGGCCGGCCACGGCGTCCAGGTCAAGTTGCATCACCATGAAGTCATCCGGATGAATGACCTCGATCCCATGCATGGCAAGGAGGGCCTTCGGGTAGTCCTTCAGGTTCTTGGTGACGATGCAGTCCGCATGGCCTGCGATCGCGGCAGCCAGGACATGAATGTCGTTCTGGTCGGGCAGTGTCAGGCATGGCATCAGCGCCCCATACTGTTCCTCTGCAACCTCCCAGTCCGGCGCCGCCCTCCGCATAGCCTCAACGCGGCGTCCCAGCTTGCCCGTGAGATCAGGTCTTGCCTTTTCCAGGTTTCGGACCCATTCATCCTCGATTTGCCGCGTCCACTTCGCGGCAAACAAACCACTGCAACTGAGACTCAGGAGGGCGTCAGCGATGGTGATCGGATAGAGGACACAGGCGTCTAGCAGTGCGGTGTAGCGTGCGTGTCCCGCCATCCTTACTCCAAACCCAGTGCTTGAGCATCGGCGGCAAGCTCATCCAGCGCCTCACGCTGGGTTCCGCGCATGCGGTCGCGGTACTCAAGCAGATCTGAGTGCGCGATTCTTCTGTGCGTCCCGACCTTCCGATGCTTGAGACGACCGGCCTCTATCTCTTTGATCACAAACGGCCTGGACACGTTCAGGAAATTCGCCGCTTCCACGGTAGTCAGTTCGAGATTGCGCGGCACGATCATGATCGGCCGTTGATCACCCATCGCACCCAGCACCTGGGCGATGAGGCGCAGAGCGGCTGGCGGCAGTTCCAGTATCGGGGCACCTTCCGTGCCACCTGTCTCGTCCACCACCGCAATCGCTCTTGCGCGCGAGTGATCGAGCGCAGCCATCAAGCAGCGCTGCGCTGCTTTCGTCATTGCGGCTTCATGGTCGTTCAGAACCGGTGGCTGCAATTCCCCACGGATTCTTTCGGCAGTCGTCATCTGTTGCTCCATCACATGCGCGCATGCACGAGGTCGCGCGGTCATCACGATCACATGTGTGATGAAACTCTAGCGCACAAATGCATTAAACGCATTAAATGAAATAAATGGAATTTCTGGTGCCGTACCGTAGGTACACGGCAAACCACTTGCGCAATCGGAGCGCGCCAAGGCCCGCGCCAAGCGGGAGAAGACCCTGCTCAGCCACGTGTTCAACAAGGCTCGGGAATTGGGCTACACCGACGCCACGAACCCCTGCCAAGGCGTGAAGGGCTTCAAGGAAAGCGGCCGGGATCGCTCGTGAGCGACGATGAATTCCAGGCCGTCTGGGACAAGGCCGACCAGACCCTGCGCGACGCCATGGACCTGGCGCTGCTGACGGGGCAGCGGCGCGCCGGTGTGCTGAAGGTCAAGCGCGAGGATCTGCGGGACGGCGCCCTCTGGATCGTGCAGAACAAGACCAAGGCCAAGCGCGCCATCGAGCTGACCGGCGAGCTGGCCGCCCTGATCGGGCGCATCAACGCACGGCCGCGGGAGCGGCTGAGCGCCTGGCTGATTCAGGATGACGATGGGCAGCCGCTGGGCACCTTTGGGCTGCGCTCACGCTTCGACAAGGTGAGACGCCTGGCGGGGGTGGACTTTCAGTTTCGGGACATTCGTGCCAAGGCCGCGACGGACACTGGCGACCTAGCCACTCGCAAAAAGCTGTTGGGGCATCGGAATCGGGAGATGACCGAGCACTATGTGCGACAGCGGGTAGGAGAGCGAGTCCAGCCCCTTCGGTGAGCTGCACTCCTATGTCTGAGCGTCCACACGAATTGTTGTCAGCTCACTAACTCGCCTTTTCAGGAGCTTCTGGATTGAGGTGCACGCAGTCATTACAGGCTCAAGAGCTTCGAGGGAGGCCGGTCCGTCCCCTTTTAGGATCCTCTCGACAGCAAGTCTCAGCAAGACTGATCGCAGCGACATGCATACGCTCAGCTCACTATCGCCCAAGAAAATTCGAGCTTGCTCCACTGCGATGCTCAGCGCTTCCTGCGCCGCCTGCACTTCTTGATGATTGGCGATGCGCTCCCTTGGTTCCCAGGAGCTGGGCGACTGGGAGGTCGCCCTGGCGAGGGTAAGCGCTGTAGCTGCGCCAATTGCGCCGTGAAGGGCTGCAATCGCTTCATATTCCAGCGTTGCATGCTTGACGGCTAGCGCCTTCTTCAGCTCAGCCTGGGCCTTCTGATGCTCGACGCTCGCAATGAGCGTGACCTTGTAGGCCTCAAGCTGCCGCTGCAGTTCGGCCTTCTTGTCTTCAATCGCATGCAGCACGTCGCTGCGCTGTGCTTCAAGCTGCCGGGCGGTTGCTCTCCGCATGCGCTCTTGAAGCCCGAAGACGACCAGGCCGGCAACGATCGTCGAGGGAACCGCAGGCAGGAGGTGCACGCGAGCGAACTCGCTCAGCCATTCGAGTCCTATTCCCATAACCCCCACATTGCCCATGAAGAGCAGTTTTGTAGATGAGCGTCCGAATTGTAGAAAAGCCCCGGACAGCGATGCTGCGCGGGGCTCTCTGCAAGTGCTTGTCAGCACTCATGAATTCTGGTGGCCAAGGGCGGAATCGAACCACCGACACGCGGATTTTCAATCCGTAACCTGCCGCTGCATTGTGCCCGCTTTATCAAGCAGATCAATGACTTAGCTCACCCAACCCTTGCATTGCCCCTGCATTGACCGGCTATGCCGTTGACACCCGGTTGACACCATCCTCGTCGCCAAGCCTGCTCCACCCAACCTTACCAATGCTCCGGCTTCCGGATCGCCTTCTTTTTAGTCGGCACATGTGGCGGCAACTGGGCTGCCTGCAACTGCTCATCAGTCAGGTGCTTGACTACCCAGTGAGCAAAATTTGCCAGTGAGCCGCTGACACGGCGGCTTGACTCGCTTCCTGGTGCCGGCGGCATGATCGGCACGATGACGCCAATCATGATGTGAGGGAAGTCCTCGCGGATCGCCTGTAGCGCCGGCTCAGCATCACTGTCGTTCGACACCAAGATGATGCGGTCATAGCGCCCCTTCGCCGCATCACGGTACATGCAGATGGCCAGGTTTACGTCCGTCTTCTTTTCTTCGAGGTGCCAGACTCGCGTGCGCTTGGTCCGGTCGTAGGGCTGGCCAGCGATGAATTCCGGCAGCAAGGACCCGTCCCGATCAAAGCTGTGCTTGCCATAGGTCACCGTGAACCGCTCGCCGTACTTAGCTTGCAGAGCACGGTGATACGCCGACTGGGCTTCCACAGAGGCGGCACCATGCGTGGCGAAGTTGGCCAAGGCGTGGGCCGTGAACAGATGAACGCCGTCAAGGCGTTCGTTCTGGTCGCGCTTGTCCAGCAAGTCCTCAACGAGCTTGACCAGGTCCAGCCACTTGAAGGCACTGCCGCGCAACCTGCCGTAGTACAGGTTGTAGCCATCGACGTAGACGCCGATCCTCCTGGGTGCTTTGTCGCTGGGTGGCACGTGTGCTCTTGTTGTTCAGACGTGAAAAAGCCGCCCAGAGAGCGGCTTTTCCGTCCTAAGCGGGAGCCAACTGAATGACACCGCAAAGGATGAGTGGTGTAGGAATTATCGCAACACTTAACGAAATGGTCAACTCCAAGCCATCGCGGATCACCCAGGGTCATCCCCATCCATCGGCCTGACCCGCCGCCAAGACGCGCCATTCCCTCGCCCACCGCAAAAACTGTATGCTGCAAGTCCACCTACTCTACGTGTCAGCACAATGCGCATCGCCCGACTCCTCACCTCCGCAGCGGCACTTTGCCTGGTGTCAGCCTCCGCCTTCGCTGCGGACTGGCAAACCACCTACTTCGGCACGTCCAAAGGCATCTACTTCATCGACAAGGACAGTCTGACCGAGACCAATAGTGGCTTCAAAAAATTCTGGGTGCTGTATGCACCTCGTGTTCAGATTGGTCGTCCGGGCGAGGGCTACGCATACGTCAAGTACTTGACTGGGGTCAATTGCAAATCGCGCGAGGCGATGCGGTACGAATCGATCTATACCGATGAGGGCGGCGTCGACCATCCTGCCGAAGTCAAGTTGGAGAAAAATCCCTACGCCATCGTGCCGGACTCAGAAGACGACTACTGGTGGACCTACCTTTGCAAAGCCAAGACAGCAAAGGAACAGGCCGAATTAGCCCTACCGCAATCGACGGATGGCATGAAACGGTACCTTGCAGACCAGATACGCTCCACGAGGGAAAACTCCCTTCAATACAAGCGGATGAATGGCCAGTAATCGCTACCCACGCACTGCGCCTGGCATCTACCCCTCCGGGGGCGTTCGCCACGTGGCAGGGGTGCCGGCCCTACGCTTCGCTTCAATCCAGCACCCCTTCCGCCAGCGTGAACCGCTGCGGACCGCGTCAAGGGTCCGCTTCGCCAGGTGCTCACCCGGTCCCTTCATTTCACTCCGGGCTGCGGCTTCCGCCCTGCCCTTGACCCGCTCCTTCGCTAGACATGCTCTGCCAGCATGCCTGGCCGTAGACGCTTCGAATGCGCGCGATGTCAGCGTGATCATGCACGCGAAGCCTTGCCCGCTCCACAGCCAGCTCGGAACGCCGGGTGCGGAGCTTTTCAGACTGGTCTGGCGTCAAGGCACCGCTAGCGATCCTGGCAGTCCAGATTGCCATAAGGTGCGTGATGCACTCCTTGGCGCATTCGAAGGCGATTGCCTCATCCTGGGTCCACTTCTCCATCTTGCTACATCTCCTCGGCAACTGCACTGTGGCGAGCGCTCGTCGCTGTGTTCCAGTCCCTCAAGAAATTTTCGCGGACGCGAAAATGCAAAGTGCACGTGCAAGTGGATCGCTCATATGAGCGACTGACCACTGACCAGCGTCGCATCGTCGAACTGACCGGCTCGGTAAATTGCTTCACGGAGCGACACCACGCGAGATGCTGCAGGTGCTCGCTCTGCTGCAAGTAGGTCTAAAACATCGTCGTACTGAGATGTATTGAACCATTCAGTGTGCCCGAAGCAGCCATACGGAATCAGTCGCCTGTGATACGGGGACTCCACTCGATAAGACGCAAAGCGCTCCTTCACCAGGCTCTCAACCCCCATTGCCTGAACTTTGGAATCAAAGTGGATGGCCACGCTCTTGTCAATTTCGAACAGCTCATCAAGCTCTGATCTTGGCTTCACGTAGTCCCAGGCACGAGAAGGCCAATTACTCGTAAAGCCAACCTTCATTGCAGAGTCATCACGGAGACAAAGCACGTACACCGCATAGATCTTCACACGAACCGGCGCGTATACATGCACAGGGACCTTTAGGTGGAATCGCTTCAGCAACACAGACACGAACAGCTTCGACTCGGGGTAATGCTTGTTCCTCTTTGCCGCCGACGCTCTCACCTTTCCTTCGCCAATCTGGTTCACGAGCCAAAGCAGTCGCCTCTCGTCCATCTCGTTCTGGACCAGAACGCCGAAGTGATCTTCAGGCAGCTCTTCGAATGTCACCGAGTCTTCCACGCAAAGCTCCATCGAGAAATATCCATAGTGGGCATAAGACCTGCAAGACGGGTCCAGTCAGAATAGGCCCGCTCTTGTGAGCTGAAGCACTAGGAGGAGTTCTGTCCTACCTCTCTCGCCGGTTCGAGTCTGCGCCCATCCCGGAAGAAAGGACAAGCCGGAACGTCCGGCACTGGACTTCTCCTCAGTGAGTCCTCCGAGCATCACGATCTCTCCGTCACGGACTTGCACATCAGTCTTCAGCTCGCGTTTGATGAGCGTAGGTGAATTGTTAACTCCTGTAGTTGTTGGCACGAAGTTTGATATCTGCTGCTGCACCGCCAAGTCAATTGCCCCCTCGCGCACTTGGGGCGTGACATTGAATATCACGCCGCTGTTTCGGTACTCAACGGATTGCACGGGCTGACCGTTCGAAACGTAGGTGACTGCGCCCAACACAGGTACGTCCTGCCCTACCGCGAAGCTTGCCTGTGCGCCGCTGCGAACTCGCAGCGCTGGCTGTGTCACAACCTTGAATCGAGAGTCCGATGACAAAGCGGAGAAGACTGCATCGGCGTTGCCCACGCTTACCCTGACCGAATTTTGCTGAGCGGTGCTCTGTAGGTTGACCGACAGCCTGCCTGCGAGCAACGATGCTGCGAGATTGAATGCTGACCCTGTACTGTCACCGGTCTGGACCTCGTAGACCACACCGCGAACCATGACCTCACCTACCTGGCAGTCAACTTGGGCAAGCAGCCTTTCCAGCTTCTTGACTTCGGCAGCCTCGCCACTGAACACAAGCACGTCAGCAGCGCGATCAGCTAGCGCGGCCGCAGAGCCTGGCGGTACCGGAACATCGGTCTTCGAGGTCACCGGGGCGACCACGGTGCGGTTAACCGTGAACTGCCCCTTGAATAGCGGGCGAAGTAGCTCGGCCAAGTAGCCCACGTCGCGGAACCTCGGCTTGTAGACGAAGGCCTCCAGCGCCGGCTCGGGATCCCTTTTCGGACCCAGGAACTCCAAACCGCCACGATCAGTGACGGCATAGCCAAGACTGTCCAGCAGCTTGATCAAGTCCGCCTTGATCGACTGGACGGAACCTGCGAACCGGAAGGACACCAGGCGCTGATCGGCGAGCAGTTCAGGCGAGAGCACATAGGGTGTCTTGAGCGCATCGGCATAAATAACGTTGACGATGCGACCCACCTGCACGCCGGACAGCTCAAACGACAGATCCGCAGATTTCGCGGACGCGAAAATCGGATGCCCAACCAGCAAGGCCAGGGCGAGAACGCAGCTCTTCATTTCTTATGGTCCATTGGTGACGCAGGGGCAGCCTGCCGACTCGATCCGCTGAAGGCCGTGACGCGCTGACCGTCGACTTCACCAACAGTGGCCACCCCATCAAACCGAAAGCCCGAAGGGTGCTCAATACGAAGGTCGCCAGCGGCATTGGACAGGACGACCATCACCCCTTCGCGCGTACTCATCTTCCCGACAACTCGCCAGTCCTCGCTGAGTACAGGCCTAGCCGCCGACATAGGCGCCGGCGTGGTGACAAGTCCTAACCCCACCTGGCTGTCCTTTGTTGCTTCGGACTTCACAGGGGCGCCCTTTTTCCCAAAGAAGTGAATCAAGCCATAGCCCGACATGGCTGCGCAAACAAGCACGCCGGCCGCCATTGCCCAGAGCTTGGGATTCATCAGAATGTTCTGACGGTCATCGACCGTCAGCTCCTTCCCACTGCCCCCGGTGTAGCTCTGATAGAGGGGAAAGTACTCGGGGTCATACGTCTTGTTCTCGACAGCAACCCGCGCCTTCGCCGTCTGCTTCCACCCCTCCCACATTTCAACGCGGTAAACCTTGGAGAGCCCCAGGCTCTTGATCTTCGTCGTCCGAAAGCTCAGCTCGACAACGGCCTTCAGGATGCGATGGAGGTCGCCGATGTCCTGCACCATCAGGACCAGGTCGCAAGTGACTGCTGTGGCCGCGTCGACGTAGTGGCGGTGCTCCCGAAAGAACACGCGATGGTTCTTGGCAATCTTCGAGTCCGTGCCCCAGAAGCGCCAGGCCTCATCAATGCAAATCAGGTCGCCGCCCCGGCAAAAGGTGTCCACGGGCTCGCCAAAGGGGAAGAAGGTGTCCGAGAACACGTCCTCATTGCGGCAGTGAACGACATAGCCCAGCTTGTCCATGTCGATCCCCTGCTTTTCATGGACGAAGGCCCTGATCGCGTCAGCGTCGATGCCTTCCACATTGGTAACGACACGCCTGCCCTTGGCGATTGCCGGGACGATGACTGAACGCACGCACTCAAAGGACTTGCCGGAGCCCATGAGCCCCGTGTAAGCGTTTATCGGCATCGCTGCGCCCTCAGCCGATCACCGGGATCCGGCGAATGATGAAGCGGGTCAGAAAGGCAGAGACCATCATGGGCACGCCCACCGACACCGCGAAGAGGTCAAGAAAGTACCAGGTACCCGCACCGATACCCGCGAACGCCGAGCTGAGCGACGCGCCGGTAGGCAGCCACGAAGCCATCACGGACACCAACTCGTACACAGCCAGATAGAGGGCCGTAAAGAGCACGAACTTGATGACGAGTGTCCTGAAGGCCCAGCCAAGAATGCTGTTCAGCGCAGAAAGGAAAATTCCAAACATGGGGACCTCAGGCGGACAGAACAATGAAGAGCGCGGCCAGCAGGAATACCAGAACCATCGCGTTATAGAGTTCGCCCCGCACGCCTTCCAGAACCGTGCAGTGCCCGTCCATCACGACCGTCTTCCCGAACAGATTGAACGTGGCCCTCGGGCATGTGGCCTGGTGGGCAGGAACCTGGAAGTTGCGCAGATCCGGCATCAGCTGCTTCAGCGGCTGCAATATCTGCTCGCCGGTCGGTGTGGCTTCCAGCTTGGGCGAGCCGATGCCCGGGTCAGCGCCGAGGTTCATCAGGGGGGCGCTTGCAGCAGGATTGACAGGCGTCCCCGTCGACGGAGAAGACGACGCTTGGCCAAGGGGGTCTGACGTCGAAATAGTCCCAGCCAGGTCGCCAATAGTTGCCACCGGGAAAGTAGGGTTCGCTGCACGGAAGTTTTCCACGTCAGCCGCGGTAATGGGGTCCGACATGGAATAGGGGACGCCGTTGTATCCGGGCTGAGACGCAGCCTTCCGGAAGGCCGCATCAGCGATGTCAGCAACGACCTTGGCAGGCAGTGGCTTCGCCTTGTCTGCCTCGCTGAGGGACTGCAAGGCCTTGGCGACCGGTTCCGTCACCGGTTGGGTATTCCCGCTGCCAGCAGGCTTGTAGTTCGGGTCGGCAACAGTGCGCAGCCAACCGAGTGTATTCATAGCCATTTGGCTAACGACGCCGTTGTGCTTGGTTCGTATCGTGCAGATGTAGTTCGCGGAACCTACCAGCTCAAATACAGCGCCGCCAGGCGGATAGAAGTCCCCGCAGAACTCCATTGATCCGTTGTTGGAATCAAGCGGCCACCCCTTGCTGCCATCCCCAAGCCATACCCAACTCTGCCCAGGAATGGGAACAAATACGGGACCAGATGGCGTGTAGGTAACAGTGCCATCAGCATTGAAAAGCCAATTTGTCAGCGCCAGAATCCCATAGCCGACTACGCCGGAAATAGCGGCGCTTGCCAAGACGGTTCCCCAGGCCGGCGCAGTCCCAGTGACGACCACAGCCGTCGCAATCTGAACTACAGCTGATCCAATGGCAGACACGGTCCCACCGAAGCGTGGATCACTGGCAGAAAATCCTCGTGCAGCGATTTTTGATTTGACGACCGCTGCAATCTCCGAGCCGATACGAGAAGTCGCGACAGCCTGCGCGTCAGCGTTCACCGTGAGGACGAGCGCGAGGAACAGAATCAACATCCGACGAATCACGAGCCACCCCCTTCAAATCCAGTCACCACCGCCCAACCCGACAGCAGGCCCCAAACAAACATCACCAGATACCAAGCATCGTTTGCGGTCACGACATGCTCTCCAATGAAAAAGGGGCGCCCCACCTGACGCAGGACACCCCTTGAAGCTGCTGGCTGATCAACGACCGCGCAGCATGCCCAGCACGGTGCGAGCACCCCGGATCGACACATCGACCACGGCCAGCGCGCCGGCAACGGCCATCACGCCGACGACGATGTCAGCAGGAGTGAATGCGCCAGTGATGGCGCTGTAGTCGACCGCGGCGCTGGCCGAGGTGGACGCGACGAGAGCACCGACAGCGACCAGGCCGGCAATGACGTTCTTGTTCATCTTCAAAACACTTTCATAGCAATACCGGGAGCCGCCCGGACGGTCTTGGCTCAACCCTTCCGGATCAAGCCCAAAATGGTTCCGGCACCCCGCGCAACAAACCAGCAGAGGCAGATCGAGCTGAATGCAAAACCCCACAGCGCGGCAGCCTGGCTGTAGTCGAAGGGTTCGCCAGCTCGCCTGACCAGCGAGTAGTCATCCCGCGTTAGCAGGACAAAGGCCGTGCAGTCGGTTGCGGCCGTAGCCGGCTCGACATGGACCAGCCCATTGACGTCAATCGTTGCGCAGGAGGCCACGTTCACTCCTCCAGCACCCAGACCTGCTGCACCACCGCGCGGCCGTCGAAGTGGTCCGTCACAGCGTCAAAGGCGGCGCCTGGATCGTCAAAGGCGCAGGCTTGGGAGAGGAGCTGAACAAAGCGCACGTCGCCCTCATGGCCCGGAGCCAGAAACGAGCCGTCATCGACGCCCTGCACCAAGTAGCCCGGTCGACATGCGCGACTCATGTCAAGCCGCCTTCTTGGCCAGAGCCACCGGCTTCAGGCTGTTGATGACCGTCTTCTGGGTCTTGCCATTGGTGACGATCTCCAGCTCGACCTCGCATTCGAGCGGGAAGGTGTTGTGCTTCAGCTCGTGATAGCGGTCGGAGGTGCCGTAGGCGTACTCGACGGTGGCCGTGCCCTTGCCCATGCCCTTCGAGTCATCGAGGTCCGTATCGACGTAGACCTTCGTGCTGTCGAAGGCATTGCCGTTCTCCAAGGTGCCCTTGGAGGCCTTGATGCCGCTGACGGTGACGCGAGTCGTGAATTTCATGTGGTTCTCCTAAAAGCCCGGGAATGGAATAGCCTGGATCGGGCAAAGCCAAGCTAGTAGCAAAGGGAAGCCAGGTCATCGCCTGGATCGACAGAAGGCTCCGCCTTCCATGACACGCCAAGTGAGCGGGCAACTGCCCGTTCAATGCCATCGATGCAATTGCGCAGGCCCGCGGCCGCTATGGAGCGAGGTGCCTTGCGATCCCGATGGACAAACACCAAGTCATTGATCCACTCCGTAGACCCGACCGCTTTGGTGATGGCGACGATGGCGGGTGCTGCCGTGTTCTCGACCCAGCGGAGCAATGCTTCTGCGGACCGACCAGCAGTGGCCTCGCCAACCTTGATGCGGGCCGCATCGACCTTGTGCAGAAGCAGCCCGCAGTACTCATAGGCACCGGCAAAGAAGGATGCCGGGCGGGCCAGCATGTCCAGAGGGAGCACACGCTCATGATTCCGGAACTCGACCTCGACGCGACACCAGCCGTCCGTCATGTCGCCGTACTTGTGACCCTTTTCGTAGACCCGAAGCAGCTTGCCGCTCTGACGCCGGCCCACGTAGAAGGTGCGCGCCTGACCATTGATCCAGTCGCCGGCCTGCTCGTTGCTGGGGCGGCGATTCTGGAAGTCGAAGTCGCCGGCCTTGTAGCACTCCAGGGCTTCGACCACATCCGTCTCGGCCTCGAAGAAGTCCAGCGCGAGATCTATGCGCGTGAGCTTGCCGTCCAGTTCGCGGATGTAGCTCTCAATGCGCTGCTCCCACCCTGGAAGCGCGAAGGTGCATCCGGCGCCGGAGATGTTGACGCAGACCGTCCCGCGCTGCCGGTCATTGCCGGCGGAGGCATAGCCCATCTCCACACCGTCGCCATTCGTGATGAGCACGGTGTGCTGGTAGAAGTCGCGCCCCTTCCGGGTGTCTCCAACACTGAAGCCCATCAGCGCAGCGACTTCGCCAGCAACGGCGCGTGCGAAGTGCTCGGCCGTGAGGCCCTGATAGGTGCCGGTCCGGAGATGAACAGCCTTTGCTTCGAGGAAGGTGAAGCGGAGCCAGTCCACGACGACACCTTGATGCTGGCCAGCGGCGAGCTGCCGTTCAGCGCAGAGCACCTTGAGGCGACGGCCTTCAAGGACGAGGCGTTCAGACTTGGTGTCGCTCATCGCGCGTTCCCCGCTCCGCTGTTCTCATTCCCCGTGTTACCCGTGGGGGGAGCCTGGCGGCTTGCCGGCACCGCGCTGCGCTCCTCGCTGACGCTGCGGTGCTTCGCGCGGCTCCCGACCAGCCGTGCGACTGCGACCATTGGCGACGAGGAAAGCTCAGGCCAGAAGTCCAGTTGGCGCTGTGAGCGAACGCATCCAGCGGACTTCACAGCACGAACTCCTGCGCCCGTTCTGCGGCCTTCAGGCGTACGGCTTCAACGTTGATGAACACGCGCTTGCCAACCGTGACCTGAGGCCAATAGCCCCGCTCGGCCTGAGCGACCAGCACGCCAACGGGAAGGCCAATGGCAAGCGCAAACGCTTCCCGGGTCATCACTGGCACGACAAAGGCGTGCGGCTGTGCAGAGCTTTCGAACGAACCCATAATCGCTACCCCTAAGCCCCTTCGACTCAACCAAAGTCCACAGGGCTACACTTCATCCGTTATGGCTAAATTTTAGCCGTTTTGGACATTCTACAGTCGGAGGTAGCTGTGTCAAGCAACGAAGTTGGCATCTCGGCGCGGGTGCGCGAAGTGATCGAGGCGAAGACGGCAGAAAAAGGACGCGTCAAAGAACTTGAGGCGCTGACGGGCATCGCGGCTAGCAGTTGGAAGAACTTTTTGAATGGGCAACAAAAAGCGACCATTGCCATGGCTGAAAAAGTCTCTCAGGCCTTTCCTGAAATGGCATTCTGGATCGCCACAGGAATTAGCGATGACCAATATGGTCATGTAACGCCGAAGTGGAGCTCAAAGCATTACGCAGGAAGCAGAAAAACAAAGGCAAGTTCAACCTACTTCGAAGAGGCATTAAAGCCTCAGCCCGAGGAGCTTGAAAACGTTCAGACTGCGCTGCAAGCGCTGGATGGTCTAGGCCTGTTAAAGGTCGGCCAAGGCGATCCAATGCCGGCATCAGAAAGATCTTCACTTCTGAAAGCATTCCGCTGGATGCACATATTCCTAGATGAATACATATTGAATCTTGGAATAGAGACCTCCATTTCCGCCTTCAATGAAATGAGAAGTGAGGCGCAGAGAATGAAAGGGAGCGCAATAGATCTAAATGAAACAGATGCTTATGAAGCCTTGCAGGCGCACTTTGCAGAAAAGAAAGCAGAAATCGAGAAATTGGCAGGAAGACTCAATCGGGAACTAGAAGAGCGAATGAAGCAGATAAACATCACCAAAGATAATGGCGATCACAAAAAGTAATGGCGGCTGGCTAGTCGATGTGCAGCCCGGCGGGCGAGGAGGGAAGCGCTTTCGCAAGACGTTCAAGACGCAGGCGGAGGCCAAGGCCTATGAGGCCTGGCTGACAACTCAGGTCAACCAGGACGCCAAATGGCAACCCGAACGCCGTGACACTCGACGCCTCTCTTCATTGGTCGAGTTGTGGTTCACTCATCACGGCTCAGGGCTTTCTGCCGGCAATGACATGCACCGCCGCCTAAAAGCGATGGTGGAGGCAATGGGTGATCCAGTTGCCGACCGCTTCAAAGTCGAAATGTTCGCCACGTATCGCACGGCACGCATGGAGGCGGGCATCACAGCCAGCAACATGAACCGGGAGCACGCCTACCTGCGAGCGATGTTCAACGAGCTGGTAAGACTCGGTCACTGGACAAAGGACAACCCGCTCGCCAATCTGCGCCAGTTCCGGGTCCAGCAGACCGAACTGAGCTATCTCACGGATGCGCAGATCGCGTTACTTCTCGCCGCGCTGAAGAGCTCCCGAAATCCGCACGTGCTGCTGATCAGCAAAATCTGCCTCTCAACTGGGGCCCGGTGGAGCGAAGCCGAGGAATTGCGTGAGAGCCAGGTGCGAAATGGTCTAATCGAGTACGCCCGAACGAAATCCGGCAAGACACGCGCCGTGCCTATCAGCGACGAGCTGGAGCGCGAAATCCTTGAACATGCCAAGGTCCACGGCAGCATTGGCCGAATCTTCGGCTACGCGATTTCAGCGTTTCGAGAGGGGGTCGAGCGAGCAGGCCTGGAACTTCCAGATGGCCAGATGACTCATGTGCTACGGCACACCTTCGCAAGCCACTTCATGATGAACGGCGGCAACATCCTCACGCTGCAGCGCATCCTTGGCCACGCCAACGTCACGATGACGATGCGCTACTCACACCTATCGCCAGAACACCTCCAAGAAGCGAAGGCATTGAACCCGTTGGCGCGGTTGACACTTGGTTGACACCACAAAGAAAAACGGGCTACGCCGCTAAGCGTAACCCGTTGATTTCTTTCATGAATTCTGGTGGCCAAGGGCGGAATCGAACCACCGACACGCGGATTTTCAATCCGCTGCTCTACCAACTGAGCTACTTGGCCATCTCTTCTGCTGGACCCGGCCTATCTTGCGACGCCGCCGTGATCAGCGAAGACCATGACTATAACACTAAATTTGGCTGTTGCGCTTATTTCTTGAAAGATCGACGCCCAGCTGCTTGAGCTTGCGGTACAGGTGGGTGCGTTCCAGGCCGGTCTTCTCGGCCACGCGGGTCATGGAGCCGTTCTCCTTGGCCAGGTGGAACTCGAAGTAGCTCTTCTCGAAGGCGTCGCGCGCCTCGCGCAGCGGGCGGTCCAGTTCGAACAGCTGCTCGGAGGCCAGCGCCTGCACGGGGGCGATGACCGGGGTCGAGCTGTGGTTCATCACGGAGCTGTGGCTGTGCATGGGCAGCTCGGGGCGCATGGCGTAGCTGGGCAAGCCCGGCGGTGGTGCCGGTGCGCGGGGCGCCGTCTTGACCAGGGCCTGCTCCACGGCGCGCAACAGCTTCTGCAAGGTGATGGGCTTTTCCAGGAAGGCGATGGCGCCGAACTTGGTGGCCTCAACAGCGGTGTCGATGGTGCCGTGGCCGCTCATCATGATCACCGGCATCGTGAGCTGGCCGCTGCTGCCCCATTCCTTGAGGAGCGTGACGCCGTCGACGTCGGGCATCCAGATGTCCAGCAGCACGAGGTCGGGCCGCATGCGCTCTCGCACGGCGCGCGCCTGACCGGCGTTTTCCGCCAGCTCGATGGTGTGACCTTCGTCGGTCAGGATTTCAGACAACAGGGCCCGGATGCCCAGTTCGTCGTCAACAACAAGAATGGTTGCCATGTATGCCTACTGTTCACGCGGCCCCGGGAGCATCGCTCGGCTCGGCCGGGCTCGGTGCAGTCGCGAGTTTTGAAAATGATAACGAAACTTGCGCGCCGTTCGGCGGCTGGGACTCGTCGCCCTCGGGATGCAGATTGCTGAGGCGGATTCGCGCCCCATGCTCATCGGCGATCTTCTTGACCACGGCCAGCCCCAGCCCCGTGCCCTTGGATTTGGTGGTCACATAGGGCTCGAAGGCCCTCTTGAGCACCTTCTCCGCGAAGCCGGGACCATTGTCCGAAATCACGAGGCGCAAGCTCCGGAGCTCGCCAGTGTCGCCCAGAGATTTGAGCGTGCGTACCCGCACATGCCCTTGCTCTCGATCAGCAACGGCGTCCAGCGCGTTCTGCACCAGGTTGTGGATCACCTGCCGCAGCTGGGTCGCATCCCCCACGATCAGCGGGAGATCCGGGCTCAGTTCGGCCTGCAGCCGGCCCGCTTCCTGGGCCGAGACATAGAGCAGCAGCACCTCGCCGACCAGCGCGTTGAGGTCCAGCGGCTTGAGCTGGGCCGCGGGCAGGCGGGCGTAGTCGCGGAACTCGTTGACCAGCTGCTTCATGGCCTGCACCTGGTTGACGATGGTGCCGACCGAGCGCACCAGCATGGCCTGGTCCGCGCCCTCGAGCTTGGCTTCGAGCTTGTGCTGCAGGCGCTCGGCGGAGAGCTGGATGGGCGTCAGCGGATTCTTGATCTCGTGGGCCAGACGCCGGGCGACCTCGCTCCAGGCGGCCGAGCGCTGGGCCGAGACCACCTCGGAGATGTCGTCGAACACGATCAGGCGTTCGCCCTCGGGCAGGCTGGCACCGCGCACGAGCAGGTTGAGGGCCTCCTCCTTGCCGGGCAGCTTGAGTTCGAAGCTGTCCTGCCAGGTACCGTCGGCATCCTCGCTGCTGGCGAAGCGCTGGGCCACCTCGGCCGCGAACGCCTGCAGCTCGGGCACGGCCTCCATCGGCTGGCCCTGGTAGGCCGACAGCGGCAGGCGCAGGATGCGCGTGGCGCCGGGGTTGATGGTGTCCATGCCGCCCCGGGCGTCGAAGCCGATCACGCCGGCGGTGAGGTTGTCCAGGATGGTCTGCAGATGGGTGCGGGCGCTTTCCAGCTGGGCCACGCTTTGCTCGACCATGTGGCGCGCATCGGCCAGCTGCTGGGTCATGTCGGCAAAGCTGCGGGTGAGGCCGCCGAGCTCGTCACGCGAAGCGATGGTGGGCTTGGCGGTGAGGTCGCCCTGGGCCACCTGGCGCATGCCGTCCGCCAGCAGCAGCAGCGGCTGGGCCAGCTGGTCGCCCAGGGTCACGGCCAGCAGCAGGGCGGCGAACACGGCAAGGATCAGCACCAGCGTCAGCGTGCCCAGATACATGCGTCGCATGCCGTCGCGCTCCAGGGAGCGCTGCTGGTATTCCAGGTTGGCGTTCTGCACGGCCAGTGCGTTGGACAGCACCGAGCCTGGCAAACCCTGCACCACCATCAGGTAGCGGTCGCTCGCGCCGAGGCTGAAGTCATTGCTGGGCACCAGGGCCAGGGCACGGATGCGCGCCTGGCCTTGCAGCGCCTTGGCCTCGTCCTCCAGGCCTTCGATCTTGCTGATCACGCCCTGGCGACGCGCGTCCCGCAGTTGATTGCCGCTGACGCGGCTGAGGCTGAGGGTCGGGTTCTCAGCCCCGCCCACCACCGCCAGCGGTTGGCCGTTGGCGCCCAGCAGGCTGACCGAACGCGCCGAGAGCTGGTCCCGCAGGCGCTCCAGGGCCAGCGTCATGGGTGTGCTGCTGCCCTGCTCGCCCAGGCGCTCGGCGGCGTTCTTGGTCTTGCTGCCCAGCTCGTTGACCAGGCCGTCCAGCGTGCCCTGGCCCAGCTTGAGCCCCGACTCCAGCGCACTGGCCAGGCGCACGTCGAACCAGCTCTCGATGGAGCGGTTCACGAACTGGTACGAGACGGTGTAGATCAGCACGCCAGGCACCACGCCCACCAGGGCGAAGATGCCGGCCAGTTTGAGCAGCAGGCGGCTGCCGAACTTGCCGCGTCGCACGCGCAGCACCAGGCGCACACCGGCGCTGATGATCACCGTGGCCAGCACGGCCGCCACGCCCACGTTCAGCCACAGCAGCCAGACGTAGTGCCGCTCGAAGAAGCCGCGCTCGGCGGTCGCACCGATGGACAGCAGAAAGGCCAGCAGCCCGCCCGCCCCTGCCACGGCCAGCAGCGAGACCAGCCAGGCCCAGCGTCTCACACGGCTCACCGGGGCACCCTTCGCACGGCGCTCATGGCTGCAGCCGGGCGCTGAAGTCAGGCGCGAGATTGAGCTTGTGCTCGACGCTCAAGCCCCAGCCCTGAGGTGCGCCCAGGCCGATCTGCATCGGCCGCGGCAGCTGGGAGGTGTCCAGCTTGTAGCTGAATTCGAGGTAGTACTTGCCGTCCTCGTCGATGTCGCGCGGCTCGGCGATGCGCCAGCCGGAGACGCCGCGCATGAAGGCCAGGGCCTCGGGCAGGCTGTCGAAATTCTGGTGCAGGCCTTCGGTCGTCACTCGGTACTGGCGGGTCAGGGGCTGCCAGACCAGGCGCCAGCTGCGGCTGGCCCGGGCGGCCCGGGCGTCGCGCCAGTACCAGCGGTTGCGCATCACGCTGACCTCGGCCTGGAAGTAGACCGGCAAGCCCTTGAGCAAGGCCTCCTCCACCGGCTTGGTCAGCTCGAAGCGGGCGCTGAAGCTCAGCAGCAGGCCCTCGTCCGTCCGCTCGGTGTGCAGATCGCTGAGGTGAATGCCCTCCGCCCGCGCGACCGACGCCGCCCCCAGCAGCAGGGCCAGCACCAGCAACAGGCCCGCCAGCACCTGCCACGCCCAGGCCGCAGCACGCCCCAGGCCCATGGTGGGCCAGGCAAAGCGCAGCGGACGAGGCGACACGAGCGCCAGGGGAGCGAGGACCATCAGTGGCTGGATGCGGGAGATTTCAGCAGCAGGGCATAGAAGAAGCCGTCCAGCGGAACAGCCTGCCCGGCCACGTCTTGGGAGCCATTGTCAGGCACGGGCAGCAGATGCCCCGTCCGGCCAGGGCACTCCAGGGCCATGGCGTCGGGCCGGCGTTGCAAAAACGCGTCGACCTGGTCCTGCCCCTCGGCCTTGAACAGGGAGCAGGTGGCATAGACGAGCCGCCCGCCCGGCTTGAGCAGGGGCCACAGCGCGTCCAGCAGCTCGGCCTGGATGCGGGCCAGCTGCGCGACGTCCTCCGGACGGCGCAGCCAGCGCACGTCCGGGTGGCGACGCACGATGCCGGAGGCGCTGCAGGGCGCGTCCAGCAAGATGGCGTCGAAAGGGCGGCCGTCCCACCACTGCGCGGTCTGGCGGGCGTCGACGGCGCGGGTCTGGGCCTGCAGCTGCAGGCGGCGCAGGTTGTCCTGGACGCGGGCCAGGCGTTCGGCGTCGGCATCCAGGGCCAGCAGGTCCAGCGCCTGCAGTTCCAGCAGGTGCGCGGTCTTGCCGCCTGGCGCGGAACAGGCGTCCAGCACCCGCGCGCCGGGCGGCAGGGCCGGCAGGGTCAGGTCTTGCCCGTCCGGGCGGCGCGTCTGCAGGGCGGCCACCGTCAGCGGTGCGGCGATCTGGGCGGCGGCATCCTGAACAGACACGGCGCCCTGCTCGAAGCCCGGCAGGGCCGACACGGGCTGGGGCCGGTCCAGCAGCAGCCCGGCGGGCAGACGCTCGCCCAGCAGGCGCGAGGGCAGCCCCTGCTCGGCCAGGCGCGCCTGGTAGGCCGCCGCGCTGCCCTGGCGCGCATTGACCCGCAAGGTCATGGGCGGCCGGCTGTTGTTGGCGGCAAGAATGCCCTGCCAGTGCAGGGGCCAGTCCTGCCGAACGCGGTCAATCCACCACTGCGGATGGTTGTGATGCGCCACCGGATCGCGCAGCAGACCCTGCACCAGGGCTTCGCGCTCGCGCAGGAAGCGGCGCAGCACGGCGTTGACGAAGCCGGCGCTGGGCGCCGCACGCTGGCGCATGGCGCGCACGGCCTGGTCGACCACCGTGTGGGCGGCATAAGGCGGCTCGTCGCTGGGCAACAGCAGGGCCAGCGCGCACAGCAGCAGGTTCTCGACCTTGGCCGGCGGCGCCTTGGGCGCCAACTGGCGGCGCAAGGCCAGGGCCGTGCCGAGCTGGCGCAGCACGAGGAAGCTCAGGGCCTGGGTACCGGGGCGCAGCTCACGCGGGCAGCGCGCCAGCACGTCGGTGAGCGAACGCCCCTGGCGCACGGCCTGGACGGCGTCCGCGGTCTGCAACAGGAGGCGCTGCAAGGGCACGCCGGCAGCGGTAGGGGTGAGGATTTCTGACACCCGGGCAGTGTAAGTGCGGCCCCCGCGCCAGACTTAGGCCGGCTTGAAGCGCTTGCACCGGGGCCGCTGGCGCAAGCCGCCAAGCGCTTCCCCGACCACCGACCTGAGCGCCAGCGCCATTGCTTGCCCGATCGCGATCTGGGGCCAAGTGCAGCGCGGTCGGGCCGGCCGGGGCCAAAAAAGCCACAATCCACGCTGGAGAACGCAGAAAGACCCCCATGCCCGGCAAGAACGCCCCCCTTCCCGCCCTCAGCGCCGACGAGCTGGCCGCCCTGTCCGCCTCGGAACGCGTGCGCTACCGGCTGCTGGCCGCCGACTGCCGCCATCACGCCAACGACAACATCGCCGACTTCATCGAGGACGGCGAGCTGGACGAAATCCAGGCCGAGGTCCAGGTCCAGCTGCAGGGCGTGCTGCGCGCGCTGGTGATCGACACCGACAGCGACCACAACACCCAGGAGACCGCCAAGCGCGTGGCCAAGATGTTCGTGCGTGAGGTCTTCAAGGGCCGCTACACCCAGGCGCCGGACGTCACCGAGTTCCCCAACGTCACGCGGCTCAACGAGCTGATGATCGTCGGCCCCATCACCGTGCGCTCGGCCTGCTCGCACCACCTCTGCCCCATCGTCGGCCGGGTCTGGATCGGCCTGCTGCCCAATGAGCACTCCAACCTGATCGGCCTGTCCAAGTACGCCCGACTGACCGACTGGATCATGAGCCGCCCGCAGATCCAGGAAGAGGCGGTGACCATGCTGGCCAACGAGCTGCAGGAGCGCGTGCAGCCGGACGGCCTGGGCATCGTGATGGAGGCCGACCATTTCTGCATGCATTGGCGCGGCGTCAAAGACAGCGACTCGATGATGACCAACAGTGTGATGCGCGGCGCCTTCCTCAAGGATCCGGATCTGCGTCGCGAATTCCTGTCCCTGCTCAGCAAGAAGTAAGCACGCCCCAAGGAGCACTGCCATGCTTGTCCGCCTGCTCTATGCCAGCCGCGCCGCCGAAGGCACCAAGGAGGCCCAGCTGGCCGCCATCCTCCGGCAGTCTCGCGAACACAACCCGGCCCAAGGCATCACCGGCCTGCTGTGCCTCAGCGAGGGCATCTTCATCCAGGTGCTGGAAGGCGGGCGCGACGCCATCAACGCCCGCTACAAGTCCATCGTGCAGGACAGCCGCCACCATGACGTGATCCTGCTGAGCTACGAGGAAATCGAGGAGCGGCACTTTGCCGGCTGGAGCATGGGCCAGGTCAACCTGCACCGGCTCAATCCGGCACTGGTGCTGAAGTACTGCGACACCACCCGCCTGGACCCCTACGCCATGCGCGGTCAGGCCCTGATGGCCCTGTTCCAGGAGCTGGTGAGCTCGGGCGCCATCGAGTGCAGCTGAGCCCGGCCGGCCAGGCCACGCTCAGAGCGAGCGGGCCTCGCCAAAGCCGAAGAAGCTGGCCAGCAGCCGGGTCGGGAACTGCTGCACCGCCTCGTTGTAGACACTCACCGCCTGGTTGAAGACTTGGCGAGCGAAGGCACGCTGGCGCTCCACCATCTTCAGCTCGTCCACCAGGGCGAAGACCTCGGGGTGCTCGGCCAGGGCACCATGGTGCTCCACGAGCGACATCAGCCGCGTCAGCGCCGCCGCATGCACGGCCGCGGCCACGGCCAGGGCCGCCACCGGGTCGGCCGCATAGGGCTTGGCGCGCACCGCGTTGGCGGCCGCCTGGGCTTCGACCTGGGCGTTCTCCAGGGCGTCGAAGGTGGCCTGCTCGTTCTGCAGCAAAGGCCGCAGCTGCTCCAGCAAGCGCGCGCAGAGCTGGGCTCGCTGCACCAGCAGACTGTCCAGCTGGCCGTAAGCGGTGCCGATGGCATTGCGCAGCCGCATCATGCGGTTGTAGCCCCCCACGCTCCAGAAGAAGAGCATGGCCGCGAGCAGCCAGGGGGTCCAGGACCAGGCGTTCGGCCAGGGCATCATGCGCCGGCGCGCTGCTGCGCCAGAAAGCCCTCGTGGCCCTGCGCCCGCAACTCGCAGGCCGGGCAGCTGCCGCAGCCATAGCCCCAGGCGTGGCGCTGCTGGCGTTCGCCCAGGTAGCAGGTGTGGGTGTGCTCGATGATGAGCTCGTTGAGCGCGGCACTGCCCAGCTGCTCTGTCAGCGCCCAGGTCTCGGCCTTGGTGATGAACATCAGCGGCGTCTCGATGGTCATGGACTGGTCCAGGCCCAGGCTCAGCGCGACTTGCAGGGCCTTGAGGGTGTTGTCGCGGCAGTCGGGGTAGCCGGAGAAGTCCGTCTCGCACATGCCGCCCACCAGCACCGAGGCGCCGCGGCGGTAGGCCAGGGTGGCGGCAAAGCTCAGGAAGAGCAGGTTGCGGCCGGGCACGAAGGTGTTGGGCAGGCCGTTGGCCTGCATCTCGATGGCGCGCGACTCGGTCAACGCGGTGTCGGAAATCTGGCCCAGCAGGGAGAGGTCCAGCAGGTGGTCCTCGCCCAGGCGGGCAGCCCAGGCCGGGAACTGCGCGGCCAGCTCGCGGCGCACGGTCTGGCGGCATTCCAGCTCGATGCGATGGCGCTGGCCGTAGTCAAAGCCTATCGTCTCGACCTGGGCGTAGCGATCAAGGGCCCAGGCCAGGCAGGCCGTGGAGTCCTGGCCGCCGGAGAAGAGCACCAGGGCCTTGCGCTTGGAATTGGCTTGCGGGGAAATGCTCATGGGCTGCAGTGTGCCATCGGCGAGGGCCTGGCAGCGGACCGCCAGACGCGGGACATCAGCTGACGGTGCGCCGCATCAGCCCCGCACCTCGCCCTGCCCCAGCACGATCCACTTCATCGAGGTGAGCCCTTCCAGCCCCACCGGGCCACGCGCGTGGAACTTGTCGGTGGAGATGCCGATCTCGGCGCCCAGGCCATACTCGAAGCCGTCGGCGAAGCGGGTGCTGGCATTGACCATCACGCTGGCCGAGTCCACCTCGCGCAGGAAGCGCAGGGCGTTGGGATGGTTCGTCGTGAGGATGGCGTCGGTGTGATGCGAGCCATGGCGGTTGATGTGGGCCATGGCCTCGTCCAGGCTGTCCACCACCATGATGCTGATGATGGGGGCGAGGTATTCGGTGTCCCAGTCGGCTTCGGTCGCGGCAGCCAGCGTCGCGCCGGCCACGCCCTGCAGCAGGGCCAAGCTGCGCGGGCAGCCGCGCATCTCCACGCCCTTGGCCGCGAAGACGGCGCCGATGCGCGGCAGAAAGGCCGCCGCCTGGGCCGCATGCACCAGCAGCGACTCGGTGGCGTTGCAGGGGCTGTACTTCTGCGTCTTGGCGTTGTCCACCACGCGCAGCGCCAGATCCAGGTCCACCTCGGCGTCGACGTAGCAGTGGCAGTTGCCGTCCAGGTGCTTGATGACAGGCACGCGGGCCTCGTTGGCAATGCGCTCGATCAGGCCCTTGCCGCCGCGCGGGATGATCACGTCCACAAAGGCCGGCATGGCGATCAACAGGCCCACGGCGGCGCGGTCGGTGGTGGCGACCAGCTGCACGGCGTCGGCCGGCAACCCGGCTTCTTCCAGGCTTTGCGCCACCAGCGCAGCCAGGGCCTGGTTGGAATGGAAGGCCTCGGAGCCGCCGCGCAGGATGCAGGCATTGCCACTCTTGATGGCCAGCGAGCCCGCCTCGATGGTCACGTTGGGTCGGCTTTCGTAGATCATGCCGAAGACGCCCAAAGGCACGCGCATCTGGCCCACGCTGATCCCGCTGGGGCGGCGCTTGACGCCGGTGATCTCGCCGATGGGATCGGGCATGGCGGCAATCTGCTCGCAGCCCTCGGCCACGGTGGCGATCACGGCGGGCGTGAGGCGCAGGCGGTCCAGCATGGGGCCGGCCAGGCCCGCAGCCTCGGCGGCCAGCAGGTCCCGCGCATTGGCCTCGGACAGCGACTGCTGCTCGGTGCGCAGGCGCCGCGCCAGGGCCAGCAGGGCGGCGTTCTTGGCGGCCGTCGGCGCGGCGGCCATCTGGCGGCTGGCGGCGCGCGCGGCTGCACCCAGGGCCTGCATGTAGGCAGCGAGGTCCTGGGCGGGATCGGGCAGGGCACGGGGCCGGGAAGCGAGCGAAACTGCGGTACTCATGCGCCCGATTCTCCGCCAACACCCGGCCCTGCCGGCATTCGCCGCTGGACAAGCCCTTCTTGCGCTCCGGCCGCCCGGCCGGATCCGCAAGAGCGGCACGGCAGCATCGCCGCCGCGTCCTTAGGCTTCGCTCCACGATGAATGCACCCGAGAAGCCCTCTGCGACCGAGCCCCTGCGCCGCTGGCAGGCCCGCATGCAACGCGTTCTGCGCCATGTGGACCAGCAGCCGGAAGCAGCCCTGGACCTGGCCGGCCTCGCCGCCCTGGCGCACAGTTCGCCTTTCCATTTCCACCGGCAGTTCGCCGCCCTGTGCGGCCTGCCCCTGGCCCGCTACGTGCAGCTCTCCCGCATGCGCCGCGCGGCCCAGTGGCTGGCTCACCGGCCGGCCCTGGCGGTGCTGGAGGTGGCCCTGGCCAGCGGCTACGAGAGCCCCGAAGCCTTCACGCGCGCCTTTCGTCGTCTGTTCGAGAAAACGCCCAGCCAGTGGCGGCGCGACCCACGCTCCATCAGCTGGGCCGCTCACGAGCAGCTTCTTCATCAAGCGGAGCAACTGCCCATGAACGACGATCCCTTCCAACTCGACCAGGTGCGCCTGGTGCAAAGTCCCGAGATTCCGGTGGCCCTGCTGGTCCACCGCGGTCCCATGCAAGACCTGGCCCCCAGCCTGCAGCGCTTCATCGCCTGGCGGCGCGAGCGCCAGCTGCCGCCGGACAAGGCCGCCACCTACAACCTGCTGTACGACGATCCGGCGTCGGTGGCTCCGGCCGACTTCCGCTTCGGCCTGGCCGTGGCCTGGAAACAGGCGGTGCCGCCCAACCCGCAAGGCCTGGTGGCGGACCGCATTGAGGGCGGTCTGCATGCCGTGCTGCGCCATGAGGGGCCGGATGCCAGCCTGGACCAGGCCATCCGCTGGCTGTATGGCGTCTGGCTGCCGCGCAGCGGCCTGGAGCTGCGGGATGCCCCGCCCTACCTGCAGCGCCTGCGCTTCTTCCCCGAGGTGCCGGCACACGAGGCCCTGGTGGACATCCACCTGCCGCTGCGGCCGGCCTGACCGTCAGCCCTGGCAAGACCTGCCCCCATGAGCGCCACCGGGGCCAGGTCTTGCGTCATAGCAGGCCCAGGCGCGCCAGCCCCTTCAACCACAGCGGCGCGCTGAGCGCGAACAGCAGCGTGCCCAGCACCACGGCGGCGGTGGTCTCGCCTTCCTCGCAACGGTAGCGCTGCGCGAAGATCAGGGCGTTGGAGCCCGGCGGCAGGGCCGCCATCATCACGATCACGGCCAACGGCAGGGCCGGCAGCTTCAACACCCACAAGCCCAGCGCCAGCACCAGACCCGGCAGCACCAGCAGCTTCCAGGCCAGCAGGCCCAGCACCGAGCGCCAGCGTGCCGGCCAGCCGTAGTAGGCCAGAGACATGCCGATCAGCGTCAGGCACAAGGGCACCACGGCCGTGCCCAGCATCGCGAGCACTTCGTCCAGGGCCTGGGGCAGCCGCCAGCCCGTGGCGTTCCAGGCCAGGCCGGCGAGCACCGGCAGCACCACCGGGTGGATGACGGTGTTGCGCGCCGTGGCCAGCATGGTGGCGCGCAGGCTCTGGCGGTCCTGCGCATGTGCGGCGCGGGCCAGGTCCAGTTCCACCAGCAGGGTCAGCACGCTCAGCAGGGTCAGGGCATGCAGGCTCACCACGGTGATGTGGATGGCCAGGCCCTGCTCGCCAAACACCGCCGCTGCGACGGGCACGCCCACCTGCAGGGTGTTGCCGAAGCTGGCCGTGATGGCTCGGACGCTCGGGCTGGCCACGGCGCCGTGGCCGCGCCAGCGCAGCCAGGCATAGCAGGCCAGCATGCCCAGCACCACGGGCACGAAGAAGCCCAGCAGCGTGGTCCAGGGCAGGTGATGGAAATCGATGCGGGCCGTGCTGCGGAACATCAGCGCCGGCACGAAGATGAAGAAGGCCGCGTTGGACAGCACGCGGGCCGGATCGCCGCCCGTGCCGCCGGCATCCGCCTCGCCCAGCCAGCGCATGCGGCCCACCAGCCAGCCGATGCTCACCGCCATCATGATGGCCAGCAGCTTGGCCAGGACGCCTTCATTCATGGCGGGCAGTATCGCTGCGGCCGCATGCCCTTCAGGGTTGCAAGGGCAGTTCCAGGTCGAACCAGAAGCGGCTGCCCATGCCTGGCTCGCTGTGCACCTCGATGCGGCTGCCCATCAGGCGCACGAGCTGCTGGCTGATGGACAGGCCCAGGCCCGTGCCGCCCGACCGGCGGGCGTCCTCGGCCACCTGCTCGAAGGGCTGGAACAGACGACCCACCTGGGCGGCGTTCATGCCGATGCCGGTGTCGCTGACCTCGATGCGCACGGTCGCTGTGGACGGCGTCTGCACGACCAGTTCCGCCACCAGGCTGAGCCGACCGTGGTCGGTGAACTTGACGGCATTGGACAGCAGGTTGAGCAGCACCTGGCGCAGGCGCTGGCCGTCCACGCGCACGCGCAGCGGCAGGTTCTCGTCGATGCGCACCAGGAAGGCCAGACGCTTCTCGGCCACGCGCAGCCGGATGGCATCGCAGGCCACCTCCAGCAGAGCGCGCAGGTCCACCGTGGCGGGCTGCAGGCGCACCTTGCCAGCCTCGATGCTGGCCATGTCCAGCAGATCGGTGATCAGCGCCAGCAGGTGCTCGCCGGAGTCGCGCACCAGGTTGATCTTGTTGCGCTGGCCTTCGTCCAGGCGATCGTCCATCTGCAGCAGCTGGGCAAAACCCAGGATGGCATTGAGCGGCGTGCGGAACTCGTGGCTCATGGTGGCCAGGAAGCGGCTCTTGGACTGGTTGGCCGCCTCGGCGCGGATCTTGGCCTGCGACAGCTCCATGGTGCGTGCTTCAACCAACTCTTCGAGGTGGTCGCGGTGGCGGGTCAGCTCCTGCTCGGCCTGGCGGCGCTGGGTGATGTCGCTGATCATGCCCTCGATACGCGCCTCCTGCCCCTGCCCGCCCGGCACGATGTGCGCGCTGAGCTCGATCCACAGCTGGCGGCCGTCATGCGTCTCCACGAGCATGGGCACCTGCTGCAGCAGGCGGTGGCGCATCAGCGCGCGCAGCACGCGGCGCAGCTCGCCGGGCTCCAGCCGGACCAGGCGGCGCAGATTGCGCGAAGCGGCCAGCGCCAGCGCGGGCCGCTCGTAGCCCAGCATCTGGGCCATGGCCTTGTTGAGACCCAGCAGGCGACCGCGGCCGTCGGTCTGGAAGATGCCCTCGGTGGCGTTCTCGAACAGGCTGCGGTAGCGGGCCTCGCTGGCGCGCAGACCTTCGGAGGACTGGCGCAGCTGGTGGCTCATCATGTTGAACTGCTCGGTCAATTCGCCGATCTCGTCCTTGCGCTCGACCTGCAAGGTCACGCCCAGCTCGCCGTGCGAGACCCGCTGCGCCAGCGCGCCCAGACGCGAGACCGGCTGCTTGACCAGGCGATTCACCAGCCAGTAGCAGGAGGCCAGCACGGCCACCAGCACGGCCGCCAGCAGCATCACGACGAAGCGGCGCATCTCCGCCACGGCAGCGGCCACGCGCTCACCCGTGAAGTAGAGCCGGGCCTGCGCCACCTTCAGCGGCCGGTGCTGCGAAGCGGCCTGGTAGACGATGTCGAACTCCTTCACCAGCGGCGCCACCACATTGGCGTGCTCGCGCTGGCGGCGCAAGGGCTGCACATCGACCCCCAGCGCCTCCAGCTCGATCGCCAGCACCTCCGGGTCGGCCATCACCGCGTCCAGCAGGTTGGAGATGGCCGCGGTATCCAGGTTCCAGATCGGCCCGGCGAAGCCGCGCGCCGCGATCTGCGCCAGGCGCTCCTGGCGCTGCAGCAGGGCCTCGGTGAGCTGGCGCTCCTCGCGGCTGGTCCAGTAGGCGCCGACGGCCAGCACGAGCAGGGTCGCGACCGCGCCCAAGCCGGCCATCAGACGGGTCTGGATGCTCCAGTCCCTCAGCGGTGCGCGCATGCGACTCCTTGCATCGAAACGCCCCGGTCCTGCGCTCAGGCCTTCTTGGCGGCCGTCTTGCGCGCCGCGGTCTTGGCCGCCGGCTTGGCCGCACGCGGCTCGAACTCGAACATCACCTTGCCGGCCTTGGCGTCATAGCTGAGGAAGGCCTTGAACTTGCGGCGGGTCTTGTTGGAAACGAAGTTCTCCAGCAGGTCCGTCTTGCCGGTCTCCAGCAGCTTGCGCATCTGGTTGAGCTCGATGGGCTGCTGCAGGATGATCTTGCCGCTCTTGAAGTCGCAGGAGGGCGCAGGGCCGGTGCTCTTTTCGCAGACGTAGTTGCTGCCGTGTTCGTAGACGGTGCCGCCGCACTTGGGGCAGGCGCCCAGGGGTTCGGACTGGCTGAAGTCCACGGCCTCGGCGGCCTCCTCGGCCTTCTTGGCGTCCTCGCCGAAGTCGAACTCCAGCTTCCAGTTCTGGATCTCCTCGTCATAGACCAGGGCCAGCTCGGCCGTGAAGGGCCAGCCCGCCTTGGAGCGGAAGCCCTCCAGCGGGCCGATCTTCTTGTCGCGCAGGAACTGCTCGACCTCGTGCAGCTCGAAGCTGCGGCCGCCGGGGATCTTGCCGATGGAGAAGCCGCAGCCTTCGCCGTCCGACGGGCCGCTCCCGAGGGCGGTGGCGTCCCCGCGGGGGGCCGCACGCGTACTCGCGGGCGAGGCGCCAGTGCCGTCACCCGATTTGCCGCAGCAGGTGAATCGGCGGTAGTTCTCCTTCACCACGCCGCCACACTTGGGGCAGGGCGTCTTGAGCGTGGCGTAGTCGCCGGGGATGGTGTCGCGGTCGTATTCCTTGGCCTTTTGCACCACGCGCTCGGTCATCTCGGCGATGCGGGCCATGAACTCCTCGCGGTTGAGGCGGCCCTTCTCCATCTCGGCCAGCTGGTGCTCCCAGTTGCCGGTCAGCTCGGGCTTGGTGAGATCCTCGACGCCCAGGCCGCGCAGCAGCGTCATCAGCTGGAAGGCCTTGGCCGTGGGGATGAGCTCGCGGCCCTCGCGCAGCATGTACTTCTCGGTGATCAGGCCTTCGATGGTCGCGGCGCGCGTGGCCGGCGTGCCCAGGCCCTTCTCGGCCATGGCCTCGCGCAGCTCGTCGTCGTCCACCAGCTTGCCCGCGCCTTCCATGGCGGAGAGCAGCGTGGCTTCGGTGTAGCGGGCCGGCGGCTTGGTGGCCAGACCCTTGACGTCGACGCTCTCGGTGCGCACCACCTCGCCGGGCTTCACCGGCACCAGGCTGCCGCCGCTGCCGTCCTCATCGTTCTGCGCTTCCTTGCCGTAGACGGCCAGCCAGCCGGGGTTGACCAGCACCTTGCCGTTGGTCTGGAACTTGTAGTCCTTGCCGGCGGCGTTCACCGTGCTGATCCGCGTGGTGACCTGGAACTCGGCGGCCGGGAAGAACACCGCCAGGAAGCGCTTGACCACCAGCTCGTAGAGCTTGGCCTCGGCCTCGGTGAGGCTCCTGGGCGCCTGCAGCGTGGGGATGATGGCGAAGTGGTCCGAGACCTTGGTGTTGTCGAAGACCTTCTTGGTGGGCTTGATGTAGCCCTTGTTCAGCGCCGTGCGGGCGTGGCCGGCCAGGGCCTGCAGCGGGCCCGGCAGATCCTCGGAGGCGATCATGTCGGCGGTCTGCTTGGCGACGTTCAGGTAGTCCTCGGGCAGGTAGCGCGAATCCGTACGCGGGTAGGTCAGGACCTTGTGCTTCTCATAGAGCGCCTGGGCCAGGGCCAGCGTGGTCTTGGCCGAGAAGCCGAAGCGCGAGTTGGCCTCGCGCTGCAGCGTGGTCAGGTCGTAGAGGCCCGGGCTGCTCTGCGAGCTCGGCTTGCTCTCCTCGGTGACCGTGGCAGGCAGGCCCTTCACTGCGGCGGCGATGGCCTCGGCCTCGGCCTGGGTCCAGACACGGTCGGCCTTCAGCTCGGCGTCGTCCGGGTTCTTCTTCCAGGCCGGGTCGAACCACTTGCCTTCGTAGGGGCCCGCCTCGGCGTCGAAGGTGCCGCGGATTTCCCAGTAGTCGCGGGATACGTGCTTGCGGATCTTCTCCTCACGCTCGACGACGATGGACAGCGTGGGCGTCTGCACCCGGCCCACGGTGGTCAGGAAGAAGCCGCCGTCGCGCGAGTTGAAGGCCGTCATGGCCCGCGTGCCGTTGATGCCCACCAGCCAGTCAGCCTCGGAGCGGCAGCGGGCGGCGTCGGCCAGCGGCAGCATCTGTGCGTCGCTGCGCAGGCGCTCGAAGCCCTCGCGGATGGCCTGCGGGGTCATGGACTGCAGCCACAGCCGCTTCACGGGCTTGTTGATGGCCGCTTTGGCCGTGCCGGCGTACTGCACGATCAGGCGGAAGATCAGCTCCCCTTCGCGGCCCGCGTCACAGGCGTTGATCAGGGTCTCGATGTCCTTGCGGCGGATGAGCTTGACCAGGGCATTGAGCCGGCCCTTGCTCTTGTCGATGGGATTGAGATCGAAATGCGGCGGGATCACCGGCAGGTGGGCGAAGCTCCATTTGCCGCGCTTGACGTCGTACTCCTCCGGCGCCTTGATCTCGACCAGATGGCCGACGGCGGAGCTGACGACGTACTGGTCGTTCTCGAAGTACTCGTCGTGCTTGTCGAACTTGCCGGACTGCGGGGTGAGGGCGCGCACGATGTCCTGCGCGACGGAGGGCTTCTCGGCAATGATCAGGGCTTTGCTCATGGTCTCTTCTGACGTTCCTGGTCGGGCTGGCCGCCGGCAGCAAAAGCTCTGCCTACAATGCGGCCTCGCGCGCACGCACACGCGCACGCACCCATGATTTCAATGTAACCAACTCGAGCCATGCCGCAACAAGCCCGCAAAAAGCCTGCGAAGCCCGCCGAAGCGCCCGCGTCCCCGGCCGTGCGCAAAGCCGCGAAGGTGTTGCAGGGCGGTGGGCGGCGCATCCAGGTGCGGCGCTCGGGCGTGCATGGCCGCGGCGTCTATGCGCTATGCGAGATCCCCGCCGGCGAGGTCATCGTCGAATACAGGGGCGAGCGCATCGACTGGGACAAGGCCATGGAGCGTCATCCGCACGACCCCAGCCAGCCCAACCATACCTTCTATTTCGGCCTGGAAGACGGCACGGTGATCGACGCGCTTCACGGCGGCAACAGCGCCCGCTGGATCAACCACAGCTGCGACCCCAACTGCGAAGCCGACGAGGTCAATGGGCGGGTCTTCATCAAGGCCTTGCGCGACCTCATGCCCGGCGAGGAGCTGTTCTACGACTACGGGTTGACGGTGGACGAACGCTACACGCCCAAGCTGAAGAAGGAATACGCCTGCCATTGCGGAGCGCCGCACTGCCGTGGCACCATGCTGACGCCCAAACGCTGAACCACCCGCCCCACACATGGCTGCCAATCATCAGAACTGGGGCGCTGAGTCGCTCTGGCAAGACCTGGAACCCCTGCTGCCCGGACTATCCATCGAAGTCCTGGCCCGCGCGGACTCGACCAACAGCGTGCTGCTGGAACGTGTGCGCACGGAGCACCGCTCGGCCGCTGAACGCGGTAGCGAGCGTGGCGCGGAACCCGGCGCAGAGCGCGGCTTTTTCGGCCGCCGCGCCCACGACATGCAGCCCTGCCTGCTGGTGGCCGAGCACCAGACCGCCGGACGAGGCCGCATGGGCCGCCTCTGGCATGCGGAGGCGGGCGCCTCGCTGACCTTCTCCCTGGCCCTGCCGCTCACGCTGGAGGACTGGTCCGGCCTGTCACTGGCCGTGGGCTGCGCCATGGCCGAGGCGCTGGAACCCGCACCCACCCAGGCCCCGCGCCTGCAGCTCAAATGGCCCAATGACCTATGGCTGGACGGCCGCAAGCTGGGCGGCATCCTCATCGAAACCGTCAGTGCCGGTGACCAGCGCATCGCGGTGATCGGCGTGGGGCTCAACGTCCGCCCGCAGATGACCGGCAACGAAAGCCAGTTCATGAGCGGCTATGCGAGCCTGGACGAACTGGACGCCAGCCTGACGGCCCCCGAGGTCCTGCGCCGCGTGGCCCGCCCGCTGATCCTGGCCGTCACCGGCTTTGCCCAGGGCGGTTTCGCCGCCTGGCAGCATCGCTATGAGCCCCGTGACCTGCTGCGCGGCCGTCCCATCAGCGCCGGCGGCATTGAGGGCATGGGGGCCGGCGTCAGCGCCCAGGGTGAGCTGCAGATGGACGTGCGCGGGCAGCGCCAGGTCATCAGCGCCGGCGAGGTCTCGGTCCGGCTGCAAGCCAGCGAGCCGCCCGCATGCTGAGAATCGTCTTTCTCGCAGCCCTGCTGCTGAACGTGCTGGTCTTCGCCTTCACGCAAGGCTGGCTGGACGCCGTCACCGGCATCCGCGCCCGCGGGGACAGCGACCCCGCCCGGCTGCAGCAGCAGGTGCATCCCGAGCAGCTGCAACTGCTGAACGCCCAGGCGGCAAAGACGGTGCAGGCGCGCAGCTGCCTGGAGTTCGGTCCGCTGATGGGCGACGAAGCGCTGCGCGGCGTCCAGGCCCAGTTGGAGAAGGCCGGCATCGCGAGCACGCAGTGGCAAGACCTGCGCGCCGAGCAGGCCGGCGTCTGGGCGGTGGCCACCATCCGCTTCCCCAACAAGGAGTTCCAGCAGCGCAAGGAAGAGACCTACAAGCGCATGCGGATCAACTTCGAGTACCTGTCCGGCCCGCCCGATGAAGTGCCGACCATGGTGCTGTCCCGCCACGGCAGCGAGAAGGCCGCCGAAGCCGCGCTCGAGGCCATGAGCCAGCGTGCCCTCAAGGGCTTGCGCGTGATGCAGCTGCAGGCCGCGACCAGCCTGCATGTGCTGCGTTTCGCACAGGCCGACGGCGCAATGCAGGCCCGGCTGCGCGGCATCAAGGAATTGGGCGAGGCGCGCGCCTGCCCGGCCGCGGCACCTGCCAGCGCAGCCGAGCCCGCCAGCGCTGCGTCGGCAGGGCGTTGAGCCGCTGATCCGTGCCGCCAGGCAGGCTTGGCGAGCAAGCCTCGCGGCCGCCGCTCAACGCGGGCGCCGCACGCGCCTCAACAAGGGCACGCTGGCCAGCAGGGCCAGCAACCAGGCCGGGCTCATGGCACCACCACCACCACCGCCGCCAGACGACTGCGCCGGTGCCACGCTGCGCAGCGCGGCCTGGACATCCAGCATGCCTGCGCCGCAGGTGCTGGTGGTGCAGTAGCACTCAAGCTGCTCGGCACCCGTGGGCGCCACGCAGGCCTTGGGCTCGGTGTCGCCGGCGGAACCGCCGCCCGAAGTGGGGAAGGCCCGCACGGTGCTCACCAGCGTCTGGCGGACCTGGTCCGGCGTCAGGTCCGGGCGCACCGACAGCAGCAGCGCCGCCGCGCCCGACACCAGCGGCGCGGAGAAGCTCGTGCCCACCGTGACATCGCTGTTGGTGTAGGCGTTGTCCGCGGCGGTCGGGCCCTGCTTGCCCGAATTGGTGGTGGTGAGCATGGGATACAGGCAGGCCCCGCCGGCGTTGACGCAGTTGCCGCCCGGCGCCGCGATCGTGACCTCCGGCCCGACGCTGGAGAAGCCGGACTTGGTGCCCACATGGCGCAAACCGGCCACGGCGATGACGCCACTGCAGTTCGCCGGGATGCCCACCGCCTGACCGGCCGAGTTGCCCGCCGCCGCCACGACCACCGCACCGGTGCCGCGCACGGCCGCGACGGTTTCCGCATAGAGCTTGGCCGTACTGCCCCCGTCGCTGCAGCTGCCGCTGCCGCCCAGGCTCATGTTCAGCACGCGCGCCGGCGTGGGGTTGGTGGGCACGCCCGGCGCTGCAAGACCGGCCGCCCAGCGCATGCCCAGCATGATGTCGGAGTCGTAGCCGCCGCACTTGCCCAGCACGCGCACCGGCAGGATCTTGCTGCCCCAGCTCACGCCGGCGATGCCCACGCCGTTGTTGCTGGCGGCTCCGATCAGGCCGGACACCTTGGTGCCGTGCCAGGAGCTGTTGGTGATGTCGTCATGCGTGCAGCCGCTGATGCGGCCGGCGTCGATGTCGGCCTGGCTGACCCAGTCGCCCGGATCGCTGGCGTCGCTGTCGCCGCGGTCGCCGTCATTCGCGACGGACACCGCGTCGATGTCGTTGGTCGCCGCGCCAATCATGTCGTAACCCGGCAGCAGCTTGCCGGCCAGGTCGGGGTGGTCATAACGCACGCCCGTGTCCAGCACGGCCACGACCACGCTGCTGCTGCCGGTGCTGATGTCCCAGGCCCCTTCGGCATTGATGGAGGAGACCAGGTCCTTGCCCGGAGGCATCAGGTACCACTGACCGTGGCCGTTGCCGCCCTGGGCCTGGTTGACCTGCGGGTAGAGCGGGTCGTTCGGCACGGTGGCCATGCGCCGGCGATGGTCGACCGCGACGAGCTCCACCTCCGCGTCCTTGCCCAGCCGCGCCGCCAGCGCCTCGGAACTGAGCCCCTTGACCATGACCACCTGCGTGCGCTCGTCCAGGCTGTGATGGGCGCGCAAGGCCAGCCCCGTTCGCCAGCCCAGGCCTTCGGCGCGCATGCGGGCGACCGTCCGCGCCGTCGCGATGTCGGTCTTCGCACTCAGCGCCTGCGCTCGCACACTCTGCGCATCCGTCTTGAAACGGACGATGACCCGGCCCACGGTTTCGCTGCCGGCGGAAGGGGACTGAGCCTGGAGGCCCAAAGGTGCCGCGAGGGCGGCCGTCAGCAGGCTCGACACCAGCGGACGCAGACGAACGGACAGCGACATGCAGCAAGCTCCGAATCAGTGAGTGGCCAATGCCCGGCAGTGTAGGGATTTCGCGGGCCGCCAGACGTAAAGAAAGGCTAGGCAAAACACGCAGCCTCGCCATGGCGCACCCCTGCTGGGCGGTGATCCCGGAAAAGAGAAAGCCCCGCGCGGGCGGGGCTTTCCTTCAGGGGGTGACGCTCGATTACTTGGCGACCACGCGGACCATTTCCAGGACCTTGTTGGAGTAGCCCCACTCGTTGTCGTACCAGGACACGATCTTGACGAAGGTGCTGTCCAGGGCGATGCCGGCTTCGGCGTCGAACACCGAGGTGCAGGACTCGCCACGGAAGTCGGTGGCGACCACCTTGTCTTCCGTGTAGCCCAGCACGCCCTTGAGCGCGCCTTCGGACTGGGCCTTCATTTCGGCGCAGATGTCGGCGTAGCTGGCGGCGTTGTTGAGCTCGACGGTCAGGTCGACCACGGAGACGTCGGAGGTCGGCACGCGGAAGGACATGCCGGTCAGCTTCTTGTTCAGCTCGGGGATCACCACGCCCACGGCCTTGGCGGCGCCAGTGCTGCTGGGGATGATGTTCTCCAGGATGCCGCGGCCGCCGCGCCAGTCCTTGTTGGACGGGCCGTCGACGGTCTTCTGCGTGGCGGTGGCGGCATGCACGGTGGTCATCAGGCCGCGCTTGATGCCCCACTTGTCGTTCAGCACCTTGG
>JAYSEK010000035.1:0-61855 GCA_041913905.1 Burkholderiaceae bacterium | reverse complement strand
TCACCGCGCTGACCACCTCGCAGATCAAGAGCCTGGCCAGCGACGACCTCAACGCGCTGAGCACCGACCAGTTCAAGGTGCTGACCAGCGCCCAGGTCGGCGCGCTGGGCACCGACCAGGTCAAGACCCTGCAGACCGAGGACTTCGCCGCGATCAACACCGCAGCCCTGCGTGGGATGAACTCCGCTCAGGTCGGCGCCTTGACCACGGATGAAGTAGTGGCCCTGACCACCGCCCAGGCCGCGGCGCTCACCAGCGCCCAGGTCGCCGGGCTGCACAGCGACCAGATCGCCAAGATCGAGACCGATGACCTGCGCGCCATCAGCACCGGCGCCATCCGCGCGCTGTCCAGCGACCAGATCGCTGCGCTGACCAGCGACCAGATCATCGCGCTCACCTCGGCCCAGATCGCGGCCCTCGCAACGACGCCGGGCAACCAGTTCGGCGGCTTCTCCACCGACGAGATCAAGGCCCTGACCACCGCCCAGGCCGCTGCGCTGACCAGCGCCCAGGTCAAGGGGCTGAGCACCGACCAGATCGCCGCACTGGAAACCGATGATCTGCGTGCCATCAGCACCGGCGCCATCCGCGCCCTGGGCACGGATCAGATCGCAGCGCTGGGCTCCGACCAGATCGGCGCCCTGACCACGGCCCAGGTGGCGTCGCTCACCACCGCCCAGATCAAGGGCATGGGCAGTGACGACCTCAATGCCCTGGGCTCCGACCAGTTCAAGGTGCTGACCAGCGCCCAGGTCGGCGCGCTGGGCACCGACCAGGTCAAGACCCTGCAGACCGAGGACTTCGCCGCCATCAACACCGCAGCCCTGCGCGGCATGAACTCCGCTCAGGTCGGCGCCCTGACCACCGATGAAGTGGTGGCCCTGACCACCGCCCAGGCCGCGGCGCTCACCAGCGCCCAGGTCGCTGGGCTGCACAGCGACCAGATCGCCAAGATCGAGACCGACGACCTGCGCGCCCTCAGCACCAGCGCCATCCGCTCGCTGAGCAGCGACCAGATCGCCGCGCTGAGCTCCGACCAAATCGTGGCCCTGAGTTCGGCCCAGATCGCGGCCCTCACGACCTCGCCCGGCAACCAGTTCGGCGGCTTCTCCACCGACGAGATCAAGGCCCTGACCACCGCCCAGGCCGCTGCGCTGACCAGCAGCCAGATCAAGGGCTTCAGCACCGAGCAGATCGCAGCCCTGGAGACCGACGACCTGCGCGCCATCAGCACGGCCACGCTGCGCGCCATGAGTACCGACCAGATCGGTGCGCTGGGCTCGGATCAGATCGGCGCGCTGACCACCGCCCAGGTGGCTTCGCTCACCACCGCCCAGATCAAGGGCATGGGCAGCGACGACCTCAACGCCCTGGGCTCCGACCAGTTCAAGGTGCTGACCAGCGCCCAGGTCGGCGCGCTGGGCACCGACCAGGTCAAGACCCTGCAGACCGAGGACTTCGCCGCCATCAACACCGCAGCCCTGCGCGGCATGAACTCCGCCCAGATCGGAGCGCTGACCACCGATGAAGTGGTGGCCCTGACCACCGCCCAGGCGGCCGCCCTCAGCAGCAGCCAGGTCGCCGGGCTGAGCAGCGACCAACTGGTCAAGCTGGAGACGGACGACCTGCGGGCCATCAGCACCAGCACCATCCGCGCGCTGACCAGCGACCAGTTCGTCGCGCTGAGCTCCGACCAGATCGCCTCGCTGACCACGGCGCAGGTCACCGCGCTGACCACCTCGCAGATCAAGAGCCTGGCCAGCGACGACCTCAACGCCCTGAGCACCGACCAGTTCAAGGTGCTGACCAGCGCCCAGGTCGGCGCCCTGGGCACCGACCAGATCAAGACCCTGCAGACGGAGGATCTCGCGTCCATCAACACCGCGGCCCTGCGTGGCATGAACTCCGCCCAGGTCGGTGCGCTGACCACTGACGAGATCGTCGCACTGACCACGGCGCAAGCCGCGGCACTCACCAGCGCCCAGGTCGCCGGGCTGCACAGCGACCAGATCGCCAAGATCGAGACCGATGACCTGCGCGCCATCAGCACCGGCGCCATCCGCGCGCTGTCCAGCGACCAGATCGCTGCGCTGACCAGCGACCAGATCATCGCGCTCACCTCGGCCCAGATCGCGGCCCTCGCAACGACGCCGGGCAACCAGTTCGGCGGCTTCTCCACCGACGAGATCAAGGCCCTGACCACCGCCCAGGCCGCTGCGCTGACCAGCGCCCAGGTCAAGGGGCTGAGCACCGACCAGATCGCGGCCCTGGAAACCGACGACCTGCGCGCCATCAGCACCGGCGCCCTGCGCGCCTTGGGCACCGACCAGATCGGCGCCCTGGGCTCCGACCAGATCGGCGCGCTGACCACCGCGCAGGTGGCCGCGCTCACCACCGCCCAGATCAAGGGCATGGCGAGCGACGATCTGAATGCGCTCTCCAGCGACCAGTTCGCCGTGCTGAGCTCGAACCAGGTCGCGGTGTTGGGCACCGACCAGCTCAAGACGCTGCAGACCGAGGACTTCGCCGCCATCAGCACCGTGGCCCTGCGTGGGCTGAACTCCGCACAGATCGCAGCGCTGACGACGGACGAGGTGGTGGCACTGACCACCGCGCAGGCCGCCGCACTGACCAGCAGCCAGATCGTGGGCTTTGGCAGCGACCAGCTGACCAAGATGGAGACAGCGGACCTGCGCGCCATCAGCACCTCGGCGCTGCGCGCCATCAGCACCGACGTGCTGGGCACGCTGGGCTCCGACCAGTTCGCCGCGCTCACGACGGTGCAGGTGAATGCGCTGACGGCCTCGCAGATCAAGGGCCTGGGCAGCGAGGATCTCGTGGCCCTCACGACCGACCAGTACGCGGCCATGACCTCCACGCAGGTCGCGGCCATCGGCACCGACCAGTTCATGAAGCTGGCCACCGATGACCTGATGGCGATCAGCAGTGCCGGCATTCGCGGCCTCAGCAGCGCGCAGCTCGGCGCCATGACCACCGACCAGCTGATCGCACTGACGACGGCGCAGTACAGCGGCCTGACCTCGACCCAGATCGCAGGCCTGCACAGCGATCAGATCGCGGCGCTGGCCACGGATGATCTGCGCGCGCTGAGCACCTCCGCCCTGCGTGCCTTCACCACGGACCAGTTCGTGGCGCTGACTTCCGACGAAGTGGCGGCATTGACGGTGGCCCAGGTAGCGGCACTCACGTCGGCGCAGATCAACGCGATGGGTTCGGATGACTTCAACGCCATGGGAACAGCCCAGATGGCGGCCCTGACCTCGGTCCAGGTGCCTGGCATCAGCGTGGGCATGATCGCGGCGATGCAGACGGACGACATCCGTGCACTGAACGTCTTCGCCGCCCGGGCGCTGAGCAGCGACCAGCTCAATGCGCTGACCAGCGACCAGGTGCCAGCGCTGAGCGTGGTGCAGATCGCGGCGCTGACGACGGCCCAAGTCAGCAAGTGGGAGACGGCCGACATCAAGGCCCTGACCACCGAGCAGGTGGGCGCACTGAGCGCCGCCCAGGTCACGGCCATGAACTCCGAGCAGATCGTGACCTTCTCGTCCGACGACATCCGCGCGCTCAGCACTGCGGCGTTCCGTGCGCTGCAGTCGGACGATATGCAGGCCTTCGGCTCGGATCAGATCGATGCGTTCACCAGCACGCAGATCGGCCTGCTGACCTCGGCACAGGTGAAGGGCATCGACAGCGCCGACATGGTGGCCTTCAGCAGCGACGACATCAAGCTGTTGTCCACGGCGGCACTGCGCGCGCTCTCGACCGAGCAGTTCTCCGCCCTGGGCACCGAGCACATCGCAGCCCTGAGCACCGCCCAGGTGCTGGCACTGACCACCGACCAGATCGGCACCTTCAGCAGCGATGACGTCAACGCTTTGAGCACGACCCAGATCGCGGCCTTCAGCACGGCCCAGATCCATGCATTGACGACTGACCAGTTCTCGCACTTCGCCAGCGATGACATCAAGGCGCTGACCACCTCGCAGGTCCCGGGCCTGACCACCGAGCAGATTCGAAGCCTGACCACGGAACAGGTGCTGGGCCTGGAATCCGAGGACATCGCCAAGCTGACCATGACGCAGGCCGGCGCCTTCACCACCGAAGCCATCCACGCGATGAACGGCTCGCAGCTGGACGCCATGTGGCTGACCTCGCCCATCGTGCTGGACCTGGACGGCAACGGCGTCACGACGACCGCTGCCGCGCAGGGGGTCAACTTCGACCTCAACGGCACGGGCAATGTGCAGAAGTGGGGCTGGGTGGGCGGCAATGACGGCCTGCTGGTGATGGACCGCAACGGTGACGGCCAGATCAACGACGGCAAGGAGTTGTTCGGCAACGGCACCGTGATGGCCGACGGCGGTCGCGCTGCCAACGGCTATCAGGCCATGGCGGCCCTGGACGGCAACCATGACGGCAAGCTGACCTCCGCGGACGCCCAGTTCGGCCAGCTCAAGGTCTGGGTGGACGGCAACCACGACGGCAAGACCGATGCAGGTGAGCTGAAGTCCCTGACCGAGCTGGGCATCACCTCGCTGGACCTGCACGCGCAGGCCGGCACGGCGATGAACAACGGCAATCTGCTGGGACTGGTCTCCGGCTACACGACCAGCGACGGCAAGACCCATGACATGGCAGACGTCTGGTTCGCCAAGGACGCGGGTCAAGCCGGTGGTGGCGACGGCAGCCACGGTGATGCACAGGCGGCACAGCCCGAACTGGGCAAGGGCGCCGAGCACAAGCTCAGCCTGGGTGACGTGCTGGCCGGCCCGGCGGGCCATCTGCTGGGCGACGGGGTCACCCAGCCGGGCGGTCACCCCACGCTGCATCACCAACTGGTGCCGCTGCGCAAGACGCCGGGCGATGATGACGAGCTGAACCGCATCGTGCCGCTGATCTGAGGCTAAGGTCCTCCGCAGAAGCCGCCCCCGCAATCCGCCGGGGCGGCTTTGCCTTTGCGACGGGCAGGCCCCGGCCGGGCATCAGGGTTAGTCTTGATGCCCATCAAGACCCGACAAGGCCGAGCATGGCAGCATGAACATCCTGATGCCCAACAAGTACACCGAGAAAGCCCTGCAGGAGTCGCGACGCTTCGGCGTCAAGCCCGTGCCGCCGTTGCGGCCCCTGGGCTGGCTGGCCCGCGGCTGGGTGGACTTGACGCGCTGCCCCGGCCCCTCGCTGCTTCACGGTCTGGTGCTGGCCCTGCTGGGCGCCGTCCTCTTCCTGCTCGCCCGCGAACGCTTCTGGTTGCTGGCAGGCGCTTTCAGCGGCTTTCTGCTGGTGGCCCCCATCCTGGCCACCGGCCTGTATGCGATCAGCCGCGAACTGGAGCAGGGTCGCTCGCCGGGCCTGCGCACGGTACTGAATGCCTGGCGCCCGCGCGACGGCCGCCTGGTGCTGTTCGGCGCGCTGCTGGCCCTTGCCGGCACCGGCTGGGTGATGAGCTCGGCGGCGCTGATCACCGGCTTTGCGGGCGTTCCGATTCACAAGCCCCTGGACTTCCTGCGGCATGTGGTGCTCAACGAGCAGAGCCACCTGTTCGAGATCTGGCTGGCCTTGGGCGCCCTGCTCGCAGCGCCCGTTTTCGCGTCCACCGTGATCGGCGTCCCGCTGCTGCTGGACCGGCAGATCGGCGTCCTTGGCGCGGTGTTCACGAGTTGGCGCGTGGTGATGGAGTACCCGGCGCCGGTGGCTTTGTGGGCCCTGTTGATCATGAGCCTGACCCTGCTGGGCATGGCGACCGTGATGCTGGGTTTTGTCGTGGTGCTGCCCTGGCTCGGACACGCCAGCTGGCATGCCTATCGCGACCTGGTCGATACCTCGGGCCTGACCCGCAACGACTGAAAGAGATGTTTGGCTATACCGAGGAGCAGATCGCCCAGTTCGGGCTCAGCGTGGGGGTCACGGCCTTCATGCTTTACATGGTCTTCATCATCCTGCAGCTGGCACGCGAGTCAAAAGCAGGCAGGTTTGGCACCTTCATCCTGCTGCTCGGACTTGGCTTCGGCCTGGTGGGCTTCGCAGCCAAAGGCTTGATCAAGTTCTTCCTGGCCGGCATCGGCGAATGAGGACCGCATGGGCGTCATCAGCACCAAGAGTTTCCGGCACACGCTCTTCGAAGACGCGCAGGCCCTGCTGACGGGCACGCTCTTCGTCGCCCTGGGCGTCGCGCTGTTCAAGCAGGTAGGCATGTTGACCGGCGGCACGGTGGGTATCGCCTTCCTGGTCCACTATGCCGGCGGCTGGCCATTCGGCCTGCTGTTCTTCTGCATCAACCTGCCCTTCTACTGGCTGGCCTACCGGCGCATGGGCCTGCCCTTCACGCTCAAGACCATCGCGGCCGTGACGCTGATGTCCACGCTGTCGGAGGCGCTGCCGCGGCTGGTGCAGTTCTCGCAGATCAACACCTGGTTCGCCGCCATCGCGGGCGGGCTGATGATTGGCGCGGGCATGCTGATCCTGTTCCGGCACCGCGCCAGTCTGGGCGGTCTCAACATCCTGGTGCTCTATCTGCAGGACAGCCGCGGCTGGCGCGCCGGCTACATGCAGGCCTTGCTGGATGCCAGCATCCTCCTGTCATCGCTGGCCGTTGTGAGCCCGGAGCGCATTGGCTATTCGCTGGTGGGCATGGCAGCGATGAACGCTGCGCTGGCCATCAACCACAGACCGGGCCGCTACATGGCGGTGTGAGGCAGCGCCTCTGATTCAAGCCGCTTGCGGCCTGCATTTCCAGGAGCTGGCGGAAACCCTCTTGCATCGACTTGCAGCAATTCCTGCCGCACGAACTGCAGATTCTTCACCGTCTCCATGGCCCGCCGTGATGGCATGCCCAAGGCGACGCGCGGCCCTCAAGCTGAGTCACACACTGAAGCACGCACCGCCAAGGCACTGCCCGCCCCAGCAGCAGGCACATCCATTGCCTGAGCCGCTGCAGCGCCCCCGCAGCGCGCACCAGCACCAAGCAGGGACGCGCCGGACTTCAGCAAGCAGTTCAGAAAACGGATTCGTTCGCGAGGGATCCCGTACCAGTGGCACATCTCGCGCCTCAGGCCGACGAGCAGCCTTGCCATGAGGCGGCTCATGGCGCTGCTGCCGTCCACGGCTCGGACAGCGCAGGACCGGCGCTGGGGCATCACCGCTCCTCAAGTGAAGGCCAAACCATGCACCACCCAGACGCCGCTTTCCGCCGGCTTCGCGGAACCTTCAACCCGTCGCAGCATTGGCGCCGACTGATCCGCGCGATCCTGCCAGCAAGCTTGTTGTCGGCAGGGCTGGCGCTGAGCCTGGCCCAGCCCGCCGTGGCCAACCCGGTTCGCTACACCGTCAGTGGCGTCTTCGACACCGGCAGCCTGACGGGAAAGCACTATCTCGAATCGTTCACCTTCGATGATGCCGGCCGGCCGGCGGTGCTGGCCAGCACGCCCTGGCGCACGCCGCTGCTGGACTTCCATCTGGAGGTGGAGTCCCAGACCAAGGTGTGGTCGCTGGCCGACTGGCCCCTGGATCACTTCTTCTCGATGTGGATCGACCCCGCGGGCTTCACCAACAGCCGCGCCTATGTCTCGACTCGCGGGCCTCTGGGCAATCCACCCGCCTTCGCTGAATTTCACGATGACGGCGCACCGCACTCCAGGATCTACCACGTGAAGTGGTATGACTGGTCGGTGTGGAACACAAGACAGACGGACTCGATGGATCTCGACCCGTCGGTATTCATCGCCCCGGTGCCGGAACCGGCGTCCATCGCCTTGGTCTTGCTGGCCTTGCTGCTTGTCGGCGGCCAATGCATATCACGACGCCAAGGCCGCTCTCAGCTGGACCGCGACCCGGCAGCCGGCAAGCGCGAGAGCCAAGGCGACCGAGCGACCGGCTGATAGCTCGACCGTCTCACAGCAAGGGGCTGTACCAGCGCAGCCCCAGCAGCTTGCGGGCCATGGCGTGGGTGAGCGCGTCCGGTGCGACCAGGTCGTACAGCACGTCGAAATGGTTGTAGCCGGGCGCCTCCTCGGCTCGCGGAACGGCCTGCATCCCCCAGGCCTGCTGGATCAGCCGGCACTGCCGTTTGAATTCCTCGGTCTCAGCGCCGCCCACCACGGCGTAGAGCGGGGAGTCAGGCGGGGCGCGATGGACCGGGCTGAGCCGCCGCGCGCCCTCTTCGTCCAGGCGCAGGTCCGCCTGCAGAAACGGCGTGTGCACCAGCGGCGCCAAATCGTGGAGGCCGGAGATGGACAGCGCTCCTTTGACGAGCTGGCGGGGCAGGTCCGGTGCCAGGCTCTTCCAGTCGAAGCAACTCAGCAAGGCCGCCAAATGGCCACCGGCGGAATGTCCCGCCAGGACGATCTGGTTGGGATCGCCGCCATAGTCGGCAATGTGCCGCCACACCCAGGCCAGTGCCTCAGCCAGCTGCAGGGGGATGCGTTCCATGCTCACTGCCGGGCACAAGTCATAGCCGGGGATGACCACCACCGCGCCCTCGCTGGTGAAGCTTGGCGCGATGAAGGAGAGATCGTCCTTGCCCAAGGCCCGCCAGTAGCCGCCATGGATGAAGACCAGCACGGGTGCCTTGGCCAGGCTGTCACTGAAGACGTCCAGCCGCTCGCGGGGCCCCTCTCCGTAAGGCAGGTCCAGTGCGCAGCGCGCCTGTACACGAACCAGTGCCGAGGCCTCGGCCCAGCGCTGCATGATCAAGGCAGAGTCCGGAACCCGGCGCCGGTTGTTGTACTGTGACTCGAACCATTCGGCGCTGTGTTCCGTCATGACTGTTGCTGGGCACCCGGCCCAGGTTGCGTGGCGAAGCCCAAAGTTTCGCTCAGTTCAAACACCGACTCGATCTGGCCACCAAGTCTGGCTATACTTTTTTCGGCGTGGGGGGGTAGCTCAGCTGGGAGAGCGTCGCGTTCGCAATGCGAAGGTCGGGAGTTCGATCCTCCTCCTCTCCACCACCGACTTGCATGATTGATGGGCGAAATTGGCTGCAACCAACCGCCCCAACTGCGCACCCCAACTGCACGCCCAAAGTTCCATGGCCCCGTGAGGGGCCGTTTTCTTAGGGGTCAAGGCGCCCCCAGCGCCGCCCGCACTCGCGCGCGAAAGCCTTGATGGCAGGCCATGCAGCTCGTCTGCACCCGGGCATAGGCAGCGATCACGGCCATCCCGTCGCCCTTCCTGGCCGCCTCGGCCATCTCCTCGGCAGCGCGGTGGGTCTGGTGGTCCAGTTCGCGGAATCGGGTGGCATCGCTGCCCAGTGCGGTCAGGATGCGCACCTTCTCCGTCACGGCCGGCGCGGGGTGCTCCGCGATCCGCGGGGCGATCAGGGCCAGGGCCGCCCAGTCTTCGCGTGAGATGGCGTCCGCGCCCTTTTGCATCTGCTGGCTCAGGTCCTGCATGATGGTGCGCAGGTTCGGGCTGTTGTCGGCGGCCTGGGCGGCACCGGAGGCCAGCAGGGCAAGGATCAGAAAAGCTTTCATGAAATCTCCGTTTGAGGATGGGGCGCCCCCCGGCCGCGCCGGCGCTTGAGCCAGGCTTCCAGGTCGGCCACGTAGCTGAAGGTGACGGGCACGACCAGCAGGCTCATGGCCGTGGAGGTCAACAGCCCGCCGATCACGGTGATCGCCATCGGCTGGCGGAAGCTCGCGTCGGCGCCAAAGCCCAGGGCCAGCGGCGTCAGACCGGCCGCCATGGCCACCGAGGTCATGGTGATGGGCTGCGCCCGCTTGCGGCAGGCGTCCAGCAGTGCCTCCCAGCGAGACAGCCCCTGGCGCTGCGCGTCGATCGCGAAATCCACCACCAGGATGGAGTTCTTGGTGACGATGCCCATCAGCATCACCAGCCCGATCAGCGAGGGCAGGTTGAGCTGGCCGCCGGTGAGGAGCAGCGCGCCAAAGGCCCCACCTACGGACAAGGGCACCGCCGACAGAATGGTCAGCGGCTGGAACCAGTCCTTGAAGAGCAGCACCAGCACCGCATAGACGAGCAGGACGCCCGCGATCATCGCGCCCTTCATGCCGGCAAACAGCTCGGCCTGGTTCTCGGCATCACCGGACTCCAGCAGACGCACGTGCGACGGGCGCTGCAGCAAGGCGTTCTGCCGCTTGGCGGTCTTGAGCGCATCGCCCAGGGCGGCGCCCGCCAGGTCGGCGGTGAGGGTGACCTGGCGCTCACGGTCGAAGCGGTCGATCTGCGAGGGGCCCGCCTCCAGCCCCACATGGGCCACGCTGGACAGCGGCAGCAGCCCGCCGCGCGCTGGCACCTGCAAGGCACCCAGCTGTTGAAGATCGTGCCGAAGCGACGCGCTCATCTGCACGCGCACGTCGAGCTGCCGGTCCTCCAGCTTGAGCTTGGGCAGCGCCGAGCTGCGGTCTCCGCTGAGTGCCACGCGCAGGGTGTCGGCGATGGCCGCCGTGCTGACACCGCGCTCGGTGGCGCGCTCCAGGTCGGGCCGCACCACCACGTCCAGCCGCTCGTTGGCCGCGCTCGAACTGACGTTGTGCAACTGCGGCAGCGCGCGCAGTTCCTGCTCCAGCTGCCGTGCCGTGGCCGCCAGGGCCGCGCTGTCGGTGCTCGACAGCACCAGTTCCAGCTTTTCGCCCGAGCTGCCGCTGGAGAGCGTGAAGCGCGCGCCGGGAACTTCGGCCAGCCGCTCGCGCATCTGTCGCTCGACCTCGATCTGCCTCGGCCTGTCGCCGCGTTCGGCCAGCACCACCACCAGGCTGGCGCGTCGCACCTCGCCCGGCTCGGGTTGGCCGCCTGCATGGATGAACACACGCTGCACGCCCCTGACGTCCACAACGGCCTGGCGCGCCGACTCGGCCCGGGCCATCGTCTGCTGCAGGCTGGCGCCGGGCGGCAGCTCCATCGTGATCGTGGTGCTGCCGCGATCGGCCGGCGGAATGAAGCCGGTGGGCAGCAAGGGCAGCAGCGCCGCCGAAGCCGCGAACACGCCCAGCGCCAGCAGGGCCGTCGCGCCCCGATGCTTCAGGCACCAGGCCGCCAGCCGCAGGTAGATGCGCATCGTGGGGCCGTCATCCTGCGCATGCCCATGGCCTGGCTTGACCAGCCACACTGCCATCATCGGCGTGATGACGCGGGCCACGCCAAAGGACAGCGCCACCGCGACCACGATGGTCCAGCCGAACTGCGTGAACACGAGGCCAGGCACACCGCCCATGAAGGCAGTGGGCAGGAAGACCACGATCAACGTGGCCGTGGTCGCGGCCACCGCGAGTGCGATCTCGTTGACGGCATCCTCGGTGGCCGAACGCGCCGACTTGCCGCCCTGCATATGCCGCGCGATGTTCTCGACTTCGACGATGGCGTCGTCCACCAGGATGCCCACCACCACCGCCAATGCCAGCAGCGTGATGGTGTTGAGCGTATAGCCCGCCCAGTGCATGTAGGCGAAGGCCGGGATGATGGACAGCGGCAGCGCCGTAGCGCCGATGACGGTGGCCCGCCAGTCGCGCAGGAAGAGCCAGATCACCAGCACGGCCAGCACGGCGCCTTCGAACAGCATGTGCATCGAGCCTTCGTACTGCTCATGCGTGTGCGCCACGGTGCTGTTGACACGCAGCAGCGTCACGTCGGGATGGCGCTGCTGGAGTTCGTCCAGGGCCTTCTCCAACGCCGCCGCCACCCGGATCTCGTCGAAGCCCTTGGTGCGCCAGACCTGGAAGCCGAGCGCCGGCTTGCCGTCCAGCGTGGCGGCCTGGCTGCGCTCGGCGGCGCCGTCCGTCACCGTGGCCACCTGGTCCAGCCGGATGCGCCTGCCATCGGCCAGCACGATGGGGAAGCCGGCCAGCTCGGCAGCGCGCTGCACGGTGGCCAGCGTACGCACCCCCTGTTCGGCATCGCCCAGTTGGCCCCGGCCGCCCGAAGCCTCCCGCTGGACGCGCGCCAGTGCTCGCGAGACCTCGGCGGCCGTTGCCCCCAGGCCCGCCAAGCGCACCGGATCCAGGGTCACCAGCACCTCGCGCTTCACGCCGCCCAGGCGCACGAAGTCGGCCACGCCGGGCACCGACTGCACGGCCTTGGCCAGCTCGTCGTCCACCCACCATGACAGCGATTCTTCATCGCGACTGCTGCTGGCCACGGCGTAGCTCAGCATCGCCCCGCCAGGCCCGACGGTGACCTTGCTGATGCGCGGGGCCTCCATGTCGGCAGGCAAGTCGGTGCGGATGCGGTCCACCGCGTCCTTGACGTCAGTCAGCGCCTCGTTGAGGTTGCGCTCCAGCGCAAAAGTGGCGGTCATGGTGACGTCGCCGTCGGTGACCTGGGTCCGCAAGTGCCGCAGGCTGCGCAGGCTGGCCAGGCTGTTCTCGACCTTGCGCGCGACGTCTGTTTCCAGTTGCGCGGGTGCGGCGCCCGGCTGGCGCAGCTCCAGCTTCACGGTGGGCAGGTCCAGATCGGGCAGATCCTGGATGCCCAGGCGCTGGAAGCCCGCCATGCCCGCCAGGGTCAGCAGGACGAACAGGAGGATGGACGGGATCGGATTGCGAATGGACCAGGTGGCGAGATTCATGGCTGCGCCTTGCTCAGGATCTGGGCGGGACGCACGGCCTCGCCATCGCGAAGAAAGCCCGCCCCTTGCACCACCACCTGCTCGCCAGCCTTCAAGGCGCCCTGCACTTCCAGCACGCCGCCTTCTCGGCGCCCGGTCTGCACCGTCAGCTGCTGCACCTTGCCCTGCACCACGCGGTAGACCACGGCGCGCCCGTCGCGCACCTGCACGGCCTCGGCCGGCACGGCCAGACCGGCGCGCGGCGCCAGCTCGAAGCGGCCGCCGGCCATCATGCCGGCCTTGGCACTGTGCCCTGGCAGCAAGTCGACGTAAGCCATGCCCAGGCGGCTGCCTGCGTCCAGCGCACCCGCGAGCTGGCGCAAGCTGCCACGCGCGACCTGGCCATCGGGCAGTTGCAGCTGCACCACCGCGCCAAGGCGCAGCCGGCTGAATTGCTCCGGCGGCAGCTCGGCCCGCCATTCCAGCCGCTCCTGTCGAATCAGGCGGAACAGCTCGGTGCCTTGCGCAGGCACCTGGCCCAGCATCGCGTGGCGAGCGACGACCAGGCCGTCGTCCGGCGCCAGCAGCCGGGTGTCGTCCAGCTTGATGCGCAGGGCCTTGCAGCCGGCCTCGGCCGCCTGCAGCTGCGCGCGGGCCAGCTCGCGTGCGGTGTTCGCGGCCAGCAACTCCTGCTCGCTGACCGAGCCACCGCCGCGCAGGGCCTGGCTGCGCGTGGCCTCGGCATCGGCTTGCAGCCAGGCGACGCGGGCGCGGTCGCGCTCGGCTTCGGCGCGCTGCAGATCGGCCTGCAGCATCCGGTCGTCCAGCCGCGCCAGCAAGGCGCCGCGCTTGACGCGGTCGCCGACGGCGGCATGGATCTCGACCACCGCCACGCCCGGCACACGGCTGGCCACCGCGGCTTCCTGCCAGGCGGCGATGCTGCCCTGCGCAGTCACCTGATCGGCCCATGCGATGGCCCGGACCTCGGCTGTGGTGACGGGACTGGCTTGCGGGGCCGCCAGTGCAGGGCCGGCAGCCAGGCTCAGGGCAAGCCCTAGCCCCCGCCCGCAAAGGGATTGAAATGTCATGGCTGGCTCTCGAAATGCAAAGGGGCCAGGCCGGCAGCCTTGATCACGCCGGTCCAGGCCAGGTCCAGGTCGCGTTGCGCGGCCACCGCGGCGAGTTCAAGTGCTCGCTGCTGGCGCGCAGCCTCCTCGAACTCGATCACGTTCATGCGGCCGGCCGCAGCCGCCGACTGCGCCGCACGCCAGCTCTGCTCTCCAGCGAGAACGCGCTGCTGCGCGGCCTGCCACTGCTGCTGTGCGGCGGCCTGCTGAGCCAGGGCGGACTCGACCTCGCGCACGCTCTGCCGGAGGGCCTGATCCAGCCCGGCCAGCGCCAGACGCAGGCGGGCCCGTGCGGCGTCGACCCGGGCGCTGCCGGCCCCGCCATCCCACAGCGCCCCGGCCAGCGAGACGCTGCCCGACCAGGGTTGCTGCTCGCTGCCCTGCCCCAGCACGCGCAGCCATTGATGCGCCAGCAAGGCAGCGAGGTTCAGGCTGGGCAGGCGTGCCGCCCTTGCGGCCCCCACGTCCAGCGCAGCAGCGTCCGCCGCGGCACTGGCCGACCGCACCTGCGGATGCCGCATCAGCAGCGCGGCTGGCTGCTGCAGCTGTAGCGCCGGCGGACGCTGCCATTGCGCCGACTCCAGCGCGAGGGTTTCGTCCAGCATCTCGTTCGCCACGCCAGCGAGCGCCCGCAAAGCCTGGCGCAGGCTGCGGCACTGCCCTTGAGTGCCGGCAAGCTGGAAACGCAGCAGCGCCGCCTGGCCTTCCTGGCGTGCCAGACCTTGCTCAGACAGGGCGCCAAGGCGCAGCCGCTCATGCTGCAGGCGCAATGCCTGCGACCAGGAGCGCTCATCCGCCTGCAGCAGTCCCAAGCTGCGGCGGCAGGCGCGCTCCTGCTGCACCAGCTCGACCAGTTGCGCCTGGGCCATCAGCTGCGCGAGCGCCGTATCGGCTTCGCGCTGGACGCCGCGCTGCTCGGCGGCCTTGCGCCCTTGCGCCAACCGCCCCCACAGGTCCAGCTCCCAACCGAGCTGCGCGGAGGGCCCGGCGCGGCTGACGAGCTGCAGGCCACCGTTTTGTTCCGTCCCGCGCTGGGCGCTCAACGCGCCGTGCAGCTGCGGCTGCGCGGCAGCCTGCTGCTGGCCGAGCTGCGCACGCGCCTCGTCCACGCGAGCCAGCGCCTGCTCCACCGAGGTGAAGCGAGCCAGCGGCATCAGGCGGTCCAGCACCGGATCCTGCAGCGCCTGCCACCAGGGATCGGGCAGCACCGGCCCGACGTTCTCCGCCTCGGAGGCCTCCTGCCAGCGCGCGGGCTGAGTGACGCCAATGGCGGGCGGCGCTGTCTCGGGAGCGGCGCAGGCAAGCAGCCCGGTTGCCATGACCAGGAGCGCCCAAAGGCCGCGCCGGATCACCAAGGGCCGGATCATCAGGATTGACGCGGCTGCAGGCCGCGCAGAAAGATCGGAAAGACGCTTTGCGCCTGCTTGCGCAGCGTCTTCACCTGCCCGGTCATCAGGGACTGCATCACCAGTCCCTGGATGCAGCCGATGAAGAAGGTGGCCGCAGCCTCCCGATCCAGCTCGGGGTCGAACAGCCCCTGCGACTGACCCTCGGCCATCACCGCGATCAGGCGCTGGCGGTAGCCCTTCAGCAAGGCCGTCACCAGTCCCTTGGGGGCGCTGTCCGCCTTGCGCTGCAGCTCGCCGAACAACAGGCGCGGTGCGCCCGGATGCTGCATCACGAAGCCCACGTGCGCCAGGAACGCGGCCTCCAGCGCCGCCGCCGGATGCGGCGCCGCGGCCATCGCCTCGTCCACCCGCACCAGCAGGCGATCCGCCACCCACTGGACCACGGCCTGCAGGATGGCGTCCTTGCTGGGGAAGTGCCGGAACAGCGCGCCCTGCGTCACGCCCATGCGCTGGGCAATGGCAGCCGTCGTGATGTCATTCGGATTCTGTTCGGCGGCGAGGTCGATCACGGTCTCGACCGTGAGTTCGCGCCGTTCTTCCGCGGGCAGGATGGCGCCGCTGGCTGGACGTGGGGGCATGGGTCTGCCTATGTAGCTAGTAATTGATTACTATCTTGCCATGGAAAACTCAGGGATGGCAAGCAGCCTGCGAAGCCGGGCTCGCGAGGAGCGGCTCGTGGCCCGCGGCGCAAAGGCCTCAAACCGCCGTCCGGAGCTGCAGCTGCGGCACGACCTCGCGCAGCCCCTCCACCAGCCGCGCCCTGCCCTCTCGGTCCAGCCCTTCCTGACGAGGGTGCCATTGCGCCGTGGGCCGGGCCTCCTGCAGCACCCAGTGCCGCACCTCGCGCGAGCGCAGCTGCCGGGCCAGGCGCAGGAGCTCCGCCGCCCCCAAGCACTCGGGATGCCAGGTGGTGCGGCATTCGTAGGCCAGCGCGCGGGACCGGTGCGCCTCCAGCACCAGATCCAGACTCCGGCTGGCATCGACCCAGGCCGCGTGGACCCCGGTGAGGCCGGCGTAGCTGCCGGCTTCGTCCAACGCGGCCTTGATGTCCAGGCCGACCCAGTCCAGCCAGGGCAGCAGGCCTTGCAGCCGGTCCGGATAGATGCCTGCCGTGTGCAGGCCCGTCGCGAAACCCAGGGACCGGACCTGCTTCACGGCCTCAGGCAGGGCGGCGTCCAGCAGCGGCTCGCCGCCGCTGAACACGACGCCGTCCAGCAAGCCGCGCCGGCTCGGCAGCCAGGCCAGCACTTCGCCCCAGTCCAAGCTCGTCGACTTGCGCGGCTGCAGCCCTGGGTTGTGGCAGTAGCCGCAGCGCCAGGGGCAGCCTTGCACGAAAAGCACGGCGCACAGACGCCCGGGCCAGTCCACGGTGCTGAAGCGGCACACGCCGCCCAGGGTCAGGTCTTGCATGCGGGGCTCAGTCGAGCGCGGCGCGCACTTCCTGGAAATGCAGGCGCTCGTGGAACTCGCCCTGCTTGCCGACATTGAAGGCGCTGACCGGGCGGTGGTAGCCCATCACGCGCGTCCAGACCTCGCAGCGCTGGCGCTCGTCGTCTCGCAGGACAGGGGTGTGAGGAACAGCGGATTCGCGGGACATTGCTTGCATCGGAAGTCTCCTTGCGGGTTGGGAAAACTTAGGGGCGGCTGGCAATGCGCGCTTCAGGCGCAGCAGGCCGCCGCCTGATGGCGCTTGCGGGCCAGCAGTTCCTCGTCGCAGCGCGGGCAGAACTCATGGTGGCCGCTGAGGTAGCCGTGGGTCGGGCAGATCGAGAAGGTCGGCGTGACCGTGATGTAGGGCAGCCGGAAGCGAGACAGCGAACGCCGCACCAGCTCGCGGCAGGCCGCGCTGCTGGACAGCGCCTCGTTCATGTAGAGGTGCAGTACCGTGCCGCCGGTGTACTTGCGCTGCAGCTCGTCCTGGCGCTCCAGGGCCTCGAAGGGATCGTCGGTGAAGCCCACCGGCAGCTGGGAGCTGTTGGTGTAGTAGGGCTGCTCGGCCGTTCCGGCTTGCAGGATGCCGGGAAAGCGCTTGCGGTCTTCCTTGGCAAAGCGGTAGGTCGTGCCCTCGGCGGGCGTGGCCTCCAGGTTGTAGAGATGCCCCGTCTGTTCCTGGAACTCGACCATGCGGGCCCGCACATGGTCCAGCAGGCGCAGCGCCAGCGCGTGGCCGGCCGGCGTGGTGATGTCCTCGCGGTCGGCGCTGAAGTTGCGGATCATCTCGTTGATGCCGTTCACCCCCAGGGTCGAGAAGTGGTTGCGCAAGGTGCCGAGGTAACGGCGCGTGTAGGGGAACAGGCCCTCGTCCATCAGGCGCTGGATGAGCTTGCGCTTGATCTCCAGGCTGTCGCGGCCAAGCTCCAGCAGGCGGTCCAGCGCGCGCAGCAGGCCGGCCTCGTCGGCCGCATGGACATGGCCCAGCCGCGCACAGTTGACAGTGACCACGCCCAGCGAGCCGGTCTGCTCCGCCGATCCGAAGAGGCCGTTGCCGCGCTTGAGCAGCTCGCGCAGGTCCAGCTGCAGACGGCAGCACATGGAGCGCACCATGTTCGGCTGCAATTCGGAGTTCAGGAAATTCTGGAAGTAAGGCAGGCCGTAGCGGGCCGTCATCTCGAACAGGGCCTGGGCGTTGGGGCTGTCCCAGTCGAAGTCGGGCGTGATGTTGTAGGTCGGGATGGGAAAGGTGAAGGCGCGGCCCTTGGCATCGCCGGCCATCATCACGTCGATGTAGGCGCGGTTGATCAGGTCCATCTCGGCCTGCAGATCGCCGTAGCGGAACGGCATCTCGCGCCCACCGATCATGGGCGCCTGCTCGCGCAGGTCCTGCGGGCAGACCCAGTCGAAGGTCAGATTGGTGAAGGGCGTCTGCGTGCCCCAGCGCGAAGGCACGTTGAGGTTGTAAATCAGCTCCTGCATGGCCTGGCGCACCTGTGCGTAGCCCAGCCCGTCCTTGCGCACATAGGGCGCCAGGTAGGTGTCGAAACTGGAGAAGGCCTGCGCGCCGGCCCACTCGTTCTGCAGGGTGCCGAGGAAGTTGACGATCTGCCCGATGGCGCTACCCAGGTGCTGCGCGGGACCGGCCTCGACCTTGCCGGGCACGCCATTGAGGCCCTCGTTGAGCAGGGTGCGCAGGGACCAGCCGGCGCAGTAGCCGCTGAGCATGTCCAGGTCATGGATGTGCAGATCCGCGTCCCGGTGGGCCTGCCCGATGGCCGGCGGGTACACCTGGTCCAGCCAGTAGTTGGCCACGACCTTGCCGGACACGTTCAGGATCAGCCCACCCAGACTCCAGCCCTGGTTGGCATTGGCCTTGATGCGCCAGTCCTGCTGGCCGAGGTACTCGTCCATGGTGGACTGCACGTCGACCAGCGTCTGCCGCGCCTTGCGCAGGCTGCGGTGCTGCTCGCGGTAGACGGCGTAGGCGCGCAGGGTGCGGCGCAGCCCCGCGCCAAACAGCGCCGCCTCCACGGCGTCCTGGATCTGCTCCACGCCGGGATCGGCAGCCAGCCCCGGCAGCACCCGCGCCTGCACCAGCTGACGCGCGAGCGCCTCGTCCAGCTCGCCGGTGGCCGCGCCTGCGCGGCTCAAGGCCGACACGATCTTCTCCGTGTCAAAGGCGACACGACTGCCATCGCGCTTCAGCACCATGGACGGCAAGACGGCAGCCAAGGCGGCGCCGGACACTTCTAGCAAATGACTCATGCAGGACTCCTGATCCATGCGTCCAGCCCCAGGGATTCAGGGAACGACGCCAAAGCGCCGGCGGCCGCAGGGTTCGTGCAGTCCGCAGCTGGCGCATAACGCTAGATGTAGTGACGAATGACGCCTTGAGCACTACATCTAGTGGGTCGCATCCTGCCGGCTTGTCGACACCGGCGTTCTGACCTGGCGCAAAGGTTGGGCGGACCGCCTTGTCGACTAGGGCGGCGATTCCCCTGCCCCGCCGAGCGCCGCCAGCATGCGATCCTGCAGCATCGCCACCTCACGGGTGCTGTCCAGGTAATAGCGGGCCTTGGACTCACAGGCATAGCGCCCAACCTTGATGGTGAGCCAGTGCTCGGGGGCGCGCTCGAAGACGGGCTCATCGTTGACGTCATCACCGATGAAAACAGCGCTGGCTGCGCCCGCCTGTTCCAGCACGGCGAAGATGGCGTCGGCCTTGTCGGGCGCCCTCGCCGCCACGATGTTGTAGACCAGCTTGCCGCCAAACACGTGCAAGGCAGGCCCGGCATGGCTCAGCAGCGCCTCCAGGGTCCGGCGGGCCAGCTCGCGGTCGCGCGCCAAGCGGAAATGCAGTGCGATGGACTTGCGCTTGTCTTCAATCTGCACACCCAGCGCTTCGAGCTCGGCGCGGTACGGCGCCAGCCACTCCCGCGCCGCTTCCAGTGCTGGAAGCCAGACCGGCGAGTGGCCGGCCAGCTCGCTCTCGGCGCCATGGCTGCCCACGACGTACTGTGGCGAAAAGCCCAGCCGCTGCCGCACATCGGCGATCTCCCGCCCGGTCACGATGGCCACCGGCAGCCGTTCGGCCAGCAGCCTCAAGCGATGCGCAACGCCGACCGGCATGCGTGCCAGGTCCGGCTTGGCCACGATGGGGGCCAGGGTGCCGTCGAAATCAAAGGCCAGCAGCGGCCTCGCGCGCAGGGTGAGGACCAGCTGCTGCTGCCCCTGGGCACTGAAGATGTGTCGCTTCATCGCACCGGCACGCGCATCAAGACGATCGTTTTCTGAATTAGGCATTCATCAGGCTTCACCCAGGCGCCGCACTCGCGCCTCCACCCGCGCACGCAGGCGCCAGCGTCCGGCATCCGCCAGCATGCGCGCCGCCCAGCGGAAGACATTGAACTCACGCACCGTGCTGCGCAGGCTGACCATGCGCTCGCGCTGCTCGGCAGGCGGCATGACGGCGGCCCGCAGCAAGGCATCCGCCGTTTCCTCGACATGGTAGGGATTGACGATCAAGGCCTCCGTCATCTCGCGCGCCGCGCCGGCGAAGCGGCTGAGCACCAGCACGCCTTGCTGGTCATCCCGTGCCGCCACGAACTCCTTGCAGACGAGATTCATGCCGTCGTGCAGGCTGGTGACGATGCCGATGTCGGCCGCGCGGAACAGTTCATTGACGGCGTCCGGCTCGTGGTGATGGGCCAGCAGGTGCACGGGCTGGTAGCCCTCGCGGCCGAAGCGCCGGTTGATGCGCTCGGCGACGCGTTCCACATGCTGCTGGAAGTGCCGGTACTCGTCCAACGCGGTGCGCGTGGGCGCCGCCACCTGGACGAAGACGAAGCGCCCGATCCACTGCGGCGCCTTCTCCAGCAGGCGCTCGACTGCGTTGAGCCGCTCCAGGATGCCCTTGGTGTAGTCGAAGCGGTCCACACCCACGGCCAGGCACAGGTCCGCCGGCAATCCCAGCCGTTCGACGACGCGCCGCCGGCACTCCGCCACCGGCGGCCAGCGCGCGACCCGCTGCGCATCGGGCCATTCGATGGAGATGGGGTAGCTCTCCACCAGCGTCTCCTTGTCATGGAAGCTGATGGTGGAGTATTCGGCCTCGATGCGCGCCTCCAGGAAGCGGTCCACCGTTTCCATGAAGTTCTTGCAGTGGAAGCGCGTGTGGAAGCCCAGGATGGTGCTGCCCAGCATGCCCTGCAGGATCTCCTTGTTCCAGGGGCAGATGCCGAAGGACTCGGGGTTCGGCCAGGGGATGTGCCAAAAGGTCAACACCGTGGCTTGAGGCAGCCGCTCGCGGATCATCGCGGGCAGCAGCGCGAAGTGGTAGTCCTGCACCAGAACCACCGGGTCGTCGCTGCGCGCTTCCGCGACGACGGCATCGGCGAACCTTTGGTTGATGCGCTGGTAGGCGGCCCAGTCCGATTCCCGGAAGACCGGCCGCACATGAGCCACGTGGCAGAGCGGCCACAGGCCCTCGTTCGCGAAACCGTAGTAGTAGCCCTGCTCTTCCTCGGGCGTCATCCAGATGCGGCGCAGCTGGTAGTCCTGCTGCCCTGGGGGCACGGCGACACGGTCGAACCGGTCCACGACCTCGCGATCCGCGCTGCCGCCGCCATGCGCGATCCAGGTGCCCGAACAGGCCCTCATCACCGGCTCGATCGCCGTCACCAAGCCGCTGGCAGGACGCCGCACGACGATGCCGTCCGGGCCATGCTCGTGGATGTAGGGCTCGCGATTGGAGACCACGATGACCTGGTCGCCGCGCAGCTGGGTCTGCAGCAGCTGCCGCAGCCGCTCGCCATTCCACTCGACCGCGGGGCCCTGCATGCGCCGGTACTCGTCCTCGAGGTCGCGCAGGCTGCTGCGAAGGTCTTCGACAAAGGGCGCCAGTTCGGGCGGCGGCAGCAAGGGGCTGACCAGCCCCTCTCCGCGCATGATGGCGCGCACGCCCTTGACCCAGCCGCGCCAGCTCAGCTGGGCCACGATCACCGTGATCAGCGCAATCACGAAGCCCAGGCTGGCCATGAAGCCAAGCAGGTAGCGCCGTGTATCCTGGCTGCGCTTCTCGATGAAGCTCATGTCGTGCAGCAGCACCAGCCGCCCGACCGGCGCCGGATTCAGCGCGGGCCACGGCCCCTCCTCACCCGGCCAGGGCATGGAGGCCGCCCCGGCCTCGTGCGCCGGCGCCTGCCCGGTCACGTGGTGCACGCCGACATGCACGGCGCCGCCGGCCAGCTTCAGCCGCGGGTCGGCGCGGTGGGCGATGGCCAGGCTGCGCGCACAGCTGAGCCCGGACGGGAAGGCCCGCGTGGCGTGCAGCAGCCGGCCGTCCGCGTCGCAGGCCGCGATCGCGAACAGGCGCTCGTCCTGCACGGCCCGTTCCAGCAAAGCCGCCAGCCGATCATCACGCCGATCGAGCAGGGCCTCGGCCACGGCATCGGACATGGCATTGACCATCAAGGCGCCACGGCTATTGAGGTCGCGCGAGAACCAGCGCAAAGTGACCTCGTCGAGCAAAGGCAGCGCGATGTAGGCCGCACCCACCAGCGCCACCACGAGGGGCAGCAGGAAGCGCAGCTGAAGTCGAAGCGTTTTCATGATGGGTTGGTGCACCACGTCGTGCACCACGTCGCAACACTGCTGGCCATATTGCCCCCGTGGTGTGGACGTCGTCGGTTTCCATCCGCAACAAGAGGTCTCCTTATGCAGACAGGGGTTTCACACGCAAGGCAAGCCGCTTCACTGAACCTGGCGCTGATCGGCAACTGTCAGATCAGCGCCTTGCTCGACGCACAGGGCCGCATCGTCTGGTGCTGCATGCCGCGCTTCGACAGCACGCCCGTGTTCGACGCGTTGATGGACTCGGCCTCGGGGCTGGGCGAGGACGGCGTGTTCAGCGTGGAGATCGAGGACTTTTGCCGCTCGGAGCAGCGCTATGACGCCGGCACGGCCATCGTGCGCACCCGGCTCTGGGACGCACACGGCCAGGGCATCGAACTCGTCGACTTCGCCCCGCGCTTCATCACGCGGGACCGCCCCTTCCGGCCCGCACAGCTGGTGCGGCGCGTGCGGCCCCTCGAGGGCCATCCCCGCGTGCGCTTTCGCGTGGCACCGCGCGGCGATTGGGGCCGGACCGCAGCCGGCATCACGCGCGGCAGCCACCATCTTCGCTACCTGCTGCCCGACATCACGCTGCGCCTCACCACCAACGTGCCCCAGACCTACCTGGTCGACCACAGCTGGTTCGCGCTGCACAAGCCCGTGAGTCTGCTGCTGGGCCCCGACGAGACGCTGGACGATGGCATCGAGGAAACGGCCCGCAGCTTCGAGGAGCAGACCAGCCTCTACTGGCGGCACTGGACCCACCGCCTGGCCCTGCCGCTGGAATGGCAGGACGCCGTGATCCGCGCGGCCATCACGCTCAAGCTGTGCCAGTTCGAGGAGACCGGCGCCATCGTCGCCGCGATGACCACCAGCATTCCCGAGGCGCCGAACAGCGGCCGCAACTGGGACTACCGCTACTGCTGGATCCGCGATGCCTTCTTTGTCATCCGCGCGCTCAACAGCCTGTCCGAAGTCGGCACCATGGAGAGCTACCTGAACTGGCTCTACAACGTGATCCGCAGCGCGCGCGGCGGCCACGTGCAGCCGCTGTACGGCATCGGCCTGGAACCCGAACTGCCCGAATCGGTGCTGGACCATGTGAGCGGCTACCGGGGCATGGGGCCGGTGCGCATCGGCAACCAGGCCTACGAGCATTTCCAGCACGATGTCTATGGCAGCGTCGTGCTCGGCGCTGCGCAGGCCTTCCACGACCTGCGGCTGTTCAGGCGCGCAGACGCCAGCGACTACGAGGCCCTGGAGTCGATGGGCGAGCAGGCCTGGCGGCTGCACGACCAGCCTGACGCCGGCATCTGGGAGCTGCGGACGCGGGCGCGGGTGCACACCTCCTCGGCGCTGATGTGCTGGGCCGCCTGTGACCGCCTGGCCCATGTGGCGCAGCGCCTGGCGCTGCCGGATCGCGCGAAGCTCTGGCGCGAACGCGCCCAGGCCATCCACGCCAAGATCCTGGCGCGGGCCTGGAGCCCCAAGCGCCAGGCCTTCGTCGAGAGCTTCGCGGGCACGGAACTGGACGCCAGCGTGCTGCTGATGGCCGAGGTCGGCTTCCTGAACCCGCTGGACCCGCGCTTCATCAGCACGGTGCAGGCGCTGGAGACCACGCTGTGCGACGGCTGCTTCATGCGGCGCTACGAAGGCAGGGACGACTTCGGCCTGCCCGAGACCGCCTTCAACGTCTGCACCTTCTGGCACATCGACGCCCTGGCGCGCACGGGCCGCCGTGCGCAGGCTCGCGAGCACTTTGAAGCGATGCTCGCGCGCCGCAATCCGCTGGGCCTGCTCAGCGAAGACCTGGCGCCCGCCACCGGCGAGCTCTGGGGCAACTTCCCGCAGACCTACTCGATGGTGGGCATCATCCACGGCGCGGTGCGACTGTCCGCACCCTGGGACAGCGTGGTCTAAGGCTCCTCGCTGAATCAGGGCTTCTGGAAACCGTGCCGAGCCAGCACCGCCTGGCCGGCGCTCGATCGCACGAAGTCGATGAACTGACGCGCCATGTCGACATTAGCGCCTCCAGCCACCGCGGCAATGGGGTAGCGGATGGGCAGCTCGGTAGGCACCACGCTGATCACGCGGACCTTGTCCGGCTGCGCCGCGGCGTCGGTGGCGTAGACGAAGCCGGCATCGACCTCGCCGCGAACCACATAGTCCAGGGCCTGCCGAACGTTGCTGGCATACACGGCCTTCGGCGCCACGGCCGCCCACAGCTTCGCGGACTCCAGCGCCCCCCTGGCATAGCGTCCGGCCGGCACGCCCTCGGGCTTGCCCAGCGCCACGCGTTGCACGGCGGGCAGTTGCAGGTCCGCCAATGTCCGGACCATGGCCGCGCCCGCGATGGGCACGATCAGCACCAGGCGGTTGCCGACGAAGTTGTGGCGCGTGCCAGGCACCAGGATCTTCTGCGCCGCGGCGCGGTCCATGGCGTCCTGGTCCGCCGAAGCGAAGACATCCACCGGCGCCCCCTTGCTGATCTGGGCCAGCAGGGCGTCCGACGCACCGAAGTTCAGCAGCACCCGGTGGCCGGGGTGCTGGGCCTCGAAGCCGAGGGCCAGTTCCTTGAAGGCGTTGCCGAGGCTCGCCGCCGCTGACACCGTCAAATCGGCCGCGAAGGCCGGCAGGGCCAGCATGACCGCGCCGGCGGCTGCGGCCTTCAGGAGAAAGCGGTGCATGCGGTCGTACACGGGCAAGTCCTTTGCAGATCGGTTGGAAGCGATCGCAATATACATCCATGCATAACGAGCACACTGCGCCCCAGTCACTGCGCCTGCTGCAAGTCAAACGTTCGAGCCCTCCCCGCTCGAACGTCGTGCATCGTCGGCCGCATGCGTGGCGCCTTCCGCGCCATCGTCCGCATCAGCCGCCATCCCCCCCGGCGCTGCGGCCCGTGCTGCTCCACGCCGCAGCAGGAAGGCCGCCGGGATCAGGAACAGCGACAGCAGCGGCGCGCTGACCATGCCGCCCAGCATGGGCGCGGCAATGCGGCTCATCACCTCGATGCCGGTGCCGCTGCCAAAGACGATGGGAAGCAGGCCGGCCAGGATCACCGCCACCGTCATGGCCTTGGGCCGCACCCGCAGCACGGCGCCTTCGCGGATGGCGTCCAGCAGCAGCTGCCGGCTCGGCACCTGGGACTGCGACTGCGGTCCGCCCTGCGCCATCCGCGCCTCCAGTGCGTGGCGCAGGTAGATCAGCATCACCACGCCGAACTCCGCCGACACGCCGGCCAGCGCGATGAAGCCGACCCCGGTGGCCACCGACAGGTTCATGCCCATCAGATAGAGGAACCAGACGCCGCCCGTCAGCGCAAACGGCAGGGTCGCCATGATCAGCAGCGCTTCGTCCAGCCGCCTGAAGGTGAGGTACAGCAGCACGAAGATGATGAGCAGCGTGGCCGGCACCACCACCTTCAGCCGCGCGTTGGCGCGCTCCAGGTACTCGAACTGCCCCGAGTAGGCAATGCTGGCGCCGGGCTCCAGGCGGACGGACTTGTCGACCGCCGCGCGCAGGTCCCTTGCGACGGCCGCCAGGTCGCGGCCCCGCACGTCGACGTAGACCCAGCCAGAAGGCCGGGCGTTCTCGCTCTTGAGCATGGGCGGGCCATTCGTCAGCGCCACCTCCGCCACCGTCCCCAGCGTGATCTGCTGCCCCGTGGGCGTGAGGATGGGCAGCTGGGCCAGGCGCTGCGGCGAGTCCCGCCACTCGCGGGGGTAGCGCAGGTTGATGGGGTAGCGCGCCAGACCCTCGACCGTCTCGCCGACGTTCTCGCCGCCGACGGCGCCGGCGACCAGCGCCTGCACATCCGCCACGTTGAGGCCGTAGCGCGCCGCCGCTGCGCGGTCGATGCGGACGTCGACATAGCGGCCGCCCGTCAGGCGTTCCGCCAGCGCCGAGGACACGCCCGGCACCGTCTTCGCCACCTGCTCGATGGCCACGGTCATGCGTTCGATGGCCTGCAGGTCCGGGCCAGCCACCTTGATGCCGATGGGGCTCTTGATGCCGGTGGCCAGCATGTCCACGCGGTTGCGGATCGGCGGAATCCAGAGGTTGGCCAGGCCCGGGATGCGCACGGCCTGGTCCAGCGTCTCGATCAGCTTCTCGGGCGTCATGCCGGGGCGCCATTGCTCCCGCGGCTTGAGCTTGACAGTGGTCTCGAACATCTCCAGCGGGGCCGGATCGGTTGCCGTCTCCGCGCGGCCGGCCTTGCCGAACACCCGCTCGACCTCGGGCACCGTGCGGATCATGCGATTGCTCAGCTGCAGCAGCTCGGTGGCGCGCTGCGCCGACAGGCCCGGCAGCGCCGAGGGCATGTAGAGCAGATCGCCTTCATCGATGCTGGGCAGGAACTCGCCGCCCAGCCGCATCAGCGGCCAGGCCGTGGTCGCCAACACCGCCACCGCGATGGCCAGCGTGGCCCGGGGCCAGCGCAGCACCCATTCCAGCGCTGGCCGGTAGACGGCAATCAGCGCTCGCGTGATCGGGTTCTTCTGCTCGTCCGGGATGCGGCCGCGGATCCAGTAGCCCATCAGCACGGGGATCAGCGTGACGGACAGGCCGGCCGCCGCGGCCATCGCATACGTCTTGGTGAAGGCCAGCGGCCCGAACAGCCGCCCCTCCTGCGCCTCCAGCGTGAACACCGGGACGAAGGACAGGGTGATGACCATCAGCGAGAAGAACAGCGCCGGCCCGACCTCCTCGGCCGCCTCGGTGATCAGCTGCCAGCGCGCCGCGCCGGCCAGCTCCTCGCCCGGGTGGGCGTGCTGCCAGGCCTCCAGCTTCTTGTGCGCGTTCTCGATCATCACCACGGCCGCGTCCACCATCGCGCCGATGGCAATGGCGATGCCACCCAGCGACATCATGTTGGCATTGATGCCCTGGTAGCGCATGACGATGAAGGCCGCCAGCACGCCCAGCGGCAGCGACAGGATGGCCACCAGCGCCGAGCGCAGATGCCAGAGGAACACCGCGCAGACCGCGGCCACGACCAGGAACTCCTCGCCCAGCTTGTGGGTCAGGTTCTCGACGGCGCGGTCGATCAGCGCGCTGCGGTCGTAGGTGGTGACGATCTCGACGCCCTGGGGCAGGCTGGCCTGCAGCTCGCCCAGCTTCTTCCTGACCGCCGCGATGGCTTCCTGCGCATTCTTGCCGGAGCGCAGGATGACCACGCCGCCGGCCACCTCGCCCTCGCCGTCCAGTTCGGCGATGCCGCGGCGCATTTCCGGGCCGATCTGCACGCTGGCCACATCGCCCAGCCGCACCGGCACGCCGGCGCGCGTCGCCAAGGGGATGGCGCGGAAGTCGGCCAGCGTCTTCAGGTAGCCGCTGGCGCGCACCATGTACTCGGCGCCCGCCAGCTCAAGCACTGAGCCACCCGTCTCCTGGTTGCCGGCCATCAGCGCCTCGCGCACCTGGGCCTGGGTCACGCCCAGGGACGCCAGCCGGATGGGGTCCAGCACCACCTGGTACTGCCGCACCATGCCGCCGATGCTGGCCACCTCGGCCACGCCCGGCAGGCTCTTGAGCTCGAACTTCAGGAACCAGTCCTGCAGCGAGCGCAGCTGGGCCAGGTCCGTGCGGCCCGTGCGGTCCACCAGCGCGTACTGGAAGACCCAGCCCACGCCCGTGGCATCGGGCCCCAGCGCCGTGCGGGCCGCAGCCGGCAGGCGGCCCTGCACCTGGTTCAGGTACTCCAGCACCCGTGAGCGCGCCCAGTACAGGTCGGTGCCATCCTCGAAGAGCACGTAGACGAAGGAGTCGCCGAAGAAGGAGAAGCCCCGCACCGCCTTCGCGCCCGGCACCGAGAGCATGGTGGTGGACAGCGGATAGGTCACCTGGTTCTCGACGATCTGGGGCGCCTGCCCGGGATAGCTGGTGCGGATGATGACCTGCACATCGGACAGGTCGGGCAAGGCGTCGATGGCGGTACTGCGCACGGCCCAGAGGCCCCAGCCCGTCAGCATGAGCGTGGCCAGCAGCACCAGCAGCCGGTTGGCGACGGACCATCGGATCAGGCGGGCGATCATGGCCGCACTCCCGAGGCGGCGCCGGACGCGAGCGGCTGGAGGGCGACGATCACGTAGTCATCGCCCTGCTTCGTGAAGCTGAAGCGGATGGACTGCCCCACTTTCAGGCCCTCCGCCAAGCCCGGTTCCGCCAGCTTGAAGCCCATGGTCATCGCCGGCCATCGCAGCGCAGGGATCGCCTCGTGCGACAGCATCAGCTCGCCCTGCCCCAGTTCGGTGACGCGCCCTTGCGTGCTGTAGGTCTCGGCATGGTCCGCATGGCCGGCCGTCGGCACGGAAGCCGAGGCCGCTGCGGGCTGCAAGGGCTGCGGCAGCACGCCCCGCAGGCTGGCTTCGGAGTCGATCAGGAACTGGGCCGAGGCCACGAGTTCCTGGCCCGGCTCCAGGCCGGCGCTGATGACCAGTTCATCGCCCAGCTCCTGGCCCAGCTGGACCTCGACCGGCCGGAAGCGTCCCGGCGCCTCGACCACATAGGCCAGGGCGCGGCGGCCGGTGCGTATCACCGCTTCGCTGGGCACCACCAAGGCCTCGCGGGCCGGCCCCTGCAGGCGGGCCTGGCCGGACATGCCGGCCCTCAGCCGCGCCCCGCGGTTGGGCAGCTCCAGGCGCAGCCGCAGGGTGCGGGTCTCGCCATTGGCCTCGGGCAGCACGGCGGCCACGCGGGCCTTGAAGACCTCGTCGGCAAAGGCCGGCAGCCGCAAGTCGGCCGCCTGCCCGACGGCGACATTGCCGGCCTGCGCTTCAGGCACCGCCACCTCGAACCACATCGAATCCAGACCATTGATGCGGGCCAGGCTCATGCCGGCGGACACCGTCATGCCCTGCCGGACCATCAGCTCGGCCAGCAGGCCGCCCCGCGGCGCCACCACGGTATGGCGGGCCTGCACCTGGCCCGTGCGCTCGACCGCGGCGAGCATCGCTTCGGGCATGCCCAGCAGCAGCAAGCGCTGGCGGGCCGCGTCGATCAGCGCGGCATCCTGCAGCGGGCGGACCGCCAGGTACTCGCGCTGGGCCGCCACCCAGTCCGGCAGCAGCAGCTCGGCCAGGGGTGCGCCTGCGGCAATCACATCGCCGGCAGCGCGGGCATACACCTTCTCCACGAAGCCGCCGCTGCGCGCCTGCACCAGGCTCAGCTCGCGCTCGTTGAGCTGCAGCACGCCCGGCGCCTCCAGCTGAGCGGCCACCTCGCGCCGCGCCACCTTGACCGTGCGCAGGCCCAGCGCCTGCACGGTGCCGGCATTCACGCGCACGCCGGCGCCCTCGGCATCGGCCCCACCGGCGTCCCCATCGGCGTATTTGGGCTGCAGCTGCATGTCCATGTAAGGCGACTTGCCCGGCTTGTCGAACTTCTGGCCCGGCACCATGGGGTCGTACCAGTACAGCACCTTGCGCTGGGCGTCGGCCGGCGCCGGCGGCTGCGTCGAAGGCGTGCCTGTCCAGCGCGAGGCGCTCCAGCCCAGCGCGGCCCCCAGGGCCAGCAGGCCCAGACCCAGGGCCCATGTCTTGACTCTCATGGCTTACTCCTCGATCAGCGAATTCAGGCGGACGCTCAGCAGCGCCTGCTGCGTCTGCAGCTCGATCTCGCGCAGCCGCAGCTCCAGCAGCTGCGCACGCGCGGCCAGCACGGCGTTCAGGTCCGACTTGCCGGCCTGGTAGCCGCTCAGCGCCAGGTCCAAGCGCTGCTGTGCCAGGAGCAGGCCGTCCGAGCGCAGGCGCACGAGCTGCCGCTCCAGGGACTGGTGCTCGGCGATGTCCTCGTCCAGCGCCTGGCGGTGCTGCCGCTCGACCTCTTCCTGCTCCAGGGCCATGCGCTGCGCCTCGCGCAGCCGGGCGTCGATCGCGGGCTGCTGGCGGCGCTCCTTCTGCCAGGGCAGATCGAAGCTGAGCTGGAAGGAGACCATGTCGCCCCACTGCCGTCCGCGCCGGCTGTAGGCGATCTCCCAGGCCCAGTCGCCGCGCGATTCGGCCTGGGCCTCGCGCAGCTCGGCGCGTGCCATGGCCTGCTGGGCCGGATAGGACGCCAGCTCGGCATGCCGGTGCAGGCGTTCGCGCAAGCGCTCGGGCTGCAGCGGCGGCAGCGGCAGCTCACCCTCCAGCGCCTCATCCGCCTGCGGGCCGATCAGCCGGCGCAGCGCGGCGCGCGCCTTTTCCGCATCGCGTTGCAGCTCGTCCTGCCGATCGGCCAGGCCCAGGGCCTCCTGGCGCGCCATCAGCAGTTCCGAGGCCGTGGCGGAACCGCCCGCGATGCGCGCCGGCAGGGTCTGCTGCAGGCGCTGGTTCTCCGCCAGGAGTTCTTGCAGCAGCGCCCGACGCCGCTCGACCGTCTGCACGGCGATCCAGCCCGCCTGCAGGGCCTGGCGCAGCTGCAGGCGCTGCACCACCAGCATCGCCCGCTCCCGCTCGGCGCGCGCCTGGGCCGCGTCGGCGCGTGCGGCGCGCTTGGCGGCATTGGGCACCTCCTGCATCAGCGCGATGCGCTGCATGGTCATGAAGTCGCGCGTCAGGCTCCAGCGGTCGGCGCCGCTGGTGGGCAGGTTCTCCACGCCCACGGACAGGCGGGGATCGGGCAATGAGGCCGCCGCGCCGCGCAAAGCCTCCGCGCCGTCGACGCTGGCCTGCTGGGCGCGCAGCGCGGGGCTTTGCTGCTCGGCCAGCCGCAGCGCTTCGGCATAGTTCAAAGCCAAGGCAGGGGTGGCCAGACCCGCGAGCGATGCAAGAAGCCCCGGCAGTAGCGCAGGGGCCACACGGGCCATGGCCGGACGCCGCGGTGCGCGGCCAAAGGACGGAATGAGCATGGTGATCCTCGAAACCAAGACTGGGACGGACGCCTACCGCGCCCCATGCGCGGCGGCGGTCGCCCGGCTCAATTCCTGAGAATCAGCAGCGAGAGGTACAGCGGCGGCCCGCCCGGCGGGCGCAGCCGGGCGTCCGTATGGCCGCAGCGCAGCGTTGGCGGCAGCAGCAGCGTGGGCGGCGCGACCAGGCCCACCAGCAGGTTCAGCGCAGCGGGATTGGGTTGGAGGTCTGGTACCGCGGACGGCGCCCTGCCCTGCACATCCTTGACGCAATGCGCCTTGCACAGCTGGGGCAGTTCATCGTCCATCTGGTCCATCGGGCCGGCCATGCCTTCACAGCCGGGCAGCCCCAAGGCCACCGGTTCAGCCATCACCTCAGCCATCACCTCAGTCGTGGCCGACGCCTGCCCAGCCGGCGCACGCTGCGGACAGGCATACGCTGCCGTCGCCATCTGCATGAACAGCAGGGCCAGCGTCAGGCCTGAGGCAATCCAGCGGCGAAGGCGCTTGGTGAGCAGCATGGCGTCAAGCATAGGGAGAGCCGGGCGGGCGGACTTGCCGCAGATCAACCCTCGGCGGGCGGGCGACGCAAGGCCACGTTGAGCTGGTCGACCACCTCGGCCCAGTCCGCATCCTCCAGCAGCTCCTCCCTCAGCAGCTTGGCCTGCGCCGGGCTCCAGAACGGGGCGTCGGCCAAGGCGATGTGCGGCGCCAGCGGCGCATGGCGCTGCAGAAACTGCGCGATCCCCGCCTCGTCCTCCGGCAGTCCCAACTGCTTGAACAGCTCGGAGAATCTGTGAAATGGCTTTTCCATTGCTCGTGCTCCATCAACGCAAGGCCATCATCGTGCAGCAGCAGCCGCGCCGAAATGCGCAACGGCGTCGCTGATCATGTGGTCGACGCACCAGCGCGCATAGCTGGCAGCCAGCCATCGCGCCAGCCGTGCCGGCAGTCCTGTCTTTGGCAAAGCGTAGCCTATCCAGATGGCGAGCGCCGTGCCAGCGTCCGTCGCCCTCAGCTCAAAACCCATGCGGTAGGCGCTCAGCACTATCAGCTTGGGCGACCCCATGGTCTGCCAGGCCTTGTGAAGGGGCGCGCGGCGCCGGATCACCCGTTCGTCAACCGCCAGCGGCAGGCCCAGAAAGCGACCTCGCAGGCGCAGCACGCTGCCGACCGCCTGGCCGCCAGCATCGTCCAGCGCAATCGACATCCGCCCGCCGCCCATCATCAGAGAGCGCCTGGACATGTGGCCGGCCAGCCGTGCTGGATCGTCGAGAAAGGTGAACACCGCCTCGGCCGGCGCTGCCAGCGTCACCTGCGCCCGGTAGTGCTCGGCAAAACGCATCAGCTTCAGCCTCGCCGCAGGCGCAGGGCGTTGGAGATGACCGAGGCCGAGCTCAGGCTCATCGCCAGCGCCGCAATCATGGGCGAGAGCAGCCAGCCCGTGAACGGATAGAGCAGCCCCGCGGCCACCGGAATCCCCAGCGCGTTGTAGACGAAGGCGAAAGCCAGGTTCTGCTTCATGTTGCGCACCGTGGCCTCGGACAGCGCGCGCGCTGTCGAGATGCCGCGCAGATCGCCTTTCACCAGCGTGAGCTGAGCGCTGTTCATGGCGACATCGGTGCCGGTGCCCATGGCGATGCCCACGTCCGCCTTGGCCAGCGCCGGGGCATCGTTGATGCCATCCCCAGCCATCGCGACGATGCGGCCCTCGGCCTGCAGCTGGCTCACCAGCGCCAGCTTGTCCGCCGGCTTCACCTCGCCATGGACTTCGGTGATGCCCAGCCGGGCGCCCACGGCGCGGGCCGTGGTCAGCCCGTCGCCCGTGGCCATGACGATGCGCAGACCCGCCTCGCGCAAGGAGGCGAGCGCTTCGGGCGTGCTGGCCTTGACGGGGTCCGAGACGACCAGCAGGCCCATCAGGCGCTGGTCAGCCCCCAGGTACATCACGCTGGCGCCCTCGCCACGCAGGGACTCGGCCTGCGGCAGCAGCGCGTCCACGGCAATGCCCGCCTGCTGCATCAGCACGGTGTTGCCCAAGGCCAGCCGGCGGCCGTCGACCATGCCTCGCACGCCGATGCCGGTGCTGGACTCGAAATCCTCGGCCTTGCTCAGCGCCAGACCGCGCTCGCGGGCGGCCCGGACGATGGCCTCGGCCAGCGGATGCTCGCTGCCCTGGTCGAGGCTGGCGGCCAGGCGCAGCAGTTCATCGCCGTCGACGCCCGGCGCAGGCACCAGGCGCTCGAACACCGGGCGGCCTTCGGTCAGCGTGCCGGTCTTGTCGATGATCAGCGTGTCGACCTTGCGCAGGTTCTCGATCGCCGCGGCGTCACGGAACAGCACACCGCCGCTCGCACCGCGCCCGGTGGCCACCATGATGGACATGGGGGTGGCCAGGCCCAGCGCGCAGGGGCAGGCGATGATGAGCACGGCCACGGCGTTGACCAGGCCATAGACCCAGCGCGGCTCAGGGCCGAAGAAGCCCCAGGCCAGCAGCGTCAGCAAGGCGATGCCGACGACGACCCCAACGAAGTAGCCCGCCACCTGGTCCGCCATGCGCTGCATCGGTGCCCGCGAGCGCTGGGCCAGGGCGACCATCTGGACGATCTGCGCCAGCACCGTCGCCGAACCCACCCGCTCCGAGCGCATGAGCAGCGCGCCGTTGGTGTTCAGCGTCGCGCCGATGAGCTTGTCGCCGGCGGCCTTGACGACGGGCAGCGGCTCGCCGGTCAGCATGGACTCGTCCACCGCGCTGCGCCCCTCGATGACGATGCCGTCCACCGGCACCTTCTCGCCGGGCCGCACGCGCAGCAGGTCGCCCACGTGCACATGGGACAGCGGGATGTCGCTCTCGACGCCCTGCGCGTCGATGCGCCGGGCCGTCTTGGGCGCCAGGCCCAGCAGCGACTTGATGGCCGCCGAAGTCTGCGAGCGTGCCTTCAGCTCCAGGATCTGCCCCAGCAGGGTCAGCGAGATGATGACGGCCGCGGCCTCGAAGTACACCGCCACGCGGCCCATGGCACGGAAGGACGCCGGGAACCACTGCGGCGCGAGCGTGGCCAGCACGCTGTAGACGAAGGCCGCGCCCGTGCCCAGGCCGATCAGGGTCCACATGTTCGGGCTGCGCTGGAACACGGACTGCAGGCCGCGCTGGAAGAAGGGCTGGCCGGCCCAGAGCGCGATCGGCAGGGTCAGCAGCAGCTCGACCCAGCTCTGCGTCCCCATCTCGAACCATTGCAGCCGATGGCCGAACATGGCCAGCAGCGTGACGAGCGCCGTCAGCGGCAGCGTCCACCAGAAGCGGCGGCGGAAGTCGGCCAGCTCGGGGCTTTCTTCATCGTCCAGTTCCGGCAGCACCGGTTCCAGCGTCATGCCGCACTTCGGGCAATGGCCGGGATGGTCCTGGCGGACTTCCGGATGCATGGGGCAGGTGTAGACCATTGCCGAGCCTGACGGTGGTACGGGCGAGGCCACCGCTTGCGGTGGCCTTGCGGGCAGCGATCGGCCATGGGCATGGTGCGCATGCGCTTCATGCGGCGCATGGCCGTGCGTCGGCGCAGGCTCCGGCACATGCACCCACGGGTCTGCCTGCCCCACGGGGGCCTCCGGCACCAGCGTCATGCCGCAGACCGGGCAGCTCCCAGGCTCGGCCTGGTGGACCTTGGGATGCATGGGACAGGTGTAGATCATGACCCCCTCAAGCCCCGCCCCTGGGCGGCATCGGACGGGTCGACAGCGTCGGGATGAAGCGCGGCGTCCCAGCCGCATAGCGGTGGTACTCGGCGCCGAACTCATGCGCCATGTCCCGTTCCTCGGCGACGGCCAGGCGGCCGTACATCAGCAGCAGGACCGGGAACATCAGCAGCGTGAGCAGTGTCGGCCATTGCAGCAGAAAGCCCAGCATGATCAGCACGAAGGCCACGTACTGCGGATGGCGAATGCGGGCATAGGGACCGGTGGTCGCCAGGACATGGTGACGCTGGGCCTGGTACAGCACATGCCAGGCGCTGGACAGCAGCCAGAAGCCGCCCGCCAGCAGCAGGTAGCTGGCGATGTGCAGCACGCCGAAATGGGGATCGCCTCGCTCGCCCAACAGCGTCGACCACAGATGCCCCGCGTTGTGCGACAGCAGGTCCAGGCCGGGGTAGCGGGTCTGCAGCCAGCCGGACAGCAGGTAGATCGTGAGCGGGAAGCCGTACATCTCGACGAACAGCGCGACGATGAAGGCGGCGAAGGCACCAAAGCTGCGCCAGTCGCGCGCCGTGCGCGGCTTGAAGAAGCTGAACGCGAACATCAGGAAGACGGCCGAGTTCAGGATCACCAGGGACCACAGTCCGTAGGCGGGTGCGTCGGCGCTCATGGCTGCCTCCCTTGCCCGCGATCGTCAGGCGCGCGGCGATCCGCGCCGCCGTGATGATGACGATGGTGGTGGTTCCCGCGGTGCATGAACACATGCATCAAGGGGCAGGCCAGCAGGAAGAGATAGGGCAGCACGCCCAACAGGTGCGCCTGGTGGTCTTCCCAGAGAAACCAGGCGGCGACGCCCGCGAGGACAATCCAGCCCAGCCCGAAACGGGAGCGCCAGAAAGGCGTTCGCTGATGTTCGTGGTCCATGGTGGACACCTGCGATTCACTGGCCCATGGCGGCCCGGCCCGCGGGCATGCGGTCCATCATCATCTCCATCATCATCTGCATCATGTCCATGCGCTGCTCCATGGCTCGCATGCAGGCCATCATGCCCGGCCCGCCCTTGCCAGGCATGCCGGCCATGCCTGACCTTGCGGCCCTCTCAGACATCTGCTTCATCATCACCATGCCCTCCTGCATGGCCTTCATGTGCTCGGCCATCAGGGCCTGACGCTCCTCGGGCGTCTTGGCGTCCATCATCTTCTGGTGCATGTCCTGCATGGCCTTCATCTTGGCGGCCATGGCCATCTCGCCCTCCTGGGCGGGCATCGTCGGCGCCGGCGACGCCATGGCCTTCGGTGCCAGGGCCTTGGGCGCGGCCGCCTTCGGCGCGGTCTTCACGGCGGCCGAGGCAGCGCCTTCGGGATGGTGCGCCTGGTGGTCCTGCTCCTTGGTCTGGGCCGAGGCGAGGCCGGCGGACAACAGCAGTGCGGCGGCACTGGTCAAGGCAAACTTGTTCATGGTGCGCTCCGTGAGTTGGTGACGGGGACCAGACTTTTCGAGTCCACCCCCATCCTGCTACCCGAATCGACCGGCCTTCTTGATGCTCGTCAATGCGGCCGGCGCGTTCGCCCCGGACCAGCCGGAGCGGGCTCAACGGCCGGCCGGCTGGATTTCCGTCACCACCAGGCTGGCGCCCTTGCGCTCGACCTTGAAGCGGATCTTGTCCCCCGCCTTGACCTGCTCAAGCATGGCCGCGTCGTTCACCTGGAACACCATGGTCATGCCGGGCATGTCCAGGTTCTTGATCTCGCCATGCTTGATGGTGAGCTTGCGGTTCTCCTTGTCCACCTTGCGGATCTCGCCCTCGGTCATCTCCTGGGCCGGTGCAGACGCGGCCGGGCCGTGCATCTTGCCGTGGTCCATGGCCTGCGCCAGGGCCGGGAGGGCGCCGGTGCTGCCGGCGGCGATCAGGGCGGTCAGGGTCAGAGTCTTGATTGCTTTCATGGTGCTTGCCTTCATGCGTGGGTATGGGTTGCGACGCATGGCTGCGTCGGGTCGGAGTGGATGCTCAGTGCTTGTGCTCAGCGCGTGTGATCAATGCTTGTGCTCGGTGTGGGCCTCGCCCTGGGCCGGACTCGGCTTGGCGCTGCCGGTTGGCAGGACCTCGATCGTTCCCACCATCCCTGCCTCGTAGTGGCCGGCGATCAGGCAGGCGAAGTCGAAGCGGCCGGGGCGGTTGAAGGTCCAGGTGATCGCGCCCGTCTTGCCCGCCGGCACGTGGACCATGTAGGGCTCGTCATGCTCCATGCCGGGGAACTTGCGCATCAGCGCGGCGTGCTCGTCGAGCTCCTGCTTCGTGCCCAGCACGAGCTCGTGCAGCAGGCGGCCCTCGTTGCGGATCACGAGCTTGACGGTCTCGCCCTGGCGGACCTGGATGCGCTCGGGTGTGAAGCGCATGGCATCGCTCATGCGGATCTCGACGACGCGCCGCGCCATGCGGGCTTCGGCCGCAATGCCCCAGGGCTTCTGCTCCTTGCGTACCGGCTCGGCGTGCTTTGCATGGCCTTCATCGCCGTGGGCCAACGCCGCCGATCCCGTCACCACGAGACCGGCCACCCAGGCCCACGCGACGCTCTGGCGAAGATTGAGCTTCATGTGCTTGTCCTTTCGATGCTTGGCCGACGCCTCAATGGCCTGCGTGACCATGGGGCTTGCGCACGGCAAGTTCGGCGGCAGGGCCCGGCTCTGCGGAGGCGGATGGGCGTGCCGGCTCCGGCAAGGCGCCGGTCCAGGGCGAGGCCACCGTGCCCTTGGGATGCTGGAACCAGCCGGGGTCGCTGTAGTCGCCCGGCTTCTGGTTCTTGCGCACCTTGAGGATGGAGAACATGCCGCCCATCTCGACGCCGCCGAAGGGGCCCTCGCCCGTCATCATGGGCAGGGTGTTGTCGGGCAGGGGCATCTGCATGCTGCCCATCTCGGCCATGCCGCCCTCGCCCATGGCCATATAGTCCGGGACCAGCTTGGCGAGCTTCTCGGCGAGGTCGCGCTGCGGCACGCCGATCATCGTGGGCACCTGGTGGCCCATGGCGTTCATGGTGTGATGGCTCTTGTGGCAGTGGAAGACCCAGTCGCCCTCCTCGTCCGCGATGAACTCGACCTGGCGCATCTGGCCCACGGCGATGTCCGTCGTCACCTCCGGCCAGCGGCCGGCCTTGGGCGTGGGGCCGCCGTCGGTGCCGGTGACGGTGAACTCATGGCCGTGCAGGTGGATGGGATGGTTGGTCATGGTCAGGTTGCCCACGCGGATGCGCACCTTGTCGTTCTTGCGCACATTCAGCGTGTCGATGCCGGGAAAGACGCGGCTGTTCCAGCACCAGAGGTTGAAGTCCAGCATGGTCATGATGCGCGGCGTGGCCGAACCGGGGTCGATGTCGAAGGCGTTGAGCAGGAAGCAGAAGTCGCGGTCCACGTCGTCGATCAGCGGATGGCGGCCCTTGGGGTGCGTGATCCACAAGCCCATCATGCCCATGGCCATCTGCGTCATCTCGTCGGCATGCGGGTGGTACATGAAGCTGCCGGGGCGGCGGGCCACGAATTCGTAGACATAGGTCTGCCCCGGCTGGATCGCCTTCTGCGTCAGGCCCGAGACGCCGTCCATGCCGTTGGGCAGGCGCTGGCCGTGCCAGTGGACGCTGGTGTGCTCGGGCAGGCGGTTGGTGACGAAGATGCGCACGCGGTCGCCTTCCACGACCTCGATGGTGGGCCCGGGCGACTGCCCGTTGTAGCCCCACAGCCGGGCCTTCATGCCTGGCGCCAGCTCGCGCGTCACGGGCTCGGCCACCAGATGGAATTCCTTGACGCCCTGGTTCATGCGAAAGGGCAAGGTCCAGCCATTGAGCGTCACCACGGGGCGGTAGGGTCGGCCGCTGGCGGGTTGCAGCGGCGGCATGGTGTCGGGGCGGGTCTGCTGCACCGCTTCGGGCAAGGCGGCCAGGGCCACGCGGCTGACGGAGGCGGCGGAGACGGCAGCCGTCAAAGCACCGGCGCCGCGGAAGAAATTGCGTCGGGAAAACATGGGGCGTGTCCTTTCAGTGCGCGCGGCGTTCGGGCGCTTCTGCGGCGGCGGGGCGGTCCAGCGGGGCGAGGCTGGGGCGGCCGACCAGGGCGATGTCCAGGTCCGCGCTGGCGATCCAGAAATCCCGCAAGGCCTCGATGGACGCACTGACGGTGGCGATCTGCGCCCGGGCATCGGCCAGCAGCTCGAAGACGCCGATGACCATGCCGTTGTAGCGCAGCAGGTTCTCCTCGGAGACCCGTCGCGCCAGGGGCAGCAGCTCGTCGCGGTAATGGCGGGCCAGCTCATGGGCCGTGCGGTAGCCCAGATAGGCCTCGCGCACCTCGGAGCGGGCCTCGATGGCGATCTGCGCGGCCCGGTGGGCGTCCTGCAGGTATTGGGCTTCGGCGCGCGCCACGCGGGCCTCGCCCCAGTCGAAGAGCGGAATCTCGAAGCCGAACTCGACGCCGGTCTGGCGCGGCGCATCGCTGGCACTGTTGTGCTTGAGGTCCAGCTCCAGCACGTTCACGAAGCGCGTCACCTTGTTCAGGCCGAGGCTGGCGGCGCTGGCCTCCAGCTGGGCCTTGACCGCCTGCAGATCCAGGCGGCTTTGCAGGGCCTGCTGTTCGATGTCCGGCCGTTCCTGGGGCTGCGCCGGCAGGTCCGGCAGGCGCGCCGGGAGTGCGGGCATGGGCTGTGCCGGCCCCAGCCCCAGCAGGCGGATCAGCCGCTCGCGTGCACTGCTTCGCGCAGCCTCGGCCCGCAGGACGTTGAGCTGGGCCTCGGCCAGAAAGCCCTGTTCCCGCGCCTGGTCCAGCGCGCTCCAGTTGCCGGCCTGGTGCATGCGCCGCGCCAGCTCGGCGCCGGCCTGGGCCGCTTCGCGCGCATCGTGCCGGTAGCTGGCCGTCTGCTCGGCAGCGACGGCCTGGTAGAAGGCTTTGCGGGTCTCGGCGGCCAGGCTCAGCATCTCCAGCGCCACGCTGCGCTGGACGGCCGTCAGGCGCTGCTGCCCCTGCTGACGACGCAGCGGCAGGCTCAGCAGCGCGCCCAGGTCCAGGCCCAGGCTGCGCTCGATCTCGCGCTCGTCGCCGCGCTGGAGCCGGGCAATGCGAAAGCCGGGATTGGGCAGGCGGCTGGCCTGCACCCATTCGGCCTCGGCAATGCCCAGGGCCTGGAAGCTGGCCTGCAGGCCGCGGTTGTTCAGCAGGGCGATCTGCACCGCGCTGTCCGCGCTGAGGGGCTGGCCCAGCAGTTCGGCCACGCGCTGGGCGATGCGGTCCTGGTCCTGCGGCGTGCGGGCCGCCTGCAGCTCGGCGTTCAGTTGCTGCCTGGCCGTGGCCGCCAGGGCGGACAGGCCGCCGTCCGGGCTGAGGCTGGCGCAGCCGCTCAGCAGCAGCGCGCCCAGGCTCAGCAGCAGGCCGCTGCGACGCGCCGGGCGGCGGCCTGCGGATGACATGGTGTCGTGCATAAGCACCTCGATCATGGGAATGCGGGCCGCGAGGCGCCGGGCCACCGGGCGCGGTCACGGGCCGCTTGCGACACCCCGTTGGGGGCGTGCGTGGGTCAGGGCGGGAAGAGGCCCGGACGAACTGCGCCGGGCGGCGCAGCGGGTGCGTCAGCGCGCATCCGTGCGTTCCAGGGCGCCGTCCGGCCGGAGTGGCGGGTGCGACGCAGGCACGGCCGTGCCCGCGTGATCAGCGCTGGATGGCTCGTGGGGGGCGTTCCAGGCCTTCAGGCCATACACGCGGCAGCGCCGGCGGCGCGAAGGGCGTCTCGGTCAGCGCAGGCTGGACCGAGTCCAGTTGGAGCAGGCTGGGCGGCAGCGCGGCGGCATGGCAGCAGGAGGCGCAGGCGCTGCAGCGGTCAGCCTGCGGCGAATGATCCGCTGCGGCACTCGGGGGCGCATCTGCCTCCGCGTCATGGCCGGGGTGCGCGCCCCCATGAGCGCCATGACCCGGCTGCGCATGATGCGCGTCCGACAGGGCCGCGCCGACTTGCGGCGATGCAAGCACCGCGGCCATCGCAGGCACCGGGGCGGCGGCACAGGCCAGCAGGCGCTGGGCCGCATGGCCTTGCAGGGGCAAGGCCAGGGCCAGCATCCACGCCAATGCGATCCGCCAGAAGGTGTTCATGCTCAAAGTGTAAGGTCGGCTGGGCCGGCGCCCCGGTGATCGAGGCGCCCAGCAGGGCGCACTGTGAGGCTTACCCCCATGGGAAAGTCAAGCCCCAGCCCTGCCCCCTTCAGCCCGAGCCGCCGGGCGGCCTTCACGCCCGGGCGTACCAGGCCTTCACGCCGGCATGGTCGCGCACGGCGTCGTGAATGCCCATCAGACGCGGGCAGGCGGAAAAGATGTCGGCCGGGATGTGGTCCACCTTGCCGCCCAGGAACCAGCGCACGGCCATGTGCAGCTTCAGGTCCACCACGTTGAGCTGCTCGCCTCCAAAGAAGGGCCGGGCCGTGATGTTGTGCTCGGCCGCGGCTGCCCACTGAGGCAGGAAGCTCGCCACCAGGGATTCGCGGACGCGCTTCTTCTCCTCGGCTTCCATGCGGATGGTGGGTCCGACCGCGGCGCGGAGGTCTTCCACGTGCGCCATCATGGCCTCGTGCCGGGCGGCCTCGAAGTCATCCTTGGGATGCAGACCATGGCGGCGGCCGATCAGCACCAGGATGGCGTTCGTCTGCGCCAGCGGCGCATGGCCGGGGATCTCCAGGACAGGCAGGGCACCGTAGGGCATCGACGGCTTCAGGGCCGGCCAGTCCGCGGCAGGGACGCGCTGGTCCTCGAAGTCCACGCCTGCCAGGTGCAGGGCCAGGCGGCACTCCTCGCCACGGCTGACCGGGGCGTCGAAATAGATGAGTTTGGGCTTGTTCATGGGCAGGCAGCCTAGCATGCAGGGCGGCGGCCTGCTGGCACCGGGGAATTGCGCCAGGACAGCGCAGCGGCACCGCTGCCAGCGCCAGAACCGAGGCCCGTCGGGCTTCGCTTCGGGCAAGCGCCCCAGGGCCTCAAAGCTTGGCCGAGAAGCTGACGAACACCTGCCGCGGCGCGCCCGTCAACAGCGTCTGCCCCATGCGCTTGGGGTCGTCATTGCTGAAGCCGTTGCTGCCCACGGTGGCGATGTACTTCCTGTCGGTGAGGTTGGTCACGCCCACCGTGAACGTGCCTTCAGACACGAAGCCCAGCGACTTGCTGCGGTAGCCAGCGCTCAGGTTGAGCAAGGTGCGGCCGCCGACGCTGCCGTCGTTGAGGTAGGTGTAGTAGCGCTTGGACATGTAGTCCAGCCCCAGGCTGCCGAAGAACGGGCCCTGCTCGTAGCCGAAGATGGACTTGAACATGAGGTCGGGCGCGTCCACCACGTGCTTGCCCCGGGTGGCCACGACCACGTCCTTGTTGTCGGCGTCCTTGCTGAGCACGTCATCTCGGTAGGTGGACTTGCTCAAGCTCAGGCTGTTGTACCAGTTGAAGCCCGGCGCCAGCCGGAAGGACAGTGCCGCCTCCAGGCCCTGCGTGCGCACCCCGCCGACGTTGGACAGCACGGTCGGGTTGCCCTGAATGCCCGCGCCCTGGGTGACGCCCAGCAGGCGGTCCTTGAAGTTCACCAGATAGGCGGTCAGGTTGCCTTCGTAGTGGCGACTCTGGGTGCGCCAGCCGGCCTCGATGGTGTCCGAGGTTTCGGGGCGCAGTGTGTCCTTGATGGCAGCGAAGCCGGCGTCCGTGGTGGCGAACGGCGTGGTGCCGGTGGCGGCTCCCTGATGGGCCCGCATATTGCGTGACACGCCGACGAAAAGTTCATCCTCGCGGCTCAGCTGGTAGTTCAGGCCGGCCTGCGGCAGGAAGCCCTTGCTGGCCGTGATGCGGCCGCTGGGCATGCCCTTACCGACCTCGAGCTGTCCGTCAATGGACGCCCGCAGCGACTTGAAGCCAAGGCCCAACGTCAGTGCACGCGAGACCGCGACCGTGTCCGACACCGAAAACTGGTCCGTGCGGGTCTTGAAGCCGTACTGCCACTGCGTCAGGAAGGGGTTGCTCGGAAAGTCGTAGGGGCTGGGCACCTGCGTGGGCGAGACGGCGTAGAAGCGCCGCGACTGGTCGAAGTCATTGATCTCGTGCCACAGCGAGGCCTTGAGCTGGTGCGCGCCCAGCTCATGGTCCAGCACCGCGACCACGCCCCGGCGGCGGATGGCGTACTCGGTGGTGCGCAGCGAGAGCGGCGTGCCGTCCGGCGACGCGGTGTAGGGCGTGTACCAGAGCCCCCGCCCGTCATTGCGGTGCCAGTACGCCGTCGTCTTCAGCCGCGTGCGCTCCGCGAGCCTGGCATCCAGCGTGAGGCCTCCCAGGGTGTCGTCGCGCAGGCCGGAACCGGCGTAGTAGGCATCGTCGCACGTGGCGTCGTAGCGGCTGCCGGCATTGCCGCAGTGGGTGGTCGAGTTCTTCAGCGCGGCCTGGATGTCGGGGTAGTAGTTGTCCCAGCGATAGCCCAGCCGATCGATCATTTCCAGGGACATGTCCTGGTAGTCGATTTCGCGGCGCTTGGAGGTATTGACGAAGGCCGTCAGCTGATGCTCGCCGAAGGCCTTGGCGTACTTGAGGTTCCACTGCTCCTGGCGCTGCTGGCCGGCGCCCTTCCACTTGTCGGCGTTCTGCCGGGTGTAGCTGAGGTAGAACTCGCCCAGCCGCGTGGCACCGGTGTCCAGGCGAACGAAGCTGCGGCGGTTGCGGCTGCTGCCCAGGGTCTGCGCGGCCTGCAGGCCGAACTTCTCCAGCGGGCTGCTGGAGTAGAACTGCAGCGTGCCGCCCAGGTTGCTGGACGATGCCGTCTCCAGTGCGCCGGTGCCCTGCGACAGGTAGGCGCGGGCCACGTTCTCGCTGGAGATCGCACGGCTGATGTGCAGGCCGTTCAGATTTCCATAGCTCATGTCGCCCAGCGGCACGTCGTCCAGGGTGAAGCCCAGCTGGTTCTGGGAAAAGGCGCGCACCGTGAAACGGGTGGACCACTCATAGTTGCCCAGCGGATCGGCCGACTGGAAATTGACACCGGGCAGGCGGGACACCGTGGCCAGCGGGCTCAGGCCGGCCACCGCGCCTTCGAAGTCCGCCTTGGTCAGCCCCTGGACCGAGCGCAGCTGACCGCGGCCGATATTGATGGTGACGCGATCCAGCGCCTGCGTTGGGGCCACAGGATCGGATTGCGCCCAGGCTGCCCCGGGGGTGAAGGCCGCCAGCAGCGCAAGGGTCAGGAGGGAAGGAGCAGGCAGGTGTCGCATGAGATGAAGATGTGATGCAGCAGGAGGTCCGGGACCGGCGGTGCCGGTGGCTGGCCCGCAATGTCACAAAAGTCCACGACAACTCAACGACAACTCAACGACAAACCCCTGCCTGCCTGCTTGTCGGGTGCGCCGACTCGAATCCACAACTTCACAAAAGTTTCCGCGATCCGTCACCGCAGCGCCATCGCTGCACCGCCCAATCACCGGCAACTCGGCATTTTTCCAACGCCCGTGCATGTGGACCCGTGACCGGCACAGGCGAACACTCGAACGCCTGCATGCCCGAGCCGAGCTACCGCGAGTGCGCGGCATCCGAGCGGGCGGAGAAACGCGAGATCGGCCAGTTGGCGGCCCCGCCGATGCGCTGCGGGCGCAGTTGCTTCATCGACGAAGGCTCCTGACGCCCGCACTGGCTCATGCCGTGAGCCAGATCGCCCCGCTTCAGGTGATCACCCATGGCGTCGAGCTTGGCGGCCGCCTGCCTGCGCCGCAAGCCCAGCGCCACGCCGCTTCAGCTCAGCCGCGCGTACTGCACGGTCACCGCGTCCATCAGCTGCAGAATGCGCTCGCTGGTGGTGAAGACTTCGCTGAGCGAGCGGGTATCGGTATGGCCAGGCCTGAGCGCGCGCAGCGCGGCGTCGAAGAAGACGTATTGCTGCTCCACCATCTCCAGCTCGCTGCGCAGGGCTGCGCTGGTCTCGCTCGCGGCCTTCAGGTTCGCCTGGGCCTGGGTGAATTCCTCCCGGGCCTGGCCCAGCTGCTTGGTGAGGCTGTCGCTCTGAACGCCCCAGGCGGCACCGAGGTAGGTGGCGGCCATGCGCTGGCTGAGCATGCGCTGGCGGCCCGCCAGGTTGACCAGGCGCGCCACGGTCTTGCCCGAGGCCTGCTCCAGCAGCCCCGTGCCCTGCTGGGCCTGGGCCAGCACCTGCGTCGCCGCGGCCAGCACGGCTTCGGCGCCCTGCTGGTGAGGCCGCTCGCCGACCAGCAGCAGCTTGTAGGCACTCCAGCTGCCGTCCATCTGCTCATAGACCTTGGCCACGGCCGGGCTGTGCGCAAAGGCGCGCAACTCCACCAGATGGCGGTCGAACAGGGCCATGGAGTCGGCCAGCACCTTCTCGGCCTGCTCCTGGCGCACCCGCTGGCCCAGCGCCATGTAAGCCTTGGCGCAGCGCTGGCTCAGCATGCGCAGGCGGCCGGCCTTGTTGACGGCGTCGGACAGATCCTTGACTTCGGCAAGGGCAGGGCCTGCCAGCCAAAAGGCCGGCACGCACAGCAGACATTGACGGCGGCGCATGGACTCCATCGAGTGACTCCCTGTCTCTGCTTGTAGATACGCGCAGTCTAGGCAGAGACGGCTGAGCATTCCTTGATGCAGTTCGGGTTTTCCCGCCGTCGATGGCGATCAGCGCATGGCGGCATTGAGCTGATCCACCAGCTCCGCCCAATCCGCGTCCGCCCTCAGTTCCTCCCGCAGCAATTCGGCCTGCGCCGCCGTCCAGCAGGGCGCGTCCTCCAGGCGCATGTCCGCAGGCAGCGGTGCATGCGCGAGCAGGAAGCCCTCGATGCTGGCGGCGTCATGCGCCAGACCGAGCTGGGCGAAAAGGTCGGAGAAACGGTGCACGGGCGCTTGCATGGGCAGCTCCAGAAGTCAGAACAGCCCGCAGCTTAGTGCAGACGGGGCAGGCGCGAACGCTCCCCCGGCGCCTCTTCAACGCCTGTCCTTGCTGCGCGGACGGGCCTTCTGGCGCAGCAGGTCCGGCGCCAGGATCCGCAGCTCGTAGCCTGAGCCACTGATGCAGCCCTCTTCCTCCAGCTGGCGCAGGCAGCGCGAGAAGGTCTCGGGCGTGATGGCCAGCTGGGAGGCGACGTACTTCTTGCGCTGGATGAAGCGCACGTTCGTGCCCTGGCGGCGCGACATGTCCAGCAGCCATTCCGAGACGCGGCCCAGCGCGTCCAGGCTTTCGCGGCGCACGGCCTGGCGCGTCTGCTGCAACTGCAGCTCGGCCAGCGCCTCCACGACGGACTCCATGGCGGCGCGCCACGCGGCCGGGTCGTCGCTGGCCCAGGCATCGATCTGGGCGCGGCTCATGCCGACGGCCAGCACGTCCACGGCGGCCACCGCGCGCAGGTTGTGGGATTCGCGCAGCCAGCAGGCCGCGCAACCCATCCATTCGCCTGCCTCGGCCAGCCGGAACTGGCGCCACTCCCCATGGCTGTCATGGTGGCCCAGGCAGACGCTGCCCTCCAGCAGCAGCCACATGGTCTCGCAATGCTCGCCCTGCTCGAACAAGGCCTGTCCGGCGGGCACCCGCCGCCATTGGCCGGACTCGATCAGCACCTGCCGCAAGGGAGCCGCCACGCGCTCGGAAATCAAGGGCTGGGCCATGGCGGCCACGCGCCGGCGTTGGGTTCTCTCCAGGGCGCCCTCGGGTGCTGGCGCCGCGGTCGATGCGTAGTTGATCGATTCCATGCGGGTCTCCTCTGAGTCGTGCCTCTGCAATCGTGCACAAGCCGCACTTTGAGCCGCGAGGCCTGCATTCAGTTTGAGCGGTATCAACGCCGCCTCCATCCGGCTCCTCGGCAGTTCCCCCGAGCTGTCTTGGCACCGCCTTTTGCGCAGGCGCAAAGCCTTGCACCAATAAGGTTCATATATTTTGGAACTTTAAGAACACAAGGCACAGCCCTTCCCCACATGAGCCAGAACAAGCCCGAACTGGTCTGCCCCGCCGGCAGCCTGCGCGCCCTGCAGATGGCGGTGGATGCCGGCGCCGACGCCGTCTACCTGGGCCTCAAGGACGCCACCAATGCCCGAAATTTCGGCGGCCTGAACTTCGACCTGGAGCAGGTGCGCAGCGGCATTGCCTACGCCCACCAGCGCGGCCGCAAGGTGCTGATGGCGCTCAACACCTACGGCCAGTCGCAGGACCTGCAACCCTGGTACGCCGCGGTGGACAGCGCCGCTTCGCTAGGCGCCGACGCGCTGATCGTGGCCGACAGCGCCGTGCTGGCCTACGCCGCGCAGAAGCACCCCACGCTGCGCCTGCACCTCTCGGTCCAGGCCTCGGCCACCAGCTACGAGGCCATCAACTTCTACCGCGAGCGCTACGGCATCCAGCGCGCCGTGCTGCCGCGCGTGCTCACGCTGCAGCAGGTCCAGCACGTGATCCGCAACACCGAGGTGGAGATCGAGGTCTTCGGCTTCGGCAGCCTGTGCGTGATGGTGGAGGGCCGCTGCGCGCTGTCCAGCTACGCCACCGGCCAGTCGCCCAACACCCACGGCGTGTGCTCGCCGCCTTCGGCCGTGCAATGGCAGGAGCGCGGCGACGGCGTGCAGGCCCGCCTCAATGGCGTGCTGATCGACCACTACGCGCCGGACGAGGCGCGCGGCTACCCCACCTTGTGCAAGGGCCGCTTCGACGTGCAGGGGCAGCGTGACTACGCACTGGAGGAGCCCACCAGCCTCAACACCCTGGCCCTGCTGCCGCAGCTGATCGAGTCCGGCGTGCGGGCCGTCAAGATCGAAGGACGCCAGCGCAGCCCGGCCTACGTGGCGCAGGTCGCCAAGGTCTGGCGCGAGGCCATCGACCGCGCCGCCTCCGGCGATCGCTACACCGTCACGCCCGCCTGGCAGCAGACCCTCGCCCACTGGGCCGAAGGCCAGCAAAGCACGCTGGGCGCATTCGACCGCCCCTGGCGCTGAGCGGCAAGGCGCGTCCTCCAGAAGAGTCCCATGAGCCCCATGAGCCCTCCCACCCTGAGCATCGGCCCCCTGCAGTACTGGTGGCCGCGCCAAACCCTGATGAACTTCTACGCCGAGCTGGCCGACAGCCCGGCCGACACCCTGGTGCTGGGCGAGGTGACCTGCTCGCGCCGCAATGAATGGTCGCAGGAGGACTGGCTGGCCCTGGCCCGCGAGCTGCAGCAAGCCGGCAAGCGTGTGCGCCTGGCCAGCATGCCGCTGCTCATGTCCGAAGCCGAGCTGCGCGGCCTGCGCCGTCTGGCCGAGGCCGCGCTCAAGGCGGAAGTCCCCATGGACTTCGAGGCCGGTGACGCGTCCGCCCTGCAGGTCTGGACCCGGCTGCGGCAAGACCTGACCCTGCAGGACGACGCAAGCCGCCTGGTGCTGGGCCCGCACATCAATGTCTACAACCGACCGGCGCTACAGGAGCTGGCCGGTCTGGGCGCCAGCCTGTGGGTGCCGCCAGCCGAGCTGAGCCTCGCCGCCATCGCCCGCTGTAACCCGGCGCAGGATCCGGTGCGCGCCGGATCCCAGCCCGTGGGGACCGAGCTGCTGGCCTTCGGCCGTATGCCGCTGGCCTTCTCGGCGCGCTGCTTCACGGCGCGCCATCACCGGCTCAGCAAGGATCAGTGCGAGTTCCGCTGCCGCGACGATGCCGACGGCCTGCTGCTGCGCACCAGCGAGGGCCAGCCCTTCCTGGCGCTCAACGGCATCCAGACCCAGTCCGCCGGCCTGCAATGCCTGATCCGCGAACGCGAGGCCATCCGGACCGCGGGCGTGCAGGCCTTGCGCCTCTCGCCCTGCAGCGGCGATTTTGCCCGCGTCCTCGCGCTCTTCGACGCGGTGTTCAGGCACGAGGCCGACGCCGACGACGCCCTGGCCGAGCTGCAAACCCTCAGCCTGCCCGGCGAGCTGGTCAACGGCTTCGCTCATCAGCAGCCGGGCATGCAGGCCCTGGCTTGACACGGCCCGTGCCGCCGGAAAGGAACCTCATGCAAGCCACCCCACGCGATCCGGGCCGCAGCGCCACAGCGCCCGCCAGCCTCCACCAGCTCGTGCTGGGCCACGTGCGCGGACTGGTGCGCCGGCTGCCCGTCGAGCCGCCCTCCTTCATCGCCGCCCGGCTGCTGGACCAGCTGCTGCTGCCGCGCCTGGACGCCGGCCAGCGCCAGGCCTTGTCGCACAAGGTGCTGGAGCTGGAGCTGCTGGAGCCGGGCATACGGCTGCGACTGCAGCTGGGCGAGCAGGGCTTCGGCCTGGCGCCGCGCAGCGCACCGGTGCTGCTGCGCATCCGCGCCCGCACGCCGGCCCTGTGGCGCCTGGTGCGCGGCGAAGAGGACGCCGACCGTCTTTTCTTCGACCGAGCGCTGGTGATGGAGGGCGACACCGAGTTCGGCCTGATGCTCAAGAACACCCTCGATGCCATCGGCCCGCTGCTGCCCGCCACCGCCTTTGGCCGTCCCCTTTGACGCCCGCGAAGAGAAGCCGTCATGAACCTGACCCAAGCCCTGCTGCAGGCCCTGAAGGCCCGCGGCGCCACCGAAGTCTTCGGCATTCCCGGCGACTTCGCCCTGCCGCTGTTCCTTGAAATGCAGAAGGCCGAGCTGCTGCCGCTGCACCCGCTCTCTCACGAGCCCGCCCTCGCCTTCGCGGCCGACGCCGCCTCGCGCGTTCGCGGTGGCCTGGGCGTGGCGGCCGTCACCTATGGCGCCGGCGCGCTCAACCTCGTCAACGGCGTGGCCAGCGCCTATGCGGAGCGCGTGCCGCTGGTCATCCTGTCCGGCGCGCCTGCAGCGCACGAGGCGGCCAGCGGCTTGCTGCTGCACCACCAGGTCAAGTCCCTGGACAGCCAGTGGCGCATCTTCCAGGAGATCACCGTCGACCAGGCCCGCCTGGACGACCCGCGCACGGCACCCGCGCTGATCGCCCGTGTGCTGGACTCGGCCCTGCGCGAGGCCGGGCCGGTCTACCTGGAAATCCCGCGCGACATGCCGGCCCGCCCTTGCGAGCCTGTGCCGGCTCCACAGGCCCGCCCCGTCGATGCCGAACGCCTGGCCGCCTGCGCTGACGAGCTGCTGGCCCGGCTTCGCCAGGCCCGTCATCCGCTGATGCTGGTGGGCGTGGAGATTCGTCGCTATGGCATCGAAGCCCAGGTGGCCGAACTCGCCCGCCGCCTGGACATCCCCGTGGCCACCACGCTGATGGGCCGCGGCCTGCTGCACGACGCCGGCGTGCCCCTGCTGGGCACCTACCTGGGCCTGGCCGGCGACGCCGCATTGACCGAGCAGGTCGAGAGTTCCGACGGCCTGCTGCTGCTGGGCGCCATCCTCAGCGACACCAATTTCGCGGCGGCCCGCCGGCCCATCAACTTCCGCCACGGCATCCGCGTCTGGCAGGGTCAGGTGGAGATGGGCCATCACGTCTACCACAACGTGCCTATCAAGGATCTGGTCGAGGCCCTGCTGCTGCGTCTGCTGACGCGGCCCCTGCGTCCGCCCGAGGCGCCGAGCCAGTCGCTGCCGCCTGCAGCACCGGCGCCGGAGGCTGCGCTGAGCCCGGGGGCCATCATCAGCGTGCTCCATGAGCTGCAGCAGCGCCACGGCGCGATGCCGGTGGCCTGCGATGTGGGCGACTGCCTCTTCAGCGCCTTGGACCTGCCGCCCGGCGACCTGATCGCCCCCGGCTACTACGCCACCATGGGTTACGGCGTGCCGGCCGGCCTGGGCCTGCAGGTCGCCACCGGACGCCGGCCGCTGATCCTCGTCGGCGACGGCGCCTTCCAGATGACCGGCTGGGAGCTGGGCAACGCGCGCGCGCTCGGGGTCGACCCCATCGTCGTGGTCTTCAACAACAGCAGCTGGGAGATGCTGCGCACCTTCCAGCCCGAGGGCCACTACCACGGCCGCGGCGATTGGGACTTCGCAGCCATGGCCGCAGGCATGGGCGGCGCCGGCCACCGCGCCAGCACCGTGGGCGAGCTGCGCATGGCGCTGGACCAGGCCCTGCAGCAGCGCGGGCGCTTCCATCTGATCGACGCCCGGCTGCCGGCCGGCTCGCTGTCCCCCACCCTGAGCCGCTTCGTGCAGGCCGTCAAACGCCTGTCCATGCCGGCCGACTGATCCCGGCGCCCGCAAGAAGCCTTGCCAGCGCCTGGCATGCCGCGCCGGCTTTTCGCTGCCCGGCAGCAGGCGCCTGCCGACTTGAGCCAGATCAAAAGATGCATCAGCGATCTTGCTTCAAGTCATGCCGGCCGGCACAATTCCTACATAACAAATGAAGCTTTAAACATGAACACCGCCGCTGCCCCTCACATCCACGTCCCCAGCCTGCCGCCGCAGGAGCGTCATCCGGCCATCTTCGGCGCCTTCGAGAGCCTGCCCGTCGGCGGCTGGCTGGAGCTCAGCAACGACCACAACCCCGAGCCCCTGCACCGCCAGTTCCAGGTGCTGTGGCCGGGCCAGTTCGAATGGGAGGCCCTCGAGTCCGGCCCCGAGCAGTGGCGGGTCCGCATCTCCCGCAAGCCTGCAGGCAAGAGCTGCTGCGGCTGCTGTGGTGGATAGGACCTCCCCCGACTGACTTCGCCAGCCCCCGCAAAGGGGCGCGCTCGGCGGACCGGCGGAGCCGGATCCCCGAGCACCGTGCGGATGATTCTTTGACTGCGGCGCGCATGGCGCGCCGAAATGGAATGCTGGATCCATGAGCACCCTCCTCCTGCGCCTGGAAGAACCGCCGGTTCGGCGCCCTGGCTTTGCCCTGTGGCAACTGGGCTTCCGGCCCTTCTACCTGCTGGCAGCGCTGCAAGCCCTGCTGATGGTGCCGCTGTGGGCATTGCAGTTCAGCGGCTGGCTGCCGCACGCCCTGCTCAAGGGCGCCGCGTGGCATGCGCATGAGATGGTGTTCGGCTATGCCCTGGCCGTGGTGATCGGCTTCCTGTTCACCGCCGGGCGCAACTGGTCCGGCCAGGCCACGCCCACCGGCCGCGCGCTGCAAGTCATCGCGGGCCTGTGGGTGCTGGCCCGCCTGGCCGTATTGAGCCCCTGGGCCTGGGCCTCGCTGGTGCTTAACGTGGCCGTGCCCTGGGCCGCGGCCTGGGGCCTGTGGCGGGCCCTGCACAAGGCGGCGAACCGCCGCAACTACTTCTTCGTCGGCCTGCTGGTGCTGATGGGGCTGGGCAGCGCCCTGCTGCATCTGACCGGCATGGGCCTGCTGACGCTGCCGCTGCTGGCCGGCGCAGGCCTGCCTCTGGGGCTGGACATCGTGCTCTTCATGATCGCGGTGATGGCCGGCCGTGTCGTGCCCATGTTCTCCAACAACGGCGTGCCCGGCATGCGGGCACGCCGTGAGCCCTGGGTCGAGCAGACGGCGCTGGGCAGCGTGATCGCCCTCATCGTCATGGACGCGCTGGGCGTAGGCGGCGGCCTCAGCTTCGCGGTGCTGAGCGTGGCCCTGCTGGCCCACAGCTGGCGCCTGTGCCTGTGGCAACCCTGGAAGACCTGGCGCAACCCGCTGGTGTGGGTGCTGCACGTGGCCTATCTGTGGCTGCCGGTGCACCTCGCGCTGCGCATTGCCGCGCTCTGGTGGCAGCTGCCCAGCGGGCCGGCCACCCATGCGCTGACGGTGGGCGTGATCGGCATGATCACGCTGGGCATGATCACCCGCACGGCGCTGGGTCACACCGGCCGGCGCCTGCAGGCCGGCCCGGTGGAGACCTCGGCCTACGTCTGCATGTTCGCCGCGGCGGTGGTGCGCGTCCTGCTGCCGCTGCTGGCACCGCAGCTGCTGATGCACGCGGCCCTGGCCTCGTCGCTGCTATGGAGCCTGGCCTTCGCGCTGTACCTGTGGCGCTATACGCCGTATCTGCTGCGCACCCGCGCCGATGGTCAGCCCGGTTGAAGCCGGCGGGGAGACAATGCCGCCATGCGCCTCACCACCATGACCGACTACGCGCTTCGACTGCTGATCTACCTCGGCAGCCATCCGGAGCGCCTGTGCACCACCGCCGAGATCGCCCAGGCCTATGACATCTCGGAAGCCCACCTCACCAAGATCACCCACCTGCTGGGCCTGGGCGGCTGGATCACGACGGTGCGCGGCAAAGGCGGCGGCATGTGCCTGGCGCATGAGCCGGCGGCCATCAACCTGGGGGCGCTGGTGCGCGCCGTCGAACCCGATTTCATGCTGGTCGAATGCCTGGGCGAGGACAGCCACTGCCGGCTGACGCAGCGCTGCCGGCTGACCAAGATCTTCCGCGACGCCCTGGACGCCTTCCTGGCCGAGCTGGACCAGCACACCCTGGCCGAGCTGCTGCCCCCGCCGGGGCGCAAGCTGACGCTGCGAGCGCCGCTGGACATCCCCATCCGGTCCGCCAGGGCCTGAGCGCCATCCATGCCGACTGTCGAACCTCCTGCCGACCCTTCAGCGGCACGCCGCGTCATTCCCATCCAGCCCGACAGCGCACAGGCCGGCAGTTCGCTGTACGTGGCCGAGCAGAAGGTCTATCCGCGCTCCGTCAGCGGCCGATTCGCCAACTGGCGCTGGGCCCTGGTGGCGCTGACCCAGGCCTTCTTCTACGGCATGCCCTGGCTGCGCTGGGAAGGCCGCCAGGCCCTGCTCTTCGATCTGGTCGGCGGCCGCTTCTACATCGGCGGCCTGGTCTTCTATCCGCAGGACCTGATCTACCTGGCCACGCTGCTGGTCTTCAGCGCACTGCTGCTCTTCTTCTTCACGGCCCTGGCCGGACGGCTGTGGTGCGGCTACGCCTGCCCGCAGACCGTCTACACGGAGCTCTTCCTCTGGATCGAGCGCCACACCGAGGGCGATCGCCAGGCCCGCATGCGCCTGGACGCCGCGCCCTGGAGCGCCGAGAAGCTGGCGCGCAAGTCGGCCAAGCATGGCGGCTGGATCCTGCTTGCCCTCTATACCGGCTTCAGCTTCGTCGGCTACTTCAGCCCCATCCGCGAGCTCGGCCGCGACCTGCTGCAGCTGGCTCTGTCGCCCTGGGAGCTGTTCTGGGTGCTGTTCTATGCCGGCGCCACCTACGGCAACGCCGGCTGGCTGCGCGAGCAGATGTGCAAGTACATCTGTCCCTACGCCCGCTTCCAGAGCGCGCTGATCGACGGCGACTCGCTGATCATCAGCTACGACGCCCGGCGCGGCGAGCCGCGCGGCGCACGCTCACGGAAGTCGGCCGAGGTCTTGGCAGCGGGCCGCGGCGACTGCGTGGACTGCACTTTGTGCGTGCAGGTCTGCCCCACCGGCATCGACATCCGCAAGGGTCTGCAGAACGAGTGCATCGGCTGCGCCGCCTGCATCGACGTCTGCGACCAGGTGATGGACAAGGTCGGCGTCCCGCGCGGTCTGATCCGCTACGCCACCGAGAACGGCGTGGCCCAGGGGCTCAGCCGCGCGCAGATGTGGCGCCGCACGCTGCGGCCGCGCGTGCTGATCTACGGCGCTGCGCTGGCCCTGCTGGGCGCGCTGATGCTGTGGCAGCTGAGCCAGCGCAGCGCCCTGCTGATCGACGTCATCAAGGACCGCGGCGTGATGGCGCGCCAGGTCGAGGACGGGCAGATCGAGAACGTCTACCGCCTGCAGCTGCTCAACCGCAGCGAGCGCACCCTGCATCTGCGGCTCGAAGCCGCCGGCCTGCCGGGCCTGCGCCTGCTGGGCGGCGAACGCGTGGAGGTGGCGCCGGCCGCCATCGTGTCCCTGCCCGTGCAACTGCGCCTGCCCCCTGGTGTGGTGAACGAAAGCGGCGCGCGGCGCGTGCAGCTGCTGGCCCGCGACCTCGACCAGCCCGCGGCTGCCGCCTTCCAGGCCGAGGCGAGCTTCTTCGTGCCGCGCTGAGCCAGCAACAGGAACTACGCATGGACACCCCGTCGACCGATCCAGACATCGAACGTGCCCGCCTGATGGACGTGCTGCGCCGCGTGGCCGACCCTGAGATCGGTGAGAGCATCGTCGACCTCGGCCTCGTGGACAGCCTCAGCCTGGGCCCGTCCAGCGTCGCCCTGCGCCTGATCCCCACCAGCGCCACCTGCCCCATGGCCGACGTGCTGATCGAGGACGCCGAGGCCGCGCTGCGCCAGGCCTGCCCGCCCGGCTGGACGGTCGAGGTGGAGATGGACTGGGACGCCGTCTGGACCCCACAGCGCATGTCCAACGCCCTTCGCCTGCGCCTGGGCTGGGCCTGAGCCAGTCACGGCAGGTCTCGCTCCATGAATGCCTCCGGCCGCCGTCCACTGCCCCTGGGCTTGCGCCTGGCGCTCGGGCTGGCATTGCTGAACCTGCTGCTGGCGCTGGCCGGCGGATTGCAGCGCCTGGGCGGGCTGCCGCCGGGGCTGTCGAACCTCGCACAGCAGGCGCTGCAGCAGCACGGCATGCTGATGCTGGGCGGCTTTTTCGCCACCCTCATTGCGCTGGAGCGGGCCGCAGCGCTGGGCCGCGGCTTCGTGGTGCCAGCGCTGTGCGGACTCGCCGGACTGGCCCTTGTCGCCGGCCAGTCCAGCCTGGCCCACGGCCTTTGGACGATCGCTGCCCTGGGCCTGCTCACGCTGTACCTGTGGGCGGGTCACTCGCGCGCCTGGTCCCTGCCGCTGCTCATCGAGGCCAGCGCCACCCTGCCCCTGCTGCTGGCCGTGTTCGCCCATGCCGCGGCAGCGGACTTCGCGCTGCGCTGGAACGGTTCGCTCTTCCTGCTGCTGACGATCGCCGGCGAGCGGCGCGAGCTGTGCCGCCTGTTACCGCTGGGCCCATGGGCGCGCGCCAGCTTCCTCCTGCTGTGGGCGGCCTTGCTGGCCAGCGGCCTGCTGAGCCTTTGGCTGCCGGCGATGGCCGCCGCGCTGGCCTGGCCCCTGCTGCTGGCCCTGGCCCTGTGGCTGCTGCGCTTCGACATCGCCCGGCACCAATGGCGGGCCCGCGCCTGGGCCGGCCATACCGCGCGCTGCCTGCTGGTGGGCTATGCCTGGGCCGCGGCGGCCGCACTGGCCGCGCTGCTGGGCCTGCCGCAACTGGCCTGGCACTGGCTGTGGCTGGGCTTCGTGATGGCCATGGTCTTCGGCCATGCCCCCATCATGCTGCCGGCGCTGCTGCGCTTGCAGCCCCGCCACAGCCCCTGGGCGCTGGCGCCGCTCGGTCTGATGGCGCTGAGCCTGGTGCTGCGCTCGCTCGGCCAGCAGGGCATGGCACCGGACGGGCTGCTGCCCGCCGCCGGCTGGCTGCATGGCCTGGCGCTGCTGAGCTTTGCAGCACTGATGGCTCGGCTGGTACGACACGACAGCGCCGCGAAGCCGGCGACTCGCTAGAGCAGGCGGCGCTGCACGGCATCGGCATAGCAGACCAGGCCGCCGCCGCCACTCTTGGCCTGGTACATGGCCTGGTCGGCCGCCGCCATCAGGGTCTCGGCGTCCTGGCCGTGCTCGGGGAAGCGGGCCACGCCCACGCTGGCGCCTGCCAGCAGTTCGCGGCCTTCCCACAGGACCGGCTCCGCCAGCGCATCGCGGACCTTCTGCGCCACGACCTCGACATCGGCCGGATCGCCCACCTGGTCCAGCAGGATCACGAACTCGTCGCCGCCGATGCGCGCCACGGTGTCGGACTCGCGCACCAGGTGCCTCAGCCGCAGCGCCAGCGCCCGCAGCAGGGCGTCGCCCGCCGCATGGCCCTCGCTGTCGTTGACCTCCTTGAATCGATCCAGGTCCACGAAGAGCATGGCCAGACGCCCCTGGTCCCGTCGCGCATGCGCCAGGGCGTGCTCCAGGCGGTCCATGAAAAAGCGGCGGTTCTGCAGGCCGGTCAGGCTGTCATGGCTGGCCAGGTGGTCCAGTTCCTGCTGCTTCTGCGCAAGCTTGGCGAACTGGGCGCCGATCTGCATCTGCATATGGGCGATGGCACGCGCCAGCATGCCGATTTCGTCGGTGCGGCCGGTCGGCAGATGGTCACTCTGCAGCCCGCTGACAAAGCCCTCCACAGCCTCGACCATCTGGGCCAGCGGCTGCACCAGCGCCCGGGCCAGCACGGCCGCCAGCAGCACCGACAGCGCACTGAAGGCCGCCACGATGCGCAGCACCATGCGCCCAAGCCAGTCGCTCTCCGACAGCACGGCGGACAGCGGCTGCGACAGCCCGAGAACGAAGTCCTCCTCGGCCTTGAGTGAGGAGGCCGGCTGGCGCACGAAGGCCGCCATCTCGGCCGGCGCGTGGCCGTCCGTGGCGTGGCTGACCACCGTCTGCTCGCCCTGGCCGCCCATGCCGCCGAGCAGCTCGCGTACCTGCGGAAAGTCGTCCTGCACCAGGGCCGACTGGCCGCGATCGAATGAGAAGGCCTTGGTCTTGTCAGGATGGATCAGGTACTCCCCCTGGGCATTGCAAAGATAGAGCTGCAAGCCCGGCGGGAGGTCGGCGGCGAGCTGGCGGAACAGGCTGTTGAGGTCCACATTGATCACGACCACGCCCAGCACCACGCCGTGGACATCCATCACCGGCGCCGCCACCTCGAGCGAAGGCTTGCCCTGCCCGGCATGCGCGCCGATCTCATGGTTGATCACCGCTTTGGACACATAGACCTGCCCGGCCGCCAGGCGCATCGTCTCGTAGACATAGGGGTAGTGCCCCTTCTCCTGAAGATCATCACCCTGGACGCGCATCACGCCCAGCTCGTCCCGGTCCACCCGCACACGTTCCAGCCCATGGCTGGCGCCGTCCAGCAGGCGCATCTGGAAGTACTCGGGATGGGTTTCCAGCATCTGGCGGAACAGCAAGGCCATCGAGGACTCATGCTGAGGCAGCAGGCCGGGATCGCTGCGCAGCAGCACGCGCCCCGTCCCCGGATGGCCGGCGACGAGCAGGACGTCGCGCGCCGTGTTGTCCAGGCCCACGGCCAGCTGGCGCACCAGCACCCGCGTGGCCATCACCAGGCGCTGCTCGGCGGCGGCCACCAGCAACTGGCGGCTGGCGCTGTAGGCGTAGTAGCCGGTGAAGCCCGCCGCGAGCACGCCAAACAGCGCCATCGCGAGGCCCAGCCGCCATGAGATGCCCCGCTTCATCGCCGCAGCACCTTGGCCGGCGCGTCGCCAGACTGGATGCGCGCCCAGAATTGCTCGCGCCGGTGCCCGTCCTCCACCGGCTCCAGCCAGCGCAGCGGCGCCTGCGAGGCAGTGCTCACCGACTCGCTGACGGTGTTGGCCAGGCCCTGGCGGGTCACCAGCAAACTGCTGGCCGGCTCCTCCAGCATGAAGTTGATCCAGGCGTGGGCCAGCTCGGGCTCGCGCGTGGCCGCGGAAATGGCCCAGCAGTCCAGCCAGGCCAGCGCACCTTCGCGCGGGATCACGTAGCCCACGTCAGCGCCGGCGGCCTTCAGCAGATGAACCTGCTGCATGCCGTAATTGGCGTACATGAGGGCGACGCGATGGCGCATGAACAGCTGCGCCGACTCCTCGGGCAGGCTGTAAAAACCCAGCACATTGCGACGCAGCGCGACCAGCTTGTCCACCGCGGCGGGCCAGAGCCCGTCGTCCAGCCGGAAGGGTTGCGCCTGCCCGAGCGCCAACGCGGCCAGCGAAAAATTGTGGGTGCCGCCCGCATAGGCCAGCACCTTGCCACGCCAGCGTGGCTCCCACAGCACCTGCAGCGAAGTCGGCGGCGCGTCAAGCTGGCGCCGGTCGTAGATCAGGCCCATTTCCGAGAAGGTGTAGGGCACGGCGTAGAACTGCCGGCGCCCCTCGCGCTGGCGGCTCAGGCCGGGGATGGCAGCCAGGTCGCGAAAACGCGGCAGCTGCCGGTTCGTGTTGGGAATGCGCGCCAGTTCGATGGGGCGTGCTAGGCCGAGCTCGATGTACTGCTGCAGCTCGGCGGTGTTCAGGGCGAAGACGTCGAAGTCCGCCCCCTTGCGTGCCAGCAGGCGCTGGCGCAGGGCTTCGTCCGAGCCGACGATGCTCAGCTCCACCCGCGCCCCGGTGCGCTGGCTGAAGGCCTGCACCACCTCGGGGTCGGCATAGCCCGGCCAGGCCAGCACCCGCAGCACCTTGGCGCCCGGCTGGGCCAGCGCCTGGCACGCCAGACCCAGGGCCCAGAACAGCAGAAGCAGCAGGGTGCGCAGCATGATCCGAACATCCTAGAGGAAGCTGCCGGCCGCAGGCGAGCGCATCGGCCCGCCTGTCACAAGGACAAACCTTGATCTGAGACAGATGCCTCGTTTCGAGCGCCGCGCCGCGTCGATCAGCCCTTGAGGAAGCGGGCATGCGCCTGGCTCAGGCGCTCACGCTGGCTCGCCAGCTGGCCGCAGACCAGCTCGCAGAGCGCGTAGACCGAGGGGTCGGCGATCCGGTAGAAGACCTGGGTTCCTCGCCCCTCGCGGTGCACCAGCCCGTGGCGCTGCAGCTGCGCCAGATGGCGCGACATATTGGCCGCACTGCTGCCGCAGGCGCTGGCCAGCTCACCCACGCAGCGCGGCTGCGCGCGCAGCAGGTTCAGTAAACGCAGGCGGCTGGGTTCGGCCAGCAGCTGGAAAAAATCCGCCACCTGGCTCAGAGCGCTGTCCGGCAGATCGCCGAGGCCGCAATGGGAGTCGGAAGCTGCGACGGAACCCGGCAATGCCTCGGGTGCGGTGCCAGGGCCTTCGTCGGGGGCAGGCATGGACTTGGGCATGGAACGCCATCTCCAAGGGCTGGGAGGAACGCCGTTGTGGCCGCGGGGTCTCTCGTTCAATTTGACTATTTGCGTGATTGCGCAAATAATAAAACCATCCACCTATCCTGTCCAGCAGCCACCAGACCGCCACCCGGCCTCTTCGCCATGAACACCCTGCAGACGCAGCTTCAGCATCTCCTCCCACGGCGCCCCGCGCGCAGCCTGGCTGCCGCCAGCCTGCTGCTGGCGGCCGGCCTTCTGGACCTTCACCAGGCGCACGCGCAAACCACGCAGGCGAGCCTGCCCGCGCTCAAGAGCATCACGGTGCAAGCCTCGGGCGATGGCCTGCTGCAGAGCCACGAAGCGCGGGTGGAGGCCCTGCGCCAGACCACGCTGGCCGCCCAGGTGGCCGGCGCCGTCGTCCAGCTGGAGGTCAGGCCTGGTGACGCGGTGAAGGCAGGCCAGCTGCTCATGCGACTGGATGCCCGCAGCGCCGACCAGAGCGCGCAGGCCAGCGAGGCTCAGGCCCGGGTGGCGCGCGCCCAGGGCGAGCTGGCGCGTCGGGAGCTGGACCGCCAGCAGCAGCTGTTCCGCCAGCACTTCATCAGCCAGGCCGCGCTGGACCAGGCCGAAGCCCAGTTCAAGGCGACCGAAGCCCAGGTGCAGGCTCAATTGGCCCAGGCTGGTGCCGCACGCAGCCAGAGCGCCTGGTACCAGCTGCGCGCGCCCTATGCCGGCGTGATCGCCGAGGTGCCGGTGGTCCAGGGCGACATGGCCCTGCCCGGCCGCGCGCTGGCCGTGATCTACGACCCCGCGGCCTTGCGCGTCACCGCCCATGTGCCGCAGGAGCAGGCGCAGGCCGCGCTGCAATACCAGGGCGAGGGGCCGCCAGTCCTGGTCGACGTTCCCTCCCTTGGCCTGCAGGGACAGATCCCGAGCCGCGTTCAGTGGCTGCCCACGGTCGACCGCAGCAGTGGCACGGTCGAGCTGCGAGCAGAGCTGCCGCCCTCGCTCAAGGGGCTGGTGCCGGGCCAGTTCGCCCGCGTGCGCCTGAGTGCTGCCCTGACGGCTCAGGCCCAGCCCGCCGCGCTGCTGGTGCCCGTACAGGCAGTGGTACGGCGCGCTGAGATGACCGGGCTTTACGTGCTCAACGCCGAAGGTCGCCCGCTGCTGCGCCAGGTGCGCCTGGGCGAAAGCCGTGGCAGCCAGGTCGAGATCCTCAGCGGGCTGAAGGCGGGCGAGCGCGTGGCGCTGGAGCCGCAGGCCGCGGCCCGCGTGCGCTGAACGGGAGGGTCCATGGTTCCGTCGGACAAGCAAGCGTTGGGCATGTCGGGTCGCATCGCGGCCTATTTCCAGTCTGCGCAGATCACGCCGCTGCTGGCCCTGGTGGCCTTGCTGCTGGGGCTGTTCGCCGTGATGGTCACGCCGCGCGAGGAAGAGCCGCAGATCAACGTCACCATGGCCCAGGTGCTGGTGCCCTTCCCGGGCGCCTCGGCCAAGGACGTGGAGCAAATGGTGGCGGGCCCGGGCGAACAGGTGCTGTCGCAGATGGCCGGGGTCGAGCACGTGATGTCGGTCTCGCGGCCCGGCCTGGCGGTGCTGACCGTGCAGTTCAAGGTGGGTGTGCCGCGCACGGAGGCCCTGGTCCGCCTGCATGACACGGTCAGCAGCCATGCCGACTGGCTGCCCGCGGGCCTGGGCGTGCTGCCGCCGCTGATCAAGCCGCGCGGCATCGACGACGTGCCCATCGTCAGCCTCACCCTGTTCAGCACGCAGCCCGATACCGGCGCCTACGATCTTGAACGCGTGGCGCACAGCCTGGAGACCGAGCTCAAGCGCGTCCCCGGCACGCGAGAGGTGCAGAGCCTGGGCGGCCCCGGTCGCGCGGTGCAGGTCCAGATCGACGCCGCGCGCCTGGCCAAGAGCGGCCTCACCGTGGCCGAACTGCGCCAGGCGCTGCAGTCCGCGCAGATGGGTCAGCCGCTGGGCGATCTGCTGCAGGGCGGGCAGGCCATCGCGCTGGAGGCCGGCCCCTGGCTGGCCTCGGCCCGCGACCTGGAAGAGCTGGTGGTCGGCGTGCGGGATGGCAAGCCGCTGTTCCTGCGCGAGGTGGCCCGCATCGTCGACGGTCCGCTGACGCCCAGCCGCTACGTCTGGCACGGCACGGGCGGAGCGCCGCAACCGGCGGGGGCCGCTGCGCGCCTGCGTGGCGAGGTCCCGGCCATCACCATCGCCATCACCAAGAAGGCCGGCGAGAACGCCATCGACGTCGCCAACGCGCTGATGCGCCGGGTGGACAGCCTGCGCAACACCGTGATCCCGGCCGACGTGCAGGTGCAGGAGACGCGCAACTACGGCGCCACCGCCAACGACAAGGCGCAGCAGCTGATCCAGAAGCTGCTCTTTGCCACCGCCTCGGTGGTGGCCCTGGTCTTCATCGCCCTGGGCCGGCGCGAGGCGGCCATCGTCGGCACGGCCGTGATCCTCACCCTGACGGTCACGCTCTTCGCCTCCTGGGCCTGGGGCTTCACGCTCAACCGGGTTTCGCTGTTCGCGCTGATCTTCTCCATCGGCATCCTGGTGGACGACGCCATCGTGGTGG
>JAYSEK010000034.1:0-61976 GCA_041913905.1 Burkholderiaceae bacterium | reverse complement strand
AGCTCTGCCACATGTTCGGCGTGGTCAAGAACAAGATCATGTACGGCAAGAAGGTGAAGGGCATCGAGCGCTCCACCTTCCTGATCGACGCCTCGGGCGTGCTGCGGGCCGAATGGCGCGGCATCAAGGTGGCCGGCCATGTGGACGAAGTCCTGAAGGCCGTGAAGTCGCTCAAGAAGGAAGCCGCCTGATCCTGCGCTGGGCGCCCGCGGTCTGCGGGCCAGTCCTGCAGTATCCCGCTCGAAGCCGGCCCGTTCGCGAGACGGGGCCGGCTTTGTTGTATTTGGACGCCGCCCGACCCTGGCTTCTGGCGTACCGGGCGACTTGTGCATAATCAAACCATGCCCTCGCGCTCCGGAACCTGCCCCCCACAAAGCCGCCTCCCGACGAAGGCGGCTTTTTGCTTTTCAGGACGCAGCTCCCGTCGCGAGGGGCGGCCTTCGCATCCACTATCCAGGACGGCTTGACCCGTCCCGCCCCACATCTCATGCCACTGCCCAAGCCCCCGACCAAGCGAGCCAGCCGTCTGGACGCCAGCGAATACGCCACCAGCCTGGCCCCCAGCAAGAAAAAACCGGCACTGGCGACCCTGCCTGAGGCCAAGCCCCAGGCTGTTGCGGCGCCTTCAGCGCCGCAGCTGAGCGTGGTTGCACCCGCACCCGCCAAGCCCCAGCGCACGGCCAAGGTCTTGCGCACGGCCGTCATGCAGGCGCCGGCCGTCGTCGAGGCCCGCGCCCCGCAGGCGGACGCGCCGGCGCCCGCCGCCGCGGCCCGTGCCGCCACGCCGGCCAAGGCCCGCAGCCCCAAGGCCGTCAAGCCCAAGGCCGGCGAAGCGACCAAGCTCTTCGTGCTGGACACCAACGTGCTGATGCACGACCCGATGTGCCTGTTCCGCTTCGAGGAACACGACATCTATCTGCCCATGATCACGCTGGAGGAGCTGGACGGCCACAAGAAGGGCATGACCGAAGTCGCCCGCAACGTGCGCCAGGTCAGCCGCGACCTCGACGCCCTGGCAGCCAGCCTCAAGAGCAGCACCCTGGAAGAAATGGCCAAGGGCCTGCCCCTGGACCAGACCGGCCACCGCGAAGCGGGCGGCAAGCTCTTCTTCCAGACGCAACTGATCGACGCCCCCCTGCCCCAGGGTCTGCCCCAGGGCAAGGCGGACAACCAGATCCTGGGCGTGGTGCAGGCGCTGAAGGCGCAGCAGCCCGAGCGCGAAGTCGTGCTGGTGTCCAAGGACATCAACATGCGGATCAAGGCCCGCGCCCTGGGTCTGCCCGCCGAGGACTACCGCAACGACAAGACGCTGGAAGACTCCGACCTGCTCTACACCGGCGTGCAGGCCCTGCCGGCCGACTTCTGGGAGCGCCATGGCAAGACCATGGAAAGCTGGCAGCAAGGTGGCATCACCTTCTACCGCATCAGCGGCCCGCTGGTGCCCTCGCTGCTGGTCAATGAGCTGGTCTACCTGGAAGCGCCCGGCACCGCTCCGCTCTATGCCAAGGTCACCGAGATCACCGGCAAGAGCGCCGTGCTGCGCACGCTCAAGGACTACGGCCACCAGAAGAACGCCGTCTGGGGCGTCACCGCCCGCAACCGCGAGCAGAACTTCGCGCTCAACCTGCTGATGGACCCGGACGTCGACTTCGTCACCCTCACCGGCACCGCCGGCACGGGCAAGACGCTGATGACCCTGGCCGCGGGCCTCTCGCAGGTGCTGGACGAGCGCCGCTACAGCGAGATCATCGTGACCCGCGTGACCGTGCCCGTGGGTGAGGACATCGGCTTCCTGCCCGGCACCGAGGAAGAGAAGATGGGGCCGTGGATGGGGGCACTGGACGACAACCTCGAAGTCCTGGCCCGCGGTGACAGCAGCGCCGGCGAATGGGGTCGCGCCGCCACCAACGACCTGGTGCGCAGCAAGATCAAGATCAAGAGCCTGAACTTCATGCGCGGCCGCACCTTCCTGAACAAGTACGTCATCATCGACGAGGCCCAGAACCTGACGCCCAAGCAGATGAAGACGCTGATCACCCGCGCCGGCCCGGGCACCAAGATCATCTGCCTGGGCAACCTCGCACAGATCGACACGCCCTACCTCACCGAGGGCTCGTCCGGCCTCACCTACGCGGTGGACCGCTTCAAGGGCTGGGCCCACAGCGGCCACGTCACCCTGGCCCGCGGCGAGCGTTCGCGCCTGGCGGACTTCGCCTCCGAGGTACTCTGACGCGGCCGATGCCTGCAGCCTTCCCTGCGGCGCTGCGGCGCCGCTTTTCATTTGACCTGCAATGACGCTCTACGTCTCCGACCTGGACGGCACCCTGCTCAACCGGCAGGGCCAGCTGTCCGACATCACACGCAGCGGCCTCGCCGAGCTGCTGGGCCAGGGCCTGGTCTTCACCGTGGCCAGCGCGCGCCACGTGGTGTCCATCCGCCAGCTGCTGGCCGGCCTGCCGCTGAGCCTGCCCGTGGTCTCGTCCAACGGCGCCTTCATCAGCGATCTGGCCTCCGGCCGGCACGAGCTCGTGCACGGCATGGACGGTGCGCTGGGCGAGGCGCTCTTCGCCCTCGTACGGCGGCAGGGGCACCTGCCCTTTCTCTCCGTGCACACGCCAGAGGGCGACCGGCTCTACTGGCAGGAGGTGCAGAACGAGGGGCAGCAGCATTTCGTCGATGAGCGCGTGCACAACGGCGACCCGCGCCTGCGCCGCTGCGAGGCGCTTGCCGCGCAGCTGGGCGGCGGCCCCCTGATGACGCTGGTCGTCGTGGGTGCGCAAGGGCCGCTGCAGGCCTTGTATAACGACATCCAGGCCCAGTTCGGCGACCGGGTGCAGTGCCATCTCAACGAAGACCTCTACCGCCCCGACTGGCCCTGGCTGACCGTCCATGACCGCCGCGCCACCAAGGACCAGGCGATCCACATCCTCGCGCAGCGCTACGGCCTTTCGGACCGTGAGGTCGTGGTCTTCGGCGACCAGGTCAATGACATCACCATGCTGCGCGCCGCGCATCGCGGCATCGCTATGGCCAATGCGATCGACGAGGTCAAGGCCGAGGCGCAGGCCGTGATCGGGCACCACGACGAGGATGCGGTGCTGGCCTTTCTCCGCCAGGACTGGCGCGGCCGTTAAGCCAGCTCAGGCACTCGGCTGCACCACCAGCCGCCCCTGCTGCGCCTGCAGCGTCTGCCCCAGCAGCCGGGTCAGGGCATAGACGGCATCGAGGTTGGGACTGGGTGTGCCGGTGATGCGCGCCAGCTCCACCACGGCGCCGAGCAGCGCTTCCAGCTCCAGCGCGCGCCCGGCCTCCACGTCCTGCAGCATGGAGGTCTTGTGCGCCCCCACGGCCTCGGCGCCCTCGATGCGCTGGTCCAGCGAGACCTTGAACTGCACGCCCAGCTGCTCGCCGACGGCCTGCGCCTCCGTCATCATGCGGGCCGCCAGCTCGCGGGTGAGCGGGAAGCGGCAGATGTCCTCCAGCGTGGCATGGGTCAGCGCGGAGATGGGGTTGAAGCTGAGGTTGCCCCAGAGCTTGACCCACAGCTCGGAGCGGATGTCGCGGCTCACCGGCGCCTTGAAGCCGGCCTGCATCAAGGCCTGGGCCAGGGCCTCGATGCGCCCGCTGCGGCTGCCGTCCAGCTCACCCAGCGAGAAGCGTTTGCCTTCGACCAGGCGCACGCGACCCGGCGACTCCAGCTGCGCGGCCGGGTAGACGATGCTGGCTATCACCTGCGCCGCAGGGATGGTGCGCGCGATGACGCCGCCCGGGTCAACGGATTCCAGCACGCGCCCCTCGTGCGGGCCTGCCAGGCCCTGGAAGTACCACCAGGGCAGCCCGTTCACCATGCTAACCACAAGGGTGCGCTCACCCATCAGCGCCGGCAACTCGCCGAGCAGATCGTGCAACTGGTGCGCCTTGACGGTCAGCAGCACCACGTCCTGCGGGCCGGCCTCGGCCATGCGCTGCACGGCTCGCAGCTGCTCGCCTGCCGGGGCATGCAAGGTGCTGCCATCCTCGTCGATGAGGGTGAAGCCGTCGGCATTGATGGCCGCCAGATTGCGATTGCGCGCGATGAAGCTGACCGTGTTCCCGGCCAAAGCCAGGCGCGTACCCAGCAGGCCGCCGATGGCTCCGGCGCCGACGATGGCAAATCTCATGCACTCACCGCGAATTCATTGGGCGCCGGACGGCGCTTGAGCAGGCCCCACAGCGGCCAGACCAGCATCAGCAAGGCCAGCGCCGTCAGGCCTCCGACCAGCGCATTGGACCAGAAGATGCCCAGGCTGCCTTGCGAGAGCAGCATGGACTGCCGGAAGTTGGCCTCCGCCTTGTCGCCCAGCACCAGGGCCAGCACCAGGGGCGCCAGCGGGATGCGCAGCTTCTTGAACACATAGCCCATCACGCCGAAGACCAGCATCATGGCGACGTCGAACATGGCGCCGTGCACGGTGTAGGCGCCGATGGCGCAGGTCACCACGATCACCGGCGCGATGATGGCGAAGGGAATGCGCAGGATCGCCGCCCAGAAGGGCACGGTGGTCAGCACCACCAGCAGCCCCACCACATTGCTGAGATACATGGAGGCGATCAGGCCCCAGACGAAGTCCTTGTTCTCGGTGAAGAGCATGGGCCCCGGCTGCAGGCCCCAGATCACCAGCCCGCCCAGCAGCACCGCCGCGGTGGGCGAGCCCGGGATGCCCAGGGTCAGCATGGGCAGCAGGGCCGAGGTGCCGGCGGCATGGGCTGCGGTCTCGGGCGCCACCACGCCGGCCAGCTCGCCCTTGCCGAAGCGCTCGGGATGGCGCGAGAGCCGCTGGGCCACGCCGTAGCTCATGAAGGACGCCGGCGTGGCACCGCCGGGCGTGATGCCCATCCAGCAGCCGATGGCCACCGAGCGCAGGAACAGCTTCCAGTGCTTGAGCAGCGCCCACCAGGTCTGGAACACCACCTTGGGGCTGATGCGCGCGCTCTGGCCCTTGAAGGACAGGCCCTCCTCCATGGTCAGCAGGATCTCGCCAATACCGAAGAGGCCGATCACCGCGATCAGGAAGTCGAAGCCCTTGAGCAGCTCGGCGAATCCGAAGGTCATGCGCAGCTGACCGGTCATGTCATCCATGCCGACCGTGGCCAGCGCAAAGCCCAGCAGCATGGAGACCAGCGTCTTGACCGGCGCCTCGCGGCTCATGCCCACGAAGCTGCAGAAGGTCAGCAGCTGCACGGCAAAGAGCTCCGCGGGGCCGAAGCGCAGCGCAAAGCGCGCCAGCAAAGGGGCGAGAAAGCTGATCAGCAGCGTGGCGACGAGCGCACCGACGAAGGACGAGGTGAAGGCCGCCGTCAGCGCCTGCGCCGCCTCGCCGCGCTGCGCCATGGGATAACCATCAAACGTCGTAGCCACCGACCAGGGCTCACCCGGGATGTTGAAGAGGATGGAGGTGATCGCCCCGCCGAACAGCGCACCCCAGTAGATGCAGGACAGCATGATGATGGCCGTCGTCGGGTTCATCGTGAAGGTCAGCGGCAGCAGGATGGCCACGCCATTGGCACCGCCCAGCCCGGGCAGCACGCCGATCAGCACGCCCAGCAGCAGGCCCACCATCATGTAGCCGAGGTTGGGCAGCGTCGCTGCGACGGAAAAACCATGCAGCAGGCTGTTGAAGTCATCCATGGTCACTCACTCCTCTCAAGGAGGCCTTGGGGGCTGGCACGACGTGACAGCTTTCGGGGCCCTCAGAACCCCAGCCAATGTTCCAGCGGCCCCTTGGGCAGGGGCTGCACGAAGCAGCGCTCGAAGAGCAGGAAGGCCAGCAGCGCGATGCCGGTGGACACGCCGCCGACACGCCCCCAGCCATAGCGGCCCTGCCTGCGCATGAACCAGGCGATCAGCAAGGCCGAGGGCACATAGATGCCCAGCCAGGGGATGAGGGCCACGTACACGACCGTCGGGATGAACACGGCCGCCACGTCGCGCAGCGATCCGGCCTCGACAAAGCGCTCCGTGCAGGCCGACCAGCGCCGCAGCTGCTGCGCCAGCAGCCAGGCACTGCAGGCGGCCAGGCCCAGGCCGATGCGAAAGGGGAAGTAGCCCGACTGCGGGCCCTCCTCGGCCCAGCCCGTGCCCAGCCGCAGGCTGTCCCAGACGAGGAGCAGCGCGAAGGCCATCAGCGAAGCCGCAGTGACCAGCTCCACCCAGCGCAGGGACCAGCCGCCTGCCGCAGCCGGCCGACCCGGCTCACCCTGCCCGTCTCTTGCGTCCATCTCTATCCCCTGTCATTGCGCGGGCGTCGCCGCCCGGCGGCGGCCTTACTGGGCGATGAAGCCCGCTTCCTTCATCAGCACGCGATGCTGCTGCTCGTTGCGACCCAGCCAGTCGAAGAAGGCATCGCCCTGCAAGGCTTCCTGCCGGAATGCACCCTTGGCCATGAAGTCCTTCCACTCGGGCAGCTTGCGCAGCTTGTTCAGCATCTCGACGTAAAAGGCCTTCTGCTCGGGCGCAACGCCCGGCGCCATGAAGATGCCGCGCAGCATCAGGTAAGAGACCGGGATGCCCTGCGAGGCGCAGGTGGGCAGGTCCTGCCAGCTCTGCCGGCCGGTGACCTTCTCCGGATAGGGCATGGGCTTGTCGTCGAACACGCACAGCGCGCGCAGCTTGCCCGCGCGCCAGTGGGACTCGGCCTCGATGGGATTGTTGACCGTGGAGTCCACGTGCCTGCCGACCAGCTGCACGGCCACATCGCCGCCGCCCTTGAACGGCACGTAGACGATCTTCTTGCCGGCCGCCTTCTCCAGCATCACGGTGATGATCTGGTCTTCCTGCTTGGAGCCCGTGCCGCCCATCTTGAAGGTACCGGGGGGCTGGCTCTTGATGGCGTTGAAGTAGTCGCGAGCCGTCTGGTAGGGCGCCTCCTCGTGGACCCACAGCACGAACTGGTCCAGCGCCAGCATGGATACGGGGGTCAGGTCTCGCCAGTTGAAGGGAACGCCCGTGGCCAGCGGTGTCGTGTAGAGGTTGGACAGGGTGATGACCAGCTTGTGCGGATTGCCCTTGTCGCCCTTGATGTCCAGGAAGCCTTCGGCACCGGCGCCGCCGGCCTTGTTCACCACCACGATGGGCTGGGGCGAAAGCTGGTGCTTGGCCGCCATGCCCTGGATGAAGCGCGCCATTTGGTCTGCGCCGCCACCGGTGCCCGCCGGCACGATGAGCTCGATGGGCTTGCTCGGCTGCCAGGCCAGGGCCAGGGCATGGCCGCAGCAGGAAATTGCCATCGCCGCGATGGCCAGGATCGTGTGCTTGCGCATGACGTTGGATGCCTTCCTCTGAGTGGATCTTTTTTTGTGTTCAAGCCAGGCCGAGCTTCTGCGCCAGGCCGATGCGTTGCAGCTTGCCGGTCGCGCCCTTGGGAATCTCGGGCATGAACAGGATGCGCGCCGGCACCTTGCAATCCGCCAGCCGCCGGCCCACGAACTGCTGCAACTCGCGCTCGCTGGCCTGCGCGCCTTCGCGCAGCACCACGACGGCGCCGACCTCCTCGCCCAGCTTCGGGTGTGGCAGCGCAAAACAGACCACCTGCGCGACCGCCGTGTGATCCATCAGCACCTCGTCGACCTCGCGCGGGCTGATCTTCTCGCCGCCGCGGTTGATGATTTCCTTCAGGCGCCCGGTGATGGTGACGTAGCCCTCGGCATCCATCTGACCCTGGTCACCCGTACGGAACCAGCCCTGGCAGAAGGCCTCGGCATTGGCCGCTGGATTGCTTTCGTAGCCCAGGGTGACGTTGGCGCCGCGGATCACGATCTCGCCCGTTTCACCCGCCGACAGCAAGGCGCCGTCCGGCCCCATGATGGCGACCTCGGGCCCGGCCGCCAGGCCCACGGTGCCGGGCTTGCGGATGCCAGGCGGCAGCGGGTTGCTGGCCATCTGGTGCGTGGCCTCGGTCATGCCGTAGGCCTCGATGAGCGGGGCGCCAAAGACCTCTTCCAGTTCGCTGATGACCTGCGGCGGCATCGACGAGGACGAAGAGCGCATGAAGCGCAGCGGATGCCGCTGGATCACGTCCCGATGCCGGCCGGCCCGCGCCAGGATGGCCTGGTGCATGGTGGGCACCGCCGTGTACCAGGTCGGGGCGGCCTCGTTCATCCAGGCGAAGAACTTCAGCGCATTGAAGCCCGGCGTGCAGAAGACCTGCGAGCCCGCGCTCAGCGGCGCCAGCACCCCGGCGATCAGGCCATGGATGTGGAACAGGGGCATGATGTTGAGACCGCGGTCGGCCGCGCTGAACTGCAGGGTGCGGCGGATGTTGGCCGCCGACGCGCAGAGGTTGCGCTGCGACAGCGGCACGATCTTGGGCCGCGAGGTGGTGCCCGAGGTGTGCAGCACCATGGACACGTCCTCCGCCCGGGCCATGCCGCCGTCGGCAGCCGCTGCGGCGCCGGGAAAGTCACCCAGGAGCAGGAAGTCACCGGCCGCATCGAGCCGCTGCAGTTCGATCAAGGGCACGCCCAGCGCACGCGCCACGGCGACGGCGGGGGAATCGCTGCCCTGCTCCACGATTAGCGCCCGCGCCTGCAGGTCGCGCAGGTAGAACTCGAACTCCTCGGCGCGATAGGCCGGGTTCAGCGGTGCGCTGGCGACGCCGCAGGCGCAGGCCAGGAAACAGGCCGCCATCTCCGGGCCATTGGGCAGCACGATGGCCACACGCTCGTTGCGGCCTATGCCCCAAGCATTGAGCTGCCGCACGCTGCGCTCGATCAAGGCACGCAGCGCGCCGTGGCTCAGTGCGGGCCGGCCCGGCGTCCGCAGCGCGGTGGCGTCGGCGGGAATGGACTGCAACTGCAGCCAGAGGGACTCTTGCGTCATGCGGACCACCTTCTCTACGGCTCAGCGGACATCCAGCCACTCGCCCAGCTTCATCATCTCGGCCTGGCTGTAGCCGGCGAAGCCCTTCCATTTGGTGGGCTCCAGCTTCTTGCGCCCCTCCTCGCTGGCATCCAGATTGAGCAGGTAGCGCTGGACCTTCTCGAACTGTTCCGCACTGAGCTCCGGGCTGGCGATGACATGCTTGATGGGCACGGCCCGCGTGTAGCCCAGCACCTTGCCTCCCTTAGCCTGCCAGGCCTTGAGCACCGCGTTGGAGGCGGTGACGCCGGCATGGGTCAGGTGGTTCTCGACGAAGAAGGGCACGGCATCCTGGTAGCGGGTGTAGGTGATGCGCACTTGCGGCGCGCTCATCCGCAGATCACGCAGGGTGGCCCTGAGCATCATGGACGTGATGGAGTCCTCGTCAGGCGCTCCCAGGTGCTGGCCGCGCAGATCGGTCAGCCGGGTCCATGGAGCATCGGCCCGCACCATGAAGCCGGCCTTGTACTCGGTGAAGCCCTTGGTCACGACCACCAGCCGGTAGCCCGAATGCTTCATCGCCTCGATGGACACATGGGCCGGATGCACCAAGGCCAGCTCCCAGCGCTTCTCGCCCAGGCCCTGGCGCAGGGTCCGGTAGTCGCCGATGGGCTCGACATGCACCGGCTGCTGAAGCAGCTTGGAAAGATCCGCCGCCATGGCCGCATAGCGGGCCTGGATCTCCGCGTTGGTCACCCGGTAGGTCACACCCTCGTTGACGGCAAAACTCAGCGCCTGTGCCGCGCTTGCTGCCGCCAGCAAGCCAGCCATACCCAGGGCTGCGCCCCATTGCCTGCACCATTTCATACAACGCTCGCTTCTGTCCTGCATCCCAACGTGTCGGGTCATCGCAAGGCGCCCGGACTGTTATGCGCCTTCCCCCGGCTGACACACCCCGGGTGAAGACGCGCGCATTGTGGCCATCTCGCCCAGTCCCACAGTCCAGCAAAACCCTCAATTGGGGCGCAACCTGCAACATCTGACAGGGTTCCGATCGGCCCTGGGGCAAAGACACAAATGCATACATCAGAAACAAGACGGGCACATCTCCAGGCCTCAAAGAACAACGGCCCGCCAACAGGTGGCGGGCCGTCTTCGGCGAAGCGCGGGTGCTGCTTGCATGGCGCAAGCAGCGCGACTCTGGACGCTCAGTATTTCAGGTAGTTGAAAAACGCGGCATTGCTCGGGCCCCGACCCAGGAAGTCACGCACCAGTTCCGGCGCCGGCTTCTGGCCGCCCTGGGCCAGCACCTTGTCGCGATAGCGGCGGCCGATCCCTGCGTCGAGCTTGTCGGCCTCGAAGGGGCTGCGCAGGTCCATGGCCAGCACCAGGCTCCACAAATAACCGTAATAGCCCGCGCCATAGCCACCGGCAATGTGCGAGAAGCCGGCCACGAACTTGCTGCCGGTCACATGCCCCAGCGGCGTAGCGCCTTCCATGCGCGCCCACAAGGCCTGCGGATCCTGGGTGTCCTTGCCATGCAGGGCCAGGTCATAGCTGGCGTAAAGATGCTGGCGGCCGTACTGCGTGCCCTTGCCGAAATTCTTGGCGGCCACGACCTTGTCCACCAGCTCGTCCGGCATGGGCTTGCAGGTGGCGCAGACCTCCTGCATCAGTTTCAGCACCTGCTTGTTGACCACCCAGTCTTCCAGCATCTGCGAAGGCGCCTCGACGAAGTCATGCATCACCGCCGTGCCGGCCTGCTGCACATAGAAGGTGCTGCTGAGGTTGTTGTGCACGGCATGGCCCAGCTCATGCAGCAGGGTTTCCATCTCGTCGATGGTCAGACCCTTGCGGTTGAAGTTCACGACCAGGGCAGCGGCAGGCAGGCGGCCGATGCGGGTGGCGCTGCCGCGCAGAGGCCAGACCGCGGCATGGTTGTACTTGCCCTCGCGGGGGAACAGGTCCACGTAGAGGTTCGCCAGCGGCTTGCCGGTGGCGGCATCGCTCACGGCAAAGGCCTTGACTTCAGGGTGCCAGAGTTCGGCCGGCACCTCGGTGTATTTCACGCCCATCAGCCGCTCGATGATGCGCATGGCGAAGCGCAGGCTCTCCTGGGCCGGGAAGTATTCACGCAGCGCTTCCTGGTCGACCTGGAAGCGCGCCTGGCGCAGGCGCTCCGAGTAGAAGCTGGCATCCCAGCGCTCGATCTGGACCTGCTCCAGCGGCAAGCCGAGGTGCTGGGCCTTGGCCGCTCGCAGCTCCGCCACGTCGGCGCGCTCGCGCTCGGTCACGGTGGCGCTGACCTCGTCCAGGAACTTCCAGGCCGCCGCGGCATTGCCGGCCATGCGGCGGCGCAGGTTGAAGTCCACATAGTTGTCGTAGCCGAACAGCGCTGCGTATTCGCGGCGCAACTGGGTGATCTCGGCCAGCAGGCGCAGATTGGCCTCGCCACCCTCATTGACCTTGGCCTCCCACATGCGGCGGCGGGTCTCGGGATTCTCGGCGGACTGCAGCACCGGACCATAGCTGGGGTAGTCCACGCCCAGCAGGATGCGCCCCTCGGCATCGCGCTTGGCGTTCTTCCACACGCCTTCCGGCACGCCCTGCAGCTCGGCCTCGGTATAGGCCTGCTGCACGTTGGCGTCGCGGAGGTTCTTGTTGAACTGCTGGTCCAGTTCACCCAGCTTGTCGATGATGGCCTTGGCGCGCTGGCGCTTGGCCGGAGGCAGCGAAACGCCGCTGTCTTCGAAAGCGCCCAGGGCCACGCGCTGCAGCTCGCGATCGCGCGTTTCAGGCGTGGGGACGCGCTTCAGCGCCTTGTAGAGCTGCTCGTTCTGGGCGACGGTCGAGTTGAACTGGGTCCAGCGCATGGCGCAGGCCTGGGCAGCGTCGCGCCCGGCCTTGTCCGGGTGGACATACTGGACGAAGTCGACGGCGCTCTGCCCGTCCTCCACCGTGGCGGCGTAGTCGTCGAAGGCCGCCATCCAGCCCAGGTCGACCTTGCGGCGCTCCAGCTGGGCCAGGGCCTTCTTGGCGGCGGCCAAGCCGCTGTCGCAGGCCTGGCGGATCTGGGCCACGGTCTTCAGCGCAGGGAAGACCGGCGCCGGCAGCCCCGGCGCCGCATCGGCCCGGGCGAAACCGCTGAGGCCGGTCAGCCCGGCCAGGAGGAGGGCGCCGAACAGGCGGCGCGGAGTCTGGATCGATGTCATGGTGTCGCTGCGCCAGGGCGCCGGCAGCGCCCCGCATGTCTCAGGGAGTGGTGCGCGAATTGTGCCCGCGCCCCTGCCCGACGCCGGAAGTCAGCGCCCCGGGACAAACACCAAGACCAACCACGACCAGCGGCCATCCAGCGGGTCGCCGCACCGCGAGCATCCAGGCGTCAGGCCCCCAGGAGGCTGCGAATCTGCTGCAGTGCCGTGGGATCTTCGATGGTGGTCAGGTCGCCCGGGTCGCGCTGCTCGCACACCGCCTGGATGGCGCGGCGCAGCAGCTTGCCCGAGCGGGTCTTGGGCAGCACGGTCACGAAGCGCACCCGCGACGGCCGGGCCACGGCGCCCAATTGATCGTCGACGCGCTTCATGATCTCGGCCTCCTGCTGCCGGGCACCCTCCTCCGTGGCGGCGCGGCTGGCATCCTTCAATACCGCGAAGGCCATGGCCACCTGCCCCTTGAGGGCATCGGCCACGCCCACCACGGCCACCTCGGCCACGTTGGGATGGCTGGCAATGCTTTCCTCGATCTCGCGCGTGCCCAGGCGGTGGCCGGCGACGTTGATCACGTCGTCAGTGCGGCCGAGGATGTAGTAGTAGCCGTCCTCGTCGCGGATGCCCCAGTCGAAGGTCGAATAGACCAGCTTGCCCGGAATGCTGGACCAGTAGGTGCTGACGAAGCGGGCATCGTCCCCCCAGACTGTTTGCAGGCATCCCGGCGGCAGCGGCCCCTCGATCGCGACCACACCCTTCTGTTGGGCGCCCAGCAACTCCTCGCCGGTGTTCTCGTCGAGCAGCTTGACCTTGTAGCCGTACATGGCCACGCCGGGCGAGCCGAACTTGCTGGGCTTTCGCTCCACGCCATTGGCGATGGAGAGGATGGGCCAGCCGGTCTCGGTCTGCCAGTAGTTGTCGATGATGGGGCGGCCCAGGCTTTGTGCGATCCAGGTGGCGGTGGGCTCGTCCAGCGGCTCGCCGGCGAGGAACAGCGCACGCAGGCTGCTCAGGTCGTATTTGGCCAGGTAGGCCGGATCCTGCTTCTTGAGCACCCGCACCGCGGTCGGCGCGCTGAACATCACCGTGACCTTGAAGCGCTCGACCAGCTGCCACCAGATGCCGGCATCCGGCACGATGGGCAGGCCTTCGTACATCAGCGTGGCCATGCCGGCGATCAAGGGGCCGTAGATGATGTAGCTGTGCCCCACCACCCAGCCGATGTCGCTGGTGGAGAAATAGGTTTCGCCGGCCTGGCCGCAGTAGATGTGCTTCATGCTGGCCGCCAGGGCGACCGCGTAGCCGCCCACGTCACGCTGCACGCCCTTGGGCTTGCCCGTGGTGCCGCTGGTGTAGAGGGTGTAGCTGACGGCATTGGACTCCAGCCAGGTGCAGGGCACGCGGGCGTCCAGGTGCTGCTGGCGAAGTGCCGTGTAATCGAGGTCGCGACCCGCCACGCGCTCGAACGGCGCCAGGCCGCGGTCCACCATCAGCACCGCCTGCGGTTTGTGGCCGGCCAGCTGGATGGCTTCGTCCAGCAGGTGCTTGTAGGGCACGACCTTGCCGGCGCGGCTGCCGGCATCGGCGCTGACGATCAGCTTGGGCGCCGCATCGTCGATGCGGCTGGCCAGGGAGACGCTGGCAAAACCGCCGAACACCACCGAATGAATGGCCCCGATGCGGGCGCAGGCCAGCATGGCAAAGGCCGCCTCGGGAATCATGGGCATGTAGATCAGCACCCGATCCCCCTGCCCCACCCCTTGGGCCTGCAGGATGGCCGCCATGCGCTCGACTTCGCGCTGCAGTTCCAGGAAGCTGTAGATGCGCTCTTGCTGGACCTCGGTGGAGACCCAGATCAAGGCGTTCTGATCGCCACGATCACGGGCATGGCGGTCCACCGCGTTGTGGCACAGATTGGTGGTGCCGCCCACGAACCACCTGGCAAAGGGCGGCCTGCTGTAGTCGCAGACCTGTGTGAAAGGCGCCTGCCACTCGATCAGCCCGGCCTGCTCGCGCCAGAACGCGTCCGGCTGCTCGATCGAGCGCTGATAAAAGGCGCCATAGCCGCCCGGGGTGCTGTTTCCTGCGCCGCTTGTGACGTGGCTGGCTGTGCTGCCGGGTGCGCTGCTCATGACGACCTCCGCGTTTCCATAATTACGAATTACGGCGAATTTCACGGGGCGGGTCTGACGGCAGCCTGACCCTGCAAAGTCCTCGCCAGGGCTCTTGCTCTGGCGCAAGGAAATGCCCGGCTGCTGCAAGCTCTCGGCGCCTGCGCGCCTGACGCGTTGTGACCGCCCGGCGGGGACAGGCCAGGCATCTGGCCTCGCTGTGCGCTTCGACACATTTGCGGCACATGCCCTATGGTCAAATAGGGGTTAGTACTCAATTCAGCCCGCGAAGACAATTCGGGAAGCGAACAGCGCCCGGACTTACCCGCGATTTGCCCCTGCCTTGCTTGACACTGCCAAGACCCGCTTCTTAAGCTGCGCGGCCGAGATCAAGTTCCCGATGCCGCCTGCCCGACGCCTCCCTCACCGCCGAAGCTCTCCGTGCACCCTCGCGGCCGCTGCCCTGCTGGCCCTGGGGATGTCCGCCATGGCGGCGCATGCGCAGCAGCAGTCGGGCCAGGCCAGCCAGGCGCTGACACCGCCGCCGGGCACCATGATGGGTGCCTATGGGCAGAGCCAGCAACTGGGCCAGCAGGCCGCCGTGGTGGGCAATGCGTCCAATGCCGGCGCCGCTCCCGCGGGCAAGGCAGCGCCGTCGCCTGGCGACCTGGCAGCCGCAGCGGCGGCAGGCGCAGGCAGCAGCGACGCCATCACCCGTTTCCTGCAAGACACCGGGCTGATGAAGAACGCCAGCGAGAACCGGCTGCTGAACCAGGTGCGGGACACGGCCTCCGATCTGGTCATGTCGGCCATGAATTTCCTGGGCGTTCCCTACAAGCGCGGCGGGAAATCGCTGGAAAGCGGCTTCGACTGCAGCGGCTTCACCCGCCACATCTTCGAAATGTCCGTCGGCCTGGTTCTGCCGCACCGGGCGGACGAGCAGGCGCGGCTGTCCAGCCTGGTGCCCATCAAGCAGGAAGAGCTCAAGCCGGGCGACCTGGTCTTCTTCAACACCATGAAGCGCACCTTCTCGCACGTGGGCATCTACGTGGGCGACGGCAAGTTCATCCACAGCCCCCGCGTGGGGAGCGCCGTGCGCGTGGAAGACATGCGCGAGGCCTACTGGGCCAAGCGCTTCACGGGGGCGCGCCGGGCAGACCTCGGCGCCGCGCAGGCCAGTGCCGATGCAGGCAAGCTGCAGGCTCAACCGGCCTTGATCCGCTGAGCCTCCTCCCGAGAGCCGAGGCATGACGAAGAGGAGGCCCCGCGGGGCCTCTTTCTGTTGACGGGCCTGCCAGGGACCATCTCAGGCCCCTGGCGGCGCACTCACCGCGCGCCATTCGCCTTGAGATGCTTGTCGAGGAACTGCAAGATGCGCCCGCTGGCCTCGATGTTGTTCTTCTTCTTCGAGAAGCCATGGCCCTCGTCGTCGAAGACCACGTACTCCACCGGCACGCCATTCTTCTGGACCGCCGCGACGATTTCGTCGCTTTCGGGCTTGATCACCCGCGGGTCGTTGGCGCCCTGGATCACCATCAGCGGCTTGCGGATTTCCTTGGCATGGAACAGCGGCGAGGTGGCGATCAGGAAGTCCTTGTCCTTCACCGGATCCCCAACCTCCTTGTACAGCGCCTGGCGGAAGGACTCCCAGTAAGGCGGGATGGACTCCAGGGTGCGCAGCCAGTTGGACACGCCGAAGATGTCGACACCCACCTTGAAGGCCTCCGGTCGGAAGGCCATCGCCGCCAGCGTCATGTAGCCGCCGTAGGAGCCGCCGATGATGCCGATGCGCTCAGGGTCGACGACACCGGTGGCCGCCAGGAAGGTCTTCGCCTCCACGCAGTCCCACAGGGGTTCGCGGCCATGCTTGCCATCGTCCGCGGTGAAGAAGCTCTTGCCATAGCCCGAGCTGCCGCGGTTGTTGATGCCCAGCACCGCATAGCCATGGTTCACCAGGTACTGGATCATGGCCGAGTAGTTGCGCGTGGTCTGGCCACCGGGCCCGCCATGGACCCACACCAGCGCCGGCACCTTGTTCGTGGGCGACGCCTCCTTGGGCTGGTAGTAGACCGAGGGAATGCTCATCCCGTCGAAGGACTTGAAGCGCACGATACGCGACTCGACCAGGTCCTCGGGGTTCACCTCCTTGGACATGCTCTGCGTCAGCTGCCGCACCTGACGGGTGGCGAAGTCATAGACAAAGAGGTTGCTGGGCGAGCGATCGCCGTTCACGTAGAAGGCCATCTTGCCGCTGCTGCCGGAGAACTGCACGCCGCGCAGCTCGCCACCGGGCAGCTTGGGCAGACTCACGTCGCGCTCGGTACCGTCCTTGCCGAGTTCGCGCAGCTTGATCTGGATGCTGGCGTCGACGTTGATGCCGGTGACGCGGTAGCGCCCGTCATTGGAGAAGTCGGCATAGACCACGTCCCAGTCGGCCTTTTCCAGCTCGCTCATCTTGCCCGTGGCCAGCTCGTAGCTCATCAGGCGGGTGAACTCGGCGCCCTCGTTGCTGGTGATCAGCAGGCGCTTGGATGCCGGGTCGAAGCCCGCCGGCGTGTTGCTGGCCACGCCCTGGTGCGGCGTGAGGTGCTTGCTGGTCTTGCTCTGGGTGTCGTAGAGGTGGACGTCGGAGTCCGCCGTGGTGTTGGTCTTGCCCAGGGCAATCCAGCGGCCGTCGTCGCTGACCTGGGCCACGCTCATGCCGGTCTCGTTCTTGTAGATCAGCTCGCGGGCATAGGTCTTGGCGTCGTAGCGATAGACGTCGAAGAAGCGCGCGTCGCGCTCGTTGCTGGCCACATAGAAGCCGTTCTTGTCGCCCGACCAGCCCATGAAGATGGCCTTGAGCTTCTCGCCGGGGGTCAGGTCTTGCTCCTTGCCGTCAAGCTCGCGCACATAGAGATGGTTGAGCTCGTTGCCACCCTGGTCGCGGGTGTAGAGCACGCGGTCGTCCTTGGGGAAATAGCTGACGGCGTAATGGCTGTCCTTGGTGGAACTGGTCAGCGCCACCGGCTCGCCGCCGTTCACCGAGATGCTGTAGACGTTGAAGATGCCCGTCTTGTTGCTGTGAAAGAGGATGCGCTGCTCGTCCGCACTGAAGGACGCGCCGCCGATCGTTGTCGTGGCCAGGAACTGCTCGATGGTGTAGCGCTTGGGTGCAGCCGGTGCGGCGGTCTGCTGGGTGGTCGTGGCGGCCTGGGCACTCAGGCTCAGGCCGGTGCCGGCTGCCGCCAGCATCACGCTCAGGGCCAGGCGGTTCAGGACGGGCCGCAGCGCCGTGGATGTCGATGTCTGCTTCTGCATGGGCTTCTCCTCTGTGCAACCGGGACCAGCCCCGGCGTCGCGACAATGTAGTGAGCCTTCGCCGCCACGCCAACACATCTTGGACAGGCTGCAGCCCACGCCGCACGAACTGCAGCCGCCCCCGCTGAAGCGGCAACGGGCAGCAAAAAGGCCACCAGCCCGGCTGGGGTGGTGGCCTGGCAGCGAGCCGAGCGCGGATTACTTGCCGCTGGGCACCTTGCCCTCGACGCCCTTGACGTAGAAGTTGATGCCCGAGAGGAACTTGTCGTCGGCGAGCTCATCCTTCTTCAGCACTTCCTTGCCGTCCTGGCCGACGATCGGGCCCTTCCAGATCGCGAAGCTGCCATCCTTCAATCCGGCCTTGACCTTGGCGATCTGCTCGCGGGTCTCGGCGGGCACCGACTCGGCCAGCGAGACCAGATCGATCGCGCCTTCCTTGACGCCCCACCAGCTGTGCGTGCCCGGGCCCGCCGCCCACTTGCCCTCGAGCGCGTCGCGCACGGCCTTGACGTAGTAGGGTCCCCAATTGATCACGGCCGAGGCCAGATGGGCCTTGGGACCATAGGCGGTCATGTCCGAATCCCAGCCGAAGGCGTACTTGCCGTTCTTCTCGGCGGTCTGCAGCACGGCGCTGGAATCGGTGTTCTGCATCAGCACGTCGGCACCGCCATCGATCAGCGACTGCGCGGCCTCGGTCTCCTTGGGCGGATTGAACCATTCGTTGACCCACACCACGCGCACCTTCACCTTGGGATTCACGCTCTGCGCGCCCAGGGTGAAGCTGTTGATGTTGCGGATGACCTCGGGGATGGGGATCGAGCCCACCACGCCAAGCGTGCCGCTCTTGCTCATCTTGCCGGCCACCACACCCGCCATGTAGGCGCCCTCGTAGGTGCGGGAGTCGTAGGTGCGCATGTTGGCGGCCTGCTTGTAGCCGGTGGCATGCTCGAATTTCACGTCCGGCGCATCGGCGGCGACCTTGAGCATGGGCTCCATGTAGCCGAAGGTGGTGCCGAAGATCAGCTTGTTGCCCTGCCCGACCATGTCGCGGAACACGCGCTCGGCGTCGGCGGCCTCGGGCACCTTCTCGACGAAGCTGGTCTGGACCTTGTCGCCAAACTCCTTCTCGATCGCCTTGCGGGCGTTGTCGTGGGCGAAGGTCCAGCCGCCGTCGCCGACCGGTCCGACGTAGGCGAAGGCGATCTTCAGGGGCTCGGCCTTGGCCGCCGGCGCCGAGGCGGCGCTCGCCGGTGCGGCGGACTCTTCCTTCTTGCCGCAACCGACCAGCAGGGCGGCGGCGGCCAGACCGGACCAGCCGGCCCACTTGATCAGATCACGCTTGCCAATGTGACGCATGGGTGCTCCTTGGAAATCCCGCGAGGGGAATGACGGGGTGAATACTGCAAAAAAACCAGCCGGCGATCTTAGCCGCCGGGATGGAAGGGCTTGCCCAGCGAGGCCGGCATGTTGGCGCGGATGAAGCCGCCGTTGCGCGAGATCAGCACCAGCACGGCGATGGTGGCCAGATAGGGCAGCATGGACAGCAGCTGGCTCGGCACCTCCACCCCCTGCCCCTGCAGATGGAACTGCAGCATGGTCACCCCGCCGAACAGGTAGGCACCCAGCAGCACGCGCGCCGGACGCCAGGTGGCGAAGGTGGTCAGCGCCAGCGCGATCCAGCCCTTGCCGGCGATCATGCCCTCCACCCACAGCGGCGTGTAGACCACCGAGACATAGGCCCCCGCCAGCCCGCACAGCGCGCCGCCGGCCAGCACCGCCAGCAGGCGGATGCGGCGCACGGGGTAGCCCAGCGCATGGGCCGACTCGGGCGACTCGCCCACGGCCCGCAGCACCAGCCCCGCCCGAGAGCGGTAGAGAAACCACGCCAGCCCAGCCGTCAGCGCCATCGCGCCATAGACCAGCGGATGCTGCTTGAACAGGGCCTGGCCCAGGAAGGGAATTTCACTCAAGCCTGGGATGGCGAAGCTGGGCCGCGCCGAGAGCTTCTCCTGCACATAGCCCTGGCCCACGAAGGCCGAGAAGCCGGTGCCGAACAGGCTCAGCGCCAGCCCGGCGGCGTACTGGTTGGTGTTGAGCCAGAGGGCGAGCAAGGCGAAGACGCCGGCCAGCGCCGCCCCCGCGCCCATGCCGGCGAGGAAGGCCAGGCCATCGCTGCCCGTGTGCACGGCGGTGGCGAAGCCGGCGATGGCCGCCACCAGCATCATGCCCTCGGCGCCGAGGTTGACCACGCCTGAGCGCTCGTTGATCAGCAGCCCCAGGGCCGCCAGGGCCAGCAGCGTGCCGGCGTTGAGGGTGGCGGCAATCAGCGCGGCCAATGCATTCAGATCCATGGCGCGACCTCAGGCAGCCCGGCGCGCCCAGCGCACGCGGTAGTGGATGAGCGTGTCCGAGGCCAGCAGCGTGAACAGCAGCAGCCCCTGGAAAACGCCGGTGATGGACTTGGGCAGGCCCAGGCGCGACTGCGCCAGCTCGCCGCCGATGTAGAACATGCTCATCAGCAGCCCCGACCCCACGATGCCCACCGGATGCAGCCGCCCCACGAAGGCGACGATGATGGCGGCGAAGCCATAGCCGGCCGGCACGTGCGGCGTCAGCTGGCCCAGCGGCCCGGCCGCCTCCAGCGCGCCCGCCAGGCCCGCCATGCCGCCGGACAGCAGCAGCGCGGTCCACAAGGCGCGTCTGGAGGAAAAGCCGGCGTAGCGCGCCGCCGACGGCGCCAGGCCGCCCACCTGCAGCGCATAGCCCGCATAGCTGCGGAACATCAGCAGCCAGAAGCCCGCCACCGCGCCCAAGGCGATCAGCGCACCGATGTTGAGGCGCCAGCCGCTGAACAGCCGCGGGATCTTGGTGGCGGCGGCAAAGCTGACGGTCTGCGGGAAGTTGTAGCCGTTGGGATCCTTCCAGGGCCCGTAGACCAGGTAGCCGAGCAGCAGGTCCGCCACGTAGACCAGCATCAGGCTCACCAGGATCTCGTTGGCATTGAAGCGGTCGCGCAGCAGCGCCGTGACGGCGGCCCAGGCCATGCCGCCCAGCACGCCCGCCATCAGGACGAGCACCACGATGCCGCGGCCCGTCTGCGCATCCGCCTGCATGGCCACCCAGCCGGCAGCCAGCGCGCCGACGATGAACTGCCCTTCGGCGCCAATGTTCCAGACATTGGAGCGGAAGCACAGCGCCAGGCCCAGGGCGATCAGCACCAGCGGCGTCGCCTTGAGGCCCAGCTCGCTCCAGGCATAGGCACTGCGGATGGGTTCCCAGAAGAACATCTGCAGACCGCGCAGCGGGTCCTTGCCCAGGGCCAGGAACAGCAGCACGCCCAGCAGCGTGGTCAGAGCCAGCGCCAGCAGCGGCGAGGCCAGCGTCATCAGCCGCGAGGGCTCGGGGCGGGGCTCAAGCCGCAGCATGGCCGGCCTCCTGCGCTGATCCTGCCGTCTCCCACAGCCCGGACATCCAGGCCCCGATGCGCTCCACGGTGGCCTCGGCCACCGGCACGCTGGGTGAGAGACGGCCCTGGGCCATCACCACCAGCCGGTCACTGATCTCGAACAACTCGTCCAACTCCTCGCTGAAGACCAGGAGCGCACAGCCCGCGTCGCGCAGCTTCAGCAGCTCCCCACGGATCTGGGCTGCCGCGCCCACGTCCACGCCCCAGGTGGGCTGGGCGATGACGAGCAGCCTGGGGGCCGCATCGATCTCGCGGCCCACGATGAATTTCTGCAGATTGCCACCCGAGAGGCTGCGGGCCGCCGCACCGGCGCCGCCGCAGCGCACGCCGAAGCGGGCGATGAGCTCTTCGGCGAGGCGCCGCGCCTGGCCCTTGTCCAGCCAGCCACCCGCCTTCACAGCCTCGGTGCGCGTGAGCAGCGTGTTGTCGGCCAGTGAAAGACTGGGCACGGCACCGCGGCCCAGCCGCTCCTCGGGCACGAAATGCAGGCCCAGCTTGCGGCGCTTGCGGCAGCTGGCCTGGGCGATGTCGGTGTCGAACAGCCGGATGCTGCCCTTGGGTGCGCGGGGATCCTCGCCGGAGAGCGCCGCCAGCAGCTCCTGCTGGCCGTTGCCGCTGACGCCGGCCACGCCCAGGATTTCGCCGGCCCGGACTTCGAAGCGCAGGCCCTGCAAGGTCCGGCCGAAGGGATGGGGCGTCGCCAGGTCCAGGCCCTGCACGCGCAGCACCGGCGCGCCGGCCTCGCGCATGCCGGCCTGCAGGCGCGGCGGCTCGCTGCCAATCATCAGCCGGGACAGCGCGGCGTTGTCCACGGTGCGCGGGTCCACCTCGCCGGTGACCCGGCCGGCGCGCATGACCGTGCAGTGCTGGCACAGGGCGCGGATCTCGTCGAGCTTGTGGCTGATGTAGAGGATGGCACAGCCCTCTTCCGCCAGCCGGCGCAGCACCTTGAAGAGCTTCTGCACGGCTTGCGGCGTCAGCACCGAGGTGGGCTCATCCAGGATCAGCAGGCTGGGCTTGGTGAGCAGGGCCCGCACGATTTCCACCCGCTGCCGCTCGCCCACCGAGAGCGTGTGCACCGGGCGCTCGGGATCGACCTCCAGCCCGTAGGCGGCGGAGAGCTCGCGGATGCGCTGGCGCACCTCGGCCAGGCTTAGGTGCTTGTCCAGGCCCAGCCAGACGTTCTCGGCAGCGCTGAGCGTGTCGAACAGCGAGAAGTGCTGGTAGACCATGCTGATGCCAAGCTGCCGGGCGTGGGCCGGGCTCCTGACCTGCACGGGCTGGCCGTTCCACAGCAGGCGGCCTTCGTCGGGCTGCACGGCGCCGTAGATGATCTTCATCAGCGTGGACTTGCCGGCACCGTTCTCGCCCAGCACGGCCTGGATCTGGCCCGGCATCACCCGCAGCGAGACGCCGTCATTGGCCTTGACGGCAGGGTATTGCTTGCTGATGCCTTGGAGTTCGAGTCGGGGGACGGTTTCGGCCATGGCGATCAGCGGGGCTTCTGAAGTTCAGGGGGACGGCGGCAGGGACACAGGCGGCCTGACATCGGGACGCCGATAGCGCGCCACCCCCGCCACATAGGCGGCGGCCAGATTGCGCTCATCGGACAGCGTCATCCAGGCAAAGACCTTTTCGTGCAGCTCGCGGGCCACCGCGAAACGCGCCTCGGCCACCGGACCTTGCGCCCAATCCCAGATGCAGACGTCGGCGAGTGTACCCAGGCCGAAGTGCCCGATCTCGTCTGACAAACCCAAGCCCTGCGCCGCGCCCAGGGTGGCGGCGTGAAGGCCGGCCCAGGCAGTCAGGCGCCGGCCAGCCAGGGCCTGCACCTTGTAGGCGTCGCCCAGGGTGCGCTGGGTGGACAGCGAGGTGCCCCCTCCCACGTCCGAAGCCAGGCTGACGGCAAAGCCCGCCGCGCGCGCGGCCTCCCAGTCGAACAGGCCACTGCCCAGGAAGAGGTTGGACGAGGGGCAGAAGGCCACCTGCGAAGCGCGCCGGGCCAGGATGGCGCGGTCCTGCGCATCCAGCCAGATCCCGTGGGCCAGCACGGCGCGCTCGTGCAGCAGGCCGACGCGGTCATAGACGTCCAGGTAGCTGCGCGCCTCGGGAAAGAGCCGTGCCACCCACTCGACCTCGGCGCGGTTCTCGGCCACATGGGTCTGCATGTAGAGCGAGGCATCCTGACGGCAGAGCTCGCCGGCCATCGCCAGTTGCTCCGGCGTGCTGGTCGGCGCGAAGCGCACCGTGACGGCGTAGCCCAGGCGGTCCTGGCCGTGGAAGCGCGAGATCAGATCCTCGCAGTCGCGCCGGGCCTGGTCGACGTCATCGCGCAGGCCGTCCGGCGCGTGGCGGTCCATCAGTACCTTGCCGGTCAGCAGGCGCATGCCGCGCTGCCGGGCGGCTTCGAAAAGCGTCTCGGCCGAGACCTTGTGCACGGTGGGAAAGACCAGGGCCGAGGTCGTGCCGTGGGTAAGCAGCGCGTCCAGGAAGCGCTCGGCGCCCAGCCGGGCCACGGCCGGGTCGGCGTAGCGCAGTTCGGCTGGAAAGGTGTAGGTGTTGAGCCAGTCCAGCAGCTCGGCGCCATAGCTGGCGATCACATCCAGCTGCGGGCAGTGCACATGGGTGTCGATGAAGCCCGGCAGGATCAGGCGGCCGCGGTGATCTTCGCGGGTCCAGCGCGCGTCCGGCTCCTCGATCTGGGCGCCGGCGATGCGCCCGTCCTCGATCAGCAGCCAGTGATCCGGCCGGAAGCGCACGGCCGGATCGTCCAGCGCCCCCCAGGCCGGCGTGCCGACAAAGTCCAGCAGGTCGCCGCGCAAGGCCAGGCGGACGGGGCGGGTGGAGAGCGGTACAGTCACGTTGTTGATCGTCATCAGGTTCGGTTGCGTGGCGTGGTGCGCGAGGGATCGCGAGCTGTACCGACGCCCCTCTCGACAGCCATGCTGCCAGCCACCTCGCGAGCCGCCTCGCGCACTTGTTCGCGCAACCAGCGGTGCGCCGGCGCGGCGTGGCCCAGCTCATGCCAGAGCTGGTAGTAGTTCATGGGCGGGAATGGCACGGGGCAGCGCAGGATCTTCACCGGCAGCTGGTCCACGAAGCGGCTGCAGAACTGCCGCCCTGTGGTCAGCACCAGCAGGCTGCGCGCGACCATCTGGGGCAGTTGGCCGAAATGGGCGCTGCGCACGGCGATGGAGCGGCTCAGGCCCAGGCTGGCCAGGTGCTGGTCGACGAAGCCCGGCTGGGCGGCGGCCAGCGGCATGGGCGCCAGATGCTGGCAGGCGAGGTAGCGCTCCAGCGTCCAGCTGCGCGCCGGCGCCCGCGCCATGGGATGGTACCGGCTCATCAGGACCACCAGCTCGTCGCTGAACAGGCGTCCCAGGTGCAATTCTTCGGGTGGCTCGGGCCAGTTGCCGATGACCAGATCCACCTCGCCGCGCGCCAGGGCGGCGCGGTAGTCGAAATCGGCTGACAAGGGCCGCAGATCCAGCTGCACGCCGGGCGCCTCGCGCTGCAGGCGGGCCACCAGCTCAGGCAGGAAAAAGGGATCCAGGTAGTCGCTCGCAGCGATGCGGAAGCGCTGCTGCGCCGTGGCCGGCTCAAAGGCCTGCAGCCGCTGCCGAGGGCTGAAGATGCGTTCCGCCTCCAGCAGCAGCCTGGCGGCCGGCTCCAGCAGCGCCAGCGCGGCAGGCGTGGCCGCCATGCCCTGGCCGCTGCGCACCAGCAGCGGGTCTCCCGTGAGCGCGCGCAAGCGCCGCAACTGGCCGGAGACGGCCGGTTGCGAGCTGCCGAGCCGCAGGGCGGCCCGGGAAACGCTGCGTTCGCTGATCAATGTGTGCAGGACCCGGATGAGCTGAAGCTCGATCTTGGCCAGTGCCGCCGTCTCCGCCATACATTTGCACTGATATCCACTATTTGTGTGAGCATATCCCTTCCGCACCGCAGCGCGCGTAAGGTGCGAAATGAGCTTGATCACACCATGAGTACACGTCCCATCCGTTTCTTCTTCCGCGGCCAGATCCAGGAAGTTCGCGACCTGCCGCCCACGACCAGCGTGCTGCGCTGGCTGCGCGAGTCGGCCGATGCCTGCGGCACCAAGGAAGGCTGCGCCGAGGGCGACTGCGGCGCCTGCACGGTGCTGGTGGGCGAGCTGGACGGCCAGGACCGGCTGCAGCTGCGCAACATCAACGCCTGCATCCAGTTCCTGCCCATGCTGGACGGCAAGGCCCTGTTCACCGTGGAAGACCTCGGATCGTCGCGCCAGCTGAATCCCGTGCAGCAGGCGCTGGTGGACTGCCATGGCTCGCAGTGCGGCTTCTGCACGCCCGGCTTTGCGATGAGCCTGCAGGCCATTTACGAAGCGCACCAGGCCGCCGGCACGCGCCCCAGCCGTCAGCAGCTGGCCGACGGGCTGGCCGGCAATCTGTGCCGATGCACCGGCTATCGCCCCATCCTGGATGCGGGCGAGCAGATGTTCGCAGGCCCCGCCCAGTGCCTGGACCGCGCCCCGGCCGAGGCGGCCCTGCGCCAGCTTCGCCAGGATCCGCCGCTGGCCTACGAAGCCGTCGATCCCACCCAGCAGGCCGTCCGGCAATTCCATGCACCGCGCAGCCTGGACGAGCTGGCCGCGCTGCGCCTGCGGCATCCCGAGGCCCGGCTGCTGGCCGGCGCCACCGACATCGGCCTGTGGGTCAACAAGCAGCACCGCGACGTGGGCACCCTGATCAGCACCCTGGGCGTCGAGACCCTGAAGCAGCTGCGTTCCGAACCCTGGCCGGACGGCCAGCCTGCGCTGTGGATAGGCGCCGCCGTGCCGCTGGAGGATGCGTGGTCGGCCCTGGTCGAGCAGGTGCCCTCCCTGCGCGAGCTCTGGCTGCGCTTTGCCTCGCCGCCGGTGCGCCATGCCGGCACCCTGGGCGGCAACATCGCCAACGGCTCGCCCATCGGCGACGGGGCACCGGCCCTGATTGCGCTGGGATCCGAGATCGTGCTGCGCCACGGTGCCTCGCAGCGCCGGCTGCCGCTGCAGGACTTCTACCTGGACTACATGAAGAACGCACTGCAGCCCGGCGAGTTCGTCGAAGCCCTGCATGTGCCCCTTCCCGATGCAAGCTGGCGGCTGCGCGGCTACAAGATCGCCAAGCGCTATGACAGCGACATCTCGGCCGTCTGCGCCGTCTTCGCCATGCGCATGGACCACGGGCGGATCCTTGAAGCGCGCCTCGTGTACGGCGGCATGGCCGGCATCGTCCGGCGCGCCGCGCACGCCGAGGCCGCGCTGCTGGGCCGGGTCTGGGACGAGCAGGCCGTGCACACGGCTGCCGCGGCGCTGACGCAGGACTTCCAGCCGCTCAGCGATCTGCGCGCCAGTGCGGCCTACCGCATGCAAGTGGCGCAGAACCTGCTGAGACGCTTCTGGCTGGAAACCCGGGGCGAGCGCCCGCTGCCAGCTTCGCAGAGCAGCGTGTGGTGGGCCGTGCAGCTCCAGCCGGACGGACAGCCGCCGCAATGCCAGGCCGCAGGAGCCCAGCCATGAACAAGACCTGCCCGCCCCTGAGCGCTGACACCCTGGCCGCTGCGGCCGTGGTGGGCAGCAGCCGGCCGCATGAGTCGGCGGCCCTGCATATGAGCGGCGAAGCCCGCTACACCGACGACCTGCCCGAGCTGCGCGGCACTCTGCACGCCGCACTCGGCCTGTCGCCCGTCGCACATGGGCGTCTGCTGGGCGTGGACCGTGCCGCCCTGCTGGCCCTGCCCGGCGTGGTGGCCGTGCTCACCGCCGACGACATCCCGGGCGAGAACAACTGCGGCCCGCTCCTGCACGACGATCCCATTCTGGCCGGCAGCGAGTTGCGCTACCTCGGGCAGCCCGTCTTTGCCGTGATTGCGACGGAGCGGGAACTGGCCCGGCGCGCCGCAGCCCAGGCCGCGCGCGTCATCCGATGCGAGGCCCTGCCGCCCATCCTCACCGCGCTGGAAGCCCACGCAGCGGGCCAGTACGTGGTGCCGCCCATGCATCTGCAGCGTGGTGATCCGGCCGTGGCGCTGGCCGCTGCCCCGCACCGCTGGCAGGGCGAATGGTCGGTGGGCGGGCAGGAGCAGTTCTACCTCGAAGGCCAGATCAGCTATGCCTTGCCGCAAGAGGACGAGACATTGCTGCTGCATTGCTCCACCCAGCATCCGTCGGAAATGCAGCAGCTGGTCGCACACGCCCTGGGCTGGGACAGCCATCGCGTCCAGGTGCAGTGCCGGCGCATGGGCGGCGGCTTTGGCGGCAAGGAATCGCAGTCGGCCCTGTTTGCCTGCGTGACCGCCCTGGCCGCACGGCGCTTGCAGCGCCCTGTCAAACTGCGCCTGGACCGCGATGATGACTTCATGATCACCGGTCGCCGGCACGGCTTCGACTACCACTGGGATGTAGGGTTCGATAGCGAAGGCCGGCTGCTGGCCGCCGAAGTCGACCTGATTGCCAACTGCGGCCATTCGGCCGACCTGTCGGCGCCGGTCATGACGCGCGCGCTGTGCCACTTCGACAATGCCTATTGGCTGCCGCATGTGGCCCTGCACGGCTTCTGCGCGCGCACCAACACCCAGAGCAATACAGCCTTCCGCGGCTTCGGCGGGCCGCAGGGCGCGCTGGCGATGGAAGTGATCCTGGACGGCATCGCGCGGCGCCTGGGCCTGGACCCGGCTCTGGTCCGGCAACGGAATTTCTACAGCGACGAAGGCGCGCGCAACACCACGCCCTACGGCCAGCAAGTGCAGGACAACCTGCTGCAGCCGCTGTCCGCGCAACTGCTGCACGACAGCGACTACGAACGGCGCCGGGCCGAGATCGCCGCCTACAACGCCGCCAGCCCCGTGCTCAAGCGGGGCATCGCCTTCACGCCGCTGAAGTTCGGCATCTCCTTCAACGTGGTCCACCTCAACCAGGCCGGAGCCCTGGTGCATGTCTACACCGATGGCTCCGTGCTGGTGAACCACGGCGGTACGGAGATGGGACAGGGGCTCAACACCAAGGTCGCGCAAGTCGTCGCACAGGCCCTGGGCCTGCCGCTTGAAGCCGTCCGGGTGACGGCCACCGACACCAGCAAGGTGGCCAACACCTCGGCCACGGCTGCATCGACGGGGTCCGACCTCAACGGCCGCGCTGCGCAGGACGCCGCGCTGCGGATCCGGGCGCGCCTGGCCCCGCTGGCAGCCGAAATGCTGGGAGTGGCGGAAGACCGCTTGCTCTGGTCCGCCGGACAGGTGAGCGCGGCAGGCCAGCCTGGCAACGCCCTGCCTTTCGCCAAGCTGGTGCAGCAGGCCTACCTGAGGCGCATCCAACTCTGGAGCGAGGGTTTCTATGCCACGCCGGGCCTGCACTGGAATCGTGAGACGCTGCAGGGCCATCCCTTCTTCTACTTCGCCTATGGAGCCGCCGTGGCCGAGGTGCTCGTCGACACGCTGACTGGCGAGTACCGCGTGCTGCGCGCCGACGCGCTGCATGACGTGGGGCAGTCCCTGAACCCTGCGCTGGACATCGGCCAGGTCGAAGGCGCCTTCGTGCAGGGACAGGGCTGGCTCACTTGCGAAGAACTGCGCTGGCACCCGCAAAGCGGCAGGCTGCTGACGCACGCGCCCAGCACCTACAAGATTCCCACCGCCAACGACATGCCGCAGGACTTCCGGGTGAAGCTGTTCGGTCGCCCCAACAGCGCCGACAGCGTCCACCGATCCAAGGCCGTCGGCGAACCGCCCCTGCTGCTGCCCTTCGCGGTACTGCTGGCCTTGCAGGACGCCGTGGCCAGCGTCAGGCCGGACGCACCGGCGTTGCGGGCACCCGCCACCGCCGAGCGTGTGCTGCAGGCCTTGCAGGGCTTCTGAGCCCCCGGACCTTGCAATAACAAAACCCCGAGGCCTTGCGGCGCTCGGGGTTCGATCTTGAGGACTTGGCCTGCCGCCGGTACGGCAGGCTTCAGGCCATGACAGGCATTCAGGCGCGGCGGCGGCGACCTGCCATGCCAACGCCCAGGGCAGCGATGCCCAGCAGCGCCAGCGAGCCAGGCTCCGGCAGGGACGGGGGCAGACCCAGACCGGCAAAGCCGTAGCCATAGGCCGGGGCGAAATCACCGCCCGCCTTGTCACTGCCCGTGGTGTAGGAGTAGGCCTCCACGCCCACCGAACCCAGCGCCCCCTTCAAACCTGCCACGGTGCGCGAAGCGCCGATGTAGGTATCGAAGGTGGTGGATTCGCCTGCATTCAGGGCGCCGAAGCCGAAGACGAAGTAGCCACCCTTGTCACCCGGGGAGTTCACCACATTGAGATTGGCTTCCTGCGCACGGAACACCATGGGGTTGGGCACCGCGAAGGGGTTGGTGGAGGTATGCAGCACCTTGCCACCCGGGCCCGCCGGCGTGCCGCCATAGACCGTGGTGTAGTTGTTGCCGAAGTACCCCGGCGTCACGTCCCAATCCAGGGTACGGGCATAGCGCACATCGCTCAGGGCACCCGCCGTGGTGTTGGTCAGCACTACTTCGACCTTGAACAGCGAGCCACCTGCAGCGTAGGAGTACTTGTGCGTGACTTGCAGGCCATTGGACAGCATCACCACCGACTGGGCCGAGAGGCCCGGGCCGGAGGCCACCGTGGTGGTGGTCAATGCCGACATCACGCCCGTGCCACCCAGGCCATAGACATAGCCCGACACGCCGCCGGCGGCAGCACCCCAGCCTTCGCAAAGGCAGCCCGGGGTGATGGCGTCACCGGTGGGGCCGGTAAGGCCCACGCCCATGGCGCCGAGACCCGCATTGTCTGCAACACCCATGCGCAGCAGACCGGTGTCCAGCACGGTCGGAGCAGCCAGAGCTGCGAAGCTGCCGACCGCCAGGGCCAGGCCAGCCAGAACCTTGAGAGCTTTCATCTTGTTTCTCCGTAAGTGAACGTTACAAGCGTTAGCAGGGAAAACTGATAAACGACTGCAGTGCAGCAATTGCATAGCCCGTGCCAAGGGCCAGTTCTTCAGGCAAATCAGACACTTGGAAAAACGTACCACCAGGCATCGGTACTTGCTGTTAACGTGCTCGACACCCTAGTTCTTGGGGGGAGGCACCGGTTGGTCCCTCATTGGTCTTCAAGTGATCTAGTGCCAGCGTTGAACTGGTGTCGAATGGCGCCACATTGACGCTTCCTTCGTGGTCAGCCCTGCATTCGGGTGGGACGACAAATCGCCGGGCTTGGGCTTCAATAGCGGTCGACCCTCGCCTCAACCCAACTCCGCGGGCAGCTCCGAACGGGGCCGCCCCCTCAACGCCATGCCACTGTTCCGCCCTCATCGCCTCGCCCTCGTCCTGGCCTTGTCGCTGTACCTGCCGGTGTTCGCCAACCCGGTGGTCAACGAGACGGCCCACAAGAACCGCCTGTCGCAGCGCGAGGCAAGCAGCCAGCGCCCGCTGGCTTCGGACAGTGCGCTGCTGAGCCAGCATGAAGCTGAGGAGGCCTGGCGCAAGGGCAACCAGGCTCTGGAAAGAGGCCAGTGGGCCGAAGCCGATGCCGCGTTCAACCTGGCAGCCAAGCTGGCACCCAAGGCTTACGAACCGCTGCTGGGCTTGGCCGACGTGCAGTTGCGCCGCTCCAACGCCGCAGGCGCAGAGAAGCTGGTGCAGAAAGCCCTCGCCCTGGCTCCGCGATCGGCCGAGGTTCTGACCACGGCCGGTCGCCTTGCCGCAGCACAAGGCAAGGCAGGTGATGCAGAACGGCTGCTCCAGCAGGCGGTCAAGGCCGATGCCAAGTACGCACCGGCCCTGCTGGACCTCGCCGAGTTGCAACTCAATCAAGGCAAGGCCAAGGAGGCAGCCGCCAGCTTCCGCCTCGCCGCCCAGGCGGATCCCCTGCACCCGGCAGCCGCCTTTGGTTTGGGCCGGGCGCTGGTGGCGCAGCGCGATCTGGCTGGCGCGCTGAAGGCCTTCGAGCAATGCAGCGGCCTTGCGCCTCGCAATCCGTTGCCCTTGCTGGCCAGTGCCGAGGTTCTGGCCGCCCAACGCAACTGGGACAAGGCCATTGAACTGGCGCGGCAGGCCGAATCCCTGGACCCGGCACTGGGGCGCAGCCGCCTGCTGGTGCTGGATCTGCAGGCCGGTGCCGGACGCTGGCCTGCGGCGCAGCAGGACTATGACCGCTATGCGGCGCAAAGCAAGGGCGAGGATGCAGCCGCCCTGCACATGAAGTGGGGCAATCTGCTGGAGGCGCAGGGCAAGGTCGCTGAAGCCATGGCGGCCTACCGCAAGGCCAGCGAGGCAGACGCCAAGCTGGCTGGCGCATGGAACAACCTCGCCTGGCTGGCAGCCCAGCAGCAGAAGGATCTGGGGCCCGCCCTCGAATGGGCGCGCAAGGCCGTCGAACTGGAGCCCCGCAACTTCGGTTTCCTGGACACCCTGGCCGCCGTGCAGCTGGCCAGCGGCGACGCCGAGGCCGCGCTGCATTCCATCCAGCAGGCCCAGAAGCTGGCCCCGCAGCTGCCCTACCTGAAGTACCGCCAGGGCCTGGCCCTGGAAAAGCTGGGGCAGACGGCGCAGGCGGCCCAGGCCTACCAGGAGGCGCTCAAGTCCGGCGCCAAGTTCGAGGGGGCAGATGACGCCCGGAAGCGGCTCGCCGCGCTGGGCAAGAGCAGCGGCAAGAGCTGAGCGGCTGGACGGCATCAGGGCGGCCGGCCAGGGCCGCCTTCGCGTCAGTGCAGCAGCAGGTCCGCGTCGGAACTGAGGTCGCCGGCCGCCTCCAGCTTGGCACGCAGGTAGTCGAGATCCAGGTGCACGTGGTTGACCAGTTCCGGCACGGCCGCGTTGAGCGCCTGGACCGGATCCTCATGCGCCTGCTGGGCGTCGGCCAGCACCTCGGCCATGTGCAGCACGGCCGCCATCAGCGAGAAGGGGCGGATGTCCATGGGCGCGTTGGCGTCCTTGAAGGCTTCGACCATCGCAGCCGGGAAATGCCAGTGCTGGGCCAGCGACGCGGTCACATCGGCATGGGTGCAGGCAAAGCGGTGCATCTCCAGCGAGAAACGGCTGCCCGGCTCGGCGGCCAGCTTCTCGACATCGGCCACCTGTGCGGGGTCGGACAAGGCCATCATCAGCTGACCCGTGCGCATCATCAGGCCGGCCAGGTAGGTGGTGTCGGCATCCAGTTGCAGCATGCGGCCCAGGATGCGCGCAAAGCCGGCGGTGGCAAGGCTATGGCGCCAGAACAGCGTCCGGTCCAGGCCCGGCACCGACGGGAAGGTGCCGCACATGCAGGCCGCCAACGCCAGATTGCGCAGGCTGTCCATGCCCAGCGCCGCCGCAGCGTCCTGCAGGGTGGAGATGGTGTGGGACGGGCTGTAGCGCGCCGAATTGGCCAGCCGCAGCACCTTGGCGGACAGCGAAGCGTCCTTGGACACCAGCTCGGCGATCGCGCCCAGGCTGATGCGGTCGTCGTCGAAGCTGCGCAGCAGGCGGCTGGCGACCTCGGGCATGGTGGGCAGGGACTTGTTGTTCGAGAAGAACTTTTCTGCAGCTGCAAGCACGGTGCGCTCCTTCCAGGACAAGAGAGGTCTGGGTCAGACTGTCGGTCCAGTCTAGATGAGCCGCCCCGGCCCCGATAGCGCTGGGGCCCCACGGTTTTCAGCGCAGACGCAGTGAAAAGTCACGCTTGTGGCCCCCAGGTGCAGGGGCGCGGCGCAGGCAGTGGCCTGCCGCAGAGCAGCAAGCGCGAGGGCCGGCGCGATGCGCTGCTCAGTCGCCCGCGAACTCGCGCAGCGCCGGCAGGTCCAGCACCTGCACCTGGTAGCCCTGCACCTCGATCCACCCCTTGCGGTTGAGCTGGCGCATCATGCGCGACAGCGTCTCGGGCGTGATGGCCAGCTGCGCAGCGATGTCCCGCTTGCGCTCCTTCAACGCCACGCGCCCTTGGCGCTCACCCACCGCCTCGCAGGACTGCAGCAGCCAGGCGGCCAGGCGCCGCTCGGCGTCCTTGTGCATCAGGCCGTGGGTGACGCTGGTGAGGCTGTGCACCGTGCCGGCCAGGGCCACGAGCAGGCGTTCCTGCAGGGCGGGCTGGCGCATCAGCAGGCTGCGCAGCGGCTGCAGCGGCAGGCCGATCACGCGGGCGTCGTTGATGGCGCGGGCGTCTTGCGCATGCTCCGCTCCCAGCCAGGCGCTGGCCAGGTCCAGCCACTGCGGGCCGCGCACGGTGCGCTCCAGGTGGAACGGTTCATCGGCGCGGGCCAGGCCCAGGCCCACCGAGCCGTCCAGCACCGCATAAAGCTGCGTGGCAGGCTGCTGCCGGGTGAAGACGAAGCTGCCCGCCGGCACCCAGTGCTGAACCACCAGTCCCTGCAGGGCCTGCAGTTCGGACGCATTCAGGGGTGGCATGCCCAGCAGGGCGGTCCAATCGGAGGGCTGGCACAACGCGGAGCCGGCGTCAAAGCCGGCCGGACGCACGGCGGCGTGGGCGGATTGGAGGCTGCGGCTGTCGAGGGGGTCCACTTGATGGTCAGGATGCCTGGATGATGGGCCGACTGTCCCGCATGGCCAGGCTGGCGTCCTTGCGCTGAATCAAAGGGACATGGCTGCAAGAGGTCCGCGCTCGCGGCCACAATGCGACCCATGGCCCAGATCAAATTCCAAGCCCCGCAGAGCCAGGCACCCGGCCAGCGCTTCGGCAGCAGCTACGCCCAGCCCTTCGAGCTGCTCAGCGCCTGCCATGAGCGTGTGGAACGCAGCCTGCAGCTGCTGACGCGGCTGTGCCAGCATCTCAAGGCCCGCGGCCTGGACGCCAGCGCCCGCGAAGCAGCCCGGGACGTGCGGCGCTACTTCGACATCGCCGCGCCCCTGCACCATGAAGACGAGGAGCTGCACGTCTTTCCCGTGCTGGAGCAGCTGGACGACGAGCCCCTGCAGGACGTCTGCGCCCAGCTGCGCGAGGACCACCAGCGCATCCATGCACAGTGGGAAGTGCTGCGCGCGCTGCTGGCCCAGTTGGACAGCCACCCGGACGGCCCCCTGCCCGCCTTGCAGCTGGAGGTGCTGAGCCGCGCCAGCGACACCTTCGTCGACGCCCATCAGGAGCATCTGCGCCTGGAGAACCAGCTCGTCTTTCCCCGCGCCCGGCTGGGCCTCAACGCGGCCCAGCAGCAGGCCATGGGCGAGGAAATGGCCGCCCGGCGCGGCCTTGACCTGAGGCAGGACGAATGAACTCGTCAGACAGCGTGCCGACCGCCGCGCTCAGGGCAGCAGCAGGGCACGGAAGTCATTGACGTTGGTGAAGGTCGGCCCGGGGCTGAAGAGATCGCCCAGCGCTTCGAAGAAGTCGTAAGCGCGATGCTGGGCCAGCAGCTCGGCGGCCGAAAGGCCCAGGGCCTGGGCCCGAGCGAGGCTGTCCGGGGCCAGGAAGGCGCCGGCGTTGGACTCCGAGCCGTCGATGCCGTCGGTATCCGCCGCCAGCACATGCACGCCGGCCTCGCCCTGCAGCGCCAGAGCGCATCCCAGCAGGAACTCCGTGGCGCGACCGCCGCGGCCCTGCAGCCCCGCAGGCAGGGTCACCGTGGTCTCGCCGCCGGACAGGATCACGCAGGGCCTGCGGAACGGCTCCCCGTGCCGGACCGTGGACAGCGCGAGCGCCGCGTGCATGCGGCCGATCTCGCGCGACTCGCCTTCGATCTGGTCGGACAGCACATGCGCCGCCAGCCCCATGGACTGCGCCAGTTCTGCGGCGGCCCGCAGGCTCAGGCGCGGGGTGGCCAGCATCAGCACGCGGTGCCCGTCGAAACGCGGATCCCCGGGCTTGGGCGTTTCGAACGCCCCGCTGCGCAGCCCTGCCCAGGCCGCCGCGGGCAGGTCCAGGCCGTAATGCTGGCACAGCGCCAGGGCGTCGGCGCAGCTCGTGGCGTCCGGTACCGTCGGGCCGGAGGCGATCACGGCCGGATCGTCGCCCGGCACGTCCGAGATCAGCAGGCTGAGCACCCGCGCCGGCGCGCAGGCTGCCGCCAGCTGTCCGCCCTTGACCACGGACAGGTGCTTGCGCACGCAGTTCATCTCGTGGATGGACGCCCCCGAGGCCAGCAGCTGGCGGTTGATGGACTGCTTGTCCGCGAGGCTCAGTCCGGTCTGGGGCAGACTCAGCAGGGCAGAACCACCGCCGGAGATCAGGCAGATGACGCGGTCTTCGGGCTGCAGGCCGCGCACCCGATCGAGGATCTGCGCCGCCCCCGCAGTTCCAGCAGCATCGGGCACCGGATGGGCGGCCTCGACGACCTCGATGCGCCGGCAATCCGCCCAGGGCGGCGTATGCCCGTGGCGGGTAATGACCAGACCCTCCAGCGGCGCATCGGCCGGCCAATGCGCCTCCAGCGCCGCCGCCATGGCGGCCGAGGCCTTGCCGGCGCCTATCACCAGGCAACGGCCGGGCAGCGCCCGCGGTTCGGCGCCCAGCAGCTCGGCCCAGGCGATGCGGCCGGGCTGAAACAGCTGCTGCGGCGCGGCGCGATCGACGGCAGCCTGGTAGAGCCGCGTCAGCAATTCGCGAGGGGTCAGGTCCATCGGTCCAGTGTAGGCGGGCGCCGCGCGCCCGCTCAGGGCTTGCTGCCGGCTGCCTGCGCCCAGCGGCCGATCAGCGCGCGCTCTTCCTCGGTGATCTGCGTGGCGTTGTTCAGCGGCATGGTGCGCTGCACCAGCACTTGTTGACGGATCTGCGCGGCATGGGCCTGCAGCGCTTCAGCACTGTCCAGGCGCACGCCCTTCTGCGCCACCTGGGCGTTGTGGCACATCACGCAGCGCTCGGCGATCACCGCCTGCACCTGGGCCAGGCTGGGCGCGGCAGCGCTGGCAGCGGGCACCGGAGTGGCAGCGGGCTTCACCAGCCACAGCAAGGCCGCCAGCATCACTCCCACCAGCACCAGCAAGGGCCAGGCATTGACGCCCTTGTGGCGCTTGACGAACCAGGTGCGGGTCAGCGCGCCGCCCAGCATCAGCAGGATCAGCACCAGCCAGTTCCAGGCATGGCTGTAGAGCATGCCGTAGTGGTTGGACAGCATGCTCACCAGCACCGGCGCCGTCAGGAAGGTGTTGTGCACGCTGCGCTGCTTGCCGCGCTGGCCGTAAATGGGGCTGACCGGCCGCCCGGCGCGCATATCGGCGATCACCTGCTTCTGGCCCGGGATGATCCAGAAGAAGACGTTGGCGCTCATGATGGTGGCGATCATGGCGCCCACGATCAGAAAGGCCGCCCGCCCCGCGAAGAGCTGGCAGGCCGCCCAGGCCGCAAAGGCCACGAAGACCGCGATCAGCCCCAGCACCAGGCCGTCGTTGCCGATGCTGCCGTCCTTGCGGTGGCCGAAGCGGCGGCAGATCTGGTCATACACCAACCAGCCAGCGGCCAGGAATCCCAGCGCACTCGCGATGGCCGCGGGCGCCGACCAGTCGTGCACGCGCCGGTCGATCAGGAAGCTCTCCGCGTTGAAGAGATAGAGCACCGTGAAGAGCGCGAAGCCGCTCATCCAGGTCCAGTAGCTCTCCCAGTAGAACCAGTGCAGGTGCTGGGGCAGGTTGGGCGGCGCGACCAGGTACTTCTGCGGGTTGTAGAAGCCGCCACCGTGCACGGCCCAGAGCTCGCCGTCCACGCCGCGGGCCTTGAGCTCGGGCGACTCGGGCTTGAGCAGATGGTTGTCCAGCCAGACGAAGTAGAAGGAGGCGCCGATCCAGGCGATGGCGGTGACGATGTGCAGCCAGCGCAGCAGCAGATTGGCCCAGTCCAGCAGATAGCTTTCCATGTGGTGTCAGCTCCAGGCCGGCTCACCACAGCGGGCCCTGTGAACCGGGAAGGTCGCGATTGCGCTGCTGGCGCTCGGGAAGCAGCAGGCGGCCGCGGCGACCGAAGCGAAAGTGTATACAGTTTCAAGGCCAGGCGGTGCCGGTGCGATTGCTGGACCTGCCGCAAGTCCCGGATCGTCGCCAGCGGCATACTGCGCGCATTGCCGCCATCGACCCGGAGTCCGTCCATGACATTCACCCAGAATCCGCTCCCCCGCACGACCCGCACCCTGCTGCTGGGCCTGGCCCTCGGCGCCGCCGCCATGGCCGTCCAGGCGCAGGTCAGCGTCAAGGACGCCTGGGTCCGTGCCACGGTCGCCCAGCAAAAAAGCACGGGCGCCTTCATGCAGCTCAGCAGCGCCAAGCCGGTCCGCCTCGTGAGCGTCAGCAGCCCGGTGGCGGGCGTGGCCGAGGTGCACGAGATGAAGATGGAGGGTGGCGTGATGAAGATGCGCGCCGTGGAAGCCCTGGACCTGCCGGCCGGCCAAACCGTGGAACTCAAGCCCGGCAGCTACCACCTGATGCTGATGGCGCTGAAGTCCCCCATCAAGGAAGGCGAGGCCGTGCCGCTGAGCCTGGTCTTCGAAGGCGCAGACAAGAAGCGCGAAACCGTGGAGGTCAAGGCCAGCGCCCGCGGCATGACCATGATGCAAGGCGACATGGGGCACAAGCACTGAGGTTCATGGGCGCGGCAGGCTCAACAGCTGCGCCGCGACGGCGATTGCGATCACCTCGGGCTGCTTGCCGGCGATCCCGGGCAGCCCGATCGGGCAGTGCACCGCAGCCAGTTCCGATTCGCTGAAGCCCCGCTCCCGCAGCCGTGCCTGGAACTTCGCCCACTTGCTGCGGCTGCCGATCAGGCCGATGAAAGGCAGGTCGCCCCGCTCGCGCCGACGGCGCAGGCAGGCGGCCAGGATGTCCAGATCCTCGGCGTGCGAGAAGCTCATGATCAGCACGCGGCTGCCCGGGGCAAGACCTGGCACCGCGCCCTGCACGGGCTCGGAATGCTCGGTGCTCAGCCGATCGGTCTGCTGGACCAGCTCGCGCGGGAAAATCTCCTCGCGGCTGTCGATCCAATGAATGCGCATCGGCAGGCGCGACAGCACCTCGACGAGCGCGCGGCCCACATGCCCGCCGCCGAACAGGGCCACAGGCGCCCACTGGGCCTCGTCGCTGAGTTGGTCGCGAAGCGAAGCAATGTGCGAGGCCTCCAGCCACTCGAAGCCCAGGTGAACCACGCCGCCGCAGCACTGGCCGAGGCTGGGCCCCAGCGCGCAGCGACGCTCGGCAGCCATCACATGCCCCGCGGCCAGGCCGGCCCGCGCTTCGGCGATGGCCTCGTGCTCCAGCTGCCCGCCGCCGATGGTGCCCAGCACACCCGCGGCGCTGACGGCCATCCAGGCACCGACTTCCCGCGGCCCGCTGCCCTGCACCTGCGCCACACGGACCAGCACGGCCGGCCCGCGGGTCAGCCACAGCTCCAGTTCCTGCCAGGGCGCCATGCTTCAGCTGCCGCGGTAGGTCGAATAGCTCCAGGGGCTGGCCAGCAGTGGCACGTGGTAGTGCGCGCCGATGTCTGCAATGCCGAAATCCAGCGGCACCTCGTCCAGGAAGGGCGGCTCCGGCAGGCTCACGCCCTGCGCCTTGAAATAGGCGGCGACGCCGAACACCAGCAGATAGCGCCCCGTCTGCAGCGCCTCGCCCTCCAGCAACGGCGCATCAGCCCGCCCGTCGGCATTCAAGGACAGGGACTTGAGCAGATGCGGCGCGCCGCCCGGCGCAGCGTCCAGGCGATAGAGCCGGACCAGCATGCCGGCAGCGGGGCGGCCGTGCATGGTGTCCAGCACGTGGGTGGTGAGCTTGCCCATGGAAATCCTCGATTCTGATCAGGCTTGCCGGCATGCGGCGACAGGCAAAGTGTATACACTTCAGCACACAGACAAAGCCACGCCATGCCCAGCCCGTCCCGCCGCCCACGCGCCGCTTCAAAGGAAGCGGACAGCGCCACCGACCGCATCGCCGCCGCGCTGACGCAGGCCATCATCGAGCGCCGCCTGATGCCGGGCACCCGGCTGGCAGAACAGAAACTGGCCGACCTCTTCCAGGTCTCGCGCACGCTGGTCCGCCAGGCCCTCAACCAGCTGAGCCGCGACCGCCTGGTCACCCTCACCCCGGCTCGCGGCGCCTGCGTGGCCGAGCCCAGTGTGGAGGAGGCTCGGCAGGTGTTTGAACTGCGTCGCATGCTGGAAGGCCAGATGGCGCGCGAACTGGCCGCGCGCATCACGCCGGCGCAGGTCAAGCAGCTGCGCAGCCACCTGCGCGAGGAGCGTTCGGCGGTGAAGCGGGCGGACGTCAGCGGCCGCACGCGCCTGCTGGCGGACTTCCACGTGATGCTGGCCCGCCAGCTCGGCAACGAGGTGCTGGCCGATCTGCTGCAGGAGCTGCTCTCGCGCTCCTCGCTGATCGCGCTGATGTACCAGAGCGGCCACTCGGCCGCCGAGAGCCAGGCTGAGCATGAAGCCCTGGTCGATGCACTCGAAGCCGGTGATGCCGCACGCGCCGAGCAGCTGATGCTTGCGCACCTGGGCCACGTCGAGGCCCAGCTGCGCCTGCAGCAACCCTCCTCCGACCTCAAGACCGCCCTGCAGCTATGAACGCCTCCAGCCGCCGATACCCCCGCGACCTCATCGGCTACGGCCGCAATCCGCCCCAGGCGCAATGGCCGGGCCAGGCCCGCGTCGCCCTGCAGTTCGTGCTGAACTACGAGGAAGGCGGCGAGAACTCGGTGCTGCATGGCGATGCCGGCTCCGAGCAGTTCCTCTCCGAGATGTTCAATCCCGCGGCCTACCCCGCGCGGCACCTGAGCATGGAGGGCATCTACGAGTACGGCTCGCGCGTGGGCGTGTGGCGCCTGCTGCGCGAGTTCGAGCGCCGCGGCCTGCCGCTGACGGTGTTCGGCGTCTCGATGGCGCTGGAGAGGCATCCGGAGCTGACGCAGGCCTTCGTCGAGCTGGACCATGAGATCGCCTGCCATGGCTGGCGCTGGATCCACTACCAGAACATGGACGAAGCCCAGGAGCGCGAGCACTTGCTGCGCGGCATGGAGATCATCCAGCGCCTGACGGGCCAGCGCCCGCTGGGCTGGTACACCGGGCGCGACAGCCCCAACACCCGCCGCCTGGTGGCCGAGCACGGCGGCTTCGCCTACGACAGCGACTACTACGGCGACGACCTCCCCTTCTGGCTGCAGGTACGCAAGAGCGACGGCGGCCTGGCGCCGCACCTGGTCGTGCCCTACACGCTGGACTGCAATGACATGCGCTTTGCGCTGCCGCAGGGCTTCAGCCACGGCGACGAGTTCTTCGAATACCTGCGCGACAGCTTCGACCTGCTCTACGCCGAGGGCGCCGAGACCCCGCGCATGATGAGCGTCGGCATGCACTGCCGCCTGCTGGGCCGCCCCGGGCGCATGCGAGCGCTGCAGCGCTTCCTGGACCATGTGCAGTCGCATGAGCAGGTCTGGATCTGCCGCCGCCTGGACATCGCCCAGCACTGGCGTGCCACCCATCCCTTCGACCCCGCTACCGCCTTCGTCTGGGAGTGAGTCTTGAGCCTGGACCTCCAACACCTGAACACGCTGGACACCGAGGCCTTCGTGGCCGCGCTGGACGGCATCTACGAGCATTCACCCTGGATCGCCCGCCGGGCCGCGGCGAGGCGGCCCTTCGCCAGCCTGGCCGCCTTGAAGCTGGGCCTGGCTCGCGTGGTGAGCGAGGCATCGCTGGACGAGCAGCTGGCCCTGATCCGCGCCCATCCGGAGCTGGCCGGCAAGGCCGCGATCGCCGGGCAGCTGACGGCCGAGTCGACCGACGAGCAGAGCCGCGCCGGCCTGCAGCACTGCAGCCCCGCCGAGTTCGAGCGCCTGCAGGCGCTGAACAAGGCTTATGGCGAGCGCTTCGGCTGGCCCTTCATCCTGGCCGTGCGCGGCCCGCGAGGCCTGGGCCTTTCGCGCCAGGCCATCATCGAGGCCTTCGAGCGCCGGCTGAACGCGCCGCCGGACCTGGAGCGCGCCGAGTGCCTGCGCAACATCCACCGCATCGCCGAAATCCGGCTGGACGACAAGTTCGGCGCCCCACCGCTGCTGGGCAATGCCGTGCTGGATGCGGCGGATCAGCTCGCCCGCCATTCGGAGCCGCCCTTCGCCGAGCAGGGGCAGCTGTGCGTGACCTACCTGACGCCCGCCCACCAGGCCGTCGCGCAAGACCTGACCCTGGCCATGCGCCAGGCCGGCTTTGATGAGGTGGACATCGACGCGCTGGGCAATGTCGTGGGCGTCTACCAGGGCACGCAGCCCGACGCGCCGCGCCTGCTGACCGGCAGTCACTACGACACCGTGCGCAATGCCGGCCGCCATGACGGCCGCCTGGGCGTGCTGGCCACCATCGAGGCCGTGCGCCAGCTGCATCAGCAGTCGCGCCGTCTGCCCTTCGCCATCGAGCTCGTGGCCTTTGCCGAGGAGGAAGGCCAGCGCTACGCCGCCACCTTCCTCAGCAGCAGCGCACTGGTGGGCCGCTTCGATCCGTCCTGGCTGGACCAGCAGGATGCGGACGGCATCCGCATGCAGGACGCGCTGCGCGCGGCCGGGCATCCCGGCACCCTGGCTTCCATCCAGGCCCTGCACCGCGATCCCGCCCGCTACCTGGGCTATGTGGAGCTGCACATCGAGCAGGGCCCGGTGCTGTGCGAGCTGGACCTGCCGCTGGGTGTGGTGACCTCCATCAACGGCAGCCGGCGCTACCTGGGCGAGATCACCGGGCTGGCCAGCCACGCCGGCACCACGCCCATGGACCGGCGCCGCGATGCCGCCGCCGCCGCCGCCGAGCTGGTCCTGACGGTGGAGCGGGAGGCGCAGGTAAGACCTGGCACCGTGGGCACCGTGGGCCTGCTGGAGGTGCCGGGCGGTTCGATCAACGTGGTGCCGGGCCGCTGCCGATTCAGCCTGGACCTGCGCGCCGGCGACGATGCGCAGCGCGACGCCCTGGACGCCGCAGTGCGTGCCAGCCTGCAGTCCCTCTGCGAGCGACGCGGCCTGCAGCACTCGCTCACGCCCACGGTCACGGCCTCGGCCGCGCCCAGCGATCCGGCCTGGCAGGCCCGCTGGGAAGCGGCGGTGCAGAGCCTGGGCCTGCCCGTCCACCGCCTGCCCTCCGGTGCCGGCCATGACGCCATGAAGATCCACGAGGCCCTGCCCCAGGCCATGCTCTTCGTGCGGGGCGGCAATCTGGGCATCAGTCACAACCCGCTGGAAACCGTCAGCAATGACGACGCGGATCTCGCCGTGCGCGCCCTGCTGGCGCTGCTCGATGGATTGAGCAAGGAACACAAGGCATGAGCCACCCCACCCCTGACAAGCAGGCGCTTTACGCGCAGCTGGACGCCTGGATCGACGCGCACTTCGACGAGGAAGTGGCCTACCTGCAGGCCCTGGTCCAGGTACCGACCGACACGCCGCCCGGCAACAACGCGCCCCATGCCCAGCGCACGGCCGAGTTGCTGGCTGCCATGGGCCTGCAGGCCGAAGCGCACGCCGTGCCGCAGGCCGAGGTCGAGGCCGCGGGGCTGCAAAGCATCACCAACCTGATCGTGCGACGCCGCTATGGCGAGGGCGGGCCCCTGGTCGCGCTCAATGCGCATGGCGACGTGGTGCCGCCCGGCGAAGGCTGGATCCACGGCCCCTACAGCGGCGAGGTGGTCGACGGCCGGCTCTACGGCCGCGCCGCCGCTGTCAGCAAGAGCGACTTCGCCACCTACACCTTCGCGCTGCGCGCCCTGGAGAGCCTGCAGCAGCCGCTGCGCGGCGGCGTGGAGCTGCACTTCACCTATGACGAGGAATTCGGCGGCGAGCTGGGCCCCGGCTGGCTGCTGAAGAAGGGCCTGACCCGCCCGGACCTGCTGCTGGCCGCCGGCTTCAGCTACCAGGTGGTCACGGCCCACAACGGCTGCCTGCAGATGGAGCTGACCGTGCACGGCCGCATGGCCCATGCCGCCATCCCGGATACCGGCATCGACGCGCTGCAAGGCGCCGTGAAGATCCTCAACGCCCTTTACGCCCAGAACGAGCGCTACCGCCGGATTCACAGCCAGGTGCCAGGCATCCGCCACCCCTACCTGAACGTCGGGCGCATCGAAGGCGGCACCAACACCAATGTCGTGCCCGGCAAGGTGGTGCTGAAGCTGGACCGCCGCATGATTCCGGAGGAAGACCCGGTGCAGGTCGAGGCCGATCTGCGCCAGGTGATCGCCGAGGCCGCCCAGGGCTTTGCCGGCACGATGGAGGTGAAGCGCCTGCTGCTGGCCCGTTCGCTCAAGCCGCTGGCGGGCCACGAGCGCCTGGTCGAGCCGCTGCAGCGCCATGCGCAGGCCGTCTTCGGTGAAGCCATTCCGACCTCCGGCACGCCGCTCTACACCGACGTCCGCCTCTATGGCGAGCATGGCATCCCCGCCGCCATCTACGGCGCCGGGCCGCGCACCGTGCTCGAATCCAACGCCAAGCGTGCCGACGAACACCTGGTGCTGGCCGATCTGCGCCGGGCCACGCAGGTGGTCGCACGCACGCTGCTGGACCTGCTGCAGACTTGATGTAGTTCGTGTCGGCACGGCAGCGGCGCCGCTACACTGCCTCCGTGCCTCACCTCCGCCCTCCTTCCCTGCTGATGCGCTGCCTGGTGCTGCTGAGCCTCTGGTTCGGCGCGCTGGCCCCGGCGCTGTCGCAGGCGGTTGCGGCCGAACGCGGGGAGCTGACACCGTTCACGCAGGTCTGCCGCGCCAGCCTGGTCTCGCCCCGCGCGCAGCAGGGCGAATGGCCGGATTCGCGTCGGCAGCGGGTGGAAGACCACGGCCTTTCGGCCCACTGCAGCTTCTGCGCCGCACATCAGCAAGACCTGGCCCTGCCGCCGCCGGCGCTCAGCGCGCGTCCCGCTGCCGAGCGGGTGCTGACGCTGCTGCCGGCGCGCTTCCTTGCCGCGCCTGCCCAGCGCAGCGTCTGGCTGCCGGCCCTGTCCCGCGGGCCGCCGCAGGAAAACCCGCTGCTTTGAAGAACGCCCGCCGGCCCTGAGCTCCTCAGGGCCCGTGGGCGGCGCCTGCCGCCGTCACGCCCCCCCCGTGGCCGTGACCGAAGCGGGACCGCGCGCAGCCTTCGGGCTGACGCAGGCCTCGCGCACCGCTGCCTCCTGATCATGAACAAGTCTTTCCGCCCGCGGCCGCTGCCGCTGGCCGTCGCCCTTGCCTGCGCCCTCGGTGGCGCCCAGGCCCAGATGCCCGCACCTGTCACCGCCAGCGTGATCCCCGCCGACCACGAGAAGCCCGGCGGCGACGCCGACTCCCAGACCAAGCAGCTCGGCGTGGTCACCGTGCATGGCAACTCGCCCACCTCGCTGCCCACGACTATCCCGACCACCATCGAAGGCATCAGCGCCGCGACCCTGGCCCGCACCGTCAACGCCACCGATGCCGAGGACGCGCTGAAGTACTTCCCCAGCCTGCTGGTGCGCAAGCGCTATATCGGCGACTACAACCATGCCGTACTGTCCACCCGCGCCTCGGGCACGGGCAACAGCGCCCGCTCCCTGGTTTTCGCCGACGGCATCCAGCTCTCCAACCTGCTGGGCAACGGCGCCACCTTCGCCCCGCGCTGGGGCCTGGTGACGCCGGAGGAAATCGCCCGTGTCGACGTGCTCTACGGCCCCTTCTCGGCCGGCTATTCGGGCAATGCCGTCGGCGCGGTGGTGGACTACCAGACGCGCATGCCGCAAGGCTTCGAAGCCCACGGTCGCCTGGCCACCGCCGTCCAGCCGCATGAGCTCCATGGCCAGCAAGACACCTACAAGGCCAGCCAGGGCAGCCTCTCCGTGGGCAGCCGCGACGGCGCGCTCGCCTGGTGGCTGCATGCCAGCCGCAGCCACAGCCGCGGCCAGCCCCAGGTCTTCGCGAACAAGCTGCTGAGCACGGGCGGTGCGCCCAGCGCCGGCCTGCCCGTCGTCAGCGGCGCCGTGCTGGCAAAGAATCGCAGCGAGCAGGACTGGTGGCTGCTCGGCAGCGCCACCGCCTACGACAGCACCCAGGACCATCTCAAGGCCAAGCTGGCCTGGGACTTCAGCCCCACGCTGCGCCTGAGCTATGTGCTGGCCGACTGGAAGAACCGCAGCGACGGCAGCTCGCGCAGCTATCTGCGCGACGCGCAGGGCCAGACGGTGGACAACCGCTATGGCGGCGACATCAGCCAGGGCGTGATCATCGACGGCCGGCGCTACACGCTGCTTGCTTCCGATTTCGGCCGCAGCCGCGACGAGCTCGATCACCGCATGCAGGCGCTGACGCTGAAGTCGCACACCATGGGCTTCTTCGACTACAGCCTGGCCTGGAGCCGGTACGACTACGCCAGCGACCTCAGCCGCAGCTATGCGCCCAGCAGCAAGGCCCAGCCCGAGGCGGGCCGCATCACCGATCAGCAGGGCACGGGCTGGCAGACCTTCAGCGCGCGCGGCGTCTGGCGGCCCGGCGGCGCCCACGTGCTGGAAGCGGGGCTCTCCCGCGAGGAGGGCACGCTCAGCACGCGGGTGGACAACACCGCGGACTGGCGCTTCGGCAGCCCCAGTGGCTTTGCCTCGCTCTTCGCGGGCAGGACCCGCAACGACGCGCTGTACCTGCAGGACAGCTGGGAACTGAGCGACGTCTGGCAGATGGTGCTCGGCCTGCGCAGCGAGCATTGGCAGGCCTTCAACGGCCGCACCGAGAACGCTTACACGGGCAGCGCCGACAAGGGCCTTTGCAGCACCAGCAGCCAGCGCTGCGTGCTGGCGCATGCAGCTCGCAGTCTGGACACGCTGTCGCCCAAGGCCGCGCTCTCGCACCAACTCAACGACGCCTGGGTGCTCAAGGCCAGCACCGGCCGCGCCGTGCGCTTCCCCACCGTCAGCGAGCTCTACCAGGGCGGCGTCGACAGCAAGACCGGCGGCGCGATCAACAACAACCCCGACCTGCGCCCGGAGAAGGGTTGGACCACCGAACTGAGTGCCGAATGGGGGCTGGGCGGCAGCCAGTTGCGCGTCACCTACTTCCGCGAGGACACGCGCGACGCCCTCTACTCGCTGCTCAACGTGCAGACCAATGCCAGCACCGTGCAGAACGTGGACTATGTGCGCACCAACGGCCTGGAAGTCGCCTTCAGCACCGAGAAGGAGTGGACCGAGCGTCTGCTCAAGGGCCTGAGCCTGAGCGGCAGCCTGACCTTTGCGGACTCGCGCATCCTGGCCAGCAGCGGCTATGTGGCCGTGCCTGGCGATACCGTCGGCAAATGGCAGCCCCGTGTGCCGCGCTGGCGGGCCACCCTGCTGGCCAGTTGGCAGATCAGGCCGGAACTCAACCTGAGCTACGGCGCCCGCTACAGCGGCCGGCAGTACAGCACGCTGGACAACAGCGATCCCAACGGCTTTGCCTATCAAGGCGCCAGCAAGTACTTCACCACGGACCTGCGCGTGCAATGGCGCATCAACCGGCAGTGGAGCCTGGCCGGTGGCATCGACAACATGAACAACTACCAGTACTGGAACTTCCACCCCTATCCGCAGCGGACCTTCCACGCGGAACTGAAGTTCGATCTCTGACAGCGCCGGAGGCACTCCATGCATCGCAACAACGTTCTCCTGGCCGCCCTGGTTCTGCTGACGGGCACCCAGGCCCGGGCCCACGTCTCGCTTGAGCAGGGCGAGGCCATCGCCGGCAGCAGCTACAAGGCCGTCCTGCGCATCGGCCACGGCTGCGACGGCGCGCCCACGACGCAGGTCACCGTGACCCTGCCCGAGGGCCTGCGCGGCGCCAAGCCCCAGCCCAAGGAAGGCTGGACCCTGGCCATCCGCAAGCAGGCGCTGGCACAGCCCTACGACAGCCACGGCAAGACCATCCGCGAGGACGTCACGGAGATCCGCTGGACGGCCCGCGACGAGGCCCACTTCCTGCAGGACGGCTGGTACGAGGAATTCGTGCTGCGCGGCGGACTGCCGGACACCACAGGCCCGATCTGGTTCAAGGTCCACCAGCGCTGCACGCAGGGCGAGTGGCACTGGGCCGAGATCCCGGCCAGCGGAGGCAGTGCCAGCGGCCTCAAGGCGCCCGCCGTGCGCCTGATGCTCAAGGCCGCTGGCGGGAGCGAGCACGCGCATTGATGCGGGACGGATGACGTCGTGCTTTGGCGCAGGCCCCTGACAAACGCGACACAAGCGCAGCAGGAGCGGCGCTGGAAGGTCATGAAAACGTGGAATTGCACCGGAAGTGCCGCGCATCTAAGTGACCGTGCCGACCTGCCTTCTTCCAGCTTTTGCCGGGCGCCGGCGGCGCGAAGATGCCATGCATGACGCCTCGCCACACATCACATGCCCAGCGCCGCGGCCCCGGCCGCAAGACCTGCCCCCCCGGGGCCATGAGTTGCGCCTGGGCTTGTCCGTCGGGCTGAGTCGTCGGTCTCTCACACGACCGCGCCCGGACCGCGTGCCCGCGAGGGCTCGCCTGATCTGCGCGGCTCGGCGCCTCCGGCTTCTCCCACGCTGCGGCCCCACGGGCAGGCACTGCCCTGCCACGTCTTCTGGGCAGCGTGCTACGGCGCCTCCTGGCGGCCCCATCCCCGGGGCCGCCTTTTTTATGTCCTCATCAAGAGAGCTGGCCGACAAAGGTCATGGGCGGGATGACGCGCATAGGTCCGACACGGACGCGCCGGATAATCGCGTCCGTTTGGAACGAGGAACACCGCCGCGCGGTGGCTTGGACAAGAATGAGATTTCCCAACCTGCTGGCGAGCCGCAACGGCCGCCTGGGCGCCTTCTTTGCGCTGTACGTCACCGAAGGCATCCCACTGGGCTTTGCTGCCCTCGCCGTTGCCACCCAGTTGCGCCGCATGGGCGTGGGGCCGGCCGCCATCGGAGCCTTCGTGGCTTCCTTCTATTTGCCCTGGGCCTTCAAATGGGCCTTCGGCCCGGTCATCGACGTCTTCCGTTCGCGCCGCTTCGGCCACCGCCGTGCCTGGATCCTGTTCACCCAGGTGATGATGGCGCTGACCATCCTCGCGCTGATGGCCGTGCCCCTGCCCTCCGGTCTGGGCCTGTTCACGAGCATGCTGCTGGTGCACAACACCTTCGGCGCCATGCAGGACGTGGCCATCGACTCCCTGGCCTGCAACACCCTGCATGAGGACGAGCGCGGGCTGGCCAATGGCCTGATGTTCGCCGGCGCCAACGTGGGCCAGGCCATCGGCGGCAGCGGCGTGCTCTATCTGATGGGAACCTTCGGCTTCCAGCCCAGCTTCGTGATGGTGGCCCTGTCCATCCTGCTGGTGACCGGCTTCATCGTGCTGCCCATGAAGGAAGCGCTGGCCCAGCAGCTGGAGCAGGCCGCGCCCACCGCCCCAGAGAAGCGTGCCGGTTTGAGCCGGGCGGCCGCCGAGATGAAGGCCTTCGCCGTCCAGTCCTTCCGCTCCTTCCTGGGTTCACGCGGCGCTTTCTCCGCCGTGTTCTTCGGCCTGCTGCCCGTCGGCGCCATGTGCCTGGGCCTGGCGCTGCAGTCCAACCTGGCCGTCGAGTTCGGCATGGACGACGAAGGCGTGGCCTTGCTCAATCTGTGGTGCACCATCGTCGGCGCCGTCTCCATGGTGCTGGGCGGCCTGCTCTCGGACAAGCTGGGGCGTCGCCGCATGCTGGGCCTGTACATCGTGCTGATGAGCGGCCCGGTGCTCTACCTCTGGTGGCAGATGCGCCTGAACGGCTATGACATGCCGCGCCCCTCGGGCAGCGTGGCCGTGCCCGCCCTGGTCACCGCACTGTGGATCGCATCGCTCAGCTACAACGTCTTCAACGGGATGATGTACGGCACGCGCGCCGCCATCTTCATGGACGTGACCAACCCCAAGGTCGCCGCCACGCAGTTCACGGCCTACATGGCACTGATGAACCTGGCCATTGCCATCGCCGCCACCTGGCAGGGCGTGGTGTCCGAGGTCTTCGGCTATCGCTGGACCTTGCTGATCGACGCCAGCGCAGGCCTGCTGTGCCTGCTGGTGCTGCCCATGATGAGCAAGCCGGCTGGCGATCGCATCAGCGATGACAAGACCGAGGGCCGCGCCCGCAAGTCGGCCATCGTGCTGGGCCTGCTGTGCATGGCCTGGGTGCCGGCCTGGCTGTATCGCGATCAGCTGGGCGAAGGCGCGTCGCTGATGCAGACCTTCTTCACGCTGGTGTTCGTCGCGTCCGCGCTGTTCCTGCTTGCCGCGCGCGAGGTGATGGGCGCGGCCATCGGCCGCTGGCGCCGCCCTTCGCTGTGGATGGCGCTGCTGCTGCTGGCGGTGTACTTCCGCAAGAACCTGTCGGCGCTGGTCGGCACGCCCGCGCTGCATCAGGCGGCCGAAAGCCTGATCCTGCTCGTGCCCGTCCTGGGTGGTCTCACCTTGCTGGGTCTGGCGGGGCGCTCCTGGGCGGCGCTGCACCACGACGAGTGAAGCCGTTGCGATGGGCAGGACATGGCCCGCGCGGGGCCACGTCTTGCCTGCGCTGGATCAAGCCGCCAGCAAGGCCTGCAGCGCCTGCTCGCGGATGCCGTAGAAGCGTTTGATCTCCTCGATCTGCGCCAGCAGCTGGGCACGCCGTTCGACGCTGATGCCCTGGGGTCGCCGCACAGCCAGGATCATCTTGTTCTTGCTGGTGTGCTCCAGCGAGATGAACTCGAAGACCTGGGTGTCGTAGCCCTCCGACTCCAGCAGCAGGGCCCGCAGGCCGTCGGTGATCATCTCGGCCTCCTGGCCCAGGTGGATGCCGTGCTGCAGCAGCGGCTTGAGCAGGGCCGGACTCTGCATCTGCGGTCGCAGCTGCTTGTGGCAGCAGGGCGAGCACATGATGATCTGCGCCTTGGCCCGCAGACCCAGGTGAATGGCGAAATCGGTGGCGATGTCGCAGGCATGCAGCGCGATCATCACGTCCAGGCGCTCGGGGCGGTACTCGCGGACGTCCCCCTGGTCGAAGCGCAGGCCTGCGCAGGCATTGCGGGCGGCCACCTCGTTGCACAGGCGCACCATGTCCTCACGAAGTTCCACGCCCAGCACATGGGTCGTCTTGCCCAGCTCACGCAGGTAGTCGTGCATGGCGAAGGTGAGATAGCCCTTGCCGGACCCGAAGTCCGCCACATGCACGTCTGGCGAGGCCGTCAGCGAGGATTGCGCCAGCGCCTTGCCGAAGATTTCGATGAACTTGTTGATCTGCTTCCACTTGCGAGACATGGCCGGCACCAGCTCCAGCCCCTGCCGGCCTTCGTGCGTGAGGCCCAGGTCGCGCCAGACCGGCCGCTCCATGGCCAGGTGACGCTGCTTGCTGCGATCGTGGCTGGCCGCCTCCAGCACCATGGATGCGGCAGGCGCCGCTGCGGCAGCCGATGCCTTCACTTTGCCCACCCGCAGCGTGGCCCGACCCTTGCGGCTGTAGGCGAGCTGCAGTTCGCGGCTCTCGGTCAGCAGATGGGCATTCTGGAAGGGCTGGCCCAGCAAACGGGCCAGCGCCTCGACGCCTTCGTCCAGGCCATGGTTCTTGGTGATGTCGCGGGTCTTGTAGCGCCAGAGAAAGCTCAGGGCGCGCTCGCCGCGCAGCTCGATCTCCCGCACCATCAGGCGCTCAAGGTCAGGCTCGCCGCCTTCGGGCTTGGAGAGGCTCAGCCGGAAGCCTTGCCGGGCGGCCAGCACGCTGCGCAGGCTGTGCAGAAAGCGGGAGACGGCGTCGTCGGCACCGGGTGCTGGGGATGGGGGGTCGATCAGGTCGCTGAACATCTGAAGGCAGGCAGGAGCAAGGGCTTGTGCTGATCAAGCCGGGCGGATGCCGGATTGTCCCCCATGCGCTCGACGCGGGATCGCCCGTCGGCTTGCGTCGGCTTGCGTCGGCTGGCGTCGGCTGGCGTCGGATCTGGGCCGGGGCTGGCCGGCTATTCGCCGCATCGCGGGTCGCCCCGTGCGCCGACACTGCAGCGACAATGCCCGGCAAGCGCATGCCCGGCAATGCGCACCCCTGCCCTGCACACCGCCCGCCGCCACCGACGCCCTTCATGCAAGCCCTGGAAACGCTGCTGTCCACCCAGTTGGCCGCCTGGCACAACAGGCACCCGCTGGCGCGGCATGTGCGACCACAGGACGTGCACACCATGGGCGTGGTGGCACTGCCCTTCATGCGCAGCGGCGCACCGCGCGAACCGCAGGAACCGGTGCTGGGCGAAGCGGGCGGCGCGGCGCCCGGCAGCGCCGCCGCCCCCTCCTTCACGCAGCCGCCCGAACCGGGCCTCGTGCAGCGCCTGCTGGCCTGGCGGCCGGGCCGCAAGGCGCCACGTGAGCGCTGGCCGGCCTTCAGCGAGCAGTTCGTGGTGGGACTGTCGGCCCGCCAGGTCGGGGACTTTGCCGCACGCCATGGCTACAGTCAGCGCCCCGACGATGGCAGTTGGCCGCTGCGCAGCATTCCTGTCGATGAAACCCTGGCAACCCAGGGGCCGGACGACGGCGTTGGCGCGTGGCCGGAAGAGGTCTTCCTGCTCAGTGCGGCCATCGACGCCGGGCCGGCCCGCACCCGCGTGCTCATCGCCCAGGGGGCTGGCCTGCGGCTGCACATCCGCGGCCCGCGCTGCCTGCATCCGGTGAAGGTCGGGCTGTTCGGCCTGCTGATGGCGCTGCTGCTGGGCGTGTTCCTGCTGGCCGCCCTGGGCCAGAAGAAGGGACCGGCCGGGGCCGGCACGCCGGCCTTAGCTGCCTCGGCTGCGGCCAGCGCTGCAACGCCGGCTTCTGCCGCCGTCCTTGCAACTGCGGCTTCCGCCGCTGCGTCAGAACCCGCAGCAGCCGCCAGCGCAGCCGAGCTTGCGCCTTCAGCGGCTGCAGCCGCCGCCTCCAGCGCCGATGCCGCGCAAGCCGCCCGCCCGCTGCTGAGCGCAAGCCAGCTGCCGGACACCATGGCCTCCGCGCCAGACATTCGACCGCATCTGGTCACGCGGCCGGAAGGCAGCGGTTCCGCCGCCGCTCGAGACGCTGGCGCGAGCAAGGAGCCAGGCAAGGCCGAGGCCGGCAAAGCGGGCAAGGAGGCTGCGACGGGTGCGGCGACGGAGCAGCCCCGGCCCATGCGCCCCACGGACCAGATCATCGAGCGAGCAGGCGGTGGCGCGTCGAGGCCCGAGCCGGCGGCCAAGACCGAGCGTGCGCCGCAACGCACCGACGACGGGCGCGGCAAGGACGCTCGCCCGGGCGCCGCCAGCGAGCCGGCCCCGACACAGCCCACCGCGGCTGAAACGCTCAAACCGCGCCCCGGCAAGAACCAGGAGACGAGCCCCCGCGGCAACATCCCCGACGGCGTCCCGCTGGTCGCCCTGGTCGGCCCGCCCATGGCCAGCAAGGCCGAGGCCGAGGCCTATCTGCTGAAGATGCAGCCCCTGATCCAGCCTCTGGTCGGCAGGAAGGCGCTGGAGCAGCAGGTGCTGCAGACCCCGGAAGGCTGGCGTGCCGCCGTCTGGCCCTTTGCCAGCCGCGAAGAAGCGCAGCTGATCAATGCCATGCTGGTGGCCCGAGGCTTGAGAACGCGGGCCGTGGACTTCTGAGCCCCCGTCTTCCGATGAAGAGCGCCGCTGCGATCAGCTGCGGTAGTCCGCGTTGATGCTGACGTAGTCGTGGCTCAGGTCGCAGGTCCAGACCGTGGTCTGGGCCAGACCGCGATGGAGCTTGACCCGCACGGTGATCTCGGACTGCTTCATCACCCGCTGGCCGTCCTCCTCGCGGTAGTCGGGGTGCCGGCCGCCCTGGCGCACCACATGCACCTCGTCCAGGAAGAGGTCGATCAGCGTCTGGTCCAGGTCGGCGATGCCGGCGTAGCCCACTGCAGCAAGGATGCGACCGAGGTTGGGGTCGCTGGCGAAGAAGGCCGTCTTGACCAGCGGCGAGTGGGCGATGGCGTAGGCCGCCAACTGGCACTCGGCCTCGTCACGGCCGCCCTCCACCTTGACCGTGATGAACTTGGTCGCGCCCTCACCGTCGCGCACGATGGCCTGGGCCAGTTGCTGCGAGACGGCGATCACGGCGTCACGCAAGACCTGACCCTCGGGCGAGCCCAGCGACTCGATGCGCGCATGGCCGGCCTTGTGCGTGGCGATCAGCACGAAGGAGTCGTTGGTGGAGGTGTCACCGTCGATGGTGATGCGGTTGAAGGAGGCGTCGGCCGCGTCGCGCACCAGGCTTTGCAGCAACTCCGGCGCGATGTGGGCGTCGGTCGCCACATAGCCCAGCATGGTGGCCATGTTCGGGCGGATCATGCCGGCGCCCTTGGAGATGCCGGTGACCGTGACGGTATGCCCCTGGATCTGCACCTGGCGCGAAACCGCCTTGGGCAGGGTGTCCGTCGTCATGATGCCTTCGGCGGCCTCGGCCCAGGCGTCCGGGCGCAGGGCTTCGACGGCCTTGGGCAGGCCCGCGATGATGCGGTCCACCGGCAGCGTTTCCATGATGACGCCCGTCGAGAAAGGCAGCACCTGTGAGGGCTGGATGCCCATCAGGCCGGCCAGGGCCTCACAGCTCTGGCGTGCGCGGGCCAGGCCGTCCTCGCCGGTGCCGGCATTGGCATTGCCGGTATTGACCAGGATGGCGCGGATGCCCTGCCCAGCCGCCAGATGCTCGCGGCAGATCTGCACCGGCGCTGCGCAGAAGCGGTTCTTGGTGAACACGCCGGCCACCGAACTGCCCTCGTCCAGCGCGATCACGCTGAGGTCGCGGCGATTGGCCTTGCGCACGCCGGCCATGGTGATGCCCAGCCGCACACCGGGAACAGGATGGAGCGAGGCGGGGTCGGGAGCGGTGAGATTGACGGGCATGGTGTGCAGCGCGTGTTCAGACTGGGAGCGGGCATTCTAAAACCCGGCTTCTTGCGCGCCAAAGACAAACGGCGAGAGCTGATGCCAGCCCTCGCCGTAGGACGGTACCTGCCAGCCCGTTGCGGGGCTCAGGCTCAGTCGGACTTGCGTCGCCGTGCCGCCAGAAACCCTAGGGCCCCGAGGCCCGCAAACATCATCATGCCTCGACCTGGCTCTGGCACCGGTTGAGCGATGATGTCCTGAAAACTGTCGTTATGCAGCGCCTGCAACTGATACAGGCTGGGCCCCGTGTAATTGAGCGCCGCCAGCAAATAGGTTTCGCCATAGTCCACGGCTTGGTTCACGGCACTGGGGTTATCGCCCCCTAGTACATAGAAATTGCCGCCGCCGGCTGCGCCCATCTGCACCTTGAGATTGCCTGTCCCGGACCCGGAGTCCAGCATGATCTCCCACACCGCCAACTGGAAGCCCGCCTCCTTGACCACGTCGCCAAAGGACTGGCTGTAGCTGGTGGAGTAAAGGTTTGAGATCAACGTCTGCTGCGTCGCAGTCAGCGACGCAAGGGAGAAATTCGCAGGGTCGAAGTTATTGGTTTGGCTCGGCTCCAGGCAATAGGCAAAGAAGCTCTTGCCGCTGCCCAGATCCACGTACTCCAGCGCCCCGGCAAAGCCAGTGGTCATGCTGGTCGTGACTTGAATCGCCGTTTCGCGGTCTCCCAGGAACTGCAGGTTCAGCGCCGAGGCGTTGAACGACAGAGCCCATGCTGCCGCCGCAATGCAGACTGCCTTCATTGCCACCCCCGGGAAAGCGAGCGACGCTCAGCCCTTGGACGAACGACGAGCGCGCAGTGCGCCCGTCAGCAGGGCGGCCGAGAGCACCAGTGCCAGCGAGCCGGGTTCGGGCACACGACCGAGGCCTGCGAGTTGCGCGGAGAACAGGCCTGCCGACTTGGTGTCCTTCATCACGCCGGACACATACAGCGTCCAGGTACCGCCCGCGCCAAGCATGACCGGGGCCAGGTCCCAGACCTCCTGGAAGGTCGGCGAGCCCCAAGGCGTTGTTTGCGCGAAGTCGTAGCGAACCGCCCCATTCGACACATAGGCGCTCGTCACATCAACGTAGATGCCTGCACTCGGGTCACTGGCCTTGTAGGTATGCAGGTGGCCGCTCAGCAGCCTACCTACAAATGCAGAGTCCAAGACGAATGATTGCGAGAACGCCGTCGGACGGCGGACCGCCGCGATGGTCGCGGATTCAAACTCTTGCAGGATGGGGGCTGCCGACGCGGCCACCGCAGACAATGCAAGGGTCAGACCGGCCAACAGCCGGGATGTAGTGCTCAGTCTCATGGAGTTGAGTTCCCGTTCGACGCCCACCTGCCGTCAGACAGCACGGACAGGGTGGTTATTTGTAAGAATTTGCGTTGCCATCATAGTGCCTGCCCACCATCAGGTCGCCCCCCGCGTACACGGGGGCGAAGCATCTGATTCGTGAAATAAGCCACTCTGACACTGCCCCTGTCGAGCGCTGGGGTCAGGTATTGCCTTCGAGGGATCAGCTCAACCTGCCGTGGCAAGCCTTGAACTTCTGCCCGCTGCCGCAGGGGCAAGGGTCGTTGCGACCCACATGGCCGAACTTCTCGGCGATGGTGGCGGGGTCGATGTCCTGCGACACCGAGCCGTCCTCATTGGGATGCGTGTAGGTGACGTTGCTGACGGCATCGGCGCGCTGCTCGATGGCCTCGGCCGCCGCGCTGGCCTCTTCCTGGCTCTGGATGCGCACGTTCATCAGCACGCGGGTGACTTCCAGCTTCACCACGTCCAGCAGCTGCGAGAACAGCTCGAAGGCTTCGCGCTTGTACTCCTGCTTGGGGTTCTTCTGGGCGTAGCCGCGCAGGTGGATGCCTTGGCGCAGGTAGTCCAGCGAGGCCAGGTGCTCGCGCCAGTGCTGGTCGATGGACTGCAGCAGCACCATGCGCATGAAGGGCGTGAACTGCTCTTCGCCGACCAGTGCCAGCTTGGACTCGAACAGCGCGTCGCCGGCCTTCACGACCATCTCGACGATGTCCTCGTCAGTCACCGCATCGCGCTTGGCGACTTCGGCCACCAGCGGCACGTCCAGCTGCCATTCATCCTTGAGCACGCGCTCCAGGGCGGGCAGATCCCACTGCTCTTCCAGACTCTCGGCCGGCACGAAGGTGCGGACCACGTCCTCCATGGCGCTGCGGCGCAGGTTGCCGATCTGGGCGGTCAGGCGCTCGGCTTCAAGGATGTCATTGCGCTGCTGGTAGATGACCTTGCGCTGGTCGTTGGAGACGTCGTCGTATTCCAGCAGCTGCTTGCGGATGTCGAAGTTGCGGGCTTCGACTTTGCGCTGCGCGCCTTCGATGGAACGGGTGACGATGCCGGCCTCGATGGCCTCGCCCTCGGGCATCTTCAGGCGGTCCATGATGGCGCGCACCCGGTCGCCGGCGAAGATGCGCATCAGCGGATCGTCCAGCGACAGGTAGAAGCGCGAGGAGCCCGGATCGCCCTGGCGGCCCGAGCGGCCGCGCAGCTGGTTGTCGATGCGGCGGCTCTCATGGCGCTCGGTCGCGATGATGCGCAGGCCGCCCTCGGCCTTGACCTTGGCGTGCAGGTCGGCCCATTCGTCCTTGAGCTTCTGGATGCGGGCGGCCTTTTCCTCTGCCGGCACCGACTCGTCGGCTTCCAGGAACTGGATCTGCTTCTCGACATTGCCGCCCAGCACGATGTCCGTGCCGCGGCCGGCCATGTTGGTGGCGATGGTGATCACGCCGGGACGGCCGGCCTGGGCCACGATCTCGGCTTCCTTGGCGTGCTGCTTGGCGTTGAGCACCTGGTGCGGCAGCTTGGCCTGGGTCAGCAGCTGGGAGATCAGCTCCGAGTTCTCGATGGAGGTCGTGCCTACAAGCACCGGCTGGCCGCGCTCGTGGCAGTCGCGGATGTCGGCGATGACGGCGTTGTACTTCTCCTGCGCCGTCTTGTAGACCAGGTCCAGCTCGTCCTTGCGGATGGTCGGGCGGTTGGGCGGGATGACCACCGTCTCCAGGCCGTAGATCTCCTGGAACTCGTAGGCTTCCGTGTCGGCCGTGCCGGTCATGCCGGACAGCTTGCCGTACATGCGGAAGTAGTTCTGGAAAGTGATGGAGGCCATGGTCTGGTTTTCGGCCTGGATGGCCACACCTTCCTTGGCTTCCACGGCCTGGTGCAGGCCGTCGCTCCAGCGGCGGCCGGTCATCAGGCGGCCGGTGAACTCGTCGACGATGATGACCTCGCCGTTCTGCACCACGTAATGCTGGTCGCGGTGGTACACATGGTGTGCACGCAGGGCCGCGTAGAGGTGGTGCATCAGCGTGATGTTGCCGGCGTCGTAAAGGCTTGCGCCCTCGGCCAGCAGGCCGGCCTCGCTCAGCAGACGCTCGGCGTTCTCGTGGCCGTCTTCGGTCAGATAGATCTGATGGGACTTCTCATCCACCGTGAAGTCACCCGGCTCGATGACGCCCTCGCCCGTGCGCGGGTCCAGCTCACCGATCTGCTTCTTCAGCTTGGGCGCGACCTTGTTGATGGCCAGGTAGACCTCGGTCTGGTCTTCGGCCTGGCCGGAGATGATCAGCGGGGTGCGGGCCTCGTCGATCAGGATGGAGTCCACCTCGTCGACGATGGCGTAGGCCAGCTGGCGCTGCACGCGGTCCCGCACGTCGTGGACCATGTTGTCGCGCAGGTAGTCGAAGCCGTACTCGTTGTTGGTGCCGTAGGTGATGTCGGCGGCGTAGGCGGCCTGCTTTTCCTCGCGGCTCATCTGCGGCAGGTTGATGCCCACCGTCAGGCCCAGGAAGTTGTAGAGCTTGGCCATCCACTCGGCATCGCGGCGGGCCAGGTAGTCGTTGACCGTCACCACGTGCACACCCTTGCCGGTCAGGGCATTGAGGTAGACGGGCAGCGTGGCCATCAGCGTCTTGCCTTCGCCGGTGCGCATTTCGGCGACCTTGCCGGCATTGAGCACCATGCCGCCGATCAGCTGCACATCGAAGTGGCGCATCTTGAGCGAGCGCTTGCCGCCCTCGCGCACCACGGCGAAGGCCTCGGGCAGGATCTGGTCCACCGTTTCGCCCTTGGCGATGCGGTCCTTGAACTCCTGGGTCTTGGCCCGCAGCGCCGCGTCATCCAGCGCCTCCATCTGGGGCTCCAGCGCATTGATCTGCTGAACGATGCGGCGGTACTGCTTCAGCAGGCGCTCGTTGCGGCTACCGAAGATCTTGGTGAGAAGCGAGGGCAACATGCAGTGATTCTTGGACGGTAAGAGGTGGCGCCGAGTCCCCACCTGTTTCTTCTATGCTGGATGGGCAGACTGGCACGGCAAGCCCGCTGCGCCTGCGCGCGGCGGACTCAGGATTCGTTTCCGGTCCTCCAGCTCGGGGCGCAACCGTCACTTGCAAGGCCCGTCGCATGACTCCCGCCTCGGGCTTGGCCCGATTCCGGAGTTGCCCCAGGACTTGCCCGGCAGGCCCGCCAGGCAGCTGGACCAGGGCGGAGAACAACCGGCGGAGTTTAGCACCCGGCTCCCCTCCTCCCGAGTCGGGAAGCCCGGCCCGCGCTCCGGGTCTACACTGAGCGGCATGCGCAGATCCGACGCTCTTTCCGGCACGGCCACGGGCGGCCCCTCCGTCCCCGATCCCACGCCCATCAGCCAGGCGCTGTCCCAGCACCAGGGCCTGGCGCGCCTGGGCCTGCTGATGCAGGAATCGCAGCGTCGCATGGCCCTGGTGGCACCTGCCTTGCCGGGCGCGATGACGCGCTTCGTCAAGGCCGGCCCCATCGACGAGGAAGGCTGGACCCTGCTGGCCGCGAACGCCGCCGTCGCAGCCAAGCTGCGCCAGCTGCAGCCGCGCCTGGAAGCCAAGCTGCAGGAGCACGGCCTGCAGCCCAGCCGCGTGCGGATCAAGGTGCAGCAGGGCTGATGACAGGGCCGAGGACCTGCAGTTGCAACTGCGGTCGCCGCGGCAGCTGAGGCACAAAGAAAAACACAGGCGCGAGGCCTGTGCTTGAAGAAGATGGTGCCGGCTATCGGATTCGAACTGATGACCTACCGCTTACAAGGCGGTTGCTCTACCAACTGAGCTAAGCCGGCGTTTTTCTGATGAGGTGCCGACGACGGGAGTCGTCAGCTGGCGCGCATTGTAGGGGCAATTCGAGGGCTTGCTCCGCCATTCCTTGCGCGCCCGATGTCAATCACTTGATGCGCTTGAGCGTAGGCCTCGGGCCGGGGCCATCGCCAGGACCGCCATCCGGACCATCACCATCGCCCTGAGGCTCAGGCTCAGCGGCTGGCGCCGCGGCCTCATCCGCCGCCGGAGGCGTCGACGCCAGGCGCAGGCCTGCGGCGGGCGCCTTGCCGGCGGGCTTGGCAGCGAGCTTTGGCGCCGGTTCTGGCGCCGCCTCGGCCGCCGGAGCCGGGAAGGCCATGCCCTGCCCGTTCTCGCGGGCATAGATGGCCACCACATGGTCAACAGGCACGATGATCTCGCGCGCAACGCCACCGAAGCGAGCCTTGAACTGGATGAACTCGTTGCCGAGATCCAGGCCGTTCGTGGCGTCGAAGCCCACGTTCAAGACGATCTCGTTGTTGCTGACGTACTCCAGCGGCACCTGCACCGAGCGGTCGACCTGCACCGCGATGTAAGGCGTGAAGCCGTTGTCGGTGCACCAGTCGTGCAGGGCCCGGATCAGGTAGGGCCGCGTGGAGGTACCGGTGGGCGCGCCACCATCGGGGGTCTGGTCCATGGCTGCCGCGACTTACTTGCGCATCACCTTTTCCGAGGGCGTCAGCGCCTCGATGTAGGCCGGACGCGAGAAGATGCGCTCGGCGTACTTCAGCAGCGGCAGCGCGTTCTTGGACATGTCGATGCCGTAGTAGTCCAAGCGCCACAGCAGCGGGGCGATGGCCACGTCCAGCATGGAGAAGTCGTCGCCCAGCATGTATTTGTTCTTGAGGAAGATGGGCGCCAGCTGCGTCAGGCGGTCGCGGATCTGCGCACGAGCCTTCTCCAGCTGCTTGTCGGTCGGCTTGACGGCCTGACCGCGGTTCTCCAGCACGTTGACGTGGGCGAACAGCTCCTTTTCGAAGTTCAGCAGGAACAGGCGCACGCGAGCGCGGGCCACGGGGTCGCCAGGCATCAGCTGCGGATGCGGGAAACGCTCGTCGATGTACTCGTTGATGATGTGGGACTCGTACAGGATGAGGTCGCGCTCGACGAGGATGGGCACCTCGTTGTACGGGTTCATCAGCGCGATGTCCTCCGGCTTGGCGAACAGATCCACATCACGGATTTCGAAGTCCATGCCCTTTTCGAACAGCACGAAACGGCAACGGTGCGAGTAGGGGCAAGTGGTTCCAGAATAAAGCACCATCATGGCGGCGGACTCCTGATTTCAGGTCAACAAAGGGTTCCGTGTGCCTGACATGGTAGCGGCACACAAAAGGCAAACGCAGTGGGTGCCCGCGAGGACCGCCCACTGCGCAAAAGGCCCGGCTCGATGGCCAGGGCCTGCGGGTTTACTTCACATCCTTCCAATAGGCCGCATTCAGGCGCCAGGCGCACAGCGTGAAGATGGCCAGACCCAGCAGCACCATCACACCCAGACGGAAGCGCTGGGCCTGCGCAGGTTCGCCCATCCACTGCAGGTAGGCGACCAGGTCACCCACGGCATTGTCATAGGCGCGGGCGTCCATGGTGCCGGGGGTCAGCTGCTCGAAGCCCTTGAAGACATGGACCTTCTTGCTGTGGTCGTGCGGGTCGGCTTCCTCGACGAACTTGGCGGCGCGCTGGCCCTGCAGCTCCCACAGCACATGCGGCATGGCGACGCTGGGAAAGGCCAGGTTGTTCCATCCGGTGGCCTTGGTCTCGTCGCGGTAGAAGGTCCGCATGTAGGTGTAGAGGTAGTCGGCACCGGAGCCCTTGGCGCCGTCGGCGCGCGAGCGGGCGATCACGGTCAGGTCCGGCGGCGTGGCGCCGAACCAGTCCTTGGCCTGCTTGGGGTCCATGGACACCTTCATGACGTCGCCCACCTTCTCGGAGGCGAACATCAGGTTGCCCTTGATCTGGGCTTCGGTCAGGCCGATGTCGCGCAGGCGGTTGTAGCGCATGAACGCGGCCGCGTGGCAGTTCAGGCAGTAGTTGACGAAGAGCTTGGCGCCGTTTTGCAGGGACGCCACGTCCGTCATCTTTTCCTTGGGGAACTTGTCCCATTCGATGCCGCCGCTGGAGGCCATGGCACCGGAGGCCAGGCCCAGGCCGATCAGCAGCGTAGCGATGAATTTCTTCATGAGATGCAACTCCTGGGCTGATCAGTGGGGGTGGAAGGTGACGCGGTCAGGCACGGGCTTGAACACGCCTTGCTTGCTCCACCACGGCATCAGCAGGAAGAAACCGAAGTAGTACAGGGTGCCGATCTGGGCGACGATGGTGCCGGCTTCGGTCGGCGGCTGGATGCCCAGATAGGCCAGGACCAGGAAGAAGACCACGAACACGCCGTAGACGTACTTGTGCCAGTCCGGACGGTAGCGGATCGACTTGACCGGGCTGTGGTCCAGCCAGGGCAGGAAGAACAGGATGATCACGGCACCGCCCATCACGACCACGCCCCAGAACTTCGCATCGAAGGTCTTGAGCAGGAAGATGGCGACAGCGGCGATCACCAGCGTGGCGATCTTGCCCTTGCCGGAGAAGGTGCCCTTGAGCACGGCCAGCACGGCGCCCAGGCCCACGATCACCGACAGCACGTTGACCATCACGTCGGTCGTGGCGCGCAGCATCGAGTAGAAGGGCGTGAAGTACCAGACCGGCGCGATGTGCGGCGGGGTCTTCAGCGGGTCGGCCGGGATGAAGTTGTTGTACTCCAGGAAGTAGCCGCCCAGCTCAGGCGCGAAGAAGATGATGGCCGAGAACACCATCAGGAACAGGCCCACGCCGTAGATGTCGTGCACGCTGTAGTAGGGATGGAAGGGGATGCCGTCCAGCGGGCGACCCTGCGCATCCTTCTTGGCCTTGATCTCGACGCCGTCCGGGTTGTTCGAACCCACTTCGTGCAGCGCGATGATGTGCGCCACCACCAGGCCCAGCAGGACCAGGGGCACGGCGATCACGTGGAAGCTGAAGAAGCGGTTCAGGGTGGCGTCACCGACGACGTAGTCGCCGCGGATCATCAGGGCCAGGTCGTTGCCGACGAAGGGCACGGCGGCGAACAGGTTCACGATCACCTGGGCGCCCCAGTAGGACATCTGGCCCCAGGGCAGCAGGTAGCC
>JAYSEK010000033.1:0-62971 GCA_041913905.1 Burkholderiaceae bacterium | reverse complement strand
GCGGCCCATGGCCGCATCCCTTGGTTCTCCCCGTAGATCGGCGAAGAACCTTTTTCTTTTGCGCCGGGGCACGACGCCAGGTCTGCGCCATCGGCAGGTCAGAGAATGCTCAGCACCTCCTCAACAGGCCGGCGACGCTTCTGTGCCGGGTGGCCTTCGCTCGCGCGGCCGACGGTCACCACGAGGGCGGGAACGTCCAGAGGGTCGAGCTCAAAAGCCTGCGCCAGCGCTGGCACGTCGAGCCCGATCATCGGGCAGGACGCCAGCCCCAGGCCTTGTGCAGCGAGCATCAGGGTCATCGCGGCCAGGGATGTGGAGCGGACGGCCTCATCCCGCTGAACTGCCGGGTTGGCGCGCTGGGCCGCATCGGCCTGCGCCACCCAGGCCTCGGCCACGCCCGCTGGCAGCTCGCCCGCGTCGACCGACGTCTGAAGGACCGTCGCCAACTGCTCATGCGCCGCCAGCGTGCCGCAGATGAAGAAGGCAACGCCTGCATCCACCACCTTCTGCTGGCCAAAGCCGATGGCCTTCAGTCGCTCCTTGGCCTGCGGCGAGCGAACGGCGATGAACCGCCAGTTCTGGAAGTTGTAGGCCGACTTTGCAGCACCCGCCGCATGAACGCGCGTGGCCGCAGCGCCGGTCGCCGCAACGGGGCTGCGTCGCTCAGTACGCTGGGTTGAGCAGTGGCCGCCAGCCCTGCGCCAACTTCCGTACGGACGCCTTGAGCTCCGCGGGCGGCACGGCGGCAAAGCCCAGGACCAGCCCCGCGCGGCCAGAGGCCTCGGGCAGCCCGCCCACCCGCCGCATGGCCCCCACCTCCAGCTGCGCCGCGGCGGCAGCTTCCGTCAGCCGGTGTTCGAGCCTGGCATCCGGCAGTGGCAGGTAGGCATGCAGGCCCGCCTCCGGCGCCGGCAGCGGCAGGCCCAGCGGTTCGATGTGGTGGGTCCAGGCGTCCAGCAAGGCGTCCCGGCGCTCGCGGGCGGCACGGCGCATGCGGCGGACATGGCGCAGGAAATGCCCCTGCGCGATGAAGGCGGCCATCACCTGCTGATCCATGCTGGCGCTGTGCCGGTCCAGCACGGCACGCAGCCGGGCCAGCGTCGGCAGCCAGCCCGGCGGCGCCACCAGATAGCCCAGGCGAAGCCCCGGGAACATCAGCTTGGAGAGGCTGCCCACGTAGAGCGTGCGGCCGGCGGTGTCCAGGCTGGCCAGCGGTGCGAGCGGCAATCCGACGTGGCGGTACTCGCTGTCGTAGTCGTCCTCCAGGATCCAGGCCCCCTGCCGGCGGGCCCAGGCCAGCAGGTCCATGCGGCGCTGCAGGCTCATGACCACGCCCGTCGGGAACTGATGCGAAGGGGTGACGTAGAGCAGGCGGCAGCGGCACCCCAGCGCCTGCAGAGCGGCTGGGCGCAAGCCCTCGCTGTCCACAGGCACCTGGCGCACCCGCGCGGCGCACAAGCCCAGCGCCGCTGCGGCGGAGCGATAGCCGGGCGACTCCATGGCAGCTTCATCGCCCGGCGCCAGCATGGCCAGTGCGGCCAGCGCAATACCCTGCTGGGCGCCGCCGGTGATCAGGATCTGCTCGGCGCTGCATGCCAGGCCGCGCGCGCTGCGCAGATAGTCGGCCAGCCATTCGCGCAGGGCCGGCAGGCCGGCGGGATCGCCGTAAGCGAGCGTACTGGTGTCATGGCGCCGCCAGGCCTGCGTCTGCAGGCGCGACCACAGCGCCGCCGGGAACAGGTCCATGGCCGGGCTGCCCCAGCGAAAGGCCCGCGTCGGCCCGGCGGGCGTGCTCGAGGGCGTGAAGTGCTGCAGGCGCTGCCAGCGCGGCGTGTCGGGTTCCGGGCTGGCAACGGAGGGGCGATGCGGTGCTGCCGCCGGCTGGCTGGCAGCCAGCATCTGGGCCAGCGGTGGCGTCACATAGCTGCCGTCGCCCACGCGGCTCCTGATCAGGCCCTCGTCCAGCAGCTGCTCATAGGCCCGCACCACGGTGTTGCGCGAAAGGCCCAGCGCCGACGCCAGTTCGCGCGTGGTGGGCATGCGCGCCCCGGCAGCCAGGCGGCCCTGCAGCATGCGCATGCGCAGTTGCTCGACCAGTTGGAGGGTCAGGGAGCCGGGGCCATCCAGACGAATCCCGGCAACGTCGAAGGGCAGGGCGGGAGCGGCCGGTGAAGGCATGCCATTGGTCCCATGAATGTGAAAAGAATTGGATCTTTGATCGTACCAATCCTTGCCATATCGTGAGGCCTGATCCTGTTCTGACGATCCAGCAGCGCCCCATATGTACACCCCCAAGCACTTCCAGCTCGACGACCCCGCCCTGCAAGGCCAACTGGTGGCCGAGCACCCCCTGGCCTTGCTGGTCGCCGCGGACGCCCGGGACGCAGCGGCGCCGCCCATCGCCCTGCATCTGCCCATGGTGTGGGTCGACAAGGAAGATGGGCGCGGCCGCTTCGAGGGCCATCTGGCGCGGGCCAATCCGCAGCTGGGCGGCCTGACCGACGGCCAGGCGGTGCGCCTGGTCTTCACCGGTCCGGATGCCTACGTCTCGCCGTCGCACTACGACAGCCCGCTCAACGTGCCGACCTGGAATTACATGGCCATCGAGGTGCTGGGCACGCTGCAGCTCGTGGAGGACGCCATGGCCAAGGATCGTCTGCTCAAACGGCTGATCCAGCCGCGCGATCCGGGCTACGTGCCGCAGTGGCTGGGCCTGCCGCAGGACTACCAGCAGCGCCTGCTTGGCGCCATCGCGGGCCTGCGGGTGCAGGTGCAGTCGATCGAGGCCAAGGCCAAGCTGAGCCAGAACCGCTCGGCGGCTGAACGCCAGCGCCTGACCGAGCATTTCGAAGCCGGTGCCTCGCCGGCCATGGCCCGCTGGATGCGGCAGCTGGGCCTCTGATCATTCTCTCTGTTCATCCCCTTTTTCCCAACCTTGAACGTCTGAACATCGAGCCATGGCAAGACCTGACCCCCTGAACATCCACCCGCTGACCCTCACCGGCCGTTTGGTGCAGCTGGAGCCGCTGAGCCTGGCGCATGTGGAGGGCCTGTGCGAACAGGGCCTGGATCCCGAGCTGTGGCGCTGGATTCCGAGCTCCGTCAGCACGCCAGAGGAGATGCGGGCCTTTGTTGAGCTGGCCCTGGCGGACCAGACGCGGGGTCAGGCCTTGCCCTTCGCGATCCGCGAGCGCAGCAGCGGGCGCATTGTGGGCAGCACGCGCTACGGCAACATCTCGGCAGCGGACCGGCGCCTGGAGATCGGCTGGACCTGGGTGGCCGCCAGCCACCAGCGCACCGGTGTCAACACCGAGGCCAAGGCCCTGCTGCTCACCCATGCCTTCGAGACGCTGGCGGCGTACCGCGTGGAGCTCAAGACGGATGCGCTGAACGAGAAGTCGCGCAAGGCCATCGCCCGCATCGGTGCCGTGCAGGAGGGCATCTTCCGCCGGCACATGGTCTGCGCATCAGGGCGCGTGCGGGACACGGTCTACTTCTCCATCATCGACAGCGAGTGGCCGGCGGTGAAGGCCCGGCTCGCCGCCATGGCCTGAAGCGCGCACTGGATGCGCGCTTGAGCCGGGCACGGCGCAAGCAGAAAAGCCCGCACTGCGCGGGCTTTCGTACGAGGGCGAGGACGGTTTACATGCCCGCGTAGTTCGGGCCACCGCCGCCTTCCGGCGTCACCCAGACGATGTTCTGCGTCGGATCCTTGATGTCGCAGGTCTTGCAGTGCACGCAGTTCTGAGCGTTGATCTGCAGCCGGTCGCTGTTGTCCTCGTTCTTCACGAACTCGTAGACACCCGCCGGGCAGTAGCGGCTCTCCGGGCCGGCGAACTTGGCGAGATTGATGCTCACCGGCACCGAGGCGTCCTTGAGCGTCAGGTGCGCCGGCTGGTTTTCCTCATGGTTGGTGTTGGAAATGAACACCGAGGAGAGGCGGTCGAAGGTCAGCTTGCCGTCGGGCTTGGGATAGTCGATCTTGGCGCACTCGGCGGCAGGGCGCAGGTAGACGTGGTCGGGCAGCTCGCGGTGGAGGGTCCAGGGCGGGCTCTTGATGCCCAGCTTGGGCAGCAGCCACTGCTCGATGCCGGTCATCAGCGTGCCGATGGTGTTGCCCTTCTTGAACCACTGCTTGAAGTTGCGCGAGCGGTCCAGTTCTTCGTGCAGCCAGCTCTTCTCGAAGGCGGCCGGGTAGGCGCTGAGCTCGTCATGCTGGCGGCCGGCGACGATGGCCTCGAAGGCGGCCTCGGCGGCCAGCATGCCGGTCTTGATGGCGGCGTGGCTGCCCTTGATGCGGGCGGCGTTCAGGTAGCCGGCATCGCAGCCGACCAGGGCGCCGCCCGGGAACACCTGCTTGGGCAGGGAGAGCAGGCCGCCGGCCGTGATGGCGCGGGCGCCATAGCCGATGCGCTTGCCGCCTTCGATGTGGGGGCGGATGCTGGGGTGCGTCTTCCAGCGCTGCATTTCCTCGAAGGGCGAGAGCCAGGGGTTCTTGTAATCCAGGCCGACCACATAGCCCAGCGTGACCTTGTTGCCTTCCAGGTGGTAGAGGAAGCCGCCGCCGTAGGTCTCGTGGTCCGCCGGCCAGCCGGCGGTGTGGACCACTAGGCCGGGCTTGGCCTTGTCGGCCGGCACTTCCCAGAGTTCCTTGATGCCGATGGCGTAGGACTGCGGATCCTTGCCGGCGTCCAGCTGGAACTTGGCGATCAGCTGCTTGCCCAGGTGGCCGCGGGCCCCTTCGGCGAAGATGGTGTACTTGCCCAGCAGTTCCATGCCCAGCTGGAAGCCTTCGTGAGGTTCGCCGTCCTTGCCGATGCCGACATTGCCGGTGGCCACGCCGCGCACGCTGCCGTCCTCGCCGTAGACGACTTCCGCGCCGGTGAAGCCGGGGAAGATCTCCACGCCCAGGGCCTCGGCCTGCTCACCCAGCCACTTGGTGACGGCGCCCAGCGAGATCACGTAGTTGCCGTGGTTGTGGAAGCACTCGGGAATCAGCCATTGCGGCGTGCCGCGGGCGCCGTCCTGGGTCAGGAACAAGACCTCGTCCCCCGACACCGGCTGGTTCAGCGGGGCGCCCAGCTCCTTCCAGTTCGGGAACAGCTCGGTGATGGCCTTGGGGTCCATCACGGCGCCGGACAGGATGTGCGCGCCGGGCTCGGAGCCCTTTTCCAGCACGACGACGGAAATCTCCTGGCCCTTGTCCTGGGCCAACTGCTTCAGCCGGATCGCCGTGGCCAGGCCGGCCGGGCCGCCGCCCACCACGACCACGTCGTATTCCATGTTCTCGCGTGGGCCGAACTGGGCCAGAAGTTCTTCGCTGGTCATCGGGTGTCCTTCAGGATTTGTAGTGGGCTCTGCCGGTTCGCAGCGTCGGGCCACGCAACGGCACAATTGCGGCGCATTCTACTGGGGTGCTCTGAAAATAGAACGATCGTGCTATTTTTGTGGTGCCAGCCCCTAGAGACGCCGCTCTAGCCGGGTGTTGTCCCGGATGGCGGCCGGCCTGTCTGCCTCCCAGGCCACGCAGTCGCCAAGGGCCACCGCCAAAGGCTTAACATCCCCCGGACATTGCACGAAGGAAGTGAGCCATGAGCTACAGCATTGATCTGGAAGGGCGCGTGGCCCTGGTGACGGGGGCCAGCAGCGGCCTGGGTGCGCAGTTCGCGCGGACGCTGGCCCGTGCCGGCGCGGGCGTGGTGCTGGCCGGGCGGCGCATCGAGCGCCTGAAGGACTTGCGTGCGGAGATCGAAGGGGCCGGTGGCGACGCCCACGTGGTGGCGCTGGACGTCACGGACCTGGACTCCATCAAGGCGGCCGTGGCCCATGCCGAGACCGAGATGGGCACCATCGACATCCTGGTCAACAACTCGGGCGTGAGTACGACGCAGAAGCTCACCGAGGTCACGGCCAATGACTACGACTTCGTCATGGACACCAATGTGCGCGGCGCCTTCTTCGTGGCGCAGGAGGTCGGCAAGCGCATGCTGGCGCGCGCCCGCGGCGCGGCGCCGGGCACCTTCACCGGCGGGCGCATCGTCAACATCGCCTCGATGGCGGGCCTGCGGGTGCTGAGCCAGATCGGCGTCTATTCGATGAGCAAGGCGGCGGTCATCCACATGACCCGCGCCATGGCCCTGGAGTGGGGCAAGTTCGGCATCAACGTGAACGCCATCTGCCCCGGCTATATCGACACCGAGATCAACCACCACCACTGGAGCACCGAGCAGGGCCGCAAGCTCATCGAGCTGCTGCCGCGCAAGCGCGTCGGCCACCCGCAGGATCTGGACACGACCCTGTTGATGCTGTGCGCCAACGAGAGCCATTTCATCAATGGCGCGGTGATCCAGGCGGACGATGGATTCGGGGTGTGATCGATGAGCTTGCGTGATCTGAGCGCCGCCGAGGCGCGCGTGCTGGCCGTGCTGGTGGAGAAGCAGCACACGGTGCCGGACAGCTACCCGCTGTCCCTCAACGCCCTGACCCAGGGCTGCAACCAGAAAACCGCGCGCGAGCCGGTGATGAACCTCGGCGAGCCCGAGGTGCTGGAGGCGCTGAACGAACTCAAGGGCATGAGCCTGGTGCAGGAAGTCAGCGGCAGCCGCGTCGTGCGCTTCGAGCACAACCTGCGGCGGGTCTATGGCGTGCCCGGCCAGGCCGAGGCCCTGCTGACCGTGCTGATGCTGCGTGGCCCGCAGACGGCGGCCGAGCTGCGACTCAATGCCGAACGCCTGCATCGTTTCGCCGACATCTCCTCGGTGGAGGGCTTCCTGGACGAACTGGCCGAGCGCCAGCCCGCGCTGGCCGTGAAGCTGCCCCGCGCGCCGGGCGCGCGCGAGCAGCGTTGGGCGCAGCTGCTATGCGGGCCGGTGCAGGCCGAGGCCCTCGTCGGTTCACGTGAGCGCGATGAGGTGCGCGCTGGCAGCCGTGACGAGGAACTGTCGCAGCTGCGAGCGGAGGTCGACCTGCTGAAGGCCCAGGTGGCGCGCCTGATGGCGGAACTGGGGCTCAGTGGCGAATGCGGCGCCTGAACCGGCCGCCGCTTGATCTGGCACGATCGCCCGGCCTCGGGCTGGGCGTACAGTGCGGCCCCATGAACCCCATCAGCACGTCCTCGCCGACCTGGGTGCGCCAGGCCATCGCCCGGATCGAAGCCGATTTCCAGCGCTCGGCCGACACCCACCTGATTCCCTTGAGCCTGCCGGGCTTTGCCGGCATCGACCTCTACCTCAAGGACGAATCCAGCCACCCCACGGGCAGCCTCAAGCACCGCCTGGCGCGCTCGCTGTTCCTCTATGCCCTGTGCAATGGCTGGCTGCACGAGGGCAGCACGGTGGTGGAATCCTCCAGCGGCTCCACGGCGGTGTCCGAGGCCTACTTCGCCCGCCTGCTGGGCCTGCCCTTCGTGGCGGTGATGCCGGCCACGGTGTCCACCGAGAAGATCCGCGCCATCGAGTTCCAGGGCGGGCGCTGCCACCTGGTGCAGGACCCGACCCAGATCTATGTGGAATCCCAGCGCCTGGCGCGCGAGCTGGGCGGGCACTACATGGACCAGTTCACCTACGCCGAGCGGGCCACCGACTGGCGCAGCAACAACAACATCGCCGAATCCATCTTCGAGCAGATGAGCAAGGAGGCCCATCCCGTGCCGCGCTGGATCGTCTGCTCGGCCGGCACCGGCGGCACGCTGGCGACGATGGGACGCTTCGTGCGCTACTCGCGGCACGCGACCCTGGTGTGCGGCGCCGACGCCGAGCGCTCGGTGTTCTTCGACCACTACCTCAGCCGCGATCCGGACCTGCGCATCGAGCAGGGCTCTCGCATCGAAGGCATCGGCCGCCCGCGGGTGGAGGCCAGCTTCCTGCCCGCCGTCATCGATGCCATGGTCAAGCTGCCGGACGTCTGGTCCATGGCGGCCACGCTGGCGCTCAGCGAGCACCTGGGGCGGCCGGTGGGGCCCTCGACGGGCACCAACTTGCTGGCGGCCCTGGCCTGTGCGCAGCAGATGCGCGAACGCGGCGAGCAGGGCTCCGTCGTGACGCTGCTGTGCGACAGCGGCGAGCGCTACCGTTTCAGCTACCACGACGCCGCCTGGCGTCAGGCCCAGGGCCTGGCCTGCGAGGCCGAGGCGCAGGCCATGGTGGCGCTGCTGCAGCGCGGGCAGTGGCCGCAGGCGCTGCTCGACAGCTGGCAGCTGGCCGGGCTGCTGCGCCAGGCCTGATCCGGCGCGCGGGGGGCGCGGCGTCTACAGATCCTTTGCCACGGCGCCGAACTGCTGCAGCATGTGGTTCCAAAAAGGTTGCACGCAATCCAGGTGCCCGGCCGGCTGGGCGGGGCAGTCCGTCAGGCTGACCAGGCTGCCCGCGCCGCGCTGCTGCATGGCCGTCAAGGTGTCGGTGGAGGCGCGGTAGCTCACGGTGGCATCGTCCCGGCCGTGGTAGAGCCGCAATGGCAGCTCGGGCTTCCAGTTGTAGACATTGCTCCTGGCTTCGATGCCGGCCACGTCATCAGCGAGGTAGAGGTCCAGGAAGGTGGGATCGAAGACGACGTCGGCATCGTCCCCGACGGCCTTGCCCAGCAGCAGGTCGCGGACCTTGCGCCGGTCGCCGTCGCCCAGCAGCTTCAGGAAGCCTGGGTTGAGCAGCAGGCCCAGCACCTTGTTCTCGGCTTTGACCTTGGCCAGGAGATCGTCGAGCACGCGGTCCACCTCGTAGGGGCCCGCGCCGGCGACCGTCATCTGCAGCTGGGATTTGTGCTCGCTGCTGCCCGACTGCAGTGCGCGCATGGCCGCCACGCTGGCATAGCCGCCCTCGGAGTAGCCGCCCAGGAAGAGCTGGCGGTTGTCCTTGATGCCTTGCGTGTACCGCCAGTAGCGGGCGGCGGTCAGCAGGTCGTTGACGGCGGCGGCCGTAGGCGCGGACTGCAGATAGGGATGCGGCCGGCCCTTGCTGGCGCCATAGCCCACGTAGTCTGCCGCCAGCACGACATAGCCGGCCGAGGCCATCACCACGGCAGCTTCGTCGGCCGTGGCATGGTTGCTGGGCGCTTCGGCGTCCTTGGTGGTGGTGCCGTGCTGGTAGCTCAGCACCGGGCTGCGGCTGCCGGCTGGCTTGACGGGCACGCAGACCAGGGCGGAGGCCTCGACGGCGCTGCCGGTGCCGTCTACCGTGAGGTAGTTCAAGCGCCAGGTCTGGACCGAGTAGCGCGGCGTCAAGGCCGGGGCCTTGGGGCCGGCGGCGGTGATGGCTGCCTGGATCTCAGTGCTGTTGATGAGCTTCAGCGCCGTGGCGGACTTGAGCTCGCCCGGTCCCGTCACGGGTAGCACGGGGGGCTCGGGCGGCTCGACGGGCTTTTCGGGCACCGTGCCGCCGCCACTGCCGCCGCAAGCCGTCAGCAGCAGGCTCAGCCCGAGCGCCATCGAGGCCAAGGTGCGGCTGGGCAGGGCCTGGGCTGCAGGCGGGGCGGGTGGGGGCAAGCAGGCTTGATTCGACATGGCGACACTCCCTCGTTCTTTGTGCCGCCGATTGTCCGACTCCGGCGACCCCGGCGCATGCGTGGCGGCGCGCGACGTGCGTCTGTCGCCCCGTTGACCTTGGTCAATGTATTGAAAATACATTCCAGTCCAGATCGGATTGCTTCCTTGTAGCCGCCCTGTTTACCTGAATGGCGCAGTTTCAGCGGCGTTACACGCCAACTTACTGGTGTTGGCCCCAATATTGCTCTGACAGCATGTAGCAATACTACTTGTTCTGCCTTGGCCTACATCCTTGATGGATGCCAAGGTATGAGGGATCAACCACCCCAAACCAATGACGGGCCGACACAGGCCTGATACCGGAGACAAGAGACATGCGCACTCCCTTTGCCGGCCGCCACGCGCGGCCCAGCGTCGCCCCGGGCCTGCTGGCCGCGGCCCTCCTGGCGGCGTCCTCCGCCATGGGCAGCCCGGACACCCATGTGTCCAACAAGCAGAGCTTTGCCACCGACGTGGTCTACCAGATCGTCACCGACCGCTTCAAGGACGGCGACAGCAGCAACAACCCGAGCGGTACCGCCTTCAGCGCGGGCTGCACCCAGCTCAAGCTTTACTGCGGCGGCGACTGGAAGGGCATCACCCAGAAGATCAGTGACGGTTACCTCACCGGCATGGGCGTCACGGCGCTGTGGATCTCGCAGCCGGTGGAGAACATCACTGCGGCCATCAATTACTCGGGCACCAACAGCACCTCGTACCACGGCTATTGGGCGCGCGACTTCAAGAAGCCCAACACCGCCTTCGGCTCGGTGGCCGACTTCCAGGCGCTGATCACCGCGGCGCACAATGCCGGCATCAAGGTCATCATCGACTTCGCGCCCAACCACAGCTCGCCCGCGGACCCCGCGAACAGCGCCTTTGCCGAGAACGGCCGGCTCTACAACAACGGCACGCTGATGGCCAGCTACAGCAGTGATCCCGCCGGGCTGTTCCATCACAACGGCGGCACCAGCTTCGCCTCGCTGGAGGACGGCATTTACCGCAATCTCTTCGATCTGGCCGACCTCAACCACAACAACGCCACGGTGGACGCCTATTTCAAGTCGGCCATCCAGGGCTGGCTGGATCTGGGCGTGGATGGGCTGCGGGTCGATGCCGTCAAGCACATGCCCTTTGGCTGGCAGAAGAACTGGATGGCGCACATCCACGGCTACAAGCCGGTCTTCACCTTCGGCGAGTGGTTCCTGGGTGTCAACGAAGTCGATCCGGCCAACCATGCCTTTGCCAATGACAGCGGCATGAGCCTGCTGGACTTCCAGTACGCCCAGCGCATGCGCCAGGTGCTGCGCGATGGCAGCAAGACCATGCAGGATCTGCACCAGACCATCGTCGACACGGCTTCGCAGTATGGCCAGGTGATCGACCAGGTCACCTTCGTGGACAACCACGACATGGACCGCTTCCACCAGGTGGGTGCGCCGCAGCGCAAGCTGGAGCAGGCGCTGGCCATCACGCTGACCTCGCGCGGCGTACCGGCGATCTACTACGGCAGCGAGCAGTACATGACGGGCAACGGCGACCCGAACAACCGCGCCATGATGAGCGGCTTTGGCACTGCCACGACGGCCTACCAGGCCATCAAGAAGCTCGCTGCCCTGCGCAAGAGCAACGCGGCCCTGGCCTACGGCACGCAGCAGCAACGCTGGCTCAGCCCGGACGTCTACATCTACGAGCGCAAGTTCGGCACGCAGGTGGCGCTGGTGGCGGTCAACCGCAGCACCAGCACGGCCACCACCATCAGCGGCCTGCTGACTTCGATGCCGGCCGGCACCTACACCGACGTCCTGGGCGGTCTGCTGGGCGGCGGCTCGCTGACGGTGGGCAGCAGCGGCGCCGTGCCCAACTTCGTGCTGAACGCAGGTGCCGTGGCGGTGTGGCAGGTCGCGCCGGCCATCAGCACGCCGACGGTGGGGCATGTGGGGCCCATGATGGGCAAGCCTGGCAACGTGCTGACCATCGACGGCCGCGGCTTCGGCGCCGTCAAGGGCTCGGTGTTCTTCGGCGGCACGGCAGTGACGGGCGCCAGCATCCTGAGTTGGGAAGACAGCCAGATCAAGGTGACGGTGCCCGCCATCGCCGCTGGCCGCTATGCGGTGAAGGTGCGCAATGCCAGCGCCGTGGACAGCAACAGCTATGCCGGCTACCAGCTGCTGAGCGGCCCGCAGGTGGCGGTGCGCTTCATCGTCACCAACGCCACGACGGCGCTGGGTGAGAACGTCTATCTGACCGGCAGTGCCGCGGAGCTGAGCAGCTGGAGCACCAGCACGCCTGTCGGCCCGGCCTTCAACCAGGTCATCACCAGCTACCCCAACTGGTACTATGACGTCAGCGTGCCGGCCAACACCACGCTGCAGTTCAAGTTCATCAAGAAGAACGGCAGCGCGGTCACCTGGGAAGGGGGCGCCAACCACACCTTCACGACGCCTGCGAGCGGCACGGCGACGGTGATGGTGAACTGGCAGCCGTGAGCGGAAGGGGTCAGGTCTTGCCCCCGTGCGGGGCCTGACTCAGGCGCCGGCAGCTCGCCTTAGTAATCCTCCGGTGGCGGCAGCGGGCAGGCCAGCCAGTCCTGGATGTGCCACTGTCCGTCCTGCTCGCGCAGTGTCAGTTCATGACAGGCGGTCGGAGCATGTCGCATGCTCGCCTCCGGCCGTGTCCGGGGATCGATGGTGATGCGCCATCGGGCAAGTTCAAGAGAACCCGTCGAGCCGGCACCGACGGGCTCCCAACGTGCCTTGATGCTGACGGCCGACTCCGCGCGACCTGCATCCGGCCGGGTCCTCGCCGCGTCCACGCGCTGGTACAGGGCGCGCACTCGCTCTGCATCCGCTTCCAGGAGCAGGGCCTTCTCGGGCCGCGGCCGCGCGTCGCGCGACACCGTCAGGAGGAAGTGTGCCAGTCGAGCATCTGTGGCGAGCAGCCGCTCCAGGGTGTCCGGCGCCAATGCCAGCCGAAAGGCTGGGCCGACGAGCTGGGCCGGCGTCTCGCACGGCGGCGCATGGCGCTTCGCGTCCTCGAGCTGCTGCGCCAGCTCGGCATCGCTGTAGCCGCCATCCGCCACGCGCTGTGCTTCATTGAGTGCGGAGCGATCCCAGTGCAGCGCTTGAGTGAGGCAGTTGCGTGTCTCGAACTGCGTGCCGTACCACTGGGGGCGCCCCTGCTGCAACTGGAGGCGGTCCCAGGCGAGTACCCGGAGCCGGCGCAGGCGAGCGTCGCCGGGATGGCTGCGCAAACCTGCGGCTGTGAGAGCATAGGCTTCGAGCAGGCTGTCCAGATCGGGACCGTGCAACAGAATGCTTGCGGCATGGGCATAGTCAGCGGCGTCCGGCTGAGCCAAGCGGGTCATGCGTTGCCGGACGGCTTCCCGACGCCGAGCATCACGCAGTGCGGCGCCGCGCTGCGATGCGAGGCCACCGGGCTGCAGGCGCTCCTGCTGATCTGCTGCATACAAGGCCGCCAACTGCCCGTCCGCGGCATGAATCGGAGGGCAGGTGAGTGCGACGGCAAGCGCAGTCAGCACCCTCGCGAAGATCGGATGGCGGCGGTCGACGGCTGGGTCCATCACGCGGTCTCCAATGCGGCCAGATCGAACTTCAGGCGACCGGTGACCTCGCCGTGAATCAGGAATTCGCAGAAGGGCGCCAGCAGACGAATCTCCGGGTTCATGTTTTCGATCCACAGGAATTGCCCGGATTCGTTGACCTCCAGAAACTGAAAATCGCCGTTGACGTCCTCAATGAGGTCAATGGACGCGCAACTCAGGTCCATCTCTTTCATGAAGTCCAGGATCGTGAGTCGGATCGAATGCGGGAGAGAGGCAGGGGCGACTTCGAATTCGTTGTAATAGCCGTAGCGCCAATCAACGATCCTGTCGCTGGTATGCCGGGCCCTGACTTCCGCCGATGAGACGAAGTCTCCGAACACATTGACGCGGAGTTCTCTCTTTGCGGCAACTCTGGCCTGGTAGATGGCCGGTGTTGACAGGAGTTCATCCGGCATGCCCTCCAGATCCTGGAGGCAGATCTTCGATGTGTAGAGGGCTTGGACGCCACCCTCCGAACTCTTCCAGTGCACGGGGGACAGTGACTTGAAGACGTAGCCTCCGTCTCCTCGAAGGAAGCTCCGGATGTCGTCTGGATCGTTGCTGATGAGCGTGTCAGGTGTGTTCAGTCCCACGCGTCTGGCGGCTGTGAGCTGAGCCAACTTGCTCTGCGCTCGGAGCTTTGATTCGAGCTTGTTGACGACCCGCCTGGCGCAAAGGGCATGCTGGGCCATCTTCCAGAATTCGGCGGACTCCTGGAGTGCGACTGGCGCGTCGCGGTCGTCCACCAGTGGACTGACTTGTGCGGGAATTCCCCTGCGGCGCAGCCAGATGGTGTCCACCATGGCTGCATCGAAGCCATCGATTCGCAGCGTCGGTTCGCTCTGGGTGCTGCAGAAGGAAAATCGGTGATCCTTCGGCATCTGGTCAGCATTGACACGGGCATGCCTTGCGCCAGCGGCCCGCAGTCCTGCCTCGACGGCATCGGCGTGGCGATCTCCTGCCACTGAGAATATGAGAATCACGGTGCATCCAGGAGAAAGTGCCCGTTTTGGGCGGGCACAGGCGAGACCTCAGTCGTTGTCACGGCCGTAGTCGGCGTCAATCACGCGGTCATAGAAGTCGTTGTAGGACAGGTAATAGCGACCCGTCTGCATGGCATTCATTCCGCCGGAACTGGCCGTCAGGCCTCCAGCGACGCTTTCGAGCTGCTCGTGCGTCAGTTCAACGGACAAGGTGCGATGCAGGATGTGACGTTTCTCGTTCATGCTTTCCCTTTTCGGCTCGACGAAGACGATCAGCGAGGGGAGCCAGCCTTGCTGAACCATGGAAGTCCCTGCATGGAAATGCGGCGCATTCAGCCACGGATGTGTTAGATTATTTTGCCATTTTAAGGCGCTGCACATTGGGGTTATCTATATGGCCGGATTGCGCCGACGTCCATGGGAGATCGGTACTGTCAGCGCTTGCCTCTCTTTGATGGCGCCGCAGCAGCTCAGCGCGCGGGTGGGGTGGTGGGGTGCTTTATTCCCGCTGCGCCAGCGCCCGCGCAATATGCCCGCGCTTGACCGTCGGCTTGGGCACCCGCACGTCGAACCAGCGGCGCACGTCCTCGTCCACGCCGATGCCGTGCATGAAGTTGTAGAGGCCCTTCTTGAGTGCGCGGCCCATGGCGTCGTGGTCGGTGCCGGTGGGGTCGATGAAACCGACGTCGTTCTTCGCGAAACGGCCCTCGGGCAGGGGCAGCAGCTGCACGCCGAACTGATCCGGGTTGAGGCCGACAGGCGAGTGCACGGTGCAGGCGAAGCGGTGGAAGAAGCCGCTGTGGATGCAGCCGTTCTCGAAGAGCTGGCGCACGTATTCCAGGGCGTCCACGGTGTCTTGCACCGTTTGCGTGGGGAAGCCGTACATCAGGTAGGCATGGACCAGCACGCCCGCATCGGCGAAGGCCTTGGTGACGCGCGCCACCTGTTCCACGCTAACCCCCTTGTTCATCAGCTTGAGCAGCCGGTCCGAGGCCACCTCCAGCCCGCCTGAGATGGCAATGCAGCCGCTGTCCGCCAGTTGCTGGCAGAGCTCGGGGGTGAAGGTTTTCTCGAAGCGCACATTGCCCCACCAGCTGATGGCGGTGCCGCGGGCCTGCAGCTCGGCAGCCAGCGCCTTGAGCGACTTCGGCGGCGCGGCTTCGTCGACGAAATGAAAGCCCGTCTGCCCCGTCTCCTTCACGATGGCCTCGATGCGGTCCACCAGCGTGGCCGCGGTGGCGCCTTCGTAGCGCGAGATGTAGTCCAGCGAGACGTCGCAGAAGCTGCACTTCTTCCAGTAGCAGCCATGGGCCACGGTGAGCTTGTTCCAGCGCCCGTCGCTCCACAGCCGGTTCATGGGGTTGAGCATGTCCAGCAGCGAGAGGTAGCGATCGATGGGCAGGCCGTCCCAGGTGGGTGTGCCGACCTCCTCGAAAGGAATGTCCGGTTCGGCGAGATGGCGCCAGCGCACCTCGCCGTCCTCGCGCACGAAGGTGCGCACCAGACGCTGGGCCGAGCGCTGGCCGGCCAGGTGCTCCAGCAGGGCCAGCAGCGGGCGCTCGCCGCCGTCCAGGGTGATGAAGTCGACGTAGTCGAAGAGGCGCGGTTCGGACAGCTCGCGCAGCTCGGTGTTCACGAAGCCGCCGCCCAGGACCAGCCGGATGCCGGGGCGCTGCGCCTTGATGACCTGCCCCATGCGCAGCGCCGCGTAGACGGCGCCGGGGAAGGGCACGGAGAGCAGCACCACGTCCGGCTTCACCTCGTCCACGGCGGCGAGGGTCAGGTCTTGCAGGCTGCGGTCGATGAGGTTCGGCGCCGCGGCCAGCGCCTCGGCCAGCGGGTCGAAATGCGGCTGCGCGGTGGCCAGGCTCTCGGCATAGCGCACGAACTCGAAGCGGGCGTCGACGGCGTCGCGCAGCACGTCGGCCAGGTCGTTCAGGTAGAGCGTGGCCAGGTGGCGGGCGCGGTCCTGCAGGCCCAGGGCGCCGAAGGCCCAGGCCAGCGGGTCCTCGCCCTCGTCGGCCAGGTAGTGGTCGATGGCAGCAAAGCGCGCGCCTTCGGGCAGGAACTGGCGCGTGTTGATGCGGTGGGCCAGCGTGGGGTCGCGCCCCTGCAGGAAGCCGATGACGCGCTCCACGGTCGCCTCGTAGGCCGGGAACTGCTCGGCGAAGCTGCGCGTCTGCGGTGTCTGGCGCGAACGGTCCAGGGCCTGCACTGCCTGGAGCATCTCGCCAAGGCCCGGCTTGGAAAACAGCCGCAGCACCAGGGCCAGGGCCAGGTCGCGCTGCTCGCAGTGCAGGCCGCGCGAGCGCAGGAAGCCGGTCAGGTAGGCGGTGGAGGGGTAGGGCGTGTTGAGCTGCGTCATCGGGGGGATGAGCGCGAGCACACGCAGATCAGTCAAAGCCATGGACGGGAGAGAAATCAAGCCTCCATCTTAGGCTTGTTGCGGATCAAGCCGTGCCGGCGGCCTCGCTGATGCGCCGACGCGACCGCGTCACGGCGACGGCGGCGTGCGGGATGGGGCTCAGCGCCAGGGTGCGGCGCACAGACCTGAAGCAGGCGTGAAAAAGCCCGGCAGCGCCGGGCTTGTGTCGTGTCGTGCTGCGGAACGAGCCGCGGCGCGATTACTTCTTCTTGGCCTTGGCGGCGGGCTTGGCAGCGGCCTTGGCGGCCGGCTTGGCGTCAGCCTTGGCAGCCTTGCGGGCGGCAGCCTTGGGGTCCACGGCGGCCTTGAAGCCGGCGCCCGGGGTGAACTTGGGCAGCTTGGCAGCGGCGATCTTGATCTTCTCGCCGGTGCTGGGGTTCACGCCGGTGCGGGCAGCGCGGGCGTGTTGCTTGAAGGAGCCAAAGCCGGGGATGGACACGGAGCCACCCTTCTTCACCGTGGTGACCACGGCGTCGAGCAGGGTTTCGACGATGCGGCCGGCTTCGGCCTTGGTCAGCTCGTGCTTGGAAGCCAGGTGTTCGATCAGTTCGGTCTTGTTCATTCGTAGGACTGTTGGTTGAGCCCGAACAGGCTCGGGCGGCGCGGATTGTGCCCGATAAACAGGGCGCTGCAAGCCATGGATTGCGCGAAAGTCCCAAGGGAAGCGGGCTGTCAGCGCACAAGGCCGGGAAAGTCCCATGCCCACGGGGCCGGGACGGGTGTGCGCGACTGCGGCAAGAGCAGGGGCAGAGCGAGGCAAGGGCGGAAATGCAAATCAGGGTTCGATGCACGACATGGACCAGCCGGAAAAAACTGCCGGCTCCCCGCCGCGCAGCCGGGTATGGCGATTGCCATCCAGCAGCAGACCCGGAGCGCCCGCGCGCTCATCCGGCAACCCAGGCAGGCGCGCCGCGACTTGTCGATGCCGGGAGCGCGCTTGCGCTGCGGTCTCCCAATGAAACGGAACATTCGCGAAAGGACGCACTATGAACCAGCAGGGTCGACAGCAGGGGCGCCAAGAGGAGCACGGCCAACGCAGCCGCAGTGGCAGCAACTACGGCGACTGGTCGAACAACCGACCCAGGGGCCAGGAGTCGGGATTCGAGCGCCAGCAGTACCAGGGTCAGGGCGGCGGCGCCTGGGGCCAGCAGTCAGGCTCCCAGCAGGGCTATCCGGGCGGATACCAGGGCGCCATGGTGGGGCAGCAGCACTATGGTGGCGGCTACCAGGGTGGCTATCAGGGTGGTTACCAGGGTGGTTATGGCGGCGAGCATGCCGGCCACTACGGCGGCCTGCAGCAGAGCGAGCCGTATGGCGACCACTTCGGTGGCAGCTACGGTCCGAACTATCCGGGCGCAGGACATTCGAGCCCGTACCAAGGGTCGTATCAGGGACAGGGGCACTATCAAGGCTACCAAGGGCAGCAACAAGGTCAAGGGCAGTTCCGTGGCGGCCAGCACGACATGGGCCGCGGCTGGTCTTCCATGCACGGGCAGGGCGAGCACTACGGCGGCGTTCATGGCGGCATGAGCGGCGCGGGCGGCCAAGGTGGCCAGGACGGGCAGCACTCGCAGTTCGACCCGGACTACCAACAATGGCGGGCCGAGCAGCTGCGCAACCTGGACAACGACTATCAATCCTGGCGCCAGGACCGGTACAAGAAATTCTCGGACGAGTTCAGTCGCTGGCGCAGCCAGCGTCCCCAGCAGGCCAGCAGCACGGGCAGCACGGGCAGCGAGGAAGGGGGCGAGACGCCGAACGCAGGCGCCGCGAGCGGCAAGACCAAGTAGGCCGACGCGACACGCCAAGCCCGGACGAGATTTGCGATGCCCGCCGGCCCCGCTTGCCAGCGAGGCCGGCTTAGCAAGCCTTGTCCGCCCAGCGACCCGGGGGTGTTTCTGGCGTTTCTGCGCAGCCCATTCATCTTTGCGCCTTGCCTTGCAACGGCCGAGCTTTGCGCTCGGGCGGTGACTTGTGCCACGCCGCCCGGCGCCTGGCACAGGCGCCGGGCGCCTTGATGAAGAGGGCTTGAAGCGCTCCCGCGGTCTGCACCCAGGCCTGCTCCGCATGACGGGACGCCATCGGCATGCGTCCCGGCCCCGGTGCAGGCATCAGGACTCTCATGTCACCTCTTGTCGTTTTCAGCCATCTGCGCTGGTCCTTCGTGTACCAGCGGCCCCAGCACCTGATGTCCCGCCTGGCGCGGCACTATCCGGTGCTCTTTGTCGAGGAACCCATGTTTGATGCCGGGCCCGCGCGCCTGGAGAGCAGCTGGCAGGGGCGCTCGCTGGAGGTGTTGACGCCTCGCACGCCGCTGCCAGGGCAGGGTTTCGACAGGCAGCAGGCGCGGCTGCTGCAGCCCTTGCTGCAACGCGCCTTGCGCGAACGCGGCTTGCGCTCACCCATGGCCTGGCTGTACACGCCCTTGGCCCTGCCGCTGGCCCGCGGGCTTGACCCGGTGCTGTGGGTCTATGACTGCATGGACGAGCTCTCGGCCTTCAAGGGTGCCGCGGCAGAACTGCCCGACCAGGAGCGCGAGCTGCTGGGGCTGGCGGATCTGGTGCTGACCGGCGGCCCGGCGCTCTACGAGGCCAAGCGCGCCTTGCATCCCAGGGTGCATTGCATGCCCAGTGCGGTGGACGTCGAGCATTTCCAGCCGCAGGTGCAGGACGCCGCCGCCTGTGAGCGTGCCGAACAGGCGCAGGGCAGCCTGCCGCGTCCGCGCCTGGGCTTCTTCGGTGTCATCGACGAACGCATGGACCTGGCCTTGCTCGCCGGTCTGGCCGATGCCCGCCCCGAGTGGCAGCTAGTGATGGTCGGGCCGGTGGTGAAGATCGATTCCGACAGCCTGCCGCGCCGGCCCAACATCCACTGGCTGGGCATGCAGAGCTACCAGACCCTGCCGGCCCTGATGGCAGGCTGGGACGTCTGCCTCATGCCCTTTGCGCTGAATGAGTCGACGCGCTTCATCAGCCCGACCAAGACGCTGGAATACCTGGCCGGCGAAAAGCCGGTGGTGAGCACGCCGGTGCCGGACGTGCTGCGGCTGTACGGGGCCGTCGTGCGCATCGCCAGCGGCGTGGACGCCTTCGTCGAGGCCTGCGAGCAGGCGCTGCATGAGACGCCCGCGCAGCGCCGGCAGCGCCTGACGCACGCGATGGACGTGGTGGCCTCCTACTCCTGGGACGGCAGTGCGCGCGTCGTGCACGAGCTGCTGGAGGCGGCCCTGGAGCGGCGGCTGTCCGGTGCGGCGTCTCATGCCGCCAGCCAAGCCGGCAGCCCGGTTCCCGCAGGCGTTGAGAAGGCCTCCCCGGCAGTGCTGGGCGCCACGGCGCTGGCCTCGCGCGCGGGCCGCAGCTGAGCGGGGCGGCCATGAAGATCATCGACGCCCATTTGCACTGCAGCGGTCAGGAGGACAGCGACGGCGTCTTGCGCGCGCTGGATGAGGCCGGCATCGATATGGCGGTGCTGCTGGCTCCTTTCCTCAGCCCCGGCCACGCGCTGGGCGACGCGGCCTCGCTGCGGCGTGCCAACGCCCATGTGGCGAGGCTTGTACGGGGGCACGCCGACCGCCTGGTGGGATTCGCCGTCGTCGACCCGCGGGACGACCATGCGGCCCAGGATCTGCGCCATGCCATCGAAGGGCTGGGACTGCGCGGCGTCAAGATGGTGCCGACCGGCTGGTATCCCTTTGAGGAGCGGGCCCGCGGTGTTTACGCGGTGGCCTCGGAGCTGAAGCTGCCCATGCTGTTCCACAGCGGCATCTTCATCGACGGCCGCTCGGGGCGCTTCTGCAGACCCGCCTACTTCGAGGCCTTGCGCGACCATCCCGGCGCCCGCGTGACCTTGGCGCACATGGGCTGGCCCTGGACGGACGAGGCCCTGGCGGTGGCGCTGATCGACCGCATCCATGAGGTGCCACCTGAGCGTGCGCAATTCCGGCTGGACATCTCCTTCGGTGCGCCGCCGCCCTACCGCAAGGAGGTGCTGGCCCGCATGCTGGAAGTGCTGGGCCCCGGGGCGCTGCAGTTCGGCAGCGACTGCTTCCTGCCCTGCAGTGGCGCACACCTGCGCGAGCGCTGCCGCTGGGTGCAGGCGCTGATGGACGAGCTGGCGCTGGACACGTCGGCGCGTGAGCAAATCTGGTGGCGCACGGCGGCGGCATGGCTGGGTCTGGCGCCGGCATCAGGCGCCGCCAAGGCCAAGGCCAGGCTCGAAGAGGATGCCGAGGCGCCCAGCCTCGGCCGGCTGCTTCGCCGCGACGGGACCGGTCCGGCTGCGGCCTGGCAATTCCGCTGTTGCTGACCGGGATCACCCATGGACAGGCAGGCCGTGGCCAGACAGGCGATTGCATCGGCGGCCGGGCGCCGCATCCATGTGCTCGAACTGGTGGGCAACGCCATCGTGGGCGGCATGGAGTGCTGGGTCGAGCGCCTGCTTGAACACCTGCCGCGCGACCGCTTTCGCATCAGCCTGATTTGCCCCTACGAAGGACGCTTCAGCACGGCCATGCGGGCCCTGGGCGCCGATGTGTTTTGCGTGCCCATGCCGGAGGAGGCCGGCTGGAGTTCGGTCCAGATGGTGCACGCCCTGGTGCGGAGTTCCGGCGTGGAACTGCTGCACGCGCACCTGCCCAATGCCCACGTGCTGGCGGGGCTGGTGTCCCGGCTGAGCGATGTGCCGGTGCTGAGCACCATCCATGGCCGCCAGCTCACGCTGCTGGACCTGGAGGTGCACCGTGCGGTCCGAAGCCATCTGAGCGTGGTGTGCCGCCACAGCTACTACCACGCCCTGGGGCTTGGCGTGGACATGCGCCGGCTGAGCTGCGAGCCCAATGGCGTCGACACCCGGCGCTTCCATCCCGGCCCCCGGCCAAGCCAGGGCCTGCGCGCCCAGCTGGGCCTGGACCCGGCGGCAGCGCTGGTGGGCTTTGTCGGCCGTCTTTCTCCGGAGAAAGGCCCCGAGCAGTTCCTGCGCGCGGTGTCGCTGCTGCAGGAAGGGCTGCCGGAGGGCACGCGCTTTGCGATGGTGGGCGAGGGCCCCATGCAGGCACAGCTGCAGGCCGAGCTACAGCGCCTGGGATTGCGCTCGCTGGTGCACCTGGTCGGCCATTGGGACGACATGCCGGCGCTGTACCGCGAGCTCGACCTGCTGGTGTCCAGCTCCCATTCCGAAGCCATGCCGCTGGCCGTCATGGAGGCCATGGCCAGCGGCCTGCCGGTCATCGCGACTCGCGTGGGCGGGCTGCCGGAGATCGTGCAGCATGGGACCAGCGGCTGGCTGGTGGCGGCGCGCGACATCGAGGACATGGCCGCCCGCATCCGGCTGATGCTGGACGAGCCCGCCCTGCGCCAGCGCATGGGTGCTGCGGCGCGCCAGGACGCGCAGCAACGCCTGGATCTGCGGCCCAGCCTGGACCGGGTCGCTGCCTTGATGCAGAGCCTGGCGCGCCCAGCCCATGTGCCGCGTCGGCTGGAAGACATCAGCGCCATCGGGCGTGTGCTGTGACGGCGCCGCCAGGCCCGCAGGCGCGCGGCGGCGGTGGCGGTGGCGGTGGCGGTGGCGGGAAGGCAGGCATGAAAGCTGCCGGAAGTCCGGGCCACAAAAACCCAGAGGACTGCCATGACGAATTCTTCTGCAAGACGGCTGCATGCCGCATGTCTGATGTCGGGGCTGCTGATCCTGTCGGCCTGCGCCACGCCGGAAGGCCCTCCCGCTTCCATCGCTGCGGCGCAAAGCAGCATCGACGCCGCCAGTGCCGACGGCGCGGCGGAGTTCTCCGCTGCAGAGCTGGCCCAGGCGCGCAACAAGCTGGAGCGGGCCCGGCAGCTCGCGTCCAGCGACCGCCTGCGCGCACACCGCATGGCCGAGGAGGCCGGCGCCGATGCCGAGCTGGCCCGCGCCCGCGCGGCGCAGCAGCGCTCACGGCGGGCCCTGGGTGAAGTCAAGCAGTCGCTGCAAACCCTGCGCGAGGAGCTGCAGCGCAGCGCGGCGCAGGTGCCCAGTCCCGCGGCCTCGCGCTGACGCCTTGGATGCATGCCCACAACCCGACTTCAGGAGCCCACATGCGAGAACTCAAAACCCTTCTGAGCCTGACCGCGGCTGGCGTGCTGGCCGCTTGCCAGACCCTGCCCGAGCGGGATCCGTCGCTGGACGCCGCGGAGCGCGAATACCGCGAGGCTGCGGCCGACCCCCTGGTGCAGCGCTACGCTGCCAACGAATTGGCGCAGGTCCGCGCCATGCTGTCGCGGGCGCAGCGTTACTGGGCCGATGAGCGCAATCTCGAGCAGACCCGGCATCTCACCTACCTGTCGAGCCGGCAGCTGGCCACGCTGAAGGCCCAGTCGCAGCGGCGCGATGCGGACCAGCAGGTCCAGCAGTCCGGCGCCGAGCGCGACAGGCTGCGCCTGCAGGCCCGCGAGGCGGAGCTGCAGCGCGCGCGCAGCGGTGAAGAGGCCGCGCGCAACGCCGCTTCGCAGGCCCAGGACCGAGCCTCTGCGCTGCAGCGCGAGCTGGCGGAGCTCGAAACGCGTGATACGCAGCGCGGCCTGGTGGTCATGCTGAAGGACATGCTCTTCGCCACCGGCCGTGCCGACCTGCAGCCCGGTGCGCGCAGCGCGCTGGAGCGCGTGGCCGAAGTCCTGCGCCAGCATCCCGAGCGCCGCGTGCTGGTCGAGGGCTTCACCGACAGCACCGGCAGCCGGGCGCTGAACCAGCGCCTGTCGATGCGCCGCGCCAATGCCGTGCGCAGCGCGCTGATCCACGCTGGCGTCGCCCCCGCCCGCGTGGAGGTGCGCGCCTTCGGCGAGGCCTACCCGGTGGCGGACAACGCCACGCCGGCAGGCCGCCAGCAGAACCGGCGGGTCGAGATCCTGTTTTCGGACGAGCAAGGCCGGCTGAGTTATCGCTAAAGGGAAGCCAGCCCCCGCGCTCTCGTCGAACCACGCACGAAGAAGGAGGCCTCGCAGGAGGCCTCTTTGTCATGGCTCGTCGCCGTGGACCTTGCGAGGGCAGGGCCCTCGGCCAAGCGCCAACTCAGAAACGGTACTTCAACCCCAGGCTGGTGCTCTGGATGTACGAGCGCGATCCGCCCGGAAGGCGGATGCGATCGCGCCCGCGCTCGATCGAGACGGTGAAGTTGCGGTTGAAGTTGAAGCCCAGGCCCAGGGCCATCGTCGGCCCCCAGCCCTTCTCGGTGCCGGTGGGGATGCCTGCCAGCGGGTCGGCGGACAGCCGGGTGCGCGCATAGATCGCGCCGGCCTTGGCGTAGACGTTGACGTTCTCGAAATCCACCATGCCGACCAGGCTGAGCGTCGCGCCGTAGGAGCGCACCTGGCCGCCGGCGCGGTCGACGGTCCCGAAATGCTTGGCGCCGAGTTCCAGGCCCAGGAAGTCGTTGAACATGCCGCCGGTGTAGACGGACACCGAACGGTCGCGGTTGTCGCAGCTCAGCGGCGCGGGGCCGCAGGGCGTGTCGTAGTCCGAGTTGCCGAGGTTCAGGCCGACGTAGCCGCGCCGGGTGTAGGGAATCCAGGAGTATTCGCTGCCCATGTAGCCGCCGGCATAACTGCCTGTGTTGCTGCCGCTGCCTCCGTGCTGGTCCTGCTGGGTCAGCCGGGCGTCCGTGCTGGATGAGGCCCCGGAAGGCGCGGTGCTGCTGGTCTGGGCGGAGGCCATCGCGCAAATGAAGAGGCCGCCGAAAAGAATGCCCAGGACCAGGCTGAGCAGGGCGCGCCAGGTCCGGGTTCGCGCCGGCGGGCTGGAGGTGAGGGCGGTGCGTGCGTGCATCTTGAAGTCCTTCGTGGTGATCTGGGTGGGTGGAAGAGGAAGGGGGAACGAGGGAAGCGCAGGCGCAGGCCGGAGAAGCCTGTGGTGCAGGCCGGCCGCGGCGCCTTCGCCTGGCTGGCAAGTGCCATGCCATGGAGCAGGGCCGCGGGCGCAGGCGCTGCCGGCAAGATTTGCCGCAGCAACGCGCCGGCGCCGGAGCTCCTGCCTTGCGCGCGGAAGCCGGACCGTCCGGCGGTGCCTGGCCCGGCTCGCGAGGGCGGGCATTGCGTTTGCCTTGGCTGGCCATCTGACATCACGGAGAAGCCATGGCAGCCCGATCTTTGCGAATCGTCCTGATCAGCGAGCATGCCTCGCCGCTGGCCCTGGCGGGCGGCGTGGATGCCGGCGGGCAGAACGTCTACGTCGCGCATGTGGCGGCGGGTCTGGCGCGTCGCGGCCACCAGGTTCACGTGCTCACGCGCCGCGACAGCGCCGCGCTGCCGCCGATGCTGCCCATGTGCCCCGGCGTGCAGGTCCACCACCTGAACGCCGGCCCCGCGACCTTCGTGCCCAAGGAGCAGCTGCTGCCCTGGATGGCCGACTTCGAGCAGCAGGCCCGGCAGCTGCTGCGCCGCCTCGGCTCCTGCGATGTGGTGCACGCCAACTTCTTCATGTCCGGGCTCGTGGGGCTGCATCTCCAGCGCCATCTGGACCTGCCGCTGGTGGTCACCTTCCACGCCCTGGGGGCCGTCCGGCGACTGCACCAGAATGGCGCCGATGCCTTTCCGGCCGAGCGCCTGTCCATCGAGCGGCGCGTGGCGCATGCGGCGGATCGCGTCATCGCCGAGTGCCCACAGGACCGCTGCGATCTGATGCGCCACTACCAGGTGCCGGCTCAGCGCATCGTGGAGGTGCCCTGCGGCGTCGACCTGGACGAGTTCCAGCCTGGCGACAGGCGGGCCGCTCGCCAGGCCCTGGGCCTGCAGGCGCGGGACTTCATCGTGCTGCAGCTGGGGCGCATGGTGCCGCGCAAGGGCATCGACAACGTCATCCGCGCGCTGTCCTTGCTGCCGGACGACGCGCAGCGGCCGGTGCGTCTGCTGGTCGTCGGGGGGGAATCCGAGGCGCCGGACGAGCGCTTGACGCCCGAGATCGGCCGGCTGCGCCAGCTGGCACGCACGCTGGGGCTGGAGGCGCGCATCCAGTTCGTCGGTCGGCGCGGACCTCCGCAGCTTGTGCGCTATTACCAGGCGGCCGACGTGTTCGTCAGCACGCCCTGGTACGAGCCCTTCGGCATCACGCCGCTGGAGAGCATGGCCTGCGCCACACCGGTGATAGGCAGCGCAGTCGGCGGCATCCAGCACACCGTGGTGGACGGCGTCACCGGCTACCTGGTGCCGCCCAAGGATCCTGTCGCGCTGGCCCGGCACCTGGACTGGCTGCGCAGGCATCCCCAGCAGGCGGGCGCCATGGGGCGCGCGGGGCTGGGGCGGGTGCGGCGCATGTTCACCTGGGACCAGGTGGCGGCGCGGCTGGAGGCGGTGTACCGGCGCGCGGTCGCCGAGCGGCGGCATGCGGCGCAACCGCGCCCGCAGCTGCTGGGCCTGCCCACGCCGGCCGCGGCTCCGGCCTTCGCAACGCCGCTGGCGCCCCAGCTGGCGGCCGAGGCCGTGCCGCTGGCCTCCTGGGGGTACAAAGCGTGAACGGCCCTCGCGCGTCCTCTTCGTCCTCTTCGTCCTGTTCCACAGGCTCGTCCTCAGGCCGAGCGCCTGAGCCGTCCGGCGGGCGTACGCGCGCCGGGCGAGCATCGGCGGGTGAAGCGGCGGGTGAAACAGCGGGTGAAGCGGCGGTCTTCGTCGCCGAGGAAGGCCTGCTGCAGGACGGCTACGCCGCAGCGACGGATGCCGGTGCCCTGCAGTGGCGCCCGCAGGCGCCGGCGGCGCTCCATGCCTTGCAGATGCACGGCTATGTCCTGATGCTGATCGGCGGTCCGGCCAGCGCCGCGGCCTGGCCGGAGGGGCGGCCGGCGGCCTTCGACCGCGCCCTGCTGGAGCGGCTGGCGCAGGAGGCCTCGGTGCGGGCGGCGGGCATCCTCGCCCATGCCCGACCCGCAGAGCTGCCGGACCGCCTGCGCGAGGCCGCAGCCGCGCATGGGCTGGACCTTCGCCAGGCCTGGTTCCTGAGCAGCGAGGACGAACTGGCCAGTGCCAGCCGGCGCGTTGGCTGTCGCACGCTGCGGCTGCTGGAGCCGGGCCGGCAGGCGCATCGGCGCTGGCCCTTGCTGCGCGGGCAGAGCCGCATGAAGCTCATCGAGGCTGCCACCTACATCCTGCGCTGCGATGGCCATGCCATGCCAGGCCCGCGCGGCCCGGGCGCCGGCGGCTCAGGGCCCGGTTCATCGCCGGACGACCGCCGCGGCGCCGCACCCAAGACCCGGGCAGTGCCGGCATGAATGCAGTCCCAGTGAAGCCCGGTTGGGCTGAAGCCCGCCGCATCCTGCTGGTGCGCCTGGACAGCCTGGGCGACGTGCTGATGAGCACGCCGGCCATGGCCGCCGTGCGCGAATGCCTGCCGCAGGCGCGCCTGAGCCTGCTGACGTCGCCGGCCGGCCTCGCACTGGCGCCGCATCTGCCCTGGCTGGACCAGGTCATGGGCTACGACGCGCCCTGGATCAAGTCGGGCGCCGCGGCGCAGGCCGCGCAAGACCTGGCACCGGGGCGGGCCGAGCTGACCCTGGTGCGCGCGCTGCGCCGCCATGCCTTCGATGCCGCCATCGTGTTCAGCGCCTGCACCCAGAGCGCCTGGCCCGCTGCGCTGTTGTGCCGCCAGGCCGGCATCCCCTTGTGCCTGGCCCATGCGCGCGAGAACGGCTATGCCTTGCTGAGCGATCGGCTGCCGGAGTCCGACCGCCTGGGGCCCTTCATGCGTCATGAGGTGCAGCGCCAGCTCGATCTGGTGGCCAGCATCGGCCTGCATACGGCGGATCATCGCCTGCGGTTCTCAATGCGAGCGGCCGACGAGCGGCGCATCGTGCAGATGCTGGATGCCGCCGGCCTGGCTCCCGGGCAGCCCTATGTGCTGCTGCACCCGGGTGCCAGCGCGCCCTCGCGCCGCTATCCGCCGGAGGGCTTCGCGGCTGCGGCGGCGCAGCTGCGTGCTGGTGTCGATGCTTCGGGCGGCGCCGGCGCGAGCGCTGCGGTCGCCCTGGTGGCCTGCGCAGGCCCTGGCGAACTGGACCTGTTGGAGGAATTCAGTCGTGCCCTGCCGCGTCCGGCCATTCTGCTGCCGGGGCCCCTGAGCCTGGGCGAACTGGCGGCGCTGATCGCTGGCGCGCGGGTGCTGGTGGCCAACAACAGCGGGCCGGTGCATCTGGCCGCGGCGTTGGGCACGCCGGTCGTGGCGCTGTATGCGCTGACCAACCCTCAGCACACGCCCTGGCGGGTGCCCGCACGGGTGCTGAGCCGCGAGGTGCCCTGCCGCGACTGCCTGCAGAGCACCTGCCCACAAGCGCATCACCTGTGCCTGCGCGGTGTGGCGCCCGAGCAAGTGGCCCGGGCTGCCAGGGCCTTGATGGAAGAGAGCCTGCCATGAAAGCCACCCCCCAGAGCCGCCAGCTGCCCCTGCTGGTGTCTGTCGTGTTGCCGACCTGTCGGCGCGTCGCCCTGCTGGAGCGCTGTCTGAAGGCCTTGCTGCGCCAGAGCCTGAGTCCTGGCTGCTACGAGATCCTCGTGGTGGATGACGGCCGCCAGGACGAGGTGCAGGCCCTTGTGGCCAGGCTGGCCGCGCTGCCCCGGGTACCGGCCCTGCGCTACCTGCGTCCGGAGCAGGGCCGGGGGCCGGCCGTGGCGCGCAACTGCGGCTGGCGTTCGGCGCGTGCGCCGCTCGTGGCCTTCACCGACGACGACACCGTGGCGGACCCGCAGTGGCTGCAGCATGGGCTGATGGGCATGCGCGCCCATTGGCTGGCGCTGGCAGGGCGCGTCCGGGTGCCCCTGCTGCATCCGGACGAGCGCCGGCCCACGGACCATGAGCTGATGACGCACGGCCTGGAGCGGGCCGAGTTCGTCACGGCCAACGCCTTTGTATGGCGTTCGGCACTGATGCTCGTCGGCGGCTTCGACGAGCGCTTTCAACGCCCCTGGCGCGAGGACTCCGACCTTCAATTCCGGCTCGAGGCCCTCGGGCCCGTGGGGCGCTGCGACGCCGCGCTGGTCTGGCATCCGGTGCGGCCGGAGCGCTGGGGCGTGTCGCTGCGCCAGCAGCGCAATGTGTTCTTCGACGCGCTGCTGTACCGCAAGCATCCGCGGCAGTACCGCGTGCGGCTGCGGCGCCGGCCGCCCTGGGACTACTACGGCATCGTGCTGCTGACCCTGCTGGGGCTGCTGACGAGCCTGGCCGGGCAGGGGGGCGTCGCGGCGCTGCTGCTGGCGGGCGCCATGGCCCTGATGCTCGGGCTGGCATGGCGGCGCTTGCGCCACACGGCGCGCAATCCCGCCCATGTCTGCGAGGTGCTGCTGACCTCCGCGCTGATTCCCTTCCTGTCGGTCTACTGGCGCCTGCGCGGGGCGCTGCATTTCCGGGTGCTGTTTCTATGAGCCACGTCTGGATGCTGCCGGGGAAGATCCAGCGCGTGCTGGTGCTGCGGGCGCTGGGCCTGGGCGACCTGATCTGCGCCGGCCCCGCCTTGCGCTCGCTGCGGGCCAGCTTCCCGGAGGCCGAGATCACCCTCCTGGGACTGCCCTGGGCGCAGGAGTACGTGGCCCGCGCCGAGGCGCTGGATCACTGGATCGGATTTCCGGGCTGGCCAGGCATGACCGAACAGGTGCTGCAGGTCGAGCAGCTGCCCCGGTTCCTGGCCGAGGTGCAGCGGCAGCGCTTTGACCTGGCCGTGCAGCTGCATGGCAGCGGCGAGGCCAGCAACGGCCTGCTGGCCTTGCTGGGCGCCCGCCTGTGTGCAGGCTTCTGCCGGCCGGGCGCGTGGCGGCCGCCCGGCCATGAGGCGCGCTTCGCGCCCTGGCCGGAGCACGGGCATGAGAGTCGGCGTCTGCTGACGCTGTGCCGGCATCTGGGCCTGGCGGCTGTCGACGAGGCGCTGGAATTTCCCGTGCGGCCGGCCGACAAGGCATTGCTCGCCCAGGTCTGGCCGGAGGTCCACGATGCGCAGCCCTACATCTGCCTGCATGCCGGCGCACAGCTGGCCTCGCGACGCTGGCCTGCGCAACGCTTCGCGGCCGTGGCCGATGCGCTGCATGACGCCGGCTATCGCATCGTGCTGAGCGGATCGGTTCAGGAGCAGCGCCTGGGCCTGCAGCTGGAGGCGATGATGAAGGCCCCCTGCGTCAATCTGGTGGGCTTGACCAACCTCTGGACCCTGGGAGCGCTGGTCGGCTCGGCGCGCTGCCTGATCGCGAACGACACGGGCGTCTCGCACATCGCCGCAGCGCTGCGCGTGCCCAGCCTCATCGTCTCCTGCGGTGGCGACGTGCTGCGCTGGGCGCCGCCCGACGCACGCCTGCACCGCGTGCTGAGCAAGCCGGCGCCCTGCCGGCCCTGCGCGCACCAGGACTGCCCGACGGGCCATGGCTGCGCGCATGCGCTGAGCGTCTACGAGGTGCTGGCCGCGCTGCAGCCCTTGCTCGATCTACCGCCCATTTCCATCCCAGTGGAGGGAGCTGACCATGGCGCGTCGTCTGCGCATCCTGACCTGGCACGTGCACGGCAACTATCTGTACAACCTGTGCCAGGTCCCTCATGACTTCTACCTGCTGAAGGATGCCGCCGGCAGCCCCCAGCGACAGGGGCGCTGCGGGCAGCTGCCCTGGGGCGCCAACGTGCATGACGCGCCGGTGGAGGTTCTGCACGGCTTGCAATTTGACGTCGTGCTCTACCAGTCGCGCCAGGCCTGGCAGCAGGACCGGCTGGAGCTGCTCAGCCCGGCGCAGCAGCGCCTGCCCCGCATCGTGCTGGAGCACGACCCGCCGCTGCAGCATCCCACGGACACGGTGCACTGGGTTGACGATCCGGACACCCTGCTGGTCCACGTCACGCCCTACAACGCGCTGATGTGGGACCCAGGCAGCTGCCCGGTGCGCGTGGTCGAGCATGGCGTCAAGCTGCTGGACGACGTCGCCTGGCATGGCGGCCTGGAGCGCGGCCTCGTGGTGGTGAACCATCTGGCGCGGCGCGGACGGCGCCTGGGCGCGGACCTCTATCAACAGATGCAGGAGCGGCTGCCGCTCAGCCTCGCCGGCATGGGCAGCGAGCCGCTGCCGGGCGGGCTCGGCGAGATCAGCCAGCTGCAGCTGCCCCGCCTGATGGCCGCGCACCGCTTCTTCTTCCATCCCATCCGCTACACCAGCCTGGGCCTGGCCCTGGTGGAGGCCCTGCTGATCGGCATGCCGGTGGTCGGGCTGGCGAGCACGGAGCTGTCTACCGTCATCCGCAGTGGCGAGAACGGCTTCATCGACACACGCTGCGAGCGCCTGGCCGATGCGATGCAGGCCTTGCTGAAGGACAGGGCGCTGGCCGCTCAATGGGGGCGCGAGGGGCAGCGAACGGCACGGGAGCGGTTTGGCATCCAGCGTTTCGTGGCCGACTGGATGCGGGTGCTGGAGGAGGTTTGCGCGTGAACGGTGAGAAGCTTGGAAGTCCCTTGCAAGCAGGGGAGCGCGTGCTGGTCAGCGGTGCTGCCGGCTTCGTGGGCAGTCATTTGTGCGAGCGTCTGCTGCAGCAGGGATGCGAAGTGCTCGCGCTGGACAGCCTCTGCAGCGGCGACCGGCAGCATCTGGCACATCTGCTGGCGAATCCGCGTTTTCAGTTCCTGCAGCACGACATCTGCGCGCCGCCGCCACCGGAGGCCGAAGGCGTCAGCCGCATCTTCAACCTCGCCTGCCCGGCCAGCCCGGCGCAGTACCAGCGCATGCCGGTGCAGACGGTGCTGGCCTGCGCGCTGGGCGTCTGGCAGATGCTGGAACTGGCCCGGCGCAGCGGCGCCCGGCTGCTGCAGGCGTCCACCAGCGAGGTGTACGGCGACGCCTTGCACCATCCGCAGCGCGAGCAGGACTGGGGCCACGTCAATCCGATAGGCCCGCGGTCCTGCTACGACGAAGGCAAGCGCTGCGCCGAGGCCATGCTCATCGCCTATGCCCAGCAGTACGCAACGGATGTCGCCATCGCGCGCATCTTCAACACCTATGGGCCCCGCCTGCGGCCGGGCGATGGCCGGGTGGTGTGCAACTTCGTCGTGCAGGCCTTGCGCGGCGAACCGATCACGCTCTATGGCGACGGCCTTCAGACCCGCAGCTTCTGCTATGTCGACGACACCGTCCGCGGGCTGTGCCTGCTGATGGAGTCCGGACGGCGCGGCCCGGTGAACCTGGGCAATCCCTGCGAGTGCAGCATGCTGGAGCTGGCCAGGCGGGTGCTTGCCGCGACGCGCAGCGCCTCGGGCCTGGTGCACCTTCCCTTGCCCCGCGATGACCCGCGGCGGCGCCGGCCGGACGTCCGTCTGGCGGCGCAATGGCTGGGCTGGCGGCCGGAAGTGGAGCTCGACGAAGGGTTGGCGCGAACGGTGGACTATTTCCGCGCGCTGCTGGGCCAGACGCCACAGCGGCAGGCGGTGCCGGGGCTTCAGCCGGGCTGAGGCCTTCCTGCAGGAGCGCCGTGAGTGGCGATCGCCGGGCGCCGCCGCGCATCCAGCAGCTTGACAAAGGCTTTGAGCAGCGCCAGCTCCTGCCGCAGCGCCGCCTGCTGCCAGTCGCGGGCCTGTCGCCGCGTCGGTGGCTGCCGTCCCTGCTGGAGGAGCGCTTCCACCGCGGCGACCATGGATGCGGCGTCCTGTACCAGGCGCAGGCCCGGCCGCGGTGCAAGCCGGCACAGCTCGGCCAGCGGCGTGCTGGCCAGCGGCAGGCCGGTGTGCGCGGCGGCGTCCAGCAAGGCGGGCCGGAGGCAGGCGGTCGCCGGCCCTGGCCGGGCCAGGATCAGGCCTGCGTCGCAGGCCTGCAGCAATGCGGGCAGCAGCTCCGGCGCGAGCTCTCCCAAGGCATGGCAGTTCGGCGGCAAGGCGGCGCAGGCGGACGCTTCCTGGTCCAGCACGAAGAAATGCCAGTGCGGTCGCAGCAGGGCCAGCGCGCGAAGCCAGGAGAGATCGACAGCCCAATGTCCCGGCGCCGGCACCAGCAGCCGGGGGCCCAGCACGCCGCCCAGCAGGCGCCGGACCTCCAGCGCCTCGTAGCTGCCGGGCGGTGGCGGCCGAAGCCAGTGGGGCGGCAGCCCGTCCGGCAGTCGCAGTGCGTGCGAGTGATGATTCGAGTAACGTGCCAAATGAGTGTCCGACTCGCAAAGGAGGAGATCAGCCCGGCTGAACGCTGCGGCGTCGCCGAGCTCGGCCTCTGCGGCCTGCGCATCGGGCTGCAGCGCCAGCGCGTCCGCCTGCAGCGTGCTGCGCAGCAGTCCCATCCCCGGGCTGGCGCCAGGCCAGCGCATGAGCCACAACAGGGTTCCCCCGGAAGGGCCGGCCCCCAGTTCGGCGTTCAGCAAGGGCAGGGCTGCGAGGGCCAGCGGCCAGGCACCGGAACCGGAACCGGAACCGGGCGGACCCTGCATCACCAGCAGCTCCAGCGCGGGGCCGAGGCGATAGCGACGCAAGTGCGGCCTGGCGTCCCGGCCGCTCGGTGGCTCGACCAGGACGACGGCAAAGCCGCCGCTGCGCGCCGCCAGCTGGCGCAGGGCCGGGCAGGCCGGGGCTTCGCCCGAGAGCCTGCGCAGCAGCAGCTGCAGCCCGGCGTCCAGCGCCTCCCAGCGCGAGGGCAGCAGCACCAGCAGACGGCGCGGGCGCGCTGGCGGCGGCGCAGGCAGGCATTGCCAGCACTTCAGGGCGCTCGCGTAGGCCTGCACGAGATGGCGCGATCCGGGGCGGCCGTTGCTCAGAGTGTCGGGGCGGGGCTCCGGCACAGACGGCGACGGCGACGGCCCGACGGCGCCCTCATGCACCTGCCACAGGCCGCAGCGGTGCCAGCGCAGGGGATCCTGCCAGTCCGGGCGATCCAGCAAGGGGTAGAGGCAGACGCCTCGCAGCGGCAGGGCCAGGGCGCGCGCCTGCAAGGCCTCGCCGGCGACGTCGTGCAGCCAGGCCGCCCGCCCCATGCCCACATGGCCGGTTTCCGCCAGCAGCAGCGGGCGCCGGTAGCGCAGCCAGGCCTCCTGCAGCAGGCCGGACAGCGGCAGGCGGCGCGGGTCGCGCCGATGCCAGGACAGACGCGCCTCGCTCACCGCCTCCCATTGGCTGCTGTGATAGTGGTTGAAGCCCAGCCAGTCCAGGGCCGCTTCGTGGCCGCCCAGCTCGGGCTCCAGCCGGCCGCTCAGCAGGTCCAGGGCCTGCCACTGGTAGTTGCGGATCTGCTGCGCCAGCGGCGCCAGATCGGGCCGGTCGGGCGGCGCGCTCACATGCACAAGGGGCTCGACGTGCAGGAAGCGAGCCGCGGGGTCCACGGCGCGTATGGCCGCCATGCCCGCCAGCGCGGTCCGCACCAGGCGCCGCTTGACCTGGTAGCCGCTGTGCTCGGTGCTGGCGCCGTCCAGTGTGGCGCCAGTGGCCTGCGCCCCGGTGCCGGGGCCGAGCAGGCCGCCGGTGCTGGCCGCCCAGGCGAGAAAGCTGATTTCGTTGACGGGCGTGTAGAAGCGCGGCGCCGGGCTGATGCGCAGCAGCAGGCGCGCCACCTGCGTGCAGAAATGGGCGAAGCGATCGATCAGCGCGTCGTCGAACAGCGACAGGTCGGCCGGTACGCCGTAGTGCATCAGCGTCCACAAGGGCTGGATGCCGGCGTGCCGGGCCGCCCGCGCGATGCGCAGCACGCGGCTGAGGTCCAGCTGGCCTCCCGGGCCTTCGCACAGGCGCCAGCCGATGCTTTCGCGCACGGTGCGGATGCCCAGCCTGGCGGCGCGTGCGTAGTCCTCGTCGATCCGCTGCAGGTGGTGGGTGGCCTGTGCCATGTCCAGGGCCTGGCCCGCGGCATTGACATGGTCGGCGCCTTCGTAGCCGCCGATCCAGAAGGAGCGCAGCGGCTGGCTGCGTAGCAGGCTGCTCACGCCAGGATCCCTGCCGCCCTGGTTCAGCGGGCCGCGGCCCCGCCGCCCCCGGCCAGACCCAGGCTGCGCTCGATCTGCGCGCACCAGGTGTGGCCGATGAAGATGTGGGCTTCCTGGATGCGCGCCGTGTCGTCATGGGGCACGACGACGCACTGGTCGCAGAAGCTCGGCATGTAGCCGCCGTCGCGCCCGCTCAGACCCACGGTGTGCAGGCCGCCGGCCCGGGCGACCGCCAGCGCACGCAGGACGCTGCGCGACTTGCCCGAGGTCGAAGTGCCGATGGCACAGTCGCCCGGCTGCCCGAGGGCCGCCACCTGGCGCGCGAAGACTTCGTCATAGCCGTAGTCGTTGGCCACGCAGGTCAGCACCGAGCTGTCGGTGGTCAGCGCCAGGGCGGCCAGCGGTCGACGCTCGCGCTGGAAGCGGCCGCTGAGCTCGGCGGCCAGATGCTGGCAGTCCGCTGCCGAGCCGCCGTTGCCGAAGAACAGCAGCTTGCGGCCCGCATGCAGCACGGCGCTGAGCTGCAGCCCGATGGTGCTGACCAGCATCTGCTGACGGTGCAAGTCATGGAACAGCGCCAGATGCGCCTGCAGCAGCTCGCCGAACAGCTCGCCCAGCTCGCGGACCTGGTCCGCGTGGCGCGCAGGACGCTGGCCCGCGGCGCACAGGGCCTCGTTCATGCCGAGTCCTCCTCGAAGATGCCCATCTCGGCCAGGCTCAGATGCGCCGTGCCGAACTTGCCCACGACGATGCCGGCCGCACGGTTGGCCGCGCGCACCGCCTGTTCCAGGCTGTGGCCACGCACCAGGAAGCAGGTGAGCGCAGCCAGCGCGGTGTCACCGGCGCCGCTGACGTCGTAGACCTCGCGCGCGTCCGCCGGCACGTGCAGGCAAGTCCCGCCGCGCGAATACAGCGTCATGCCTTCGGCACCCCGCGTGACCAGCAGATGCTCCAGCTCCAGGGTCGCGAGCAGCGCGTCCAGCTTGCGCCGCAGGGCCTCCTCGTCGGTCCAGTCGCCGAGGGCCGCCTGCAGTTCGGCCAGGTTGGGCTTCAGCAGCCAGGCGCCGCGGTAGGCCGCGAGGTCCGGATTCTTGGGGTCGACCAGGGTGCGGCAGCCCGCGCGCCGGGCGTCCGCCAGCAGCTGGGCGCTTTCGCGCAGGCTGCCCTTGCCGTAGTCCGACAGCAGCAGGTAGCGATGCTGCGGCAGCAGGCGCCGCACCATGGACATCAGGGCTTCAGCCACTTCGGCGGGCAAGGGCTGTTCGATGTCCATGCGCAGCAGCTGCTGGCGCTGGCTCACCATGCGAATCTTCTGCGTGGTGGGGAACAGCGGGCTGCGAACCCAGTGCCGATCGATGTTCGGATGGTCCAGCAGCTGTTCGAGGCACAGGCCTGCCGCATCCTCGCCGACCGAGCCAGCCAGGCTGCAGCGGCAGCCCAGGCTGGCCAGGTTGAGCGCCACGTTGGAGGCACCGCCGGCGCGCGGCGAGCGGCGCTGCATGCGCAGCACCGGCACAGGCGCCTCCGGGGAAATGCGCTGCACCGCCCCTTCGAGGTAGACGTCCAGCATGCAGTCGCCGACGACCAGCACCTCAGGCGTGCCCATCTTGCCTTCCCCATGCTGGCAGCGGCCCATCGCGGCGTATGCGCTGCAGCAGCGCCGTCGTCGAGTGCCCGGGCAGATAGGCTTCGATGCGCGTGCAGCCGCCCCAGGCCGACACCTGGCGCGCCTCGGGCAGGTCCTGCGCCCGGTAGTCGCCGCCCTTGACGTAGACCTCGGGCCGCAAGCCGTCCAGCAGCGCTTGCGGCCGGGCCTCGTCGAACCAGCTGACCCACCCCACGCAAGCCAGCGCGGCGACCAGGCGCGCCCGCTGCGCCAGCGGTAGCACCGGGCGCTGTCCCGGCTTGCCCAGCGCGCGGGCGGAGGCGTCCGAGTTGAGCGCCACGACGAGGCAGGCGCCATGGCGGCTGGCTCGCTCCAGATAGCTGACATGGCCGACATGCAGCAGGTCGAAGACGCCGTTGGTGAACACTAGCGGGCGCGGCAGATCGCCGGCCATGGCCAGCAGTGCTGCCGGCGGCAGGCATTTCCTTGAGCTGTTCCAGGCCTGCTGCACCATGCCAATGCTCCTCGGTGGACGCGGATGTGTCGCCTGGGCAGAAGGCGTGCCCGGGATACCGGGCAGCTGGTGCAATCCCCGTGGCCCGCTCCGCAGGGCACGGTGGGTTGCTGCCGCGAAGGACTTGCGGCAAGGATTGCCCGATCAGGGCAGGGGCGCTGCCTCGGTCCTCGGCTGCGGCGCGGCCTCCGCGATCAGGCGCAGCACGTGTTCGGGATCCACGGGCTTGGTCAGGTGATGATCGAAGCCCGCGGCGATGGCCTCGCGGCGGTCCGCCTCCTGGCCCCAGCCGGTGATGGCGATCAGCACCGGCCGCTCGCCGCCGGGCAGCGCCCGTATCGCCCGCGCCACTTCCTTGCCGTCCTGCAGCGGCATGCCGATGTCCAGCAGGCAGACGTCGGCCGGGTCGGCACGGAAGGCAGCCACGGCCTGTTCGCCGTCATAGGCGCAGGTGACCCGGTGGCCCTGCATCTGCAGCAGGGCCGACAGGCTTTGCGCGGCTTCTTGGTTGTCATCGGCGATGAGCACATGCACGGGCCGCTCAGGCAGCGGAGCGGGCGATGCCCGCACCGGTTCGCGCGCGACGGGCTGGCTGACATGCAGCAGGGGAATCCTCACCGTGAAGCAGCTGCCACGGCCCGGTCCTTCGCTGAATGCCGTGATGCTGCCGCCATGCAGATGCACGAGGCCGCGCGTCAGGGCCAGGCCGATGCCGAGGCCGCCGCCGGGCTTGCCATCGTCGCCGGAGCCCAGCCGTGTGTACATGTGGAAGACGTCCGACAGCGACTCGGGCGGCATGCCCATGCCGTTGTCGCTGACCTCGATGCAGACCTCCCCCCTGACGGCCTGCGCGCGCAGCCGGATCTCCCCGCCGGGGTCGGTGTACTTGGCAGCGTTGTTGAGCAGGTTGGCGACCACCTGGGACAGGCGCAGCGCGTCGGCATCGAAACGCAGCGGCCGCGACGGCAGCTCCACGAGCAGCCGGTGGCGCTTGGCGTCGATCAAGGGCCGCACGGCTTCGACGGCATTGGTGACGATGCTGCCCAGGTCCGCGCGGTCCAGGCGCAGCAACAGGGCGCCGCGGGCGATGCGCGAGATGTCCAGCAGGTCGTCCAGCAGCAAGGCCATGTGCCGCACCTGGCGGTCGATCAGCTCGTTGCCCCAGCGCTTTTGCTCCGCGCTGGCGCCGTTGGCACTGGTGAGGTGTGATGCCTGGCGTATCGGCGCCAGCAGGTTGCGCAGCTCGTGCGCCAGCGTGGCGATGAACTCGTCCTTGCGGCGGTCGGCCTCGCGCAGCAGCTGCTCATGACGGCGGCGCTCGCTGACATTGGCGGCCCACACCGCCAGTGATCTGCCCATGGGCGAGACGACGCAGTGAAGGATCAGACAGCCGGTGTTCTCTCCGTCCAAGCCGGGGATCTCGACTTCGAACTCGCGGGTCTCATGGCGCTTGAGCGCCTGCTGGCCCTGCGCCAGCACGTCGGGCCGGCGTTGCCAGGCCTGGGGCAGGATGGCGAGCACCGGTTGGCCCAGCAGCTGCTCCCGGGGGCCTTGCAGCAGCTGCGCGGCCGCGGCGTTCAGGTAGTCCAGCCGGAAGTCCTCCAGCTGCTCCTGGCTGCCGCGCAAGGGGCTCAGGACGGCGAAGGGGACCGCGCAGGCGTCCAGCACCGACTCGAAGCGCAGCTGCGAGGCCTGCAGCGCTTCGCGCGCGCGCTCGCGCTCGATGAAGAGCGCGGCCTTGTTGGCGCAAATGTCCATCACCGTCTTCTCGCGTGCGCTGGGCGGGCGTGCATCCCGATGGAAGATGCTCATCGCCCCCATCACCTCGCCGCGGTCGTTGAGCAGGGCGAGGGCACGCGCCGAGCGCAGCCCTCGCTGCGCAGCCCAGGCGTGGATCGGCAGGCAGCGCGGGTCACTCTGCAGGTCGCCGATCCAGACCTGCGTCCGCTCGCGCATGGCGATCCAGCAGATGCCGCCGTCATGGGCAATGCGCACCAGCTCGTCTGCGGCATGTTCTGCAAAGCCCGACTGCGCGGCGATGCTCAGCCGGCCTTGCTCGACCACGGTGATCCAGCCCTGGCCGCTGCCATGGATCTGCAGTGCGGTGGCCAGAATCCGCTGCAGCTGCTCCTCCAGCGGTGCCGGCACCAGCAGGCGGTTGCTCAGCGCATGCAGGCGTCGCAAGTCGTCCAACTGCGCGTCCAGCGACTCGTCGACCACCTGCGCGGCAGCTTGCGCGGCGGCTTGCGTGGCGGCCTTCATGGCGGACCAGGCGGCCGGTGCAGGGTCCGGCGAGGGGCCGGGCGCGTGCAGCAGCGGAGCCTCGGTCGGATCGGCGGCCGGCTCGCGACCGTTGACCCGGCGATCCAGCAGGTGCACGAGGACGCCGCTGGCCAAGGCCTGGGCGCCGAGCCAGGCCAGCTGCCCTGGTGCCGGTCCGGCAGCGCTGCCGAACCATCGAGAAATCCAGGACAGGGCCAGGCTTGCGACCAGCAGCGTGAACGCTGGCGCCGCCCCGAAATAGACGCTCATCGTCAACGCCAGCACCGTGCTGACCCAAGCAGCGGCGCCGCCTGGCCAGGATCGGCCAATGGGCGTCTGCTCTATGACGGTGGCGAGCAGGGCTAGCGCCAGCGCAAGGATTTGCGCCAGCCAGCGCTTTGGGCTCCCTGCTGTCGGCATGGGTATCTGCCCCTATGGGTCCTTGGTTTGCTTCGCAGGTCGGCATGCGCCCCGCGTGTTCGGCGGAGGAGGGCCGCTTGGCGCCTGATTGAAGCACATCGATGAAAAAGTGTGTGAGCAGGGAATCCATCGATTCCAGGGGCCCTCGCGTCCGCAGGACGCAAGGCGCCACGCTCAACACGGCAGAACACGGCAGGGACGCTGGGGAGCGGCCGGCGCACCGGACTGGCGAAGCCCCGTCGCTACGCCGACACCTCATCGTGATGGTTGAGGAAGCCCTTGAGGCGCCATGGAAAAACAGGGGCCCGAATGGCGCCGGACAACGTACGCTAGGGGCCGCGCACGGTGGACCTGCACGGCACAGCGCGCCGGGGCCCACGGAGGGCGGGATTGCAGGTGTGGTGGCCCCGGCGGGCGTCGTTCAAGACAGGGGCGTCTTGCGTCGGTGGTGTGTGCGTTGGACGCAATAGAAGCTGGCCGCGCCGAGCATGGCGGCGCCGAGCCAGCACAGGCAGCGCTCCAGGCGGTGGACGCGGCCCTTTCGCGCCGAGCACCGCTGCATCGACGCAGTGCCTTGCTGGTGTCCTTGCAGATCTTCTTGCGTGCCTTCGGCACAGGAGGCGGTGCTGGGGTACATGGATGTCTCCGTTTGTGTGCAATGACCCTGGATGGCAATGCACATGCCTGCCGCATGGTGGAAGAAGCGTCACAAGCTGATGCAAATGGGGGGCACTCGCTTGCGCAATTTCGGAGGGCGCCGCTGCAAGATTCGGCCAGCCGCGCTGCGCAAGAGCCAGCGGCCAAGGGCCTGCCCACGCGGGCGGTACGCTGATCAAGAAGGGTGATGAAGAGACTGATGAAGACGCTGATGAGGAACAGGAGGACCGGGTGGTGCATGCGCTGATCGTTGATGACGACACCGATTCCGTCGAATCGCTGCAGGCGCTGATCGCGGCGGAGCACTTCACGGTATCGGTGGCCTACAACCTGCGCGATGCCAAACGGCACATTGCGCTACAGCAGCCGGATCTCGTGCTGCTGGACCTCGAACTTCCGGATGGCAACGGCATGGACCTGTTCACCGATCCGCAGCTGCTGGCCAATGCGGAAGTCGTGCTGATCACCGGCCATGCCTCCTTGGAGACCTCCATCCAGGCACTGCGGCTGGGTGCAGCCGACTACCTGATCAAACCCATCAACCTGCGCCACCTTCAGGGGGTGCTGTCACGCGTGATGCGGCCTGCGCAGCTGCAGGCCGAGGTCGCGGACCTGAACGCGCACCTCGCCGAAGCGGGCAATTTCGGCCACCTGTGGGGCCGGGCGCCGGCCATGCTGCCCATCTACGAGCAGATCTCGCGCGTGGCGGGCACCAGCGTGTCGGTCTTCATCCAGGGCGAGAGCGGCACCGGCAAGGAACTCGTGGCCCAGACCGTGCACGACCTGAGCCGCCGCCGCAAGAAGCCGTTTCTTGCAGTCAACTGTGGGGCCATCTCGCCCAATCTGATCGAGAGCGAGATATTCGGCCACGAGAAGGGCGCCTTCACCGGCGCCGACCACCAGCACCAGGGCTTCTTCGAGCGGGCCACGGGCGGCACCTTGTTCCTGGACGAGCTGACCGAGATGCCGCTGGAGCTGCAGGTCAAGCTCCTGCGCGTTCTGGAGACCGGCCGCTACATGCGCGTGGGATCGACGCAGACCCTGGAGGCCGATGTGCGCGTGATCGCGGCGTCCAACCGGCCACTGACTCAGGCCGTTGAAGCCGGCAAGCTGCGCGAAGACCTGCTGTACCGGCTCAACGTCTTTCCGATCGAGTTGCCGCCGCTGCGCGACAGGATCAGCGACGTGCCCTTGCTGGCCCGCCATTTCCTGCGCGCCATCGCCGCCAAGGAAGGGCAGCCCAAGCAGTTCACGGCAGCGGCCATGGAGCGGCTCTGCCAGTACCGCTGGCCTGGCAATGTGCGCGAGCTGCGCAATGCCGTGCAGCGCGCCTACGTGATGGCCAGCGGCGAGTTCATCACCGAGCAATGGCTGCCTGCACCGGACCTGCCGACGCCGCCTCGGGGGCCGGAAGAGGGCGCCGTCCATTGTGTCCAGGAATGCGCGCCGGTGCCTTCGGTGCAGGCCTCGACGGCCTCACCGTATCGCTCGGCGGGTGCGGCCGCGCTGCCACCGCCGACCACGCGCGAGGTCGACACCGGGCAGGAGGCCCTGGTGCTGCCCATCGGCTGCTCGATGGCCGAGATCGAGCGCCGCTTCATCCTGGCCACGCTGAACCACTACAAGCAGCACAAGGAGCGCACCGCCGCCGTGCTGGGCATCAGCCTCAAGACGCTCTACAACCGCTTGAAGGAGTACGCAGCCGCGGAAGCCGAGTGGCACGACGGGCGTTCCTGAGCCGGGCCAGCGCGAGCGGGATCGCTCCTGCGGAGCATTGTGGAATAACGCCGCATCATCATGTCCGCCACGCGCGTCCAGTCCAGCGTTCGGGCGCGTGCAATGGCACGCTGCAGGCGCGCCGCGTCGGGCTCGTGCAGCGCGGCATGCATGGCGGCGGCCCAGTCGGCCGGGCGGGCGCTGTCCACGGCGAGGGCGACGTCAGCGCCCAGCTCGCCCAGGCCCGCGCGGCTGCTCAGCACCACCGGTGTCCCGCAGGCCATGGCCTCCAGGGCCGCCAGGCCGAAGGTTTCCTGGTCGCCGGCATGGACGAAGGCGTCGCAACTGGCCATGACCCGCGCGAGGCGCGCCGGCCGAGACTCCGGCGGCAGCACGATCACCTGGGGGCCGCTGGGCATGCAGGGGCCGGCGCCGACACACAGCAGCACATGCCCAGGGCCCAGCGCCCGCACCGCGCGCGCCAGCAGCGGCAGCCGCTTCTCGGGCGCAAAGCGTCCGCAGTACAGCAGCAGGCGGGTGGACGGCGGCAGGCCGTACTCGCGCTTGAGCCAGCGCGCCCAGGCCGAACGGCGCGCGTCCGGGCGGAAGACGCTGCAGTCAACGCCCAGGGGCTGGTACTGCACCTGCTCCAGCCCCCAACGCCGCAATTGATGCTCCAGCGCCCGGCAGGGCGCCAGCACGAGGTCGTAGCCTGCATACAGGCGCAGGAGATAGCGCCGGGCTTGACGTCCCGCCCACGTCGCGGCCCAGGCGCCCGCCAGGCTGCCGGCCCAGCGCTCCACCATGGCCGGCAGGTGGCTGTGGCAGAAGGCGATGGCCGGCACGCCGAGCCGCCTTGCCGCGTCGGTGGCGGCCCAGCCCAGCACATAGGGGTCGGCCGCTTCGATCAGGTCGGGCGCGGCCCGCTCGATCAGCGCAGCCGCCCCTGCGCGGTCGACGACGAAGCGGTAGCCGCCGGAGCGTGGCAGCCGCAGCCCGCCGCATTGCAAGAGGCCGGCGTCCGCGTCTTCAGGGACCAGCAAGCTGTGCCGCCAGCCCGCGGCCAGCAGCTGCTGGCGCTTGGCGCTGAGCACGCGGCGCACGCCGCCGGCCGGGTTGCTGCTCCAGAACATGGCCACATCCAGCACATGCGGCGGGGCGGCGTTGGGCGAGGCGGGCGAGGGTGCGGCGGCGGAGGCCGGGAGGTGTTGAAGTGGGGGGTGTTGAAGTGGAAGGTGTTGCATGGCGGCGGTTCAGCAAGGCGGATGCCCGGCCGCATGCCCGCCTGGGACTCCAGGCTGCGTGGACCCTAGCCGCCGCTGGCCAGGACACGGCCGCGGATCAGCGGCTCGACCTCCGCCCAGTTCCGAACCCGGTGCTCGGGCTTGCGCAGCGCATCCAGGCGCCACAGGGTTTCACCGCCGCTGTCGAACAGCAGGCTGCGGCAGCCGGCGCGGTGCCCGGCTTCCACGTCGTCCAGCGTGTCGCCGATCATCCAGGAACGCGCCAGGTCCAGCTTCAGCAGCCACGCGGCGCGCACCAGCAGGCCTGGCGCCGGCTTGCGGCAGCTGCAGGCGGGATGGCCGTCGAGTGCAGGCAGATGGGGACACAGCAGGACGCCGTCCAGGCTGACGCCGCTGGAGCTCAGCAGCAGCTGGCGAAGCGCCTGCTCAAGCCGTGCGAAGTCCGCATAGGTGAAGAGCCCCCGGGCCAGGCCGCTCTGGTTGGTGATCAGCACCAAGGCGAAGCCCGCCGCGGCCAGGCGTGCGAGGACCGCGCCGGCGCCCGGCATCAGGCGCAGGTGGGCAGGGTCCACGTTGTAGGGCACGTTCTCCACCAGGGTGCCGTCCTTGTCGATGAAGAGGGCCGGCCTGCGCAAGGGCGCGCGGCGATGTGGGAGCGGCGGTCGGCGGGCGGGCATGCTCATGATGCGCGGCGCTCATGGCCATGAGGTCTCGCGCTCGGGCAGCACGGTGATCTCGGGTATGCAGCTCCCCTGCGGCTGCTCCAGCACATAGCGCACGGCGCGCGCCACATGCGCGGGATCCTGCAGCCGGCTGGGGTCGATGTCCGGGAAGCGATCCAGCAGAAACGGCGTGCGCATGCCACCGGCGACTATGGCGCAGACCCGTATGCCCTGCTCCCGCAGCTCGGCATGCAGGGCGTGGGACAAGCCCAGCAGGCCCCATTTGCTGGCATGGTAGGCGCTGGCATGGGGCCAGGCGCGCTTGGAGGCCGTCGATGCAATGTTGACGATGTGCCCGCCACGGGCCTGGGCCGCCATGCAGGCGGCTGCAAACTTGCTCAGCACGAAAGGCCCTGACAGGTTGGTGTGCAGGATGCGCAGCCAGTCGCCGACGTCCAGCTCGGCGATCGGCGCAGTCACGTCGACCGCTGCGTTGTTGATCAGGGCATCGAGGCGGCCGTAGCGCTGCTCCACGCGCCCGACCATCAGGCGGCATTGGGTGGGGTCGGTGACGTCCAGCTGGAAGGGCAGCGCCCCGATGTTCTGCGCCGCCAGCGCCGCGGCCTGGTCCTCGGCCCGTTGCAGGTGGAGGTCGGTCAGCACGATGTGTGCGCCGCGCAGCCCCAGCTCCTTCGCGATCGCGGCGCCCAGCCCCTGGGCGCCTCCCGTGATCAGCACGACGCGGCCACGCAGCGAGTCCGCAGGCGCTTCGCCCTCCGGCGCCGTGCTGCTGCTGTCCGTGAACATGTCCGCTGTCCGGGGTGTCTGAGCTTCCACATCGTTCATGGCTTGCTTCCTTGCTTCCTTGTTGTGACTCTGGATCGCCTTGCGGCATGGCGCAGCATCGACGCCCGCTCGACGCCTGCTCGACGCCCGTTCGGCGCCCGTTCGGCGCCCGCCGGGCGGCGCCGCTGCGCGCCACAGGAGCAGGCCGCGTGCCAGGGGGGCTGGCGCCACCACGTAAGCCTTGCGGCATGAATTGCGGGTGCTGCGATGGCGGGCTGGCGTCGCGGGCGGCTTGCGCTTTGCCGCAGGGTGGGGCGCCAACGCGAGCGAGCGTGGGCGCCAGTCAGCACAGGAGGACGATGATGAGCACGGACCACAAGACCGCCCCGGCGGCCGCACCGATCCAGCCGGAAGAAGCCGTGGCGGCACACGCCACCACGCTGGGTGCCTTCAAACCCGTGGGCCACGTCCTGCTGAGCTTTGCCAATGCGCAGGCCAGCGCGGAGGCCTACCGGGCCCTGCTGGAGGCGGGCCTAAGTGCCGCGGACATCCGCCGTTACAGCGATCGCGAGATGCTGCAGCAGGCGGAGTCGGACCTCGCTCGCGTCAGTCCCATCGCGGATTTCGGGCAGGAGGCCAATCTGCTGCGCTTCCATCGCCAGGCCGCGCTGGCCGGCTATCACTGGCTGCTGGTCAAGACCGGCAACGAGGCCCAGGCCCGGCAGATCGCGCGCAGTGCGCAAGCCCACGGCGCGGAGCTGGCGCAGTACTACGGCCACTTCATCATCGAGGAGCTGATCCGGCATCCGGGTGACCAGCCGCAGCGTACCGAGAGTCCTGCGCGCGGACTGGATCCTGGCCTGCCGCGCCGCTGAAGCCCGACCGGGGCCGGTGCGGCATGCGGCTTGCCGTGAGGGCAGGCAGTTTCTCCTGAATCGAAAGGAAGCAATGATGGGCACGAAAGATTCCGGCAGCGCCGCAAGCGGCGATGAAGCGCGGCGCGGCGCGGCACAGGCCGACGAGGCGGCAGGGTCGATGGCAGGGATGAAGGCTGCCGAGATCGTCGACCGGGCGGCCGAGGGCGCGCATGAAGCGATCGATCGACTGGCCCAGCGCGCGGCGCCTGCCGCCGAGCAGCTGCAGCATCGGCTGGAGGAGACCGGCGCGCTGCTGCAGGAAGAGGCGGGCCGGCTGCGCGACATGGGCCGCGAATGGCGCGAGGGCCTGCGCAGCCAGGTGCGGGCGCACCCGCTGGCGACGGTGGCAGCGGCCCTGGCCCTCGGGGCCCTCCTGGCCCGGCTTGCGCGGTGATGCAGCCGCCTCTGCCGCCTGCAGGCGAATCCATGTCTCCGGCCGACGAGGGCTTGTCGTCCGGCTGGATGGCGGGCGCCCAGACCCTGGTGCTGAGCTTGCTGAGCCTGCTGGGTGATGGCCTGGAGCTCTTGTCGCTGGAAATGCAACGCGGGCTGCGGCTGCTGGAGCGCATGCTGTGGCTGTTGGTGCTGGGCTGCGCCGCGCTGATGACGGCGTGGCTGTTCTTCTGGGCGGGGCTGGCCGTGGTGCTCGCGAATGCCGGCATGGTATGGCCGCTGGCCTGTGCCGTCGTGGCGCTGGCCAATGCGGGCGTGCTGGCCCTGTGCCTCTCATACAGCCGGCTGCTCAGGCCCTTGTTCTCGCTGCCCGCCACGCGCCGGCAGCTGGGCCTGCCAAGCTCGCAGCCGCAAGCTGAGGCGGGGCAGGGCACGGAGACGCCGTCCAGGCAGGGTGGAGAGGTCCGATGAACAGAAGCACCGAGCGACAGCCCATGCCGCCGGCCCTCTCCGCCCTGGAGCTGGAGCAGCGCATTGCCGCGACCGAACGGCGCATGGCGCACCGGCGGCGGTCCCTGCAGCTCGCCTGGGACGAGATCGAGCACCAGATGGAGCAGGCCTTGTCGCCGCGCGCCTGGCTGCGGCCCTTCGTCCTGGGGTTGCTGGGTGGCAGCCTGCTCGGCCTGCTCTGGTGGCAGCGCGGGCGGTCACGGTCTGGGCGCGGCGGCGGATCGCCTGCGGGGACGGCGGCCGGGCAGCGCGGACATCGCCTCGCGCAGCGCCAGCGAGGACAGCCCTGGCTGCGTCCGCTGCTGGCGCTGGCGCTGCAGCAATGGCTGCAGCCCACCCTCATGCGGACCCTGGAACGCCTGCTGCCCACCCTCCTGGCCAGCCTGCTGGCTCCTGGCAACAAGCCGGCAGCGACCCGCCGGCCGCCACCCCGCGACCACAATCCCTAGCGGCTGCACCAGGCCGCTCAGGCGCCGAGGCCGCGCGACGGCCATCGCCGCAAGAGGACTCGACATGCCCCCATTGCCCGACTGGAGCAGCCTGTTCGCGTTCACCGTGCATCCCTTGGAGCTGCTGTTGCGCGGCAGCGGGATGTACTGGCTGCTGTTCCTTCTGCTTCGCTTCGTGCAGCGCCGCGAGCTCGCCTCCATGGGGCTGGCCGACGTGCTGATGCTGGTCCTGATTGCCGATGCAGCGCAGAACGCCATGGCCGGCGACTACCGCTCGATCGCTGACGGCGTGGTGCTGGTGAGCACCATCGTGGGATGGAACCTGGCGCTCGACTGGGCGGGCTACTGGAGCCCGCGCCTGCGTCGCTTCCTGCAGCCCCCGGCCACGCTGCTCGTCCGGCAGGGCCAGCTGCTGCAGGCCAATATGCGGCGTGAGCTGGTCACCCGCGAGGACTTGATGAGCGCCCTGCACCGGCACGGTCTGGAGCGCCTCGACCAGGTGGACAGCGCGCGGATGGAGAGCGATGGCTCCATTTCCATCATCGCGCGACGGCGGTAGGCGCCCCATAAGCGCCATTGCCGCGCGACTGCGCTGCCGCGGGGTCAAGCGAATCTGGGGCGGCCCGGCGTTTCGTTGCAATCCGATGGAAGCAAGCGATCGCCGGGCTGAGCGCGGCAGGCGTGAGCGCCTTCAGCAGGTTTTTCCGCCGACCCGGGCCTCATCCCTGAGACGGCGAATCTGGTCATGGTTGCGCTGCACGCCGCTGAGCTGCCGCTGGACGACCGCCAGCACGTCCGCCGGAAGATCCTTCTCCAGAGCCTTGCGATAGCGCGCGACGGCGGCATCCTCGCCCCGTTCGCATTCCTCCAGCATGGCCAGATCGCTGTAGCCGGCCAGCACGCCGCGCACGGCCACCCAGCCGCGGTGCACCGCGCCGGAGACGCTGCCATCGTCCTCGGCCTCGCCGCCGTACTGTCGCACCAGCGTTTGCAGCTCCAGCGCGGCTTGGCGGCACTCCAGCGCACGCGCGGTGAAGACCTGGCGCAGGTTGGTACTGCGCACATGCTCGGCGCTGGTGTTGAAACCGTACTCGCCGTCCTTGCAGGTTTCTATCAGCGTGTTCAGTGTGTCGACGACATCGTCCTTGTCCATGGCTGCGCCTCCGAAAGTTGGGTTGTTGCGCCGGCGGTCGTGCCGGCGCCCGCAGCAGGATCAGCAATCCATGTTCCCGAGGCTTCGAGGGCTCGCGCGGCGTGCGGGCGGTGCTGCCGGGGCCAGTCCGGCGATGTGCTCAGCACCGGCCTGCCGTGCCCTCGTCCGATGCCTGTCGCTGGCCCGCCATCGCGCGGCGCAGGGCGTCCAGCAGTTGCACCGGCGAGCAGGGCTTGCGCAGCACGATCAGGGCGGGATCGTCGCTGCGCACCTCGTTGTAGCCGCTGATCAGCACCGCGGGCAGCTCGGGCCGCAGGGCCCGCAGCGCCTGGACCAGGGTCAGTCCGTCCATGGGGCCGGGCATCATCACGTCCGACAGCACGACGTCGATGCCGGCGCCCGTTCCGAAGCGGCGCAGGGCCTCGTCCGCGTTGTAGACGCAGACCACCTGGCAGGAGAAGGAGCGCAGCAAGGTCGCGGTGACCTGGCTGAGCTCCTCGTTGTCTTCGACCAGCAGCACGCGGACACCGGCGAGGCTGCAGGCGCTGGTGAAGTCGGCCGATCCTTCGGCGCTGGCACGCCCATTGGTGGCCGGCAGCAGCAAGCTGACCACGGTACCTCCTGCGGGCGGGCAGTCCACCCGGGCGGTGCCGCCGGCCTGGACACAGAAGCCGAGCACCTGGCTGAGCCCCAGGCCCGTGGCCCGCCCCACCGGCTTGCTGGTGAAGAAGGGCTCGAAGACGCGCGGCAGGATGTCCGGCGCGATGCCCGGGCCGTTGTCGGCAATGGCGATCAGCACATAGGCGCCGGGCGCCAGGCCGGACACCTCGTCCGCATGCGCATTGCGCAGACTGATGTGGACGCGGCCGACGCCGTTGAGCGCATCCCGAGCGTTCAGCACCACGTTGATCAGCGCCAGCTCCAGCTCGGACGGGTCGGCCGTCACCATGCGAACGCCCGGCTGCAGGTCCATGGTCAGCTCCACACGCTTGCCCAGCACGGTGCCCAGCAGGATGCGCAGGTCGTTCAGCGTGCTGGCCAGGTCCAGCGACTGCGGATGCACGGCCTGCTGCCCGGCGAACCTCAGCAGATGCTGCGTGAGCCGGCTGCCGACCTCGACCGAACGCCGGATCGCGCCCAGGGGCACTTGCAGGGACTCGTTGTGCACGTGCCGCTGGATCAGGTGGGCGCTGTTGCTGATGATGCCCAGCAGGTTGTTGAAGTCATGCGCAACGCCCCCGGTCAGGCGCCCCAGCGCGGCGATGCGCTGGCTGCGCGAGCTGAGCTGCTCCGTCTCCCGCGTGCGCTCGACGGCCTCGTTGACGCGCTGCTCCAGCTCGTTGCGCGATCGGCGCAGCGCCTCGCTCGCGCTGACCAAGGCGCGCGAGACGTAGTCCCATTCGACGATGCCGGTCGGCCTTTGCCGCAAAAGGCCGCCGGATTGCAGCGACTGGGCCATCGACGTCAGGTCGTCCAGCGGGGCGGCAATGCGGCGGCTCAGCCAAAGCGCGCCGGCCACGCCCAAGGCCATCAGCACTGCTGCGCCGGACAGCACGGGCAACAGGGCCTGCAGATGGCCTCCGGACCACGGGCCGCGCGGCACCGCGACCAGGAAGCTCCAGCCCTGCGGCGAGGTGCTGAAATAGGCCTGCACGGGCTGGCCCGCGGGACTCAGGCCCTGGAACAAGGCTTCGTCGTGCGCCTGCATCAGCGCCTCCAGCTGCGGCCAGCGCGACGGTTCGGGCAGCACGGCCTTGCCGGCCGAGCTCGCCACCACATGCCCTCGGCTGTCGAGGATCGCCGCGCTCCAGTCGGCGGGCAGTTCCTGGCGGTCGATGACGCGCTGCAGCTCAAGAGGAAGGATGGTCACCTGCACATTGGCCAGCACACGCCCGTTTCGCTCGACCGGCTGCGTCAGCGCGGCATGCGGCGGCGCGCCAAAGGGGCCCGACTCCAGCACGCCCACCACGGCTCGGTCGACCAAGACCGGCGCGGCCGGCGGCCGCTGGCGGCGCAGGGAGGCCGGCGAATCGATGGTTGCGGCTGGCGCGGAGGGCGGCGCGGGCGCCCGGGTGTCGAACAAGACCTCGTCCTGCGTGAGCAGCGTCACCCAGCCGTCCAGGCCTTGCATCGCCCGCCGCGCCTGAACTTCCAGCAGTCGAAGTTCTGCAGCATCCACCTCGGGCAGCTGGTCCAGGGCGCGGGAGAGCGACAGCACCCGCGCGATGGCGGCGCGCTGGGCCAGCTCGCGATCCACGACCATGGACAGGGCGCGGGCGTCGTCGCGCAGGTGGCGCAGCAGCCGTTCCTCATCGGTCCGCCAGGCGGCCCACAGGGCGGCGATGGCGCCGGGCACGAGCACCATCAGCACCAGCAGCACGAGACGCGTTCGCACCGACAGCGAAGGCGCCGGAATGCGGGCACGCGCGGCAGCGAGCCGGCGCCTCAGTCGCTGCCAGGGCGTGGGCATCCGGCTGTCCGGCGAGCGATTGACCTCATCGCGTTCCAACATGAACCGACATCCATCACTGCGCGCCTGGCCCCGACTCAGCCTGGGACCTTGGGCGTCGAACCACCGGGACCGAGCAGCCCGCGAAGGCTCTCGCAGGGTCGGTTGCTAGCTGCAAGATACAGCGCAACGATGCGCAGTTTACGGTTGCGACGGCAGACGCAGCGAAGACTGATCAGCAGAGGAACGGCAATCACGGCGCCCGCCAGGCCCCACAGCCAGGCACAGACCAGCACCGAGAGGAAGATGGAGAGCGGGTTGAGGGCCAGCCGCCTGCCGATCACCCAAGGGCTGACGAGATTGCTCTCCGTCGCATGAATGGCCAGGAAGGCGAGCGCCGGCTGCAGCAGTGCCAGCCCCTCGAAGCCGGCCATGGCGGCCGCCAGCCCCAGCGCGCCGGCCATGATCCACGGCCCGATGTAGGGGATGAAGTTGAGCAGGGCCGCCACCACGCCCCACAGCCCTGGGTTGGGCAGCGACAAGGCGCCCATGGCCAGCGCGGTGAACAGGCCGACGCCCAGGTTGACCAGGCCTTGGGTGAACACATAGCGTGACAGGTCGCGCTGCAGGGCCCGCAGCCCGCCCAGGACCAGGGCACGCAGCCGGGGGCGCGCGGGCAGCGCCGCGATGCAGCGAGCCAGCAGCCAGTGCTCCGAGGCCAGCAGCAGGTAGAGCAGGATCACGGTGGAAGCCGCGGAGAGCGTGAAGCGGGCACTCTCGGTCAGCAAGGAGCCGGTGAGGGCGACGCCCTCGCTGGCCAGCTTGGCCTTGACCGACTCGGCCGCCCCCTGCGTGGCCGTGGCCCGCCCGCCGCCATGGATCCTGAGGCCTGGCGCCACGTCCCGCCAGCGGTCGATGCGGGCGAGCACCGCAGCCAGCGCGTGCGGTGCACGTTCCCACCAGCGCGCCGCGGGCTCGGCCAGCAGGGCCACCACGGTGCTGCCCGAGCCCAGCAGGGCGCCGACCAGCACGGCCGCCGCCAGCGCCTGTGGAATGCCGTGGCGACGCAGCCGGCGCACGGCCGGTGCCAGCACCAGTGTGAGCAGCAGGGCGATCACGACGGGCAACAACAAGGGCCTGGCTTCTCTCAGCAGCCACAGCAGGGCGATGAGGAACAGGCCGCGGACCGCCCCTGCGCTGCGCATGGCGATGGGGGCGGTCAGCCATTCTTGCGGCACCCTGGGAATCCTGGCGCTGTGAGCTCACTTCTCCGGCCGGCTGACGACGATGTTGTTGCGCACGCTCTTGACGTCCGGAACCGCCGCCGCGATGGCCGCTGCGCGGTCCTTCTCCGTCTGGCTGGTCGCAAAGCCCGCCAGCTGGACGACGCCGTTGAGCGTCTCCACGTTGATGCGCATCGCGGCCACGGCTGGGTCTTCGGCCATGCGGGCCTTGACTCTCGCGGTGATGGTGGCGTCGTCGACGTACTGACCGACCGAACTTTGACCGCTGGTGACAGCGCATCCCTGGATGCCCGCTGCGAGCGCCAGGACGGCGGCCACGGCAATGAGAACTTGCTTCATCGGCTTGCTCCGGAAGTGGTGGGAATCGCAGGCAATGCCCGCCACCGTCCTGGGCAATCCTCGCGCCCGCAGTCGCGCGCTGGCAGCGCCCCCAGCGTTGCGGCGCTGACGGATTTGCAGCAAGAGTTGCAAATTTCACGGTGCGGGCGGGCCGGCAGCCGGTCATCGCTGCAACAGCGCCCCCTGCGGTCCGGCAGTTGACTTGGGTGACCAAAACGGCGCCGGGGCCCGCAGCGACGGGGCAAAAAGGCGGCCCGCCGTGGCGTTGACCCGGCTGCGTACCTAGCCCGGCACACAACTTGCGTCACACCGCCGAGGGATGGCGAGGCCTGGCGCTGACATGGCGGTCCGCCGGTCGCCGTGCTCGCGCAACAGTGCGGCGCAGCGCCGCCCAAAGCATGGAACAGGAGCAGGCAATTGATATTCACCGAACTTCGAAGCTCGCAGAGACAGACCCAGACTCAGACACTGTCACCGCGCCTCCAGCACGCGGTCAGGCTGCTTCAGATGTCGTCCCTGGACTTCAGCGCCATGGTGCACGACATGCTGGGACGCAATCCCTTTCTCGAAGCCGCCGAGGCCACGGACGAGGTGCTTCCAACCGTGACGCCGCTGGCGGTGGCAGAACCGGCGCCCGCCGAGGGGAGCGAGGCCCGGCAGGCGCTGGAGCCGCCTCCCGACGACGACCGGGAGATTTGGCGCTCGGAGGGCGGGTCCGGCGCCCGGCGCGCTGAGGACGGCGAACTCAGCGCCCTGGAACTCACCCCCGTGCCGACCAGCCTTCACGAGCACCTGCGCAGTCAGCTGAACGTGCTGAAGCTGTCGGAGCGCGACCGGGTGCTGGCCTGCATCGTGGCCGAGTCCGTCGATGAGGACGGTTACTTGCGCACGCCGCTGGAGGAACTGGCGCCGTTGAGCGGCCTGGATCCCGCGGCGGACATGGACGAGATGCACATCGCGCTCAAGCGCCTGCAGGCGCTGGACCCGGCCGGCGTGGGCGCACGCAGCGTGGCGGAGTGCCTCTGGCTGCAGCTGCCCGGCATCGCCTGCGAGAAGACGCGGCAGCTCGCCGAGCGCATCGTCCGTGACCACATCCAGCTGCTGGCCATGCGTGACATGCAGGGGCTGGCCGAACAGTTCGGCATCAGCCCGGCCGAAGCCGAATCCGTCTGCCAGCGTCTGCGCCGCCTCGACCCGCGGCCCGGATGGCGCTTCAGTGCGACGCAGGCGGCCTACATCGTGCCGGATGTGCTAACGTCAAAAGTGGGCGGCAAATGGCGCGTGCAGCTCAACCCGGCCGTCATACCGAGGGTGCGCATGAACCAGATCTACGCGGAACTGTTCCAGCGGCATCGACGGAGCGGCGACGGGGAGATGGCCCAGCACCTGCAGGAGGCGCGCTGGACGCTGCGCAACATCGATCAGCGCTTTGCCACCATCCTGGACGTCGCGGCCGCCATCGTTCGGCGCCAGCGGCACTTCCTGGAATTCGGCGCCATGGCCATGAAGCCGCTGGGGCTCAAGGAGATTGCCGATGAGGTCGGCATCCATGAGTCCACCGTATCGCGCGTCACCAACAACAAGTACCTGGCGACGCCCAGCGGGGTCTATGAGCTCAAGCACTTCTTTTCGCGGGCCATCGTCAGCAGCAATGGCAGCGCGTGCTCAGGCACGGCCATCCGCGGGCTGATCAAGGACATCATCGAGGCCGAGAACCCATCCGATCCGCTGTCGGATGCCGACATCACCCGCATGCTGGCTCGTCAGGGCCTGGTGGTGGCGCGACGCACGGTGACCAAGTACCGGCAGATGCTCAAGATCGAATCGGTCGAGCGACGGCGCCGGCATGGCTGAGGAGGGCGCTTCGCCTATGGCTTTCGTGGGCGCCGGACGGGGCACGGTGCCGGCGCACTGCGTCCGGCCCGCGGTTCGCCCGGGTGTCCGGCTTGGTGTTCGACCTGGTGTCCGGCTTGGTGTCCAGCCTGTTGTCCAGCCGGGGCCGCCGACCTTGTTGCGCCATGTTCCCTCAGCAGTCGCTCACGGGTTTGCGCGTCGAGGCCCGGGCTGGCACGCAGGTCGGTGTCGACCTGACCCTCCGCGAGATCGTCCGCTGCGCGTTTCATCAGCTCGCGCTGGCGCATGCCGGCGGCGTCCTGGCCTTGCTGGCCTGTCGAGGCGGTGCCGGTGGACGTGTCGCGTTCGTGCGGCAGGGCCAGATCCCGGTCGTCGGCCGGTAGCGGAGAACCAGGCGCCACGGGCCCGCGCCCCAGCACATCGCTGGCCTTGCCGCCGGAGCGGCGCTGTGGCTTGCCTGCACGAACGTCGCGGGTCATGGCGCCTCCTCTTGAGTCCGCTGCGGCAAGGCCTGCGCCCAGGGCACGCGGTTTGCTGGGACCGCTGCGACGGCGGTGGCGCCGTCGGCCATGAGGAGACCGATATGAAGCATGCGAAGCTGGATCAGCAGCGCATCCAGGCCCGGCAGCAGCGCGAGGCCGGGGATGACATGGGCGCGCTGCGGCGGCAGCGCGGCAAGGCCCGCAAACCGCAGTCGCGCCGAGACATGGCGCGGCTGCTGGAGCAGCTACCGGACCTGCAGACCGCCGCCGGGCAGAGCGGCAGGGGCTGGCGCTGAGCCCGTGAGGGCCCGCCCAGCCCGTTCACTGAAGCCCGCCACCCAGCGGGTACTCATCCATCCCGTTGCAAATGCCGGCCGCCATCGCGGTCCGGCTCAACAAGAAAGGAAACGCCATGATTCCCATGCCGCCGTCCAGGTCGACGCTCCGCGCACGCAGGCCGCAAGCGCTGCTGCTGTGTTCGGTCATCGTGCTGGCACTGTCCGCCTGTGAGCGCCGCAGCAGCGAGGCGCCTGCGCGCGACAACCGCAGCACGCAGCCCGATGTGCCGCCTTCAACGCTGCCTTCGTCGCCCCCATCGTCTCCATCGTCGCCCGCCTCGTCGGCCAGCGCCACGCCTTGATCGGGCGGCGCACGGCAAAAGGGGGTGGCTTGCGAGGCCACCCCCTTTTTTGCTTCGGCCGGCTTCGGCAGGCAATCGCGCTTCAGCGCAGGCTGCCTGCCAGGCGCTCCAGCGTGCCGTCCAGCTGCCGGCGGTAGTTGGGGTCGTTGACGTCCGGCCACTGGCGCTTTTCAAAGCCCTGCTTGATGTCGAGCTGCTCGCGCGGCAGCAGCAGCACCAGGTCGGCGCGGCGGTCCGCGGGGAAGCGCAGCGCCTTCAAGGGCAGCGGGATCAGGCGGTCCTTCATGTTCCAGGATCTGTCGAAATCCAGGACCACGTAGCGCACGCGGCCGTTGGACATGGACACCACGATGTCCCCGACCTCGCCGGCGTTCTTGCCGTTGTTGTCGTCGACGTTCTTGCCCAGCAGCTGGCTGGCGCGCAGCAGGTGGGCGTTGGGCCGCGGCGTGATGCGGGTGCTCGGCCCGAAGTGGCGCTCCACCGCCGCGCCATACTCCGGCGTGGCCCAGTCGGGCCAGCGATTGCGCTCGAAGCCGGGCGCACGGCGCAGGCGTTCTTTGTCGACGTCAAGCACCAGTTCATCGCGGTCCATGGCGTGGCGGAACACGTTCAGCGGGTAGGCGAACAGCTTGTCGCCCAGGCCCATCACGCCGCCGAAGGAGAGGATGGCGTAGTGAATGACTTCGTTGTTGACGTCGATGATCAGGTCATGGATCTCCCCGAGCTTCTCCCCCTGCGGATTGCGCACCTCCTTGCCGATGAGCTGGCTCACGCGCGCATCGCGTGCCGTGGCCGCCTGCGGAGGCTGGCGGCCGGCAGACGGCGTGCTGGAGGGGGCGCTGGAGGGCGTGCCGGAGGGATTGGTCTGGGCTTGGGCGCCGAAGATGGCCAGGCCGAAGGCGGCCGCCATCAGCAGCGAGCGGCGGCCCGGGTGGGCGGGAACTCGTTGGGACTTGTCATGCATGGAGGGCTCCGAAGTTGAGGGGTTCGACGGGCGCTGGCAAGGCCCGTCAAACACTTCAGGCAAGCCCCATGCCCAAGCGAGGTGCCGCCTTTCAGACCCGCCCCTGCCTCAGGAACTGATCTGCTGGGAGGGGTCCTCAGCCGTGCCGCCGCCGGCCGTGCCGCTGCCGCGCGAGTGGCTGGAGCCGCCTGGCTGCGGCGGCCGGGAGATCTCAGCGAGGGCGTGGCCGGCCTTGCCGGCTTCAGCCTTTGCGGCAATGTCGCCCAGGGTCAGCATGCCGACCAGGCGATGCCGCTCGTCCACAACGGGCAGGCGCCGGATGCCGGAGGCACCCATTCGATGCAGCACATCGTCCAGTGATTCCTGCTCCTGGCAGTACTCCACCTGGCGCGTGATCAGACCGTCCAGGCGGGTGCTCTCCGCTGGATAGCCTTGCGCCAATCCGCGCAAGACCAGGTCGCGGTCCGTCACCATGCCGACCAGGCGGTCTCCGTCGCAGACCGGCAGGCCGCCCACGTCCAGCGACTCCATGGCCTGCGCGGCGCGCAGCATGCTGTCGTCCGGCGTCAGCGTGCGCACGCCGCGGGTCATCACGTCAGCGACCTTGGTCATGGCCGGGGCCCGTGCCTAGCGCTGCGAACTGCCCGAGAGGCGTTCGCTGATCCGACGCGCCTGCTGCAGATGGTCCTGCAGTCCGGCCAGGGTCTTCTGCGCGAAGGCCTTGAGTTCGGGATCCTTGGCCGAAGCGGCCGCCTGCTGGAAGTCGCTCACCGCGATCTTGTGGTCCGCCACCATCTGCTTCATGAACTCGCGGTCGAAGTTCGCAGCCGTGCTGTTCTGCAGCCGATCCAAGTTGCGACGCGCCGCACTCGCCAGATGGGCCGGACGCGGCGCGGAGCCGGCGGTCGCAGCAGCGCCGGACGCCGAACCCTCGTCCAGCCAGGACATGCCACGCGCCGAGGCCAGCGAGCGCAGCTCGTTGTTCACCCGCGTGTGGTCCTCGACCATGCGCGCGGCAAAGCTCCTGACCTCGTCGTTCTGCGCGCGGGTCTGGGCCAGACGCGCCATCTCGACCTCGGCCTGCCCGCCGGCCGCCGCCTTGCTGAGGAACTGCTGGTCCGTTCGGGACAGGCTGCCGCCCTGCGTCGTGCGCTGCCGCCCCTGGGACATGGCATCCGAGGCGGCGGTATGCGGCGCGGAAGCCGCCTTGGGCTGCGACCCATGTTCGTGCGGCGGATCTGCCGCTGCGGCCTGCGCCCAGGCGGACGGGCCGGCTGCGGCCATCGCGCAGGCCAGCAGCTGGCTCAGCAAAGTTCCACGAAAGGATGGCTTCATCGATCACTCCTTCCATCAGCTTTCCACATGAAGCTGGTCAGTCGTGGCCGGCAATCGGCGTGCGCGGGACGGCAGCTCGCATCCGGGCCTGGTGGCGCAGCGCCGCTGCGGCATCTCTGTCGGCAATTCATGCCACCGGCGGCGGCATGGTCGGCGGTTCACGCAGAGGCGGCGGGGACTCGATGGGAACGGGTTCCTCCACGTCCGGCGGCAAGGGATCCGGTGATCGCTGCGGGCCGTGCGGTGGCGGGGGCACCGGTGGCATCTCGGGCGGGATGGGCGGGTTGATGTGGGCGTGCTGCATCGGCATGGGCATGAGCATGGGGTTCTCCTCGGCGTGGCGCCTGTTCGAGGTCGGAAGCAGGCATGGCCCCGCGTGCAATCGGCAGGCCCGGCTCGCGGCTTGCCAGCGTGCTGGGCGCCGCCAGTGAATGGCGCATGGAATGGCGCGTGATTGGCATGTGATTGGCATGTGATGGGCACGCCTGCCGGCGCGTCCGCGCCAGCTGAGCCGCAGGAACAAAGGAGGACAACCATGGACGAGAAGCCCACTCAGCCGGACGGCGACGAGCAGCAAGGCACGCAGCAGCAAGGGCGCATCCAGCGCGAGCAGGACCGGCGGGACGCCCAGCGCGATTCGGGCGCCGGGGCGCATGCCAGTGGGGCCGCGAAGGAGCCGCAGGCGCCGGTTCAGACCGGCCCGGTCGAGCAGCCGACGGAGCTGCATGCGCAGCACCAGTCGAAGTCGGGCCGCGAGTCGCAGCTCGATCCGCCGCCGCGCTTCATGGCCGAGCACTACCGCGGCAGCGGCAAGCTGGAGGGCATGGTGGCACTGATCACCGGCGGCGACTCCGGCATCGGCCGCGCCGTGGCCGTGCTGTTTGCCCGCGAGGGCGCGGACATCTGCATCGTGCACCGCAGTGCCCATGACGACGCGCGGGACACCGCGACGCATGTGGAGGCGCAGGGGCGCCGCTGCCTGGTCATCGCGGGGGATGTACGCGACACGGGCTTCTGCGAACAGGCGGTGCGGGACTGCGTCGGCGAGCTGGGCCGGCTGGACGTGCTGGTCAACAACGCGGCCTACCAGCAGCACGCGGACTCGCTGCTGGACCTCGACGACGAACGCGTGGAGCTGACCTTCCGCACCAACGTCTTCGGCTATCTGCAGATGGCGCGTGCGGCGCTGCCGCATCTGAAGCGCGGGGCCAGCATCATCAACACCGGGTCTTCCACGGGCCTGCGCGGCAATCCCCGCCTGCTGGACTATTCGGCCAGCAAGGGGGCCGTCCACGCCTTCACCAAGGCGCTGGCGCAGAACCTGCTGCCGCAGGGCATCCGGGTCAACGCCGTCGCGCCAGGGCCCGTCTGGACGCCGCTGAATCCGGCCGACGTGCCGGCCGAGCAGGTGCCCGACTTCGGCAAGCGCAGCGACATGAAGCGGCCGGCGCAGCCCGAGGAGCTGTCGCCCGCCTATGTCTTTCTCGCCTCGCCGGTGTGCTCGTCCTACATCACCGGCGTCGTGCTGCCCGTCACGGGCAGCGTGGGTGCCATCTGAAACCAGGGAGGCCTTGTGCGTATCGCCTATGTCACTGAAACCTATCCGCCTGAACTCAATGGCGTGGCCCTGGGCGTGGAGCGCGTAGTCCAGCACCTGCGTGCGCGCGGGCATGCCGTCGATCTGCTGCGGCCGGCGCAGCGCCATGAACGCCATGTGCGGCATGAGCGGCATGAGCGGCATGAGCGGCATGAGCGGCATGAGCGGCATGAGCGGCATGAGCGGCATGGCGCCGATGCCGCGAGCGAGTCGCAATGGCTGTGCCGGGGCTGCCCGATTCCGGTGTACCCCGATCTGCGCTTCGGCCTTTGCTCGGTGGCGGCGGTCGCGGCGCGGCTGCGTGAGCAGCAGGCGGAGCTGGTGCACGTGGCCACCCCTGGGCCGCTGGCCTGGGCCGCCGTGCGGGCCGCGCGGCGGCTGGGTCTGGCGCTGAGCTCGGACTTCCGCACCAATTTCCACCAGTACAGCCGCCACTACGGCCTGGGGCTGCTCGCGCCGGTGGTCGAGGCAGGCCTGCGGCACTTGCACAACCGCACGCAGCGCACCTTCGTGCCCTCGCGTTCGACCTATCGGCAGCTGGCGGAGCGCGGCTTCAAGAACCTGCAGCTGCTGGGCCGCGGGGTCGACGCCTGGCGCTTCTCTCCGGCCTGGCGCAGCGAGGCTTTGCGCAGACAGTGGGGCGCCGAACGCAGCGTCGTGCTGCTGCACGTGGGGCGGCTGGCGCCGGAGAAGAACGTGGAGCTGGCGCTGCGTGCGCACGCCTTGCTGCGCCGCATGCGGCCGGACTGCCAGATGCTGGTCGTGGGCGACGGTCCGCTGCGGGCGAGACTCCAGCGCCAGTATCCCGACGTACGCTTTCTGGGCGTGCTGCGCGGTGACGACCTGTCGCGCTGCTATGCCAGCGCCGATGCCTTCCTCTTTCCCAGTCTGTCGGAAACCTTCGGCAACGTGACGCTGGAGGCCATGGCCTCGGGGCTTCCGGTGCTGGCCTTCGACACGGCGGCGGCCGGCGACCTGATCGTGCCGCGGGTCAACGGCTTCCTGGCTGCCGCCGGCGACGAGACGGCCTTCCTCGACGGCGTCCTGCGCTTTGCCGCACCGGCGGCCAGCCTGGCCGCCCTGCGCCAGCAGGCCCGTCTGACGGCCCTGCGATACCACCTGCCCGAAGTGCTGGGCGCTTTCGAGTCGGCCCTGCAGCAGCTGTGCGACGAGCGCCGTGCACTCGGAGCGCTGGCTGCAGCGCAGGTGCCGGTGGCCTGAACCCATCGTCTGAACCCGGCGCCTGCGCGTCTTGCCTATGCTGCGTCCGCCAGAAAGGCAGCAACCTGGCTCAGGCTGACAGGCTGACGCGCCTGCGCCATGGCGGCGGCGGCGATCTGGCGCCAGGAGCGGTCGGCCGCAGGATGGCAGACATCCGCCGGATGCAGCTCCAGGCGCAGCAGCGGACGTCCGGCCTGCAGGCGCAACAGGCCCGCATTCCACCAGGACGAGGCCATGCGGCGCCATGGCTTGCGTGCGCTCCAGACCTGCGCCATGCAGGCCAGCGTCGGCCCTTCGGGGAGCAGGATGACGTGGCGCAGCGTGCAGGTGTACTGCAGAGGCTGCTCGCGCAAGGCCTGCCAGCTGCCCTCGCTGAGCAGCCAGGCGGGGGCCACGAAGCCGGCCGGGCGCACGCCCAGCGACTCCAGCCACTGCCGCCCCGCACGGAGGCGCCGCCGGGCTTCCGCGTAGGGCAGGGCCGCGAACTCGCCTTCACCCCGCGTGTAGACCGCGCGCTGCAGCTGCTGCCAGGGGCCGCGCCGTGGCATGGGATCGCGGTGCTCATAGCCGTGCAGCACCAGCTCGTCGCCGCCCTCTGCACGGCTTTGCAACCAGCGCTCGAAGGCCTCGTTACGCGGACAGCCGTGATAGCGCGGCACCGCCAGCAGGCTCAAGGGGCGCAGCCCCAGTTCGTCCAGCGCCTCGACCAGGGACCGGCAGTGGAACCAGGTCGAGGGCGCGACGTCATGAACCACGGCGGCCAGCCAGCGTGGCGCAAGTGCTGCGGGCGGCTGTCGGGGCGCGGGGCGCATGCCGCCGCGCAGGTATTCTTCCTGAACGAAGTCCATGTGATGCTGCCGGCAATCCCCGTGCCGCAGCCCGGGTGTCTCAGTGAGGGTGCTTCAGCCCAGCACCGCTTCACGTTCGTAGTGCCGATGACGGCCGAGCGCGGCAATGAAAGCGGCCACGGAATCGGCATCGATCTGCAGGGCCGGATCGCGCGGGGCCTCGCATCGATACAGACCTTGCTGCGGATCGCCGTCCAGCAGCGCCTCCGGAACGCCGGCTGCCCGCAGCAGCTCCAGGGCCTCGCCCATCAGGAGCAGGGGTTTGCAGTGGCGGAACTGGTCCCGCACGAAGTCCACCAGCTCGGCCTGGCGGTGCAGCGGCGGCGCGTTCCTGCCGGCCTGGTGGCGGTCGACCTGCAGGGCATCGGGCAGCACGACCGCATCCCACAGGACGGCCGGGGCCGCCTCCAGCGTCACCTCCACCTGCACGGGCGCTTCGTCGAAGCCGGCCTCCAGCGCACCCAGGCGCCGGCCGACGAAGCGCGGCACGGCGCCCGCCGCCAGCAGGGCCGCATGAACGCTGCGCATGCTGGCGCCATCCATGCCCTCGTGGCTCAGCAGCGCCACGCGGCGCCCGGCCGGCGATCCATCCCCGGGTCGCGACAGCAGGGACAGCGCCTCCGAGGTCCGCGGTTCCGTGTCGGCGCCGGCGTCATCCGGCTGCCCGTCCGGCAGGTCGGGAAGGGGATCGGCCCGCGGCTTGGCCGGTGGTTGGGCCAAGGGTTGGGCCAAGGGTTGGGCCTGCAGGCTGCCCGGCTGCAGCGCCGCGCGGGGGGCCGGCGGCGCCTGGCCGATGCCGGCGGCGACCGCATTCGCCAGGCGCGCGTCGACGCGCGCCAGCAGCGCCAGTACGCGCTCGCGGATGGCGGGCACCTGGACGCGCGTCAGCTCGAAGCGGAAGGCCGAGACCAGGTGCGTCTGCTCCACCAGGGTCTGGCTGCGCCAGAACAGGCGGGCCTGGGCATAGTGCTCGGCAAAGCGTTCCGGCTTGCCGCGCAGCTTCTCGCCCTGCAGGGGCTCGGGGACGCTGACGAAACCGGCGCGGCCCGCCTGGAAGGGGCAGCCGCCGCCCAGCGAGTTCGGCTCATAGGCCACGCGGCCCCGGGCAAGCGTCTGGCGGTGCATGCCGTCGCGCTGGTTGTTGTGGACCTGGGCCGTCGCCGTGTTGATGGGGATCTCGTGAAAGTTGGGGCCCCCCAAGCGGCTGAGCTGGGTGTCGACATAGGAATGGATGCGGCCCTGCAAGAGCGGGTCGTTGCTGAAGTCCAGGCCGGGGATCAGGTGGGCGGCGCAGAAGGCGACCTGCTCCGTTTCGGCGAAGAAGTTGTCGGGGTTGCGCGTCAGCACCAGGCGGCCGACCGGCCGCAGCGGCACCAGTTCCTCGGGCACCAGCTTGGTCGGGTCCAGCACGTCGAAGCTGAAGCCCTCGGCCTGCGCGTCGCTGAAGACCTGCAGGCCCAGCTCCCACTCGGGATGCAGGCCGGCCTCGATGGCCTCCCAGAGATCGCGGCGGTGAAAGTCCGGATCCGCGCCGGCGATCTTCACCGCCTCGTCCCACAGCAGCGCGTGCGTCCCGGCCACCGGCGTCCAGTGGAATTTGCACAGGCGTGCCTCGCCCTGGGCATTGACCAGACGGAAGGTATGCACGCCAAAGCCCTGCATCATGCGGAAGCTGCGGGGCAGGGCGCGGTCCGACATCAGCCACAGCAGCATGTGCGTCGACTCGGGCATCAGCGAGACGAAGTCCCAAAAGGTGTCGTGGGCGCTGGACGCCTGCGGCATCGCATGGTGCGGTTCGGGCTTGAGCGCATGGACCAGATCCGGGAACTTCATCGCGTCCTGGATGAAGAACACCGGCATGTTGTTGCCGACCAGGTCCCAGTTGCCATCCTCGGTGTAGAACTTGACCGCGAAGCCGCGCACGTCGCGCACCGTGTCGGCCGATCCCCGCTCGCCGGCCACCGTAGAGAAGCGAACGAACACCGGCGTGCGCTTGCCGGCAGCCGCGAAGGGGGCGGCGAGGGTCAGGTCTTGCAGGGGGTCGTAGCACTCGAAGTAGCCGTGTGCGCCGGAGCCGCGCGCATGGACGACGCGCTCCGGAATGCGCTCGTGGTCGAAGTGAGTGAGCTTCTCGCGCAGGATGAAGTCTTCCAGCAAGGACGGGCCGCGCAGCCCGGCCTTCAGCGAGCTCTGGTTGTCGGCGATGCGCACGCCCTGGTTGGTCGACAGCACCTGACCGCTGGCATCGGCGCGCACGCGATCCAGCGAATCGTTGCTAGACAAGATGGCTTCGTGAACTCGGGCGGCCCGACCCCAGCGATGCCGTAGGT
>JAYSEK010000032.1:0-67067 GCA_041913905.1 Burkholderiaceae bacterium | reverse complement strand
GCCGGACTGTTAATCCGTAGGTCCCTGGTTCGAGCCCAGGTCGGGGAGCCAAGAACAGCGAACGCGAGGCAGGTCATGATCTGCTGAGCAGGCAAAAGCCACCACGGTTTTCTCCTGGTGGCTTTGCTATTTATGAAGGCCTGCTTTTTGCGCTGCAGTCAGTGCGCAAGAGACAGGCAGTACCGATCAAATCCCCGATAGCTCAGTCGGTAGAGCGCCGGACTGTTAATCCGTAGGTCCCTGGTTCGAGCCCAGGTCGGGGAGCCAAATCAAGACGCGTGGTGCAACCGCTTGCCACGCCGACATCGAACGATTCCCCGATAGCTCAGTCGGTAGAGCGCCGGACTGTTAATCCGTAGGTCCCTGGTTCGAGCCCAGGTCGGGGAGCCAAACTCAGAAGCCTCGTTGCGAAAGCAGCGAGGTTTTTTTCTATCTGCAGCAGAAAGCCGCCGCCATGAGCACCCTCCCCCCCTGCCCCCAGTGCGCCTCCAGCTACACCTACGAAGACGGCGCCAACCTCGTCTGCCCCGAATGCGGCCATGAGTGGTCGGCGCAGGCCGCGGCGGCCGAGGGCGCAGAGGAAGCCCGCGTCATCAAGGACGCCGTCGGCAATGTGCTGCAGGACGGCGACACCGTCACCGTGATCAAGGACCTCAAGATCAAGGGCTCGTCCCTGGTCGTGAAGGTGGGGACCAAGGTCAAGAACATCCGCCTGGCCGAGGGCGACCATGACATCGACTGCAAGATCGACGGCATCGGCGCCATGGGCCTGAAATCGGAGTTCGTGAAGAAGGTCTGAGCGCCACCTTCATGCCGCCTCCCTCGCCAGCCACTCGCGCGGCGCGCACCCCATCCGCTGCGCAAAGGCCCGGGAGAAGGCCGAGGGTGTGGCATAGCCCAGCTCATCCGCCAGCTGCTTGACGGCCTGACCGCGTCGCAGGCCCTGGCAGGCCAGGGTCAGGCGCCAGCCCAGCACGTAGTCGGCCGGTGTCTCGTCCATCAAGTCCTTGAACAGCGCGGCGAAGCGGCTGCGGGACATGCCGGCCTCGGCGGCCAGGCGCTCCAGGGTCCAGTCCTCGCCCGGCCGTTCGTGCACGGCCACCAAGGCTCGTGCCAGCTGCGGGTGCCCCAAGCCCCGCAGCAGCCCCGCGGACAGCCCCCCGGCCTCCGGATGCGCCAGCAGCCAGCGCAGCAGCAGCATCAGCAGGACCTCGAACAGCCGGTCCGCGAGCAGACGCTGGCCGCATTGCACCCGTTCGGTTTCGGCAAAGAGCAGGTCCAGACAGGGCTCCAGGCCCGGCAGCTGCGACAGCGGCAGCACGATCAAGGGCGGCAGCGCGCGTACCAGCGGGTGCGCGTCACCGCCCTCGAATTCCAGCGTGGCGCAGCTGAAGTCCGAGCCCTCCGCCGGCGCGTTGTGGAAGTCGTGCGCAAAAGGCCTCGGGTAGAAGAAGAGGCAGGGCTCCCTCACCGTCAGGCGCCGCGGCGCCCCACGGCCCCGGGGATGGCTCACGCTCATCTCACCCCGCCGCATCACATGCAGAAAGCCGCGCCCCGGCTCGGCAGCGAAATGCGTGGTGCCGCACAGCGGACCGGTATGGAAGAGATGGGCGCGCATCCGGCAGCGCTCCAGCAGACCGGAAAGGCGGTCCAGCTCGGCGGCGTCCATGCGCTCGCGGTGGTCGGCGGGGTCAGGTCTTGCCTCCGTGCTCATGTCTTGCGTGCTCCAGCTGCGTGGGCCCGGCTTCAAGGAGTTTTGCCCCGAAGTCTGGACTGATTGGCGCATTTTAAGGACGATAAGAAACCTTTCATCCCGATCCGACACGCAAACTGGCGCCATGCCTCAGGGCATGTTTCCAGCAACGTTTCGATGAAAGGATCGACCATGAACCGCCTCTCCCTGCCCACCCCCGAGCAAGCCCCCGCCGCCAGCCGCCCGCTGCTGGCGCAGATCCAGCAAGCCTTCGGCAGCACGCCGCAGATGTTCCGCACCGTGGCGCATTCGCCCGCCGCGCTGCAGGCCATGTGGGGCTTCTTCGGCGCCCTGGGCGGCGGCACGCTGGACGCCCGTCTTGGCGAGCAGATCGCCGTGGCCGTGGCGGACCGCAACCGCTGCGAGTACTGCCTGGCCGCCCACACGGCATTGGGGCGCAAGGCCGGCGCCACGGCCGAGGAAATGCGCTCGGCGCAGCAGGGCGAGTCTGCCGACCCGCGCACCGCCGCGGCCCTGCGCTTTGCGCTGCAGCTGGTCGAGCATCGCGGCCAGCTGAAGGATGCTGACGTGCAAGCCCTGCGCACCGCCGGATTCTCCGAAGGCGAGATGGTCGAGATCCTGGCCCACGTGGCGCTGAACCTCTTCACCAACTACGTCAACGTGGCCTTCCAGGTGCCGGTCGATTTCCCGGCCGTGCCCTTGAGCCGCGCGGCCTGAGCCGGCGGATCAGCGCAGCTGCAGGCGTGGGACGCCCCCATCGTGCGCCTGCAGCTCGCCGATCTCGGCCGCCTGCGCAAAGCCGCCATCGTGGAACGCCTGCAGCACCTGGGGCACGGCTTCGGGGCTGCAGCTCACCAGCAGGCCGCCGCTGGTCTGGGGGTCGGTGAGCAGCGCGCGCTGCCAGTCCGACCAGCCTTCGACACCCGCCACCTCGTGCCCGTAGGCGCTCCAGTTGCGGGTCGAGGCCCCCGTCCAGATGCCTTGCTGCGCAAAGACCAGGGCGCTGTGGATCAAGGGCATGCGCAGCCAATCCACCGTCGCCTGCAGGCCTGAGCCGCGGCAGATCTCCAGCAGATGGCCGGCCAGGCCAAAGCCGGTGACGTCGGTGATGGCATGCACGGCGTCCAGTTGCGCGAGCTCAGCGCCGACCTTGTTCAGCCGCGTCGTGTGCGACAGCATCTCCTGGTAGCCAGCCTCATCCAGCAGGCCCTTCTTGAGCGCGGCGGACAGCACGCCCACGCCCAGCGGCTTGCCCAGCACCAGGCGGTCGCCCGCGCGGGCATCGGCATTGCGGCGCACCTTCTTCGGATGCACCAGGCCCAGGGCCACCAGGCCGTAGATGGGCTCGACCACATCGATGGAATGCCCGCCCGCGATCGGGATGCCGGCCTCTCGGCAGACGCTGGCGCCTCCTTCGAGGATGCGGCCGATCACATCCGGCGCCAGGGTGTTGATGGGCATGCCCACGATGGCCAGGGCCATGATGGGCGTGCCGCCCATGGCGTAGACGTCGGACAGCGCATTGGTCGCGGCAATGCGGCCGAAGTCGAAAGGGTCGTCGACGATGGGCGTGAAGAAGTCCGTGGTCGCCACCAGGGCCTGTTCCTCGTTGAGCTGCCAGACGGCGGCATCGTCGCTGGTTTCGGTGCCGACCAGCAGCTGGGGCGGCACCACGCCGGGCGCCGTGCGGGCCAGGATGTCGGAGAGCAGGCCGGGGGCGATCTTGCAGCCGCAGCCGCCGCCATGGGCCAGCTGGGTGAGTCGCAGAGCGGAGGATTCGTTCATGGCGTAGGCGGTGCGCTTGCTGCATCCGGCGCGAAGCACGCCGGATTTCTGCGAGGATTGTGCCGCCTGCCAGGAAATCCTTGTCCATGTCCCGTCCCCGCCCCATCACGCCCGAGCGCATCCACGAGTTCGACTGCGTCATCGACGCCCGCTCGCCCGCCGAATACGCCCTGGACCACATCCCCGGTGCCCTCAACTGCCCGGTGCTGGACGACGACGAGCGCCGCATCGTGGGCACGCTGTACAAGCAGCAAGGCGCTTTCGAGGCCAAGCGCGTGGGCGGGGCCATGGTCGCGGCGCAGCTGGCGCGGCATCTGCGCGAGTCCTTTGCCGGCAAGCCCAAATCCTGGCGCCCGCTGGTCTACTGCTGGCGGGGCGGCATGCGCAGCGGCACCATGGTGCAGTGGCTGCGTCTGGTGGGCTGGGACGCCCAGCAGCTGCACGGCGGCTACAAGGCTTTTCGTGCGCAGGTGATGGAGCGCATTGCCACGCTGGCCCCGCAGCTGAAGCTGCAAGTGGTGTGCGGCCCGACCGGCAGCGCCAAGACGGCGCTGCTGCAGGCCCTGCAGGACGCCGGCGCCCAAGTGCTGGACCTGGAAGCGCTGGCGCGCCACAAGGGCTCCATCCTCGGGCGCTGGCCGGGCCAGGAGCAGCCCTCCCAAAAGGCCTTCGAGACCAGCCTGGCCATGGCCCTGCAGTCCTTCGACCTCGCACGGCCCGTGTTCGTCGAGGCAGAGAGCCGCAAGATCGGCCGCCTGATGCTGCCGGACGCCGTGCTCAGCGCCCTGCGCGCCGGCGACTGCATCGCCATCGAGGCACCCCTGCATGCGCGCCTGAGCTACCTGCTGCAGGACTACGCCTACCTGGGCCATGACGGCGAGGAGCTCGCCGGCCTGCTGGGCCAGCTCAACGCCAACACCGGCCTGCATGCCAATGACACCATCGAGCGCTGGCAGGCCTGGGCGCGCGCTGGCCAATTGGCGCCGCTGTTCGAAGCCCTGATGCGCGAGCACTACGACCCGCTTTACGCACGCTCCCAGCGCAGCAACTACCTGCGCCTGGACCAGGCTCGCCCCCTGCATCTGCCGCGCCTGGAAGCGCAAGACCTGGCCCTCGCCGCACGGCAGCTGCTGGGCTGAACGGGCCACCCGTGCGCTTGGTCATGCGCACATCCCCGGGCTTGTTGCCGGGAGCCCGGGCAGTATCCAATGGGTGATCCTGAGCTCATGAACCCCGACCATGCCCGCCCTGCCCGCCTGGACCCGACGACGCCGCACCTGGCTGCTCGCCCTCTTCTTCTTGATCCTGGCGGCCGGCGCCTGGAAGCGCAGCCAACAAGGGGATGATCCGCTGGACGTCGAGGCCGCACCGCTGAGCAGCAGCGCCGATACGGCCGTCGTCGTGCCGCCCTCGCTGGACGGCATCCCCCTTGCCAGCGGCATGGCCGCCGCGGTGCGGACCTCCAGCGCCGCCCGGGCCTGGGGCGGCGCCCGCAGCGGTCAGGAGGCCACGCTGTCCGACCGGGTGGTGGACTACCGCATCGAGGCAAGACTTGACCCCCAGCGCCACACCCTGGACGGCAAGCAGCAGCTGCGCTGGCGCAACCGCAGCGACCGCGAGGTTCGATCGGTCTATCTGCACCTCTACCTGAACGCCTTCGAGGGCGAGGGCAGCACCTTCATGACCGAGAAGCGCCACGGCTTCGCCTTCCGCAGCGACGTGGACTCCAAGGAAGGAGAATGGGGCCGCATCGAGCTTCGCAAGGTCCAGCAGCAGGGGCGCGACGTGCCCTGGTACTTCGTGCAGCCGGATGGCGGCCCCAAGACCGACCGCACGGTGGTCCGCCTGGACCTGCCCCAGGCCGTGCCGGCGGGGGGCAGCACCATGCTGGACATCGCCTTCTTCGACCAGTTGCCGCGCGTGGTGGCCCGCACCGGCTACTTCGGCAGCTTCCACCTGGTGGCCCAGTGGTTCCCCAAGATGGCCGTGCTGGAGCTGCCCGGCGAACGCGGCGCCACCGAGCCGCGCTGGAACGCCCATGAGTTCCACCTGCACAGCGAGTTCTACGCCGACTTCGGCAGCTACGACGTCACGCTGGACGTGCCGGAGGGCTATGTCGTGGGCGCTACCGGCGAAGAGCAGGGCGAACCGCGCAAGATCGATGGGCGAAGCATCCACCGCTTCGTCCAGGGCGACGTGCACGACTTCGCCTGGACGGCGGACAAGCGCACGGTCCAGCCCCTGAGCGGCCACTGGACCTTCCCCGGCAGCCCCGAGGTCACGATCAAGGTGCTCTCGCCGCCCGAGTATGCGCACACCATGCCCTCGGTGCTCAAGGCCACGCAGGACGCCCTCACCTGGTTCTCCAAGACCCTGGGCCCCTACCCCTACCGCACCGTCACGGCCGTCATCCCGCCCTTCAACGCGGGTGAAGCCGGCGGCATGGAGTACCCCACCTTCTTCACCGCCGACGCCTACAAGACCGACCGGCCAGGCTCGTTCGAACGCTACGGTCTGGACTTCGTCACCATCCACGAATTCGGCCACGGCTACTTCTACGGCATCCTGGCCTCGAACGAGTTCGAGGAACCCATGCTGGACGAGGGCCTGAACCAGTACTGGAACCAGCGCATGCTGCAGGCCGCCGGACGCCGCATTCCCGTGGCCACCGGCCTGATGCAGCGCCTGGGCATCAACCCCAGCGTGGACGTGTTCGATGCCGAGCGCATGGCTTCCATGGGCAACCCGCCCGACGGGTTGGGCGGCAACTCCTGGCACCGCTATTCCAGCGGCAGCTATGGCAGCGTCTACTCCCGCACCGCCACCGTGATGCGCAGCCTGGAGCTGCAGCTGGGCACCGAGGTGATGGATCGCGCCATGCAGGCCTACTACCAGCGCTGGAAGTTCCGCCACCCCTCGGTGGCCGACCTGCGCGACGTGCTGGCCGAGGTCTCCGGCAAGCCGGCCCTCATCGACCAGGTCTTCAACACCCACGTCTACGCCGCAGCGGGTGTGGACGACCGTGTCGAGAAGCTGGAAAGCGAAGAGATCGAACCCCCGCTGGGCCTGTACGGCCCGCAAGGCAGCGAGCGCACCGAAGCCCAGCGTGACAAGCAGCTGCGCGCCCAGCGCAAGGCCTGGGACAAGGCCCATCCCGACGCCAATGCCAAGGAGGGCGGCCCCCTGCCCTACCGCAGCACCGTCACCCTGCGCCGCCGCGGCGCCGCACAGCCGCAGACGCTGATCGTGAAGTTCGCCGATGGCAGCGAGGAAAAGGTGGTCTGGGACGACCAGGAACGCTGGAAGCGCTACACCTGGGTCAAGCCGGTCAAGGCCGTCTCCGCGGAACTGGACCCGCAGCAGGCGCAGCGCCTGGACATGAGCGTGGCCGACAACAGCCGCCGACTGAAACCCGACAGCCGCGGCACCCGACGCCTCATCAGCGACGCCGGTTCCGCGCTGATGTCCTTCCTCGCCCTGCTGAGCACGCTATGAACATGGTGACCGAGATGGGCAAGACCCGACCCTCCTCCCCTTCCTCCCCGGCCTCCCACTTTGCATCCGCCCTTGGATCCGGGCTGCGCCAGGGCCTGCAGTGGCGCCTGCTGCTGAGCTGGCTGCTGGTGCTGCTGGTGTCCACCCTGCTGGCCCTGCTGCCGCTGTGGAACGCGCTGGGCGAGTACTTCAACCGCTCGCTGACAGCCGACCGCCTGCTGCAGCAGCTGGATCCCTCGCTGCTGGTGGATGCCATCGCCAACCTGCCCCAGCGCGGCTACAGCCCGCTGTCCGGCCTGCCGGGCCTGGTGCTGGCCGCCCTGAGCCTGCCCTGGCTCAGCGGCATGGTGCAGGCCGCGGCGCGTTTCCATGTGGGCCGGCCCACGCTGGGGCAGCTCTGGCTGGGCGGCTGGAAGGAGTACCCGCAGATGGCGCGGCTGTGGCTGTGGGGGCTGCTGCCCCTGGGCGCCACCGCTGCGCTGGTCGGCGGCCTGACGGACATGGTCGATGACCAGGCCAAGCAATGGCTGCTGGAGTCCGACCTGGACCTGCATCACCGCGCCTTCCTGGGGCTGGGCCTGGCCCTGAGCCTGCTGGTCCTGGCCTCGCTGGACACCACGCGGGCCTTGCTGGTGCTGGAACCCGGCCGGCGCTCGGTGGTCAAGGCCTGGGGCTCGGCGCTGCGCAGCCTGCTGCGCCGCCCGGCCCGCCTCGTGCTGAGCCTGGGCCTGCTGGTCCTGGGCCTGCTGCTGGGCGCGCTGCTGGGCGTCGCCCGCATGCAGGTGCTGCCTGTCGGCCCCCTGGGCCTTGGCGCCGCCGCCGTGCTGAGCCTGCTGCTCGTGCTGAGCCTGGCCTGGCTGCGCGCGGCCCGCGTGCTGGCCCTGGTGCAGTACGGGCGCGCGCTGGGCCCCCGGTAGAGGGCGCTCGCCGAGATCAGGCCAGACCGGCGCGGTCCAGCCCGTAGGCCTCGTCCTTGGACCCTGGCTCGGCGGCAAAGCCGACGGCCAGGCGGTTCCAGCCATTGATCGCGACGATGGCGAAGCTCAGGGCCGCCAGCTCCGCCTCGCTGAAATGGGCGCGCACGGCCTGGTAGTCGGCGTCCGTGACGCCATGGGCAGGCAAGTGCGTGAGCAGCTCGGTCCAGGCCAGCGCCGCACGCTCGCGGGGTGAGAACAGCGGCGACTCGCGCCAGATCGCCACATGATGCAGGCGCAGCGGACGCTCGCCGTGCAGGGTGGCCTCCTTGACGTGCATGTCCAGACAGAAGGCGCAGCCGTTGAGCTGCGAGGCGCGAATCGTCAGCAGGTCGCGCAACGAGTCTTCCAGCGGCCCCTTCTTGAGGCTGAGGGCGAAATCCAGGTACTTCTTGAAAGCCTCGGGGGCCTGCTGGGCGTAATCGAGACGAGGGGACATGGAAAGACTCCTGTGTTTGAGATGAACGAGGAACCCTGCGGCTCCTCCTCTCAAGACGCGGCAGCCTCCCGCCTTGTGACAGCCGCCGCCCACGCCGCGGCCAGGCCCTGCAATTTCTCCGGGTTGCGCTGGGTGTGGATGCGCGTGATGCGCTGCCCGTCCGTTTCCAGGCTCTGGGCCGATTCCAGGCGTCCATCGATGAAGCGCAGCAGGCCCCATTGCCCGTTCATGCGCACCAGTTCCAGCTGCAGCCGGTGCCGACCCAGCGCATGGCGGCGCCAGGCGGCGAAGTACAGCCGCGCGATGCGGTTCGCCCCGGCCAGCACACGGCCGAAGCTGGGCACCACGCCGCCGCCGTCGCTGATCAACTCGGCGTCCTCGGCCAGCAAGGACTGCAAGCGGGCGAAGTCCCCCTGCCGCGCGGCTTCCGCAAAGCCCGCCAGCAGGCGCCAGTGCGCGTCCGGCGTGACGCGGTAGCGCGGGCGTTCCGCCTTCAGCTGCGTTCTTGCGCGAGAGATGATCTGCCGGCAGGCCGCCTCGCTCTTGCCCAGGGCTTGGGCCACCTCGGCATAGTCGGCATCAAAGACCTCGCGCAGCAAAAAGGCCGCGCGTGCCTCGGGCGTCAATCGCTCCAGCAGGGTCAGGAAGGCCATGGAGATGTAGTCAGCGCGCTCCAGCTGCTGCTCGGGCGTGAGGGGCTGATCCTGCGCCGCGGTGGGCGGCAGCTCGTCCAGTTCCAGCCAGGGCTCGGGCAGCCAGAAGCCCACGTAATGCGCCCGCTGGGCACGGGCGGCGCGCAGGCGGTCGATGGCCAGGCGCGTCGTCACGGTCACCAGCCAGGCCTCGGCATTGGCCAGGGTGGCGCGGTCGACTTCATGCCAGCGCAGCCACACGTCCTGCACCAGCTCCTCGGACTCGGCACGGGAGCCCAGCATGCGGTAGGCAATGCCCTGCAGGCGAGGCCGCAGGCGTTCGAAGAAGGCGGTGGCGTCGTTCATGAATGGCAAGACGGATCGACCCCCTGGCTTGTGACAGGCCTGCCCCGCGAGCCGTACTGCGTCGGCCATCCAAGGGTCGCAGCGAGCGGCGGCCGGCTAGCGCCCATGCCGGTAGGCGCCCGGCGGCAGGCCGGTCCAGCTCTTGAAGGCTCGCTGGAAGGCGGCTGTGTCGGAGAACCCCAGCTCGATGGCCAGCTTGGACAGCGCCGTGTCGCTGGTATGCAGGCGATAGATGGCCACCTCGCGGCGCAGCTGGTCCTTGAGCGCCTGGAAGCTGCTCCCCTCGGCCGCGAGCCGCCGCTGCAGCGTGCTGGGCGCCATGTGCAGGGCCGCAGCGGTGCGGTCCAGATCGGGCCACAAGGGCTGCGTGCGCTGCAGATGGGCGCGCACCCGGCCGCTGACACCGGCATCGCGCCGCGGCAGGATCACCTGCACCGGCACGTCGGCCATGAAGGCGCGCAGGGCCTCCTGGTCGCGGCACACGGGCAGCTGCAGGCGCTCGGCCTGGAACCACATCGCGCTGTGTTCAGCCTCGAAGCGCCACGGCGCCGGGAAGATGGGGCCGTAGCCTTCCGAATAGGCCGGCCGTGCATAGGCGAAATCGAAGCGGACCACCGGCAGCTGCCCGCCCACCAGCCAGGCGAAAAGCCGCCAGTAGACGCGCAGCAGCAGCTCGTGCAGATGCGGATTGGCCGCCGATTCGGCATTGTGGAATTCCAGCCGGACGCCCGCCAGCGCCGCCCCCTCATGGGCCAGCACCAGGCTCAGGTCGTCGTGCAGCAGGCGAAACACGTGGGCGATGTGCCGGATGGCCAGCTCCAGCGTCGGCGCGGCAATGCCCGCGCGCACCTGCAGGGCGAAGGAGCCGCGCTTGGAGGGCCGGGACAGCATGCCCAGCACTTCGTCGTCATGGCGCTCGATCAAGGCGCGCAGCAGCTGTGCCAGCTGGAAGGTGGCGATGCGCGCGCCGGGCTGCTGGAGCGCGTCGGCGGGGATGCCGGCCTCGCGCAGCAGCTCGCTGCCGTCGATGCCGCGGCGACGAAGGCCGGACAGCAGGTTCAGCGCGAACTCGACGCCCACGGTCAGCGCCGGGGCGGGCGGGGATGGGTTCCTGGCATTCACAGCACGCCACTGTAGCGCCGCGCGACGGCTTCCAGCCGAGGCCGTCGGCGATGTGAAATGACATCGCGCCGATGCCTTTTGCAATCGCCGCCGCGCCGCGCGCTCCCTAGCATCGGCATGCCAGGGGCTGGGCCCCGGGAGCGCGCTGGCCTGGCGCGCCCGGGCCATCCAGCCCGCGCAGGTTTTTCCGAGGAGCAAGCGACCATGAATCGCAAGGTATTCGTCGCCGGTGTCGGCATGATCCCCTTCACCAAGCCGGGCGCGAGCGCGCCCTACCCGCAGATGGCCGCCGAGGCGACCCGCCTGGCCCTGGCCGATGCCGGCATCGCCTACGAGCAGGTGCAGCAGGCCTATGTGGGCTATGTCTACGCGGACAGCACGGCCGGCCAGCGCGCGCTGTATGACGTCGGCATGACCGGCATCCCCGTGATCAACGTCAACAACAACTGTTCGACCGGCTCCACCGCGCTGTTCCTGGCGCGTCAGGCCGTCGAGAGCGGCGCTGCGGAATGCGTGCTCGCCCTGGGCTTCGAGCAGATGAGCCCGGGTGCCCTGGGCTCGGTGTTCAAGGACCGCCCCAGCCCCTTCGACCGCTTCGACCAGACCACCGACGAGCTGGTCGGCCATGCGGAAATCCCGCTGGCGCTGCGCTATTTCGGCGGCGCCGGCCTCGCGCACATGCAGCAGTACGGGACGCAGCTGAGCACCTTTGCCAAGATCCGCGCCAAGGCCAGCCGCCATGCGGCCAACAACCCGCTGGCGCTGTTCAGGACGGTGCTCAGCGAGGAGGAAGTGCTGAACTCGCCCGTCATGTGGCCGGGCGTGATGACACGCCTGATGGCCTGCCCGCCCACCTGCGGCGCCGCGGCTGCGCTGCTGTGTTCCGAAGGCTTTGCCGCGCGGCATGGCATCCAGGCCGGCGTGCACATCCGGGCGCAGGCCATGAGCACCGACGGCCCGGAGACCTTCGAGTCGCGCGACATGCGCGAGCTGGTCGGCTTCAGCATGGCCCGCCATGCCGCCGGGCAGGTCTACGAGGCAGCGGGCGTGGGGCCGCAGGACATCGATGTCGTCGAGCTGCACGACTGCTTTGCGCACAACGAGCTGATCACCTACGAAGCTCTGGGCCTCTGCCCGGTCGGCGGTGCCGAGCAATTCGTCCTGGATGGCGACAACAGCTACGGTGGACGCGTCGTGACCAACCCGTCCGGCGGCCTGCTCAGCAAAGGCCATCCCCTGGGCGCCACGGGCCTGGCCCAGTGCACGGAGCTGGTTCAGCAACTGCGCGGCGAGGCCGGACTGCGGCAGGTGCCCGGCGCACGGCTGGCCCTGCAGCACAACCTGGGACTGGGCGGCGCCTGCGTGGTGACGCTGTATGAGAAGGCCTGAGCGGCGCATGCAGCCGCTGCATTGACGGGAATCCACCATGGACATGAATCTTCTGCCCCGCCTGCATCGGCATCCCTGGATGGATGAGCAGATCGAGGCTTTTCGCGAGCAGGTCCGCCGCTACGTCAGCGCCGAGCTGGCGCCGCAGCTGGACGGCTGGCGGCGCCAGGGCTACATCCCGCGCGAGGTGTGGCGGCCCTTCGGCGAGCTGGGCTTCCTCCTGCCGGAGCTGGACGAAGCCTGGGGCGGCGCCGGCGCCAGCCTGGCCTATCAGCTGGTCGTGCAGGACGAACTCGCCCGCGCCGAGATGCCCGCCAACACCGCCGTGCACACCATCGCCGCGCACTACATCCTCGACTACGGCACCGAGGCACAGAAGCAGCGCTGGCTGCCCAGGCTGGCCAGCGGCGAGCTGCTGGCCGGCATCGCCATGACCGAACCGGGCTGCGGCTCGGACCTGAAGGCCATGCGGACCCGCGCGCGCCGCGATGGTGACAGCTACGTCATCGACGGCGCCAAGACCTTCATCACCAACGGCTTCACGGCCAATCTGCTGGTGGTGGCGGTGCGCACCGGCGAGGCCGGCAGCCGCGGCGTCTCGCTCATCGTGCTCGAGACCGAGAACCTGCCGGGCTTCAGCGTCGGCCGGCGGCTGGAGAAGCTGGGGCAGCATGCCTCGGACACCGCGGAGTTGGCCTTCCAGAGCGTACGCGTGCCCGCGGCGAACCTGCTGGGCGGCACCGAGGGTCAGGGCTTCAAACAGCTGATGAGCCAGCTGCCCTACGAACGCATGCTGCTCGCGGTGCCGGCGGCGGCGAGCATCGAGCGGGCCGTCGAGCTCACCGTCGAATACACGCTCCAGCGCCAGGCTTTTGGTCAGGCCATCGCGAGCTTCCAGAACACGCGCTTCAAGCTCGCCGAATGCGCCACCCTGGCCCATGTGGTGCGCAGCTTCGTCAACGACTGCGTGCAACGCCTGCTCGACGGCACGCTGGACGACGAGGCCGCCTACATGGCCAAGTGGTGGACCACCGAGCAGCAATGCAAGGTGATGGACGAATGCCTGCAGCTCTTCGGCGGCTACGGCTATATGGCCGAGTACCCGATTGCGCGCATGTACGCCGACGCCCGGGTGCAGAAGATCTACGGCGGCACCAACGAGATCATGAAGGATCTCATTGCGCGCAAGCTGCTGGATTGAGGGCTTGCGGCCAGCGCGGTACCAAGCACAAACCACAACGCCCGGCAGCCTCACGGCCCCGGGCGTTGTTCATCGGTTTGGATGCACGCGGACTACTTCGCTGCCACCTGCCCCTCGGCACTGGCCTTGACCTTCAGCCCACGCCGTTCCAGCAGCGGTTCGATCTGCGGCTCGTGGCCGACCACGCTGCGGAACAGCTCCAGCGCGTCGCGGCTGCCGCCCTGGCTCAGCAGCTTGGCGCGGAAGACTTCGCCCAGCTCGCGCTTGAGGCCGCCCTGCGCCTTGAACCAGTCCACCGTGTTGGCGTCCAGCACCTCGGACCAGATGTAGGCGTAGTAGCCGGCCGCGTAGCCGCCCATGATGTGGCTGAAGTAGGGCGTGCGGTAACGCGGCGGCACGGGGGCGTAGTCGAAGCCCTCCTCCTTGAGCACGCGGGCCTCGAAGGCCATGACCTGCTCGGCCTTGGGCACCTCGCCGGGCTTCAGCTGGTGCCAGCGCTGGTCCAGCACCGAGGCCGACAGGTACTCGGTGGTGGCAAAGCCCTGGTTGAACTTGCCGGCGGCCAGGACCTTGTCCAGCAGAGCGCGAGGCATGGCCTCGCCGGTCTTGTGGTGCTTGGCATAGTGGGCCAGGATCTCGGGCCAGTCGGCCCACATCTCGTTGACCTGCGAGGGGAACTCGACGAAGTCGCGCGGCACGGCCGTGCCGGCGAAGGTCGGGTACTTCACCTGCGAGAACATGCCATGCAGGGCATGGCCGAACTCATGGAAGGCGGTGCGCACCTCGTCCCAGGTCATCAGCGTGGGTTCGCCGGCCGGCGGCTTGGGAATGTTGAGGTGGTTGGCCACCACGGGCAGCGTGCCCTCCAGGCCGTTCTGCGACACGTAGGCGTTCATCCAGGCGCCACCGCGCTTGGAGGGCCGGGCGTACATGTCGGCGATGAAGATGGCAAGCTGCGAGCCATCGGCATTGAAGACGTCGTAGACGCGCACATCGGGGTGGTAGACGGGCAGGTCGCGGCGCTCCTTGAAGCGCAGGCCGTAGACCTTCTCGGCGGCGTAGAACACGCCCTTCTCCAGCACGTTCGTCAGCTCCAGGTAGGGCTTGAGCTGGCTTTCGTCGAAGCCGAACTTGGCGGCGCGCAGGCGCTCGCTGTAGAAGGCCCAGTCCCAGGCTTCGAGCTTGAAGCTGGGCTCGCCCTTGGCGGCCTGTTCCTTGTCGATCAGGGCCTGCAGCTCGGCACCTTCGCGGCGCGTAGCGGCCACCGCGGCAGGCGCCAGCTGGCGCAGCATGGCGTTGACGGCCTGCTGGGTCTTGGCGGTCTCCTCCTCCAGCACGAAGTCGGCATGCGTGGCATAGCCCAGCATCTGCGCGCGCTCGGCGCGCAGCGCAGTGACCTGGGCCACGATGGCGGTGGTGTCGTGCTCGTTGCCGCGGCTGCCGCGGGCCACCGAGGCCTTGTGCAGGCGCTCACGCAGGGCGCGGTTCTCCAGCTGGGCCTCGAAGGGCTGGCCGGTGGTGTTGAGCAGGGCGATCACGAACTTGCCTTCCAGGCCGCGGGCCTTGGCCGCTTCGCGGGCGGCGGCGATCTGGCCGGCAGAGAGGCCCTTGAGTTCGGCTTCGCTGTCCACCACCACGGCGCTGGCGTTCACCTCGGCCAGCACGGCCTGGTTGAACTGCGCGCCCAGGCGAGCCAGTTCGGCATTGATGGCCTTGATGCGCGTCTTCTGCGCCTCATCCAGCTTGGCACCGGCGCGCACCAGGCGCTTGTAGTAGCGCTCGGTGAGGCGCTGCTCGACGGCGCCCAGCTTGTCACGCTGCTCATACAGCGCCGCGATGCGCCGGTACAGCTTGGGATTGAGGAAGATCGCGTCGCCATGGGCGGCCAGCTTGGGGGCGTACTCGGCCTGCAGCTTCAGGCGCTCGGGGTTGGAGTCGGCCCCCAGCAGGCTGAAGAGGACGGTGGTCGCGCGGCTGAGCGTCCGGCCGGAGCGCTCCAGCGCCACGAGCGTGTTCTCGAAGCTCGGGGCGGCGGGGTTGTCGGCGATGGCCGCCACTTCCTTGAGCTGCTCGGCCATGCCGGCATCCAGCGCGGGCGCGAAATCGGCGTCGCGGATCTTGTCGAAAGGCGGATAGCGCAGGGGCAGCGGGCTTTCGCTGAGCAGGGCGTTGGTGGGGATCACGGCAGAACTCACGGTGGCACTCGCAGGGGTGGCGGCTTCGGCAGCTCGGACGGTCGTCAGCGGCGCAGCAAGGCTGAGGCCGGCGGCCAGGACATAGGGGAGTTTCAAGACGGGGGCTCCACGTCAATGGACGAAGCCGCGAGCCTAGCAAATCATCCGGCGGGCGCTAAAGGTCACCGCGCGGCGGCGTCGTCCACCGCCGCCGCCAGCGCCTGGGGCAGCTGCTGCGGCAGCGTCAGGGTGAAGCAGCTGCCGCGGCCCGGTTGGCTGCGCACGCCGACCCGGCCGCCCAGGGCCTGCGTCACCAGACGGAACACCGTGTGCAGGCCCAGGCCGTTGCCGCCGGAGCCCAGCCGGGTGGTGAAGAAGGGGTCGAAGATCCGTGGCAGATGCTGGGCGGGAATGCCTGCGCCATCGTCCTCCACCTCCACGCGCGCGCCACAGCCGTCTTCCTCACGCAGCACGCGGACCCGCGTCAGCCCCGGCTTGTCCGGCCCGTGCGCATGGATCAGGGTGTTCATGACCAGCTGGGACAGGACCTGCTCCAGCGCCAGCGGGCGGCTGTTCAGCAGCAGCGGCGGCCCCGGCTCGAACACCAGGCGGTGCGCCGTGGCCGCGAAGGGTGCCTGCAGGGCCTGCACGGTCTTGGCGACCTGGATGTTGAGGTCAAAGAGCTGGCAGGGCTCCTGGCCCGGATCCTCGGCCATCTGCTTGAAGCGCGCCACCAACTCGGCCGCGCGCTGCAGGCTGTGCTGCAGCAGCTGGCCGCTTTGCGTGGCCAGCTGGAGATACTCGTCCAGCGCGCTGCGCCGGATGCGGCCCGCCTGCACTTCCTGCTGGAGCGCCTGGCTGCGGTCCTGCAGGGTCGAGGCCACGACCAGGCTGTTGCCAATGGGCGTGTTCAGCTCGTGCGCGACCCCCGCCACCAGCGCGCCCAGCGAGGCCAGCCGCTCATGCCGCACCAGCTCGTCCTTGGCGCGCTCCAGCGTGTCCAGGGTCGTGCTGAGCCGCTCGTTGGCCTCGGACAGCGCCGCCGTGCGCCTTGCCACGCGGGCCTCCAGCTCGGCGTTGAGCTGCTCGGCCGCGCGCTGCGCCTGCAGGCGCGATGAGATGTCGATCAGGCTGAGCTGCACCCAGGACCCCAGCGCGGTGTCGATGCGGTCGCCATGCACCTCGGCCGTCCACCGGCTGCCGTCCAGGCGCTGCAGCTCCATCTCCACCACCGGCCGTGCCCCCGCCTGCGCAGCCGCCAGCAGCCGGCTGAACTGCGCACCGAACCCGCGCGGGCCGAGCTGCTCCGGCACGGCCAGCTGTGCGGGGCGCAACAGTCGCAGCGAAGGCAGGTCCGGCACGCCGAAAGCGGCCAGCGCCGCGGCGTTGGCGTCGACGAACTGCCCGCTCTGCGGATCCAGCAGGGCCAGAGGCATGCAGGAGCCCTGGAAGAGCAGCTCGTTGTAGGCCTCGCGATCGCGCAGCGTGGCCTCGGCCTGGCGGCGGCTGGCATCGTGGGCCACCAGGGCCAGCAGGTCCGAGAGCTCGCAGGCCAGCCCGGCAGCGTCGGCAGGCCAGACCTCGCCGGCCCCGCCCAGGCGGCGCTCGACGCAGACAAAGGCGAGCGTGTCGGAGTTGGCCGCACCGGCCGAGGCCCACAGGAAGGCGCCGACCGCGGCTTCATCCAGAGCCTGGCGCGCCTGGGCATCCAGCCTCGGATCCTCGGTGCACTGGCTGACAGCCAGGCAGCGCCCCGTGCCCGCACGGTGCCATTGCAGCCCGGCGTGGACGGCGGGCGAGTCCCAGGCGGACTGCACGCTGTCCGGTTCCGGTTCGCCGCGGGGGAAGCGCATCAGCTGCCCCAGGCGCTTGCCGCCCGCGCCCGGCGCGAACTGCACGCCCAGCCGATAGCAGCAGCCCGGCAGCAAGGCGGGCAGCGCCCGCAGCATGGCATGCATCAGCATCGGCACGTCCGCCGCGGCGGCCCCCGGCGAGCGCGCCAGTCCGGACAGCGTGGCCTGGCTGGACTGCGCCCAGGCCAGCTGCTCCAGCGCCGCACGCCGGGAGGCTTCCAGCGAAGCCTGCTGGGCGGACACCGTCTCCATCAGCTGGTTGAAGGCCAGCGCCAGCTGCTGCAACTCGGCAGGCCCTTCTGCCGCAGCGCGGGTCCGGTAGTCGCCCTGGCTCACCACCTCGCGCGCCACGGCACTGAGCGCACGCAGCGGCCGCGAGATCAGACCCTGCAGGCGCGAGGCCAGCAGCAGGGCCAGGCCCGCGGTCAGCGCAATGGTCAGCAGCTGCAGCTGCAACTGCTGCCACAGCCGGTGGTGGAGCAGCTCCAGGCTGGCCTCGATGCGCAGCTGGCCCTGGCGCTGGGCATCCGTCTTCACAGGCACCTCGGTGAGCAGCACATCGCCGGGCAGCAGGGCATAGCCGCGCAGCTGCGGCGGGCAGTCCGCCGTGCCGCTGCGCGCGAAATGCGCGAACAGCCGCCCCTGCTCGTCATACAGGCAGCCTCGCATCACATGCGGCAGGCCCTGCAGGGCGTCAAGGTTCTCGCGCGCCGTGGCGGGGTCGTCAAAGGCCAGCGCGGCCGTGCTGCGGTTGGCCAGCAGCGTGGCCAGCGAATGCAGTTCGCCCTGCAGGGCCTGGCGGGCACTGCGGGCCTCGAACCACAGCTGCAGGCCGCTGGACAAAAGCAGCGCCGCCAGGCTCACCCCCATGATGAGCAGCAGGCTCAGCCGGCGTATGGGCCAGGCGGACAAGGGCTGTGAGCGGCTCATTCCGGCCTCCCCTTGACCGGGCCCACCAGACGCGCCGCCACCTCCAGCAGCTTGGCGCTGGGGCGCAGGCTGGATTGGCGCAGCCCGTCCAGGTTCACCTCGAAACGCAGCCGCCCCTGCGCCTGGACGAAGCCCAGGCCGCCGCCCGCATCGGCGAAATCAGGCGCACTGGAGACGGTCAGCACCGGCGCGTCGCGCACCGCAGCCAGCAGCTCGCCCAGTTCGCGCGGGCTGGGCTTGTCCACGTAGACCAGCTGGCAGCCGCGCGCCTCGCGGGCGGTGGCCAGGTACTGCAGCCTCAGCGGGCGATTGCCGTGGCGGCGCGAACCCAGCTCCTGCAAGGCCTCGCCAAAGGGGTCCGGGCCCAGGATGCAGAGAACGAAGGCGTCGTCCGGCCGGCTCCAGGCGGAGGCGGGCCATTCGATGAACTGGGTGAAGCGGAACAGGAAGGCGACCTTCAACCGGTACTCGCTCACCGCCGACTCTTCCGCCGAGACCGCGCCGCCGCCGGCCAAGCCGAGCAGCAAGGCCAGCCCAAGGCCGGCGCAGGTGCGGGGCCATGGGCTGCGGGTGTTCAAAAGCGGACCCTCGCGTCCAGCCGCCATTGCCGCCCGGCCTGCGGCGCGTCGCCCGGGATGGCGTCGGTGTCCACGGGCTCGGCAGCTGCCTGGTTCAGCGCATTGCGCAGTCCCAGGCTCCAGCTCCAGGCACTGCCCGGCGGCTGGTGGCGCAGGTTCAGGTCCAGCCTGCGATACGAGGGCAGCGGCGCGGTGGCGTTGCCGGGCTCGCGGGGCCGCTGGCCCACGAAGCGCTGCTGCACATTGAGCTGCCAGTCGCCGCCCAGGCGCTGGTCCAGGCTCAGCTGCAGGGTTTGCCGCGGCGCGTAGGGCGCGGGTTGGCCCTGGTCATCGTGGGCCCGCTGCAGGGAATGCACGAGGCCCAGGCGGGTGGCTTCGCTGGGCCGCCACTCCAGCTCGGTCTCGGCGCCGGGCCCGCGCAGCGAGCCCACATTGCGGTACACGCCGCTGGTCAGGCGGATGAGGTCGCGCATCGCATAGCGGAACAAGGCCAGGCGCGCGCTGAACTGGCCGCTGGGGGTCCAGTCCAGCTGCCATTCCCAGGTCTGGACGGTTTCCGGCTTCAGGGTCTTGGACCCGATGTTCACCGGATTGGAGGCCACATACTGCTCCTTCATCGAAGGCGCGCGGAAGGCACGGCCATAGAGCCACTTCGAGCTCAGCGTCGGCCCGTGCTGCCAGACCAGCGAGGCCCGCGGGTTGACCGTGCGGCCGAAGTCGCTGTAGTCGTCCGCCCGCACGCCCAAGGTGAGCTCGGCCTGCGGGCTCCAGCGCCACACGTCCTGCACCGAGACGTAGTGGAAGCTGCGCTTCAGGTCCGGCGCGTAGACGTAGGACGTGCCGGTCACGTCCAGCACCTGCCCGGGATGGCCGCCGTTGCTGAAGTTCTTCGCTTCCCAGGCGTGGAAGCGCTGGCGGACGGCGCCCAGCGCCAGCCGCCAGCGGTGCGCGGGCGATGGCTTGAAGTTCCACTCCCAGCCCAGGCGATAGATGTTCAGCTCATTGCCCGGGTTGCCGATCACGCCTTCGTCGAAGCGCATCAGGCTCGCGTCGGGACCGAAGAGATCGCCGGCGGCGTTCACCGGCAGCACGGCGCCGGCCGGGAAGACGTGGTAGCGGCTGTCGTACCAGAAGTTGGTCCAGCTGGCCTGCAGCATCTGCTGGGAATCGGCACTGCTGCCGGGCAGGGTGTAGCGCATCTCCAGCAGCGTCTGCCGCGAATCGGCGGTGGAGGCGGGGTCCAGCGCGCCCGCCGCGCCCCAGGCCGCGCCCATGCCGTCGGCGCGGTAGTGCCACAGGCGCAGCTGCAGGTCGCTGCGCGCCAGCTCGACGTGGAGATTGGTCGAGCGATGCTGTGTGTCCAAGGGTCCGGGCGCCAGGGTCGCGCGGCTGCCGAAGATCTGGTCGAAGAAGGTCTGCAGGTCCGAGGGGATGACGCGGCCGCGGTCTCCGCTGGTACGCCGGCCTTCCAGCGCGGCCATCAGGCCCCACTCGCCCAGCCGGGTGGTCTTGCGCACCCACCAGCCGCCGGAACGGAAGTCGCCCAGCGACACGCCGGCAGCGCTCTCCGGCTCATGCAGCGGGTCGCGGGTGACGATGTTCAGCACGCCGGCAAACGCGTCGGCCCCGAACACCGCCGAGCCCGGCCCGCGCACCACCTCGATGCGCTCCACGGCGCTCAGCGGGATCTGCAGGCCGGAACCCAGCGCACCCGAGAACGGCTCGTTGACGGGCACGTCGTTGAGCGTGACCAGCACCTGCGGGTTGTCAAAGGTGTACATGCCCCGGATCACGAAGAGGGCGTTGCGGTTCTTGGCCGAGACGTGCAGGCCCGGCACGCCCTGCAGCGCCTCCTCCACCGTCCAGGCGCCCAGGGCCTCCATCTGCTGCGAGGTGATCACGGAGACCACCGCCGGCGCCTCACGCGCGCTCATGCGAAAGCCGGTGGCGCTGCGCACCTCGAGCCGGGTCAGCGCATCGAGGTCGAGGTCCAGGAGCGACGTCTGGGAAGACTGGGGGGCCGGCGAACTCCCGGCGCCCTGGCAGCAGGCCCCGGCACTGCAGCAGCCCATGACCAAGGCAAACGACCAGCGAGGAATGGCGTTCATGGCCCGCTCCATGCCCCGCCAAGCAGGCAGGGCTGTCAGCACAGCTCCCTGGCCGTCGCTCGTGGGCTGCATGGGGCGGCCCCGCGCGATCTGAACGGCAAGTCTACGCCGCGATGGGCCGGGCTGCCCAGCCGTGCCACCGGATCAGGGGGCGGCTCCGGCGCGCCTGGGCCGGGGCGGCGGCAACGCATTCAATGGCCCGGTGCGCATTCAAGGCCACCCCAGGTGCCAGGTCATGCCCAGCAAGGCGCAGGCGGCCACCACCTCCAGCACGCCGCGCCTGAAGCGCATCAAGGCCAGGCCGGCGGCGGCCATGAGCAGCAGGGCCATCGGGTCCGGCGCCGCCGCAAGGCCTTGCGGCCAGATCACGTGCAGCGCGAAGAAGAGCGCCAGGTTGAGGATCACGCCCACCACCGCCGCGGTGATGGCCGTCAGCGGGCCGGTGATGCGCAGGTCCTGGTGGGTCGCCTCCACCAGCGGAGCTCCCAGCAGGATGAACACGAAGGACGGCAGGAAGGTGAACCAGCTGACCAGCAGCGCCGCCACCACACCTGCGGCCAGCGCTGCCGACTCGCGCCCCACCACGGCGGCCCATCCCGCCTGCAGCGCCGCGGACTGCCAGCCGCCGACAAAGGCAATGAAGGCCACGACCATGATCAGCGGCCCCGGCGTGCTCTCGCCCAGCGCCAGGCCGTCCATCACCTGGCCGGGGCTCAGCCAGCGAAACTGCGTGACCGCCGCCTGCGTGACGTAGGGCAGCACCGCGTAGGCCCCGCCGAAGGTCAGCAGGGCCGCTTTGGTGAAGAACCAGGCCATCTGCGTGTAGGGCCCCGAGGCGCCCTGCCAGGCCCACAGCAGGGCAAAAGGCAGGCCCCACAGCAGCGCGGCGACGCCCAACTGCCGCAGCAGGCGCGGCCAGCGAAAGCCGACGTGTGCGGGCCGCGGGCCGTGGTCGTCGATGACGGCCGGCGGATGCGCCGCCGCCACGGCAGTGCCATGGCCGCCCGCCGCCTGCACCAGAGCTGGACGCCAGCGACCCAGCACCCAGCCCAGGGCTGCTGCAGCCGCGACGATGGCGGGAAAGGGCAGCTTGAGCACGGCCAGTGCAACAAAGGCCAGCGCGGCCGTGGCCCAGAGCCAGGCCTTGCGCAGCGTGCGCTGGCCGATGCGCCAGGCGGCCTGAGCAACCAGGGCGGTCACGGCCGGCTTCACGCCGTAGAACAGGCCCGCCACCCAGTCCAGCTGTCCATAGGCCATGTAGAGCCAGGACAGCAGGATCAGCAGCACGAGCGACGGCAGCACGAACAGCGCCCCCGCCGCGATGCCCCCCACCGAGCCATGCAGCAGCCAGCCGATGTAGGTCGCCAGCTGCTGCGCCTCCGGGCCGGGCAGCACCATGCAGTAGTTCAGCGCATGCAGGAAACGGCGCTCACTGATCCAGCGCCGGCGCTGCACCAGCTCCTCGTGCATGAGGGCGATCTGGCCCGCGGGCCCGCCGAAGCTGATGCAACCCAGCTTGAGCCAATAGCGCAGCGCTTCGCGCAGGCCTGGGTGCGCAGGCGGAACGCTGGATGCAGGAGGTGGTGTCGAGGCATGCATGGCGCAGCGGATGCTACGCCAGCCATCGAGCCGCCGCCGCGGCATCGGCGAATCCGAAGCGTCCCTTGGCAACTATTGCAGTGACGTCCGCTGCTTTCAGGCGCTAGGCTCGGCGCTCCTTTCGCGCATCCAACGTCCTATCAGGAGAGGCCATGACCCAGACCAATGCCCCAACCGCAGCCCCAGCCCCAGCCCCCGCAAGCGCTCGCGATGCCCAGTGGCGCTTCGAAACCCAGGCCGTGCATGCCGGCTACGCACCGGACCCCGTCACCCGCGCCGTGGCCGTGCCCATCTACCAGACCGTGGCCTACGCCTTCGACAGTGCCCAGCATGCGGCCGACCTCTTCGATCTCAAGGCCGAGGGCCACATCTACACCCGCATCAACAACCCGACCACCGGCGTTCTGGAGCAGCGCCTGGCCGCGCTGGAAGGCGGCATCGGCGCGCTGGCCCTGGCTTCGGGCCAGGCGGCCGTCACCTATGCGATCCAGACCATCGCCGAGGCGGGTGACAACATCGTGGCCTCCAGCGCGCTTTATGGCGGCACCTACAACCTCTTCGCCCACACCCTGCCCCAGCTGGGCATCACCACCCGCTTCGCCGACTACCGCCAGCCCGAGAGCTTCGAGCGCCTGATCGACGAGCGCACCAAGGCCGTGTTCGTCGAATCCCTGGGCAATCCGCAGGGCAACGTGACGGACATCGCCCGCATCGCCGAGGTGGCGCACCGCCACGGCGTGCCGCTGATCGTGGACAACACCGTGCCCAGCCCCTACCTGTGCCGGCCCATCGAACATGGCGCGGACATCGTCGTGCACTCGCTGACCAAATACCTGGGCGGCCATGGCGCGGCGGTGGGCGGCGCCATCATCGATTCGGGCCGTTTCCCGTGGGCGCAGCACAAGGCCCGCTTCAAGCGCCTGAACGAGCCCGACCCGAGCTACCACGGCGTGGTCTACACCCAGGCCGCCGGCGCTGCGGCCTACATCACCCGGGCCCGCGTCGTGCCCCTGCGCAACACCGGCGCGGCGCTGTCGCCCTTCAATGCCTTCCTGATCCTGCAGGGCATCGAGACCCTGGCCCTGCGCCTGGACCGCATCAGCCAGAACGCGCGGGCCGTGGCCGAGCACCTGAAGCAGCATCCCAAGGTGGCCTGGGTCAACTACGCCGGCCTGCCCGAGCACCCGGACCATGCCCTGGTGCAGAAGTACCTGTCCGGCCAGGCCTCGGGCCTGCTGACCTTCGGCCTGAAGTCTGCCCCGGGTCAGGACGCACGGGCCACCGGCGCCCGCTTCCTGGACGCCCTGCAGCTCTTCACCCGGCTGGTCAACATCGGTGACGCCAAGTCCCTGGCCACGCACCCCGCCTCCACCACGCACCGCCAGCTCTCGCCGGCCGAGCTGGACCAGGCCGGCGTGGGGGAGGACACGGTGCGGCTCTCGATCGGCATCGAGCACATTGACGACTTGCGGCGGGATCTGGAGCGGGCGTTGGCGGCGGTGTGAGGGGGAGCGGCTGGCAAGCCGGGCCCGTCGTCCGTCTGGCCGGACCTTCGGGTGGCGTGGCAGGGGGAGCGGTCCTTCGGTTTGCCGCAGGTGGCGTCGAGAAGCGGCCGTTCAGGCGCTCAAATCATGGCGAGAGCGTTCGCCGGAATTGTTCCGAAAGCGATGGCATGACCTCCCGGGTCCTGACAATTAGCGTTCGATTAGGGTGGCTTCATGGAGCCCCATTCCGAAGGTAAAAAGGTGTTCTTTCTTGTCAGTTCGAGTCTCTTGTAGCTTAGTTAGCACGGCCTCAACATCTTCCCGGACTCGCTGAGCAAAATCGGAGTTCTGGATTAGTTGTTCCCAGTTTGTCAGCGGCTGTTGACCAAGATAGGCGTCCAACCGGTCATCAGCCAAGCGCACCTCTGGCTTGCTCTTTATTTCCACGCTCCTGCCGTGCGCAATCGTATTTCGGAAGTCGAGTAGCTTCGCAACTGTCTGAAGAGGCCTAACGCCAGATCCTTCTTGAAACTTGACGTTTAGCGCCTCGCACAAGAGCTCAAATTTTGACCAAGGCGGCAATCTATCAAGTTGTTTCCAACACGCGATTGTTCCCGGTCCGACGTGGTTAAGATAAGCTTCAAATGCAAATGCTGTGAGGATGATGCTGGATAGAAATTGCCAGGTAGAGCCTTTAGGTTGCTCAAGCCCAGACTCGAGCACGCAATGCGAAGCATGCCAGAGCTCCGAATACGTATGGACCGTACGTTCCTTGTGGATAACTACTTTTGGCTTGCCCGTCATTTTGTTTGGTCCTAATTATTGGTTTATCCAGCACAGTGTGCTGCAGAAATCAGCGGCTTGCAAGCTTAACCGGGAAGTCCCTGTAAAAAATGTTAGACGCTGCGCGCATCTACTTCGCCAAGCTGTAACTGGACAGTTCAAACTTGGTGTATCCGCCGTTCGGGAACAGCATATTCTCTCTAACGACGTTTTGGACTGCCGGCGCGTACCACTTAGTGACCTTGACAACTTCGTCCTGCGCTAGTTCGCTAACTATGCCGTCGCGCACTTTCGCGCATCGGTACTCGACCCTAATTGCCTCAAATTCACCCGCATGAGTTTTGATTGATTCCCATTCCCGTGCATGATGCTCACATTGAACGGTCGAATTATCCCGAGCGTAGGTGTAGTGCGTGGACCAAGTTTTTCCGGCCTGAAGTGGGAATGACAAGACACGACGCTCCCGCATTGCTGGCCCAGTAGCATCTCGGCCGCTCCACGCGGTATCGGTAACGCCAGTGATTTGCCTTACCGTACTCGGAGGCAACTCACTGTCAGGCTTGGCGCGCGCGAAGACCCAATTGTCTTCTCGGTTTTGATACAAAAGCGTCCACTGCAGGCGCAGCTGGTAGTCGCCACGCTCACTGTGTGACGCAATCTCATATACCCAGAATGAATTGGCTCGGAACGACGGCTCGTCCGCGGATTTCTGGGCATAGGCGCTCGGCGCGACAAAAAAGGCTACGGCAAGTAGTAGCGGCGCAACTTTCGTCATTTGGTCTCAAAACTGTGGAATCTAATTTTAAAGCTGGGCCTCGAGCGGCTTTCCGACGGAAGTCGGCTCGATGGAATACGAAGGGACTTCCCACCTGCCGGCAAACGGCGTCGATGCGCCAAGATTGGTGGTGACCAACGTCATCAATCTGCAGCCATCTGAAAGGGGAAGTCTATGAACGAGATTACCCGAGTCGGGGTGGATCTGGCCAAGCGGGTTATCCAGGTACGCACGCGGTGGATACGAGCGGCCGTGTCGTGTTCACCAAGGCGCTGGCCCCCGACAAGTTCGCGGCCTGGTATCGGTCAAACCCGACTTGAGGCTGGCAAGACCTGACACTGCACCCGCATGAATCGTCTCTCGCCTCATCAACAGTTCCTCCCTGAAGACATGCATTCGAAGATGCATCACACAGGTCAGACCGGCAGCAGGTCAGCTCGACTAACCCTGTGCCGCGCCAGTGGTGGCGACGGCGGCGAGTGAATGGAGCCCTGCTGAGCGCTTGGTATCTTGGCCCGCGCCGACATCCGAGCGCAACAAGGCCGCCTGTAGATGTGCCGTCTGTTCTCTGTGGCGCTGCGCCGAAACCGGACTCGGATCTTGAGGGAAAACTGCAAAGGCGACCATCAAAAGCAATCTGCATCAAACGGCTTGATTAACCGGGAAGTCCCTGTAGATGGGTTAGATTCCCCTCATTTCTGAGCCTTGATAGGCGCAAGAAGCCCGCGCTCCCGCGCGAACCCGAGAACTCGCTCGACGCTGGCAGTCTTGTACTTGAAGTCGCCTGCCTTGGACTGCCATTTGAACTTCTTGCCGCCAACAGTGAAGACAAGGCGGTGGCGCTTCACGCCAAGCGCAAGACTGATGCCGATGACAACGGCCAGGCCAAGAAGGCCAACGGGCACATATGTGCCCGCCTCAACCTCGCCCATAAGGAAGAATGTGACGACCAAGGCAACAAGAGCGATACCGGCAACCATGCGTGCAAGAGCAAGCTTCTGCTCGTATGAAACAGCCGAGCAGGCGCTAACCGGCAACTCGATGAGCTCAAAAGGCGACAAGGAGAACTCCTTCCGCTTGATAAAGATGATTCTCTGCGAGGATACGCGCGCGATCTGGTTCGGATTTTTCACGTAATCCTCTGGAAGAACCAGTGTTGCGACGTTCTGCTCTTCGTCTGGCTCGATCATGGTCGCCATAGGGTTTGGGGGAATCCAATGTTTGAGCTCAGCCGACCAAGCCAGCGAAGCTGGCGCAGGTCGGCTGCAGAGAAAGGTTGGCCAGCACCGCACTACTAATGGAAGCCGACGACGAACTTGATTGGCCGACCATGCATATCCGACTTCGGCGCGCGGTCGTACTGGATGAAACAAACGTCGAAGTACGTGTAGCCATAGTCATAGGGATCATGCGCCGCTTCGAATCCGAGTGAAAGGACAAAGTGGCATTCCTGTTGTCGCGCCTTTTTGGCGAAGTCAACGGTAACGAGATGCCAAGTACCCTTATCCCTCATGAATTCCTCAAGCAACTGAATCCCTCTCGAAAGCAAGTAATTGCGGTGCGGCAGCACTCTATTGGCGAGTTCAATGGACACCTGCGCGGGCGCCGCGCCATCACCTGACACGACCACTTCCACATCATCTGCAAGCTCGCAAAACCAATCTCCGGTTAGCTCGCCGTCTCTGGCTCGCTCAGCTCGCAAGGCGTCGGGACTAAGTTCGGGCACTTCGTTCATTCAGTGTCTGGCCAACTATTGGTCTATCCAGCGCAGTATGCTGCAGAACTCAGCAGCTTGCCGCTTAACCAACCGCGACTGTGCGCGTGCAAGTCCTTGATCGGCATCCACAATCGGTCGATTAACTGTTGTTTCATACAGTATTAAATTCTCGTGCAAACCTGCACCTCCCAGGCCGCTGACTGTGCCAGTCGCTTCCGGGGCATGCAACGGTGGGTTTTCACTTCAGCGGGGAGGCATGCATGCCCAGTCCAACGCGCCCGACGCGCGAAATGCTGTCTCCCGGAACACTGCGACCCAGCACGCCATGGCCCAGGACTAGGCAGACGGCCTGCATGGGCCGTGCACGGGGCCGGATCGCACGGCCAGCAGTGTAAACAGCCGGGGCCCGCCGGGCACGAGAGCATGGAGGGCCTCCCACGCTGCCTGGCGTGGCCCCGCCCAGCGAATGGCTCAGCGCCTGCACGCTCCGCCATATTCACCCCGCATCAATGCTTATTCCGGATAAGCAAATACAAAAACTATCGTTTATCGAATAAGGGACTTTGGGCACATTGGCGCTTCATTGCCACAAAGGATCCTGTCATGTCGTTGCGCACCGCCCTGCCCCGCCGCTCCCTGCTGCTCGCCGCCGCCCTGCCCCTGGCCGCGATGCTGATGCCGGCGCAGGCAGCCGAGCCGGGGCTGCTCAACGTCAGCTACGACGTCTCCCGCGAGCTCTATAAGCAGATCAACCCCGCCTTCGCCGCCGCCTGGAAGGCCAAGACCGGCCAGAGCGTGGTGCTGAACCAGTCGCATGGCGGCTCCAGCAAGCAGATCGGCTCGGTGATCGGCGGCCTGGAGGCCGACGTGGTCACGATGAACCAGGCCACCGACGTCGACCAGCTGGCCGAGAAGGGCCTGACCCCCACCGACTGGCGCCAGCGCTTCCCCCACAACGCCGCGCCCTATACCTCCACCATCGTGTTCCTGGTGAAGAAGGGCAACCCCAAGGGCATCAAGGAATGGAACGACCTCGCCAAGCCCGGCGTGCAGGTCATCATTCCCAACCCCAAGGTCACCGGCAACGGCCGCTACAGCTATCTGGCAGCCTGGGGCAGCGTGATCGCCAAGGGCGGCAGCGAGGCCCAGGCGCGCGAGCTCGTCGGCAAGATCTTCGCCAACGTGCCCGTGCTGGACGGCGGTGGTCGCGGTGCCACCACCACCTTCACCCAGCGCGGCATCGGCGACGTGCTGCTGACCTTCGAGGCCGAGGCCGAGCTGATCGAGAACGAGTTCGGCAAGGGCCTGTTCGACGTGGTCGCGCCCAGCGTCTCCATCGAGGCCGAGGCGCCCGTGGCCATCGTCGACAAGGTCGCCGCCAAGAAGGGCAACACCGCCCTGGCCAAGGCCTACCTGGACTTCCTCTACACGCCCGAGGCGCAAGAGATCATCGCCAAGAACAACTTCCGCCCGCGCGACGCCGCCGTGTTCAAACGCCATGCGCAGCGCTATGCCGACCTCAAGCTCTTCAGCGTCGACCAACTGCTGGGCGGCTGGTCCAAGGTGAGCAAGACCCACTTTGCGGACGGGGGCACGTACGACCAGATCGTCAGCACCCTCAAGCGTTGAGACCTGACCCCGCGCGCATGCCATGACCACCGCCGTCCTTTCTCCCGATCAGGCCGCCGCCGTGCCGATCCCGAAGCGCCGCCGTGTGCTCCCGGGCTTCGGCCCGACGCTGGGCTTCACGCTCTTCTACCTCTCGCTGCTGGTGCTGATCCCGCTGGCTGCCGTGTTCCTGAAATCGGCCGGCCATGGCTTCGAGGCCTTCTGGGCCGCGGCCACCTCGCCGCGGGTGCTCGCGTCCTACAAGCTCAGCTTTGGCGCCGCACTGCTGGCCGCGGGCATCAACCTCGTCTTCGGCCTGATCCTGGCCTGGTGCCTGGTGCGCTATGAGTTCCCGGGCAAGAAGCTGGTGGACGCCTTCGTGGACCTGCCCTTCGCCCTGCCCACCGCGGTGGCGGGCATCGCGCTGACGGCGCTGTACGCGCCCAATGGCTGGGTGGGCTCGCTGCTGGCCCCGCATGACATCAAGGTGGCCTTCACCCCGCTGGGCGTGCTGGTGGCGCTGATCTTCATCGGCCTGCCCTTCATCGTGCGCACCGTGCAGCCGGTGCTGGAGGACATGGAGACCGAGCTGGAGGAAGCCGCCGCCTCGCTGGGCGCGCACCGCTGGCAGACCTTCCGCTACGTGGTGCTGCCCACGCTGACCCCGGCCCTGCTGACCGGCTTCGCGCTGGCCTTCGCCCGCGCGGTGGGCGAGTACGGCTCGGTGATCTTCATCGCCGGCAACATTCCGCTGGTCAGCGAGATCACGCCGCTGATGATCATCTCCAAGCTGGAGCAATACGACTACGTGGGCGCCACCGCCATCGCCACCGTGATGCTGCTGTTCAGCTTCGTGCTGCTGCTGAGCATCAACGGGCTGCAGGCCTGGTCGGCACGTCGGAAATGACCCACCCCCTACGCGCTTCGCGCGCCCCCTCAAGGGGGCACACCCGAAGGACCGGCGAAGCCGGATCCTCGGGTGTCGCTCGACAGAATCAGCTGGAGCCACGACATCCATGAGCGGATCAACAACAATGGCCCTGGGGCAGCGCCCGAGAGGCCGCTACCAGAGCAACCCCGCCACGCGTGAGGCGCCCTGGGTGCGCTGGACCCTGCTGGCGCTCGGCCTGGGCTTCTTCGCCCTCTTCCTCATCCTGCCCCTGGTGGCCGTGTTCACCGAGGCCCTGCGCAAAGGGTTTGACGTCTACCTGGCCGCACTGATCGAGGAGGACGCGCTCTCGGCCATCAAGCTCACGCTGATCGCCACCGTCATCGCCGTGCCCTTGAACCTGGTCTTCGGCGTCAGCGCCGCCTGGGCCATCGCCAAGCATGACTTCCGCGGCAAGCAGCTGCTGATCACGCTGATCGACCTGCCCTTCTCGGTCTCGCCGGTGGTGGCCGGCCTGATCTATGTGCTGCTCTTCGGCGCGCAGGGCTGGTTCGGGCCCTGGCTGCAGGCGCATGACCTCAAGATCATCTTCGCCGTGCCGGGCATCGTGCTGGCCACGGTCTTCGTGACCTTTCCCTTCGTGGCCCGCGAGCTGATCCCGCTGATGCAGGCCCAGGGCCGCGACGAGGAGGAGGCCGCCACGGTGCTGGGCGCCAGCGGCTGGCAGACCTTCTGGCACGTCACCCTGCCCAACATCAAGTGGGGCCTGCTGTACGGCGTGATCCTGTGCAATGCCCGCGCCATGGGCGAGTTCGGCGCGGTGTCCGTGGTGTCCGGCCACATCCGCGGCCAGACCAACACCCTGCCCCTGCACGTCGAGATCCTCTACAACGAGTACCAGTTCGCCGCCGCCTTCGCCGTGGCCTCGCTGCTGGCGCTGCTGGCACTCGTGACGCTCGGACTCAAACAATTTGTCGAATGGCGCGCCGCCGTGGCTGCACGCGCCGCAAAGGAGGAAGCATGAGCATCCAGGTCCGCAACATCCACAAGCAGTTCGGCGACTTCACCGCCCTGGGCGACGTGAGCCTGGACTTCCCCACCGGCGAGCTGGTGGCCCTGCTGGGCCCGTCCGGCTGCGGCAAGACCACGCTGCTGCGCATCATCGCCGGGCTGGAGACGCCCGACCGGGGTCAGGTCTTGCTCGACGGCGCGGACGCCTCCGACACCCATGTGCGCGAGCGCCAGGTCGGCTTCGTGTTCCAGCACTACGCCCTGTTCCGCCACATGACCGTCTACGACAACGTGGCCTTCGGCCTGCGGGTGAAGCCGCGCAAGGAGCGCCCCAGCGAGGCGGAGATCAAGAAGAAGGTGCACGAGCTGCTGAACCTGGTGCAGCTGGACTGGCTGGCCGACCGCTACCCGCCCCAGCTCTCCGGCGGCCAGCGCCAGCGCATCGCCCTGGCCCGCGCCCTGGCCGTGGAACCCCGCGTGCTGCTGCTGGACGAGCCCTTCGGCGCGCTGGACGCCAAGGTGCGCAAGGAGCTGCGCCGCTGGCTGCGCCGCCTGCACGACGAGCTGCACATCACCAGCATCTTCGTCACGCACGACCAGGAAGAGGCGCTGGAGGTGGCCGACCGCATCGTGCTGATGGACCATGGCCGGGTCGAGCAGGTGGGCTCGCCGCAGGAGGTCTGGGAGCATCCGGCCACGCCCTTCGTCTACGGCTTCCTCGGCGCAGTCAACCGCTTCGAGGGCGAGGCGCAAGGGTCGGTGCTGCACATCGGCGAGCAGCAGCTGCGCCATGGCGGCGGCCTGCAGGCCCAGGGCCGCGTGCTGGCCTATGCCCGTCCGCACGAGCTGCAGATCCTCACCGACGGTCAGGCGCAAGGCCTGCCCGCCACCGTGGACCGCGTACTGAGCTTCGGCGCAGCGGCGCGCGTTGAGCTGCGCGGCCCCGGCGGCCAGCACCTGGAGGCCGAACTGAGCCGCGAGCAGGCCGCACAGCTGCGGCTGCAGCCAGGCCAGCACGTGCAGCTGCAGGCCTCGCGACTGTCCCTGTTCGAGGCCGCCTGACGGGCGCTGCGCGATGAACTTCCAGCAGCTGCGCATCATCCGCGAGGCCGTCCAGCAGAACTTCAATCTGACCGAGGTCGCGGCGGCGCTGTTCACCTCGCAGTCCGGCGTGTCCAAGCACATCAAGGACCTGGAGGACGAGCTGGGCGTGGAGCTCTTCGTGCGGCGCGGCAAGCGCCTGCTGGGGCTCACGGCGCCGGGCAAGGAGCTGGCGGTCATCGTCGACCGCATGCTGCAGGATGCGCGCAACATCAAGCGCCTGGCCGATCAGTTCGCCGATGCCGAGGCCGGTCAGCTGACCATCGCCACCACGCACACGCAGGCCCGCTATGCGCTGCCGCAGGTCGTCGCCCGCTTCAAGGCGGCCTTCCCCAAGGTGCACCTGGTGCTGCTGCAGGCCAACCCGGCGGAGATCGTCAGCCTGCTGCGGTCCGGCGAGGCCGACATCGGCATCGCCACCGAAGCGCTGGGCGAAGACCCGTCCTTCGCCACCTTCCCCTTCTATGACTGGCACCACGCGGTCGTCGTACCCGAGGGCCACGCGCTGACGCGTGCGCCGCTGACGCTGGAGGCCCTGGCCGAGCAGCCGCTGATCACCTACCACGAGGGCTTCACCGGCCGCGCGCGCATCGACGCTGCCTTCGCGCAGGCCGGGCTGGCGCCGGACATCGTGCTATCCGCGCTGGACGCGGACGTGATCAAGACCTACGTGCAGGTCGGGCTGGGCCTGGGCATCATCGCCTCCATGGCCTTCGAGCCGCAGCGCGACGCCGGCCTGCGACTGCTGGACGCCTCCCAGCTCTTCCCCACCAACACCACGCATCTGGCGCTGAAGAAGGGGCACTACCTGCGCGGCTACGCCTATCGATTCCTGCAAGAGTGCGTGGCCGGCCTCAGCGAAGAGCGCATCCGGGAGGCCCTGGGCGACGAGGCCTGAGCACCCTCGTTTTCCTCCATTGCTTTGCAGTTTTTCTTGGAGGACGGCAACGACAGGCTTGGGAAGAATAGGCAGCACAGGACGCAAGACCTGTCCCCCGAACTCCAACAATCCCCGCCGTCCATGCCAACACATCCCCTGCTCCGCCGCCTGGCCCTTGGCGCGCTGCTCCTGAGTCTCGCCGGCCTCGCTCAGGCCCAGACCCAGCTGCTCAACGTTTCCTACGACCCCACCCGCGAGCTCTACCAGGACTTCAACGCTGCCTTTGCGAAGCACTGGAAGGCCAAGGCCGGCGAGACGGTGTCCATCAAGCAGTCGCACGGCGGCTCAGGCAAACAGGCACGCTCGATGATCGACGGCCTGGAGGCCGATGTCGTGACCCTGGCCCTGGGCTATGACATCGACGCCCTGCACGACGCCGCCAAGCTGCTGCCCGCCGACTGGCAGAAGCGCCTGCCCCACAACGCCAGCCCCTACACCTCGACCATCGTCTTCCTGGTGCGCAAGGGCAACCCCAAGAAGATCGCGAACTGGCCGGACCTGGCGCGCAGCGGCGTCGACGTCATCACGCCCAACCCCAAGACCTCGGGCGGCGCGCGCTGGAACTACCTGGCGGCCTGGGGCTATGCGCTCAAGCAGCCGGGCGGCAATGCCGAATCGGCCAAGGCCTTCGTCAAGCGCATCTATGCCAACACCAAGGTTCTGGACTCCGGTGCGCGCGGCTCCACCACCACCTTCGTCGAGCGCGGCATCGGCGACGTGCTGATCGCCTGGGAGAACGAGGCCTACCTGGCGGTGAAGGAGCTGGGCAAGGACCGCTTCGAGATCGTCACGCCCAGCCTCTCCGTGCTGGCCGAGCCGCCCGTGGCCGTGGTGGACAAGGTGGTGGACAAGCGCGGCACCCGCAAGCAGGCGCAGGCCTATCTGGAGTACCTCTACAGCCCCGAGGGCCAGGAGATCGCCGCCCGCCACTACTACCGCCCCCGCGACGCCAAGATCGCTGCCAAGTACGCCAGGCAGTTCGCCCCGGTGCAGCTCTTCACCGTGGACGAGCTCTTCGGCGGCTGGCGCCAGGCCCAGAAGGCGCACTTCGACGATGGCGGCGTCTTTGACCAGATCTACTCGCCAGGCGCCCGCTGATCGCGCCTGTGCGGCAAGACCTGACCCCTGGCGCATGCACTGCTTGTCTCCTCGTCAGCCCCCGGCACCCCGGCCCGATTCGCTGCAGTGGGGTCCAGACTGACCTTGGACCTCCCTGGCCCTGGCCGCGGGAGGTCCTCTTCTTTGGCCTGCGAAAACCTTGCTGCTCGTCAAATCGCTGACACAAACGACGCGCACAATGCGAAGCATCAGGACGCGAGAAATCGGCTGCAACATAGGGCAGAGTACTGGAACCCGTGACCAGCGCGGAATGATCCGTCAGGGCCTTGGCCCTGTCCGGTAGCAGGGCCACCCACGGTGGCCCTTTGCTTTTGTGGGGCGGCAATGCCCTTCACGGCCGCTGTGAAGCGCCTGTAAAGAAGTTAAAAAGGCGGGCATGCCAAACGTCAGGGCCCGGTGCGCGTGCGATGCTTCGCCCCGTGCAGTGATCGCCCTGAACGCTGCAAGGCCAGCCCCCTCCCCCCGCTCGGCCGTCCACGAAAATGCACAGTCCGCCGCCGCCGCTGTGTTCCTGCCTGCAGTCACCATGTCGCCCTTCTCCGCCCTGCCCTCCGAGCCTTCCTCGCCCCGATTCGCCCTGCGCGGCCTCTGCCTGAGCCTCAGCCTGATGGGCTGCGCCCACCTCGCCCTGGCGCAGGAGGCGGCCCCTGCACCCGCTGCGCCGGCCAGTGCACCGCGCGCTCCGGTGAAGTCCGCCGCCGAACGCAAGCCCGCGGCTGAGGCGCGGCAGACCCTGGAGAAGGTCGAAGTCAGCGGCGGCCCCAGCGACGACGCCACCCGGCGCGCCGCCTCCGCCGCCAAGATCGTGATCAGCCGCGAAGAGATCGAGAAGTTCGGCGACAACAGCCTGGGCGAGGTGATGAAGCGCCTGCCCGGCGTCACCACCGGCGGCCGCCCGGGCCGCGGCGGCGAGATCCGCATGCGCGGCATGGGCGGCGGCTTCACGCAGATCCTGGTCAACGGCGAACGCATGCCGCCGGGCTTCTCGCTGGACCAGCTGCCGCCGGAGCAGGTGGAGCGCATCGAGATCATGCGTGCCCCGACCGCGGAATACGGCGCCCGCGCCATCGCCGGCACCATCAACGTGGTGCTGCGCGAGGCCTACCAGCGCAAGGTCAACGACGTGCGGGCCGGGCTCACCCTGGAGCGATCCAATCTCAGCCCGAACTTCTCCTGGCAGCGCAACGACAAGCTGGACGATGCCGGCAGCAGCTACAACCTGGCGGTCAATGCCATGCAGACGAAGCATGACGACGACCAGAACGGCCGCACGGTGGCCGAGGATCTGCACGGCGGTCCCACACGCGTGCTGAGCAGCACCGGCAGCAGCCGCGACGAACGCAAGATGCTCAATGCCAATGGCCGCCTGCAATGGCGGCTGGGCGAGGGCGACACCTTCTCCCTCCAGCCCTTCCTCAGCCTCAACAAGGGTCAGAGCAGCAGCCAGCAGCGCCAGCAGGGCGAACGCAGCGACGGCCTGCCCCTGCCCTACGACAGCGCCCAGACCGAGGGCCGCAGCCAGTTCAAGATGCTGCGCCTCAACACCCAGCTGCAGAAGAAGCTGGACCCGGACACCCGCCTGGACCTGCGGATCGGCCTGGGCCGCGCGCTGATGGACTCGACCACGCTGCGTCAGGAGTTCGTCGGCAGCACCGGCTCGCGCACGCTGGAAGACACGGTCAATGGCCATGACGGCCACTGGAGCCTGAACGCCAAGGTCTCGCGCCAGCTGGAAAACGAACACAGCCTGGTGGGCGGCCTGGAAGTCGAGAGCCAGACCCGCGACCAGACCCGCCTGAGCCTGCAGAACGGCCGGCCCCGCCCCGAGCTGGCCGACTTCGGGGACAACCTCTCGGCATCGGTCCGCCGGCTCGCCGCCTACGGGCAGGACGAGTGGTCCATGGGCCCGCACTGGGCGTTCTACGCCGGCCTGCGCTGGGAAGGCATCGAGACCAAGAGCGATGCCGCCAACTATGCGGTGAGCAACCGGTCCAGCGTCTGGACCCCGCTGCTGCACGCCGTCTGGAAGCCGGACGAGAAGAGCCGCAACCAGGTCCGCATGAGCCTCACCCGCAGCTACCGCTCGCCGCAGCTGCAGGACCTGATCGCGCGGCCCAGCATCAACAGCGAGTACCCCTGCCCGGCCGACGGCAGCTGCGGCCCCAACCAGGTCCAGTATCCGGACCGCAGCGGCAACCCGGCGCTGCGCCCCGAGATGGCCACCGGCGTGGAGCTCGCCTTCGAGCGCTACCTGGTCAAGGGCGGCGTGCTGAGCGCGAACTTCTTCTACCGCCACATCAGCGACCTGATCCGCACCGAGACCCGGCTGGAGACCGTCTCCTGGGCCCCGGTGCCGCGCTGGGTCGCGCGCCCGCAGAACATTGGCAGCGCCAAGACCTTCGGCCTGGAGCTAGAGGCCAAGTTCCGCCTGGACGAGTTCATCGAGGACGCCCTGCCCCTCAACCTGCGCAGCAACCTGAGCCTCTTCAGCTCGCGCGTGGACGGCATCCCCGGCCCCAACAACCGCATCGATTCGCAGCCCAAGGCCACGGCCAATATCGGCTTCGACTACAAGCTGCGCAGCCTGCCTCTGACGCTCGCCGCCGGTCTGAACTGGACGCCCGGCGGCACCCTTCAGCAGACCCTGATCCAGCAGAGCGTGACGCCCACCAAGCGCGTGCTGGACGTCTCCGCCACCTGGGCGCTCGACCGCGACACCCAGCTGCGCCTCTCCGCCTCCAACCTCGCGCCGCTGGACTACGACACCAGCACCATCATCACCACCACCGACAAGCGCATCACGACGGACAGCCTGGGGCGCAGCTTCACGGTGTGGCAGCTGCGGTGGGAGAAGAAGCTCTGAGAAGGCGCCGCCGCAGCCACCACAGCCACAGCCCCGCCACCGCCAAGGCCGCCAGCGCCAGCCCCAGCAGCGCGTTCAGCATCTCCAGCACGAGGCCGCCCAGCTCGCCGGTGTGCAGCGGGTACATGAGGCTGTAGGCGCTCGCACCGGTGTCCAGCTCGTTCCAGCGATCGGCGCGCAGCACGGCGCCGGTCTGCGGATGCAGCCAGACCGAGCTCATGCCGTTGGGATGCGGGTCGTCGCCCAGCATCAGCCGCACGCGCAGCGGCTTGGCCGCACCGGCCGGCAGCGTCACCGAGCCCACCGGCGCGGCGCCGAAGCGGGCCGACGCGGTGGCCAGCACTGCGTCCAGTGGCGCCAGCGCTGCGTTGGGGTCGAAGGGCTGCAGCTTCGGCGGCGCCAGCGGCACCTGGCCGGCCAGCGCGCTGACGGCCTGCGGCAGCGGCTTCCAGGCCATGTAGGCACCGGTGGCCACGGGCACCGCAATCAGCAGGCCCAGCACGGCGCCGCCGCTGCGGTGGAGGTCGAACAGCGCGCGCAGCCGGCCGCGGTCCAGCGTCAAGGCCAAGGCCTGGCGCCAGCGCCGTGGCCACCACAGCACCAGGCCGCCGATGAGCAGCACGCCATAGGCCAGGGCCAGCAGCGCGAGCAGGGGCTTGCCGCTCTCCTTCAGCAGCAATGAGCTGTGCAGTTCGAAGACGACGTTGAAGGCGCCTTCACGCGCACCGCGGCGACCCAGCTCATGAGCGTCGCGGGGGTCGAAATAGACCTGACCCTCCCAGGCGCCTCGCACCGTGGCGCGCAGGCTCTCGCCGGACTGGCGCGGCGGGCGCAGCACCAGGGTGGCATCGGGGCCGAATTCGGCCCGCAGCCGATGGCGCACGCGCTCCAGCAGGTCCGATGCGGCCGGGCCGGCCGGCACGCGGTGCAGCTCGGCATGCAGCCAGCGGTCCAGCGGCTTCAGCACGACCAGGCTGCTGCCCAGCAGCGCCACGACGATCAGCGGCAGCGCCAGCGCCAGGGCCAGCCAGCGGTGCAGCCGCAGCCAGAGCCTGCGCATCAGAAGCTGCGGCGCCAGCTGAGGGTCAGCGTGCGGCCGCGGCCCGCGAAGTAGTCGTCGCTGGTGCCCGCCGGGTTGGACTGCGCGTAGTAGCCGACGTACTGGCGGTTGAAGAGGTTCTCGATGCCCAGGCCGAAATCGCCCCAGGCCGTCCCGTGGGTGGCGGTCATGTCGACCAGGGTGTAGCCGCGGAAGTGTTCTTCGAGCCTGGCCGTGCCGACGACGCGGCCGACGTTGATGTCGCGCGAGGCCAGGTGCGTGGCCTGCACCCGCAGCTGGCCCTTGGGCGCGAACTGGCAGGCGGCGGCCAGCACCAGCTTGTCCGGCCCCTGCGAACGCGCGCCCAGGCTCACGTCCAGCGGCGCATCGGGCTGCGCAGCGGTCTTGCCGAGGATGCGGGCGTAGCTGGCGCTGAGCGTCCAGGCCGACAAGGGCTTGAACTCGCCGCTGAACTCCAGGCCCTTCACATGCACCGGCACGCGCAGCACGCTGCCCACGCCGGTGCTGGCATCGACACGGATCTGCGAGCCCAGGTCGGAGCGCGAGTCGTAGACCGAGGCCGAGAAGCTGCCCTGCCGGCCGCGCCAGGTCACGCCCAGCTCGCGGTTGTCGGTGACGACCGGCTCCAGCGAGATCAGCTTGTCCACCGACTGCTTGCGCGTGCTGACGGCGCGCAGCACCAGGCCCACGTCGGGCACGCCGAAGCCCTCGTTGTAGGACGCGAAGGCGGACCAGCCGCCGCCCAGGCGCCAGACCGCGCCCAGGCTCTTGACCCACTGGCTGAAGCTGCGCTCGCCGCCCTGCACCTCGGTGTTCTTGTAGAAGGCCAGCGTGCGGTAGCCGTCGACCTTCAGGCTGGCGCTTTCGCGCCGTGCGCCGCCGCGGATCGTGAAGGCGCCCAGTTCGTATTCGAGCTGGGCAAAGGGCGCCGTGCTGGTGAACTTCAGCGGCGGCACCCAGGTGCGATCCGTCAGCGCGAGGCGCTGCTGCGAGGTGTCCTTCAGCCAGTCCAGGCCCGTGGTCAGCTCCAGCCCTTGGACGACGAGATCCGGGCGCACCCAGCTGAGCTTAACGCCGGCCTTGTCGGCCACGACTTCGGACTGGTCAAGGAGCTGGCCCAGCGGCGCGAGGCGGACATCCTGGAAGGTCGTCGCCGCGGTAGCGCCATAGAGCGCGGAGAAATCCTGCTTGTAGATCTGGGCCCGCGCTTGGCCGCCGGCCAGCTCGGCGTGGCTCCAGTCCAGCGACACGGTGCGCACATCGTTGCGCGGCGGCTTGCCCGGCGGCGTGCCGGGCGTGGCGCTGGTGGGCAGGCCGCTGGCACGGTTGCCCGCCACAGGCTTCCAGTCGCCGTCGCCTTCGAGGCGGAACTTGTTGACCGAGAGCTGCAGGCGCTGCGCGCCGAAGTCGCGACCCAGCTTCAGGAAGACATCATGGGCGCTCGAATCCTGCGTGTCGCCCTGCACCGCCTCCAGGCCCAGGCGGCGGCCCTCGCCGTCGACGCCCACGCCGCGCCGCGTGGCACCGACGTGCAGCAAGGCATCGAAGCTGCTCTTGTGCTCCAGCGTGTAGCCAGCCTTCCACAGGGCGTCATCGCCGCGGCCCTGGGTGCCGTACTTCAGCTCCAGGCGGTGACGGGTGCCGGGCTCGCGCGGCGTGCGGGAGATGAAGTTGATGATGCCGCCGGTCGCACCCAGGCCTTGCGCGGCCGAGGCGCCGCTGATCACCTCGATGCGCTCGATCAGAGACGGATCGGCGAAATAGCCCTCACGCGCGCCGTTGCGCAGCGGGTTGCTCTGCGGCACGCCGTCGAACAGCAGCAGCGCCGTGCGGCCGCGCATGGACTCGCCGAAGCTGGTCATCTTCTGGCGCGAGGGCGCATAGGACGGCGCCAGCACCGACAGCGCCGCGCTCAGATCCTCGGCCACCAGCGTCTGGGTCTCGATCTCCTGGGCGCTGATGACGGACACCGCGCCGGGGATCTTGTCGATGGCCTTGCTGCTGCGCGTGGCGGTCACCACGACGCGGTCGAGCACGGCAGGATCGGCCTGCTGGGCGGCAACGGGAAAGGCACTGAGGAGAGCGGTCGCCAGGAGGCCCAAGCGCGAAGGGAGGAGGGGCTGCGGGGAGGACATCGAATGCAGGCAGGGTGAAACAGGAGGAGGCAGAGGAGGAGGCCGCGGGACGATCCCGTGCTGGCGGCGGCGTGAGTTTAATGCGAATTGTTCGCATTACCGGCCTATGACTCTTGCTGCTGCTCAAAGGACGGGGTGGAATACGCAGGCCTTGAGGCTCATGGCCTCGCACCCCTGCACGGACTTGCATGGCCCCCTTCTCCCAGCCGCCGGACACCGCCGCCCCGATCCCGCTTGCCGCCTGCACGGCGCCGCTGGCCGGCTTGATGCTGATCCTGCTTGTGGTGTGGATGGCTTCCCTGCCACGCCTGGACCATGCCGTCAGCCTGCAGATGGACGCCCATTGCCCTGAACCGCTCCCCCCGCCACCGCGGCTGCACCAGGTCCTCATCGATGCTGACAACGTGCTCTGGTGGGACGGTCAGCGGATGCGGAACCGCGCCGAGCTGGAGGGTCGGCTGCAGGGCGTCGGCGCCATGGACGTCGGGCGCCGCCCGGGCATTCGCGTAGAAGCGGCACCGATGGCCGACTACCGCAGCTTCGTCGCCGTGCTGGCGTCAGCGCAGCGACTTGGAGTGACCCGACTGGACATCGCCGGCGGCGGCCTGCTGCCGACCATGGACTGCCCGCTGGTCTGCCATGCCATTGAGTAGGCCTGGGCCTACCCGCGAGGGACGCCCCGCTTCCCGCATCGTCCAGCGTCTTGCGCCAGCAGCGTTCGCAGCCTCGCCCAGGATCATGACGCTCATGACGGCATGGGCGTCATGCCTCGCCGGCAAGCCGGCGCGTGAAGGAAGTGCCACCCGTCACACACCCCTCAGTAGGACGCAGCTCGCCCAAAACCGGCGGCCAACTGGTGGATACTCTCTCCCGCGGTCGCACTGACCGCATTGCCTGGAGCCTGGAGGATCACCATGGGATTGATGGATTTCATCAAGAAACAGTTCATTGACGTCCTGCAGTGGACGGAGGACGGGGACGGCACCCTGGCCTGGCGCTATCCCATGCAGGACTTCGAAATCCAGTACGGCGCCCAGCTGGTGGTGCGCGAGTCGCAGATGGCCGTCTTCGTCAATGAAGGCAAGGTGGCCGACGTCTTCGGTCCCGGCACCTACAAGCTCACGACGCAGACCCTGCCCCTGCTGACCAACCTGAAGAACTGGGACAAGCTCTTCGAGTCCCCGTTCAAGAGCGACGTCTACTTCTTCAGCACGCGCCAGCAGATCGACCAGCGCTGGGGCACGCCGCAGCCCGTCACCATCCGCGACAAGGATTTCGGTGCCGTGCGCCTGCGCGCCTTCGGCAACTACGCCTACCGCATCGCCGACCCGAAACGCTTCCACCAGGAGATTTCGGGCACCCGCGAGCGCTACACCGCCCAGGAGCTCGACGGCCAGCTGCGCGGCACCCTGCTGCAGCACATCAGCGACGCCGTGGCGCAGAGCGGCATTCCCTTCCTGGACCTGGCGGCCAACCAGGTCGAGTTCGCCTCGCAGCTGCAGGCCGCCACCTCGCCGGCCTTCGAGAAGCTGGGCCTGAAGCTGGAGGCGGTCACGCTGCAGAGCGTCTCGCTGCCCGAGGAACTGCAGAAGATCCTGGACCAGAAGATCGGCATGGGCATGATCGGCCAGAACATGGGCCAGTTCATGCAGTACCAGACCGCGCAGGCCATCCCCAAGCTCGCCGAGGGCGTGGGCCAGGGCGGCGGCGGCGGCATTGCGGGCGATGCCATGGGCCTGGGGGCAGGTCTTGCCCTGGGCCAGACCCTGGCCCAGCAGATGGCGGCCGGCCTGGCCGCTCAGCCTCAACAAGCGGCGGCCCAGCCCGCCGCGGCGGCTGCGCCGGCGGTGCAGAGCGCCGACGACATCATGGCCCTGCTGGAGAAGCTGGGCGATCTGAAGGCCAAGGGCATCCTCACCGAGGAAGAGTTCGCGGCCAAGAAGGCCGACCTGCTGAAGAAGCTGGGCTGAGGCCGCGACGGTCCGCGCGCTCAGGGCCTGCGGCCCCGTGCGCGCGTGCCCAGCCTGACACCGAGTGGCCAGCCCCTCCCCCCAGCGCCGCTGGCAAGCGGCCTGCCCCAACTGCGGAGCGCCCGTCGAGTTCGCCTCGGCGGCGTCGCACAGTGCCGTCTGCAGCTACTGCCGCGCCACCTTGCTGCGCGAGGGCGAGGCCCTGCGCAAGATCGGCCAGAGCGCCGAGCTCTTCGAGGACTACTCCCCGCTGCAGCTGGGCGCCAGCGGCAAGTACCAGGGCGAGCCCTTCACGGTGCTGGGCCGCCTCCAGCTGCGCACCGAGCAGGCCAGCTGGAACGAGTGGCACATCCTCTTCGGCCATGGCCGCAGCGCCTGGCTCTCGGAGGACAACGGCGCCTTCGTGATCGGCTTCGAGCTGCCGCTGGACGAGGCACCGCCGCTGGCGAGCAACGTCATTGTCGGTTCGCCGCTGACGCTGGGCGGCTCGCGCTGGGAGGTCGCCTCCAAGGTCGATGCCACCGTGCTGGCCTGCGAGGGCGAACTGCCGCGCCCGCCCGAGCTGCTCAAGAGCTACTGGGTGGTCGAGCTGCGCAGCAGCAAGGGTGAAGTCGGCAGCCTGGAATACAGCCAGCCGCAGGCGCCGGTCTGGACCGTGGGGCGCAGCGTCCGCCTGGCGGAGCTTTCGTTGAGTGGCCTGCGCGAGGACAGCAGCAAGACGCTCAGCGGCAAGTCCCTGCCCTGCCCCGGCTGCGGCGCCTCGCTGACGCCCAAGCTCGACACCACGCAGTCCATCGTCTGCCCGCAGTGCCACACGGTCACGGACATCTCCCAGGGCGTCGGCGGCGACCTGGCCCACTACGCCCAGCAGAACGGCCTGGAGCCGCTGATCCCCATGGGCAGCACGGGCAAGCTGGCGCTGATGGGCGGCACGCCGCAGGACTGGCAGGTGGTCGGCTACATGGAGCGCTGCGACCTGCCCCAAGGCGGCGACGAGGAACAGACCTTCTGGCGCGAGTACCTGCTCTTCAACCGACTGGAAGGCTTCGCCTTCCTGGTGGACACCGAGGAAGGCTGGAGCGTGGTGCGCCCGCTCACCGGCGCGCCAGCGGCCGACAAGGGCGGTGCCGTCAGCTGGCAGAACAAGCGCTTCGCGCGGCGCTGGCAGTACACCGCCACCATCACCTATGTGCTGGGCGAGTTCTACTGGCGCGTGAAGCGCGGCGAGAAGTGCCTGGTCACCGACTACGAATACCGCGCCGGCAGCCGTACCGAGCTGCTCAGCCGCGAGCAGGCGGGCAATGAAGTCACCTGGAGCCACGGCCGCAAACTGGACGCGGACGAGGTGCTCAAGGGCTTCGCCCTGGCCCCTGAGCAGCGCGCCGCCTTCACCCGCGACGCCGGCGTGCGCGCCAGCGGTGACGCCCACGGGCTCTTCGCCAAGATCGTCGTCGGCGCCTTCGTGCTGCTGGTGCTGATCCTGATGCTGCGGGCCTGCGGCAGCGATGATTGCCAGGCCTACAAGGAGAACTACGGCGAATCCAGTGCCGAGTACCAGTCCTGCAAGCGCGGCGGCGGCGTGCGCTATGGCGGCGGCTCGGGCGGCTCCTGGGGCGGCTACAGCGGCGGTGGCGGCGGGCACAAGTGAGCCCGGCGAAGAAAACAGAGCGACGACAGGAAAGGCAAGCACCTCATGAACGGCTTCGAATACCTCAAGCCCGGCATCGTGCTGGGATCCATCCTCTACGCCATCATCGGCGTGCTGGTGTTCTGGATCAGCTTCATCATCATCGACAAGCTCACCCCCTACAAGCTGTGGGAAGAGATCGTCGAGCACAAGAACATGGCCCTGGCCGTGGTCGTGGCAGCCATGTGCATCTCCATCGGGCAGATCGTGGCGGCGGCCATCCATGGCTGACGGCGGGCTGTGGTGAGGCTGCTGCGCGATCCCCTGCCCTGGCTCGACGCCATGGTCGCACTGGATGAACGCACGCTGCGGACCCACACCGAGGCGGCAGGCAAGACCTGGCACCGCGAGCAACACCGCACGGCGCTGGAGGCCTCGCTGCCCGGCGCCCAATTCCTGGGCCTCGCACGCGGCCGCTCGCTGCTGGCCTACGTCCTTCTGCGCCCGCTGCCGGAGACCGCCGGCGCCGACTGGTTCGTGGGCATGATCAACAGCGATCCGCAGCATCGCGACGCCGCCCTGTGGCGCCGGCTGTTCGCGGCAGTCGCGGGTTTCCTGCAGGCGGAGGGCGTGCAGCGGCTGCACAGCCACGTCTACAAGACCAACGCCGCCTCGCTGGCCCTGCACCGGCGCCTGGGCTTCAGGGTCGTGCAGGAAAACGCCCAGGCCCTGGCCTTTTGTGTCGATAGCAGCGCGCTGCTGGCCCAGCCACTGCTTCGCCCCCGCTTGCCAAGGGGCATGACCGTCTCCGATCCCGCATGAATCCAACACCTCCGGATGAAGCGCTGCCCGCCGCGCAACGCATCAGCCTGCAGGAGATCCTGCTGCTGGCCAGCGTCTTCGTGATCGCCGCCTGCGGCCTGGTCTACGAGCTGACGGCCGGCGCGCTGGCCAGCTACCTGATGGGTGACTCGGTGCTGCAGTTCAGCACCATCATCGGCAGCTACCTCTTCGCGATGGGCCTGGGTTCCTGGCTCTCGCGCTTCATCGAGCGCCAGTTGGTCGCGCAGTTCCTGCGCATCGAGCTGCTGGTGGGCGTGATCGGCGGGCTGATGCCGGCCGGACTCTTCGCCGCCCACAGCTGGCTGCCGCCGTCCGAGCTGCTGATCTTCCGCAGCCTGCTGTACGCCCTGGTGCTGCTGGTGGGCATCCTGGTGGGCCTGGAGATCCCGCTGGTGATGCGCATCATCAAGCGCCAGGTGCGCCAGCGCTATGCGCTCAAGGACCTGGTCTCGCAGGTGCTGACCTTCGACTATCTCGGCGCCCTGGTCGTGGCCCTGGCCTTCCCGCTGCTGCTGGTGCCGCAGCTGGGCCTGGTGCGCACCGGCCTGGTCTTCGGCCTGCTCAACGTGGCCGTGGCCTGCTGGGCGCTGTGGATGTTCCGCGGCGAGCTGCGCGGCTGGCGCCAGCATGCCCTGAGCTGCGCGGGCTCGGCTCTGCTGCTGCTCGCGGCCCTGGCCGGCGCCGACCGGCTGACGACCTGGGCCGAGGACCGCTTCTACGGCGAGCACATCCTGATCAAGGAAAGCAGCGCCTACCAGCGCATCGTCGTCACCCAGGGCAAGGCCGGCGTGCGGCTCTTCCTCAACGGCAATCTGCAGTTCCACTCCAGGGACGAATACCGCTACCACGAAGCCCTGGTGCACCCGGCCATGGCGGCCCACGGTGCGCCGCGCCGCGTGCTGGTGCTGGGCGGCGGCGACGGCATGGCGGTGCGCGAGATCCTGCGCTACCCCTCGGTGCTCTCGGTCACCCTGGTGGAGCTGGACCCGCACATGACGCGGCTCTTCTCCTCCCTGCCCCTGCTGCGCAGCCTCAACCAGGACGCGCTGCGCAGCCCCAAGCTGCAGGTGGTCAACGCGGACGCATTCGGCTGGCTGGAGCAGCACGAGGAGCGTTTCGACGTCATCGTGATCGACTTCCCCGACCCCAGCAACTTCGCGCTGGGCAAGCTCTACACCACAAGCTTCTACCAGCTGATCGACCAGCACCTGGACGCCGGTGGCTACGCGGTCGTGCAGACCACCTCGCCCCTGATCGCCCGCCGCAGCTTCTGGACCGTGGTGAACACGCTGGAGGCGGTGGGCCTGTCGACCACGCCCTACCACGCCCATGTGCCGAGCTTCGGCGAATGGGGCTTCGTGATGGCCTCGCGCCGGCCCTGGGCCCTGCCTCGCGGCCTGCCGCCGGGTCTGCGCTTTCTCACCCTGGACAGCCTGCCGACGATGATGAGCTTCCCCGCAGACATGAGCCGGGTGGCGACCGAGGTCAACCGCCTCTCCAACCAGGCCCTGGTGCGCGAGTTCGAGGCCGAGTGGGGCAAGGTGCATTGAGCATGCGCCGGCGCGAACTGCTGGGCGCGCTGTCCGCGACGCCCTTCATGACGGCGGCTTGCGCGCCCCGCGAGCGGCCGCCGCTGCAAGGCGGCTGGGTGGGCGCCCATGCCGAGCGGGGTCACCTCTTGCGCGACGCCGGGAGCCGCGAGCGGCTGCTGCAGGCCGCAGCGGCTGCCCCACTGCGCCGCACCGAGGTGCTCATCGGCGGCGGCGGGGTGTCAGGTCTTGCCTGCGCCCGCCGGTTGGCCCAGGCCGGGCGCGACTTCGCGCTGCTGGAGCTGGAGGACGAAGCCGGCGGCAATGCCCGCGGCCATCGCATGGGCGCCATCAGCTGCCCGCTGGGGGCGCACTACCTGCCCACGCCGGGCCCGAACGCGCCGGAGGTCGCCCAACTGCTGGAGGAACTGGGCGTCAGCCGCCAGCGCGCCGGCCGCACGGTGTATGAGGAACGCTTTCTCTGCCACAGCCCGCAGGAGCGCCTCTTCTTCGAGGGGCAATGGCATGAAGGCCTGCTGCCGCCGGCCGACAGCGCCGCGACCCGCGAGCAGTACCAGCGCTTCGCCAGGGCCGTCGCGCAGGCGCAAACGCTGGGCTTTGCCATGCCCTCGCAGCGCGCGCCCTGGACCGCCGCGCATGCGGCGCTGGACGCCCAGCCCTTCGCCCGCTGGCTGGACGAGCAAGGGCTGACGGACGCCCGCCTGCGCTGGTACCTGGACTACTGCTGCCGCGACGACTACGGCGCAGGCGCGGCCACCGTCAGCGCCTGGGCCGGCCTGCATTACTTCGCCAGCCGGCACGGCTTCCACGGCGGCGAGGCCCGCACGGGCGACGAGGAGCGGGAGGCCGTGCTGACCTGGCCGGAGGGCAATGCCTGGCTGACCCGCCGCATGGCCGGCGCGCTGGGCGATCACCTGCAGACCGGCCGTCTCGTGCTGCGCGCCAGCGTCGGACCTCAAGGCGTCGAGGTGCTGGCCTGGAACACCCGCACGCAGGCCGGCGAGCGCTGGCAGGCGCGGCAGCTGGTGATGGCCACGCCGCTGTTCATCGCCGCCCGGCTGCTCGACGACGTGCCGACGGCCCTGCGCGAGGTCGTCGCCCATCAGCCGCATGCGCCGTGGCTGGTCGCCAATCTGCAGCTCTCGGCCCCCTTGCTGGACCGCTCGGGCCCCGCGCTCAGCTGGGACAACGTGCTCTATGGCAGCGAGCAGCTGGGCTATGTGGACGCCGCCCATCAGCGCCTGGATCCCACACCGGGCCCAACGGTGCTGACGGCCTACTGGGCGCTGCCCGTGGCGCAGCGCCGCGCCTTGCTGGAGTCCCCCTGGGAGGCCTGGGCCGGGCAGGTGCTGGCGCCGCTGCAGGCCGTGCATCCGGACCTGCCGGACAAGCTGCTGCGCGTGGACCTGATGCGCTGGGGTCATGCGATGAGCATCCCCGTGCCGGGCCTGCGCGGCTCGGCCGCCCTGGCGGCGCTGCGCATTCCGCAGGGGCGGCTGCACTTCGCGCACAGCGACCTGGCGGCCTACTCGGTCTTCGAGGAGGCCTATGCCGCAGGCTGGGGGGTGGCGGGCAGGCTGCTGGGCTGAGATCGGCGCGCACAAGAGCTCCGCGGCTGCCCATGCTGAATGCGCTGCCGGGGCTATCTCTTCAGCCGCCCGCTGCCTACGCCAGAATTCGAGGCCTGGGTGCTGGCCGGCATCGCGCCGCCGCCTCCCTGACAAGTGCCAGGCTGCCCTCAGCGCCCGGACGCTTCATTCCCGATCCGGACTCTGCCGCCATGAACCGACTCCACGCCCACTGGCAACGACTCTTCCTCAGCTCACCGCCGTCACCCGAGGACGCTGCGCCCCCGCCGCTGCAGAACGCGCAGGGCCACACCCGCGCCCTCGTGCTGGAGCTGGCGCGGCCGGCCGAGTGGCCCGTCCTGGCCGGCGTCTGGCAGGCGGTGCAGCAGGATCTGGGCCTGCCGGCGCCGGCGATTGCCGTGTCCGGCGGCGAGGGCTTCCAGCTCTGGTTCGCGCTCAGCGAGCCCGTGCCGCCGACCCAGGGCCTGGCCTTTCTTCAGGCCTTGTGCCAGCGCTACCTGCCGGACGTCGCCCCGGCACGGCTGCGCCTGCAGGCGGGCTCCGAGAGTCGTACTGCCGGTGAGGACGCCAGCGACGCGCCGCCAGCCACGCTGCCACCCCAGCCCCAAGCGCAGGCCGGGCAGTGGTCCGCCTTCGTCAGCCCGGACCTGGCGCCCGTCTTTGCCGACTGCCCCTGGCTGGACGTGGCGCCCAATACGGACGGCCAGGCCGAGTTGCTGGCCGGCCTGGCCTGCCTGAGTCCCGAGGCGATGCGCGAGGCCACCGCGCGCCTGGCACCGCTGCACCTGGAAACCGAGGCCCCCTCGCCTTGCGAGGCCAGCCCGCCCGGCGCGACCCCGCCAACGCTGACGCCGCAGGCCTTTCTCAGCCAGGTGATGAACGATGCGTCCGTGCCGCTGGCGCTGCGCATCGAGGCGGCCAAGGCGCTGCTACAGCACGGACCTTAGCGCCGCGGGCAGCGGCCCCAGGCCCAGCCTGCGCTGGCGCTGGTGCTGCCGGTCACCGGCGCACCCCAGGCGGCGTCTGGCACGTCCAGCCCGCAAGCGGGCTGCCCTCACCCCGCCAGCATGCGCTGCGCCACCTGCCGCCATTGCGGATGCGGCTGGCGGATGTCTTCCTGCCAGCAGGCATGCACGCCCTTGATCACATGCTCGTCCTCCTGGGTCAGGGCGGCACGGTGCAGGGCTGGCCAGGGCTGCGGGGCAGACTCGGGGACGGCATCCTGCCATTGCAGCCGACCAGCCATCCAGCCGGCGACGGCTGCCCGGTCCAGCGCGGCGACCAGCGGGCGCTGATCCACCGCCGCTGGCAGCAGCGGCAGCAGCACGCGCAGCGCTCGCAGGCCGGTGATCATGTGCAGCACGGTGAAGTTGCGGCTGTGAAGATAGGCCTCGCGCGCCACGGCCAGGAGCTGCTCGCGACGCTGGGCCAGACTGACCGCAGGGGCCAGCCGCTCGGCCAGGCCGGCGTAGACCGGTGTCTCCGCGGCGCTGCGCATGCGATAGATGATCATGGGCAGCTCGCTGCGCCAGCCCTGCGTCAGCTCGCGCAAGGCCTGCGCCCAGTCCGCGGGGGTCAGCGCCTGGGACGGCGCCACGGCCGCCCCTGCGGGCAGCAGCTCCCACCAGGCGGCCCAGGTGGCCAGCGCCGCGGCCAGCTCGCCGCGGTGGCCGCCTTCCCAGGCATGCGCCGTGCGGATCAGGCCATGAAAGGCAAAGGCATGGGGCGACTTCAGCAGCACCTCCAGGTGCGAAGCCAGCACCTGTGCCGCCGACTGCCGCGCCAGCAGGGCCGAGAAATAGGCCTGCAGCCAGGGGTAGGCGCCGGGCTGCCCGCGATGCACGAGCCATTCGTCCGCCACGCCACGCCCCTCGCCCAGCACCTGGCGCTGCGCGGCGCGCAGGGCCGAGGCCTGGTCGGCCGCAGTCGCCAGCGCGGCAGGTTCGAGCTTGCGGCGCTGATGCACGATCAGATCCTGCAGCCGCGCAGCGTCCGCGCCCATCTCCCAAGCGGCATGCAGGGCCATGGGCAGGTGGTTGCTCATGGCACCGTCGAAGGCCGGGCCAAAAGGCTGAGCCTGGTCCAGGCTCGAATGGAGCAAGGCCTGCGAACCGGCCTTGGGGGCGGCGGCCGTCCTGGCCCTGCCCGCGCTCGGGCCGCCGGCTGTCGCATCCAGGCTGCGGGCCCAGTTCTGGAACGGTTGGTTCAGCACCTCGTTCATCGTTGTTCTCCAGTTTGCTTCACGACAAGATGCCGCCATACTGCAAGTTCAAGTGCACTTGAAGTCAAGCTTCATTTCAATCACCGTTCCCTGATGCGGAGACGCAGACCATGAGCGAAGCCACCCCGTCCCTCCTGCCCATCGGCGACTTCGCCCGCCGTGCCGGCCTGGCGGCCAGCGCCTTGCGCTTCTATGAGGAGCAAGGCCTGCTGCACAGCCACCGCAGCGCCTCGGGTCGGCGCCAGTTCGCACGCGGCGATCTGCGCCGCGTGGCCTTCATCCGCGCAGCGCAAAGCGTGGGGCTCAACCTGGAGCAAATCCGCACCGCTCTGGCCAGCCTGCCCGATTCCCGCACACCCAACGCCAGGGATTGGGAGCGGCTCTCGCGGGCCTGGCAGCCCTTGCTGGACGCCCGCATCGCCGAGTTGCAGCAGCTGCGGGACACCCTCGCCTCCTGCATCGGCTGCGGCTGCCTGTCGCTCACCAAGTGCAAGCTCTACAACCCGCAGGATGCTGCCGGGCGGCGCGGAGCGGGCGCTCGGTACTGGGCGGGAGACTGCGCCGGCCAGGTCATGGAGGACGCCGGCAGGCCAAAAGGCAAGACCTGACCCTGCAGGGCACACCCATGTGGCAAGCCAGAAAGCCAGCCTGTTGACACACCTAGGTCAATCGTCCTACATTTACTAGGACAACCGACCTAGGAGCGCCCGTGACCGATTTGTTCTCGCCCTACCGCCTGGGAGACCTGACGCTGGCCAACCGCCTCGCCATGGCGCCCATGACCCGCAACCGCGCCAGCAGCCACGGCGTTCCGTCCGCGCTGATGTCCACCTACTACGGGCAGCGCGCCGGCGCAGGCCTGGTGATCTCCGAATCGGCGCCGGTCTCTGCGCAGGGGGTGGGCTATCCCGGCACTCCCGGCCTGTACACCGATGAGCAAGTGGAGGGCTGGCGGCCCGTGACGGCCGCTGTCCGCCGCGGCGGCGCAGCCTTCTTTGCCCAGCTCCAGCACTGCGGCCGCATCTCGCATCCCAGCCACCAGGTCGACGCAGCGCTGCCGGTAGCGCCGTCTGCCCTCCGGCCGCAGGGCATGGCGGCCACCTCGACCGGCATGCAGCCCTTCGTGGAGCCGCGGGCCCTGTCCCTTGCGGAGATCGCCGGCCTGGTGCAGCAGTTCCAGCATGCGGCGCAGCGTGCCCTGGCCGCCGGCTTCGACGGCGTTGAAATCCACGGCGCCAACGGCTACCTGATCGACCAGTTCCTTCGCGACGGCAGCAATCACCGCTCGGACGCCTATGGCGGAACGCCGGCGCGACGCCTGGCCCTGCTCATTGACGTGATCGACGCCGTGGCCGAGGTCTTGCCGCGTCACCGGATCGGCGTGCGGCTGAGCCCGGAGAACCGTTTCAACGACATGGCGGACTCCAATGCGGAAGCACACTTCGGCTTCTTCGCCGCCGAGCTGTCCCGCACGGGCATCGCCTACCTGCACATGCTGGAAGGCGACATGATGAGCCGGTCCTCCGGCATGGATTACCGCGCCCTGCGGGGACGCTTTGACGGCAGCTACATCGCCAACAACGGCTATGACAAGCAGAGCGCGCAGGCGGCCATCCATGCCGGCCATGCGGACCTGGTGGCCTTCGGCACGCCCTTTCTCGCGAACCCGGACCTGGTCGAGCGGTTCAGGCGGGATCTGCCGCTGAACAGCCCTGACCACGACACCTTCTACGGCGGCGCTGAGCGGGGCTATACCGACTACCCGATCGCCGGCGCGACCGCGGACGCCATCGCTGAAGGCGCACAGCCATGAAGCAGGCGCCGGACCTGCCGTCCACGCGCGACCAGATCGTCCAGGCCGCGGACCAGCTGTTTTACGAACGCGGCTTCGAGAAGACCTCCTTCGCGGACATCGCGGCCAGCGTCAATCTCTCGCGCGGCAATTTCTACTATCACTTCAAGTCCAAGGACGACATCCTGGCTGCCGTGATCGCACTGCGCGCGGCCAAGACCGCGGGCATGCTGGAGTCATGGGCGCAGAAGGCGTCGACGCCGATCGATCGCCTGCGCTGCTTCGCGGAGATGCTGATCCGCAACCGCAAGAACATCCAGCGCTTCGGCTGCCCGGTCGGCACCTTGTGCGCAGAGCTGTCCAAGCTGGAGCACCCGTCGCAAGGCGAGGCCGGCATGATCTTCGGGCAGTTCCGGACCTGGCTGCGCGAGCAGTTCGAGGCGCTCGGCCACCGAGAAGAAGCAGACGCCCTGGCCCTGCATCTGCTGAGCCGCAGCCAGGGCATTGCCTCGCTGGCCAATGCGTTTCACGACGAGGGCTTCATCCGGCATGAAGTCGAGCTGATCGAGGCCTGGCTGCACTCGCTGGCGGCAGGGACGCCGGGGCGGCGCAGCAAGCGTGCAGTTCAGTAACCACAAAATGGAGCGTCCATGATGTTCATCGTGTTCTTGAGATTCAGCCACCAGCGCGCCCAGGCGGGCCAATGGATGGCACAGCACCAGCAGTGGCTGGACGAGGGCTTTGCGGCCGGCGCCTTCCTGATGGCGGGATCGCTGGATGAGGGCCGGGGCGGGGTCATCATCGCCGCTGACCTGGACGCTGCCGCCTTGCGCGAGCGCATCAACCAGGATCCCTTTGTGAAGCACGGCGTCGTGGAGGCCGAAATCCAGGGCTTCAAGCCGTCCCGGCTGGCCGAGGGCATGGACGCCGTGCTGGCCGCCGTCCGCTGAGGGCCTAGCCTCGCCGGATCTCCTGCCGCTGAACCTCGCGCGGCCCGAAGGCCGACAGCAAAGCCTCCATCAGGCGCTGGGCCTTGCCACTGTTGTCCGCGCCATAGTTGCAGACATAGACATCCAGCGTCACGCCGCCCAGCTCCGGCCAGGTGTGGACCGCCAGGTGCGACTCGGCCAGCAGCACCACGCCCGTGATGCCGCTGGGCTCGCCCTCGGCGGCCGGTGTGAAGCGATGGAAGAGTTCAGCGACCGCGCCCAGGCCGGCCTCGGCCACGGCGGCCACGCAGCAGTGGCGCAGGGCGGCGGGGTCCGTCATCAGCGGCAGGCGGGGGTCGCAACCGCGCAGGTCGGCGGTGAGGTGCAGGCCTTGCATCAGCGGGCGTCCTGTTCCTGCAGTTGCCGAGCCCGCCACTGTCGCGGCGCGGCGCCATGCCGCTGGCGGAAGAGCCGGCTGAAGTGCGCGCTGTCCTTGAAGCCCAGCTCGAAGGCCAGGGCCGTGATGGAGGGCTCCGGCTCGGCCAGCAGCGCCGCCCGCGCCCGGCTCAGACGGACATCCCAGATCAGCCGGCTGGCCGTCGTGCCCTCTTCCGCCAGGGCCGCATCCAGATGCCGACGGCTGACGCGCAAATGCGCTGCCAGCTGGAGGGCGTCCCAGTCCGCCGGGTCACGCGCCACGGCCGCGCGGGCCTGCGCGCGCAGCCGAGCCGCCGGCGTCTCGGCAGAGGGCCCGCAGGCCGCCAGCGCCCAGGCCTGTGCGGCCTGCGCCGTGTGCCACTGGGCCAGCCAGGGCATGCCGGCGCTGGCCTCCTGCCAGCTGGAAAGAAAGGTTGCCAAGCCTGACGGCAGCGGGCGCGCGCCGCCTGCATGCCGGGCGGCCTCGCGCAAGGGCCGCTGCGCATCCGGCAACACGGCGACCAGATGATCGAAACCCTCGTCCGCCTGCAGATGCAAGGGCTGCGCCGGGTCCAGGATCAGCGCATCGCCCGCCTGCAGCCGCTGCTGGCGCTCCGCCTGCCGCACCGTCAGGCGGCCGGCGCGCACCCACAGCAGCTTGGCAACGGGCATGCGGCCCGCCAGCGGCCCGGCCCGCCAGTCCATGCCCTCGCCGTGGAGGCGACAGATGCCCAGGCCCTGCCGCAGAGGCTGCCGCAGCGGCGCCGGCAGACCCGCGAGCGCCGCCGTGCTTCCATCACATCCTGTGCCCACTTCCAAACCATCCCTGCGCCGCATGCTGCTCCTGCCTATGGTGGAGGCCTGTTCCTGTCCGCTTGAAAAGGAGGCCTCGGTGCCGCAGTCTACGTCCCCCGAATTGCATTGGCTGGCGCTCTCGACCGCCTGGTGTGCCCTGCTGTGGGTGCCCTATGTGGTCAACCGCTTCAAGGAGCTGGGCCCGCCGGGCTGGACCTGGTTCCCCCCGGCCGACCCGCCACCGCGCGCCCCCTGGGCCCAGCGAGCCTGGCGTGCGCACCTGAACGCCGTCGAGAACCTGGTCATCTTCGCCCCCCTGGCCTTGGCCGTGGTGCTGGCCGGACGCCAGGACGCCGGCACCGCCACCGCGACCCAGCTCTACTTCTGGGCCCGGGTCGGGCACTACGCCGTCAGCGTGCTTGGCCTGCCCATCGTGCCGCGCACGGTGTGCTTCCTGCTGGGGGTGGGGGCGCAGATGTACTTGGTGGGGCGCTTGATTTAGCGGGGTGTCGACCGGGTGGCGGCGGGGTGTTTGGCGTTCGCTGGGGGGGTGGTCTAGGTTCAGGTGGTTGGTTGGTTGCGAGCCGGAGTGGACGGTCATGCCATTGAGGTGGTGCAACATCAAGCCATCGCATGCGGTCACTCACTAACGCTTCCCGAGCTCACGGCCTTTCGTATTCAAATATGTTTCCATCAAGACTGTAGAGCAGTTGCGCAATCTAAAAGCGATTTGCGATTAAAGACCGTTCGCATTTGGCTGGCAGATTGGCCTGTCACCGCGTCATTTGACGGAAAAGTTGACGAGCGCAAGAGAAACAGTCCTCAGTTCCGCGCCAATTACGTCTACATAACGTAGCTGCAACTTAGCAAATGCCCTGGCATCCGGGGAGTACCAAAGACTCCACAGCCGCTTCTTTGCCAACGGTGCAGTGTCATCCTTGCCTCCGGTGAATTCTTCGTCGATGACAAACTGCAATGCATTCATTTCACCAGCAGGCACCTGCACCGGCGATTCACCCACAAATGTAATCACCCTGCGACTGAACTGCGATTCCCGCACAAACTTAGCGCCAGGAAGCAACTCTTTGCCACAGAGATCATCGGCAATTTTATCATTTACATCCATCAGAAGAACCAAGCATCGATTCGGAGTGATGCTCGCACCTGGCACCCATGTGTTGCCACTATTAGCTCGACGCTGACCAGTGACGTAGTTTCCTGATGCTGCCAGCCACAGGATCGTGTATTCCTGCTGGTAATTAATCTTGGCCGCCACAACGGATGACGTCGATATTTCGTACATCCAGCGATCGCCAGCCTTATAGCCGGCAGGACCCAAGGTGTCCGCTGTCGCGCTAGATAACGCAACAGCAGCGAGCAGAAAGGCAGAAAAGGTTTTTTTCATGTTTAACCAGAGTTTCAACCATCGGGTTAGTCGCATGGCGACAGGTGGAATTGGTACGACAGCCTACCTCAAAGCCGCCAGTCGCGACGGCCCGCCCCCGGCCGAATCCCGCCTTTCGAATCGCCCCCCAGGATGCACCCGCGCACAGCGTCCCACCCGGCACGCCACCCCTCCCCTACCCAGAGACGGCAGATGCCCACGCCTTGACGCAGGGGCTGCCGCAGCTTAGCTTTTGGGCCTGGGTGGCGCATGACGCCGTCAGCGTGCTGTGCCGGCCCATCAACAACTCGGCACCGGAGCACGGCCCCCGCGCGCCACTCCTGCTACCGGTCTGTGCCTGGCACTCAAGGCAGCGTGTAGTCGAAACGATAGTGGTGCTGCCCGTCCCGACGCTCGATCCGCAGGACGCCGTTCAGACCCGTCAACGCCCCGGTGCCGGAATCCGGCACCACGGTGACCAGCAGCGACTCCTCCTGTCCACGCTGCATCAGGCCGCGATGGACCAGGGCAAAGCTGCCCGAGCGACCGGCCAAGGTGCCCACCACGCGCTCCACCGCCACGTAGGCGGCCGAGCCCTTCACTGTGCCCGCCACGGTCAGCATCTCGCCCTCGGCCTGCGCCTCCAAGTCGCCGTGGTAGTGCTTGACCAGCCCCATGCGGCCCACGGTGGGTGGCGATGGCTGCGCCGCCACCTGTGTCTCGAGGACATTCAGCTTGACGTCCATTCTTCCGGAGATACTGCTGGCCCATTGCGGGCCCGTCTTCGACTCGTCCGGCGCCGCCGCGCTTGCCGAGGACAGGCCGCAAAGGGCCAGGGCCAGCGCCAGGCAGCCTGCGGCCCGCCTGATGCAACGCACGCCGGCGACGCCCCGGTTGAGTCCTGCCGAAGTTGAAAATTCCATGTCCTTGCTCCTTTCGTCAAACACTCCCGCGGAGTGCAAGCCTGGCACTCTAGGCAGCAAGTCCTCCGAAGGATTGCAAAAACCCGACGACGGGCCCCGGGCGGCAAGCCCTGCACCAGCGCGGCATCATCGATCCCGCGGGCGCCGCCAGCCGCATCCAGTTGCACCGCTACGCGCCCGAGGAATGGCTCCGCCCCTACGTCGAGTTCCTGTGGTGCGTGCAATGGGATCTGTCCGGTCAAGCAGCCCAGCGCCAGCGCACCCTGCCCTTTCCCAATGCGCATCTGGTGTTCGATCGCGGACAAACGGCCGTTCACGGCGTGGTGAGGCAGGTGTTCGAAAGAGAGCTGCAGGGTCGCGGTCGGGTGCTGGGCCTGCGTTTCAGGGTCGGGGGGCTGCGCCCGCTGCTGTCCGGTCCGATGTCTGCGCTGACGGGTCGTGTGGTCTCGACGGAGGCCCTCTGGAACCTGCCGGCTGCCGCCGTCGAATCACAGGTGCTGGAAGCCCAGGATGCAGCGACGATGTGCACCATCGCCCAGGCCTTCCTGCAGCCTTTGCTCAAGAACGCCGGACCGCCCGAAGCCCTGGCTGAGCAGGCCGTGGCCGTTGCGGCGGCCAACGAGGGCCCCGTCACCGTCAGCGCCCTGGCTCACGAGCTGGATATGAGCGAGCGCCAGCTGCAACGCCTCTTCCGGGAGCATGTGGGCGTGCCGCCCAAGTGGGTGGTTCAGCGCTTCCGGCTGCAGGAAGCCGTGCACCGGCTCTCAAGGTCCGAGGCCGTCGACCTGGCCGATCTCGCCCAATCCCTGGGATTCTTCGACCAGGCGCATTTCACTCGCGAGTTCAGCCGGCTGATCGGCCGCTCGCCGGCCAGCTACCACCGCACGCAAACCGCCACAGACTGAGCCACGGCGATCGCCCTCACCCCCCCGTCACCGGCGGGAAAAACGCCACCTCGGCTCCGGCCGGAATGGCGGCGGACTCCTTGGCCAGCTGCTGGTTCAGCGCGCAGCGCACCGCGCGCGTGCGGGCCAGCGCGCTGGCATGGGGTTCGCCGCGGGCCAGCAGGGCGTCGCGCAGCTGGCCCAGGGTCTGGCCGTCCTGCCAGGGCAAGCTCTCCTGCTCGCCCAGGGCTTCACGCAGGGAGGCGAAGTAGCGGACGGTGATGGAACTCATTGCAGGGCGCTGAAGGGGATGAAGCGCACAGTATCGCCGGCCTGGATGGGCGTGCTTGGAGGCACGTCAACCAAACCGTCGCCCCAGACCGCCGAGCTCAGCACGCCCGAGCCCTGGTTGGCGAACAGGTCCAGCCCACCTTGCGCATTGAGCCGCGCGCGCAGGAACTCGCGGCGCTTGTCGGCCCGCGGCCAGTCGAAATCGGCGCGCAGCGGGTAGGCCTTGGCGGCCATCTCGGTGGCGCCCTGCAACCTCAGGATCACCGGGCGAACGGTCAGCATGAACGTGACGAAGCTGGCCACGGGATTGCCCGGCAGCCCCATGAACCAGGCCTGCTGCCCGCCCTGCCCCGGCCGGCGCACCGCGCCGAAGGCCAGCGGTTTGCCAGGCTTCACGGCCATCTGCCAGAGGTCCAACTGCCCCTCGGCCTGCACGGCAGGGCGCAGGTGGTCCTCTTCGCCGACGGAGACACCGCCGGAGGTGAGGATCAGGTCAGCGCGGGCCGCCGCGGTGCGCAGCGCCGCGCGAGTGGCGTCCAGCGTGTCGGGCACGATGCCCAGATCCTCCACCTCGCAGCCCAGCTGTTGCAACAGGCCGCGCAGGGTGAAGCGGTTGCTGTTGTAGATGGCGCCGGGCTTGAGCGGCTCACCGGGCATGGCCAGCTCGTCACCCGTGGAGAACAGGGCCACGCGCACGCGGCGGGCGACCGTCAGCGTGGCGGCGCCCACGGTGGCCGCCAGGCCCAAGGCGGCCGGGTCCAGGCGATGGCCGGCGGCCAGCACCACGCTGCCCTGCTGCACGTCCTCGCCGCGGCGGCGGATGGCCGCGCCGGGCGCCGGGCGCTCCAGCACGCGCACCGCGCCCAGACCCTCGCCGGCCACGGCCTCGCAGTGCTCCTGCATCTGAACCGCGTCGGCCCCCTCGGGCACGGGTGCACCGGTGAAGATGCGCGCCGCGGTGCCGGGCTGCAGGGCCTGGGGCACGCTGCCGGCGGGCACGCGTTGGCTCACGGGCAGCGGCGGGCCGTCAGCGCGCAGGTCGGCAGGCAGGTCGGCCAAACGCAGCGCATAGCCGTCCATGGCGCTGTTGTCATGCGGGGGCACGTCCAGCTGCGAACGCACCTCGGCGGCCAGCACGCGGCCCAGGGCGTCGAAGGTGGACAGGGTCTCGGTCTCACCCAGCGGCTGGACGGCGGACAGCAGGCGTTCGAGCGCCTCGTCCAGGCTCAGCAGGGGCTTGCGAACGGGCGGTGGGGAAGCGGTATCAGCGGACATGGGCGTCAATGTAATCCTTCACGCGCTGGGCGTCGGCCGGCATCAGCTGCACGCGCTTGGGCAGGGTCTCGATGCCCTGCAGATGCGCGGGCCGCGGCGGCTCCTGGCCCAGGGCCTCGACGATGGTGGACGCGAACTTGGCCGGCAGTGCGGTTTCCAGCACCAGCATGGGAATGCCGTCCTGGCGCCAGGCGCGGGCGACCTTCAGGCCGTCGGCGGTGTGGGTGTCCACGATCACGCCATAGCGCTGCTGGGTCTCGCGGATCGTGGCCAGGCGGTCGCCATGGCTGCTGGAGCCGGAGACGAAACCATAGCCGGCGATGGAGGCCTTCTCCTGCGCGCTGATCTCGAAGCGGCCCTCGCGCTCCAGCGCGTCCTTGAACAAGGACTTCACGCGGGCGCCGTCGCGGCCCAGCAGGTCGAAGACGAAGCGCTCGAAGTTGCTCGCCTTGGAGATGTCCATCGAGGGGCTGGAGGTCTCGTGCGTTTCGGCGCTGCCGCGCGGGCGGTAGACACCGGTGCGGAAGAACTCGTCCAGCACATCGTTCTCGTTGGTCGCCACCACCAGGCGCTCGATGGGCAGGCCCATCATGCGCGCCACATGGCCGGCGCAGACATTGCCGAAGTTGCCGGAGGGGACGCAGAAACTGACCTTAGGCCAGTCGGCGAGGTCCGCCGGCGCCGGGCCGCCCCAAGCCGGCGCGGCCCCCTCGGGGGGTGGCGTAGCGGAGCGGAGACTGGGGGTCGCATAGAAATAGCCAGAAAAGTAGTAGACCACTTGCGCCAGCAGTCGGGCCCAGTTGATCGAATTGACCGTGCCGATCTTGTGCTCGCGCTTGAAGACGAGGTCATTCGACACCGCCTTGACGATGTCCTGGCAGTCGTCGAACACGCCTTCGATGGCGATGTTGTGGATGTTGGCGTCCTGCAGGCTGAACATCTGCGCCTGCTGGAAGGGGCTCATGCGGCCGTGCGGCGAGAGCATGAACACGCGCACGCCCGCCTTGCCGCGCATGGCGTACTCGGCCGCACTGCCGGTGTCACCGCTGGTGGCGCCCAGGATGTTGAGCGTCTCGCCGCGGCGCTTCAGCTCGTACTCGAAGAGCTGGCCCAGCAGCTGCATGGCCATGTCCTTGAAGGCCAGCGTCGGGCCGTTGGACAGCGCCTCCAGCGCCAGCCCGGGCTCCAGGACCTTGAGCGGGGTGATCTCCGGCGTGCCGAAGACCTCGGCCGTGTACGTGCGTGCGCAGATGGCGCGCAGGTCCTCGGCCGGGATGTCGTCGATGTAGAGCGAGAGGATCTCGAAGGCCAGCTCGTGGTAGGCCAGGCCGCGCCAGCGCTGGAGCGTGGCCGCATCGACCCGGGGGTACTGCACGGGCAGGTAAAGGCCGCCGTCCGGCGCCAGCCCTTCCAGCAGGATTTCGCAGAAGCGGCGCTCCGTCTTGTCGCCACGGGTGCTGATGTATTTCACGTGCTTGAACTTCCAGCTTGAGGTTGATGGGGTGTTGGGGCGTCCGGCTCGGTCAAGCGCTGCTGCAGCTGCTCGTAGCGTTCGACCTCGGGGAATCGGTGGCGCAGTGAGGCCAGGATCTGCCCGGCCTCCTGTCGGTAGGCTTCGGCCCTGGCGCCGGCCAGCGCAGCGGCGTCCAGCAAGGTGGCGGCCAGCTCGGCCTGCAGCTCCGGCAGCGCGCCCTGCTGCGCGATCTGGGCCCGGCTGAGGGCCAGGCGCTCTTCGTAGGCCGCGGCGGCGCGGCCCCAGTCGCCCTGCGACTGCGCGACGCGGCCGATGTTGTGCAGCGCAATCGCCAGCTCGCGCAGCACCATGGGCGTCTCGCCCAGGCGCTGGGCCAGCTTGCGCCGCAGATCCAGCCCTTCCTCGTAGACCTCGGCGGCGCGGTGGCGGTCGCCCTGGGCCTGCGCGCCCTGCCCCACCTTGTCCAGCGACTGCGAGAGATCGCGCAAGGCCTCGTGCGTCTCGCCCAGGCGCTCCAGCAGCGCCCGGCGCAGCGTCAGCGCCTCCTCGTAGGCCTCGGCGCCGCGGGCCCAGTCGCCTTGCGCCTCGGCCACGCGACCGATGTTGTCCAGCACCATCGACAGCTCGCGCAGCGCCTCGGGCGTCTCGCCCTGGCGGCGGGCCTGCGCCTGCAGCAGCGCCAGATGCTCCTCGTAGGCCGCGCCGGCACGGTCCCAGTCGCCCTGGGCCTGCGCCGCATGGCCGATGTTGTTGAGCACGACGCACAGGTCGCGCAGGGTCTCGGGCGTCTCGCCCTGGCGGTTGACCAGCGTCCGGTTGAGCGCGAGGCTCTCCTCGAACAGGGCGCGGGCTCGGTGCCAGTCGCCCTGGGCCTGGGCCGCACGACCGCTGTTGTTGAGCGCGAGGGCCAGGTCGCGCAGCGCCTCGGGGGTCTCGCCCTGGCGCTGCAGCAAGGCGCGGCTGAGCGCCAGGCTTTCCTCATACATGGCGCCGGCTCGGCCCCAGTCGCCCAGGGCCTGCGCCACGCGGCCGCTGTTGTTGAGCGCGAGGGCCAGGTCGCGCAGGGCCTCGGGCGTCTCGCCCAGCCTGGCCGCAAGCGTGCGGTGCAGCGCCAGGCTTTCCTCGTACACCGCGTCGGCCCGCCGCCAGTCGCCTTGCGCCTGCGCGACGCGGCCGATGTTGTCCAGCGCGATCGCCAGATCCCGCAGCACCATCGAGCTGCCGCCCAGGCGCCGCGCCAGATCCCGGCAGATGGCCAGGCATTCCTCGTACACCGGCAAGGCGTCCTGCGGCCTTCCGGCCATCTGCAGAGAATCGCCCAAGGCGTCCAGCGCCGCCGACAGCTCACGGCTGGTGGCCACATCCAGCAAGCCCGCTCCCTGCGCGCGCCGACGGCGTGCCAGCCGGACCAGCTGGTCGGCCAGCCGCTGCGCATCGGCCACGCGCCCCTGCCGCAGCAGGGTGCCCTGGCTCTTGAGGCCGTCCCAGACGCTGAAGGCCAGCAGCCCTTCGTCCTCGATGGGGATCTCGTCGATCGCGCGCCCGGCCAGCATTCGCTGCCAGCGCTGCCACCAGGAGGCCGCCCATGCGGCCTCGGCACTGGCCTCCTCGGCGGGCAGACGCGGCTCCTGTTCGGCGGCCGGCTGCGGCATCAGTTCCGCAGCAGCCTCTGCCCTGGCCTCCTTTTCGCCCGCGAGGCTCAGCCCCAGACTGCGCACATGCCACAGATCGGGCGCCAGGCCGGCCGCGGCGCGCTGGGCGCCTTCCGGCAGCAGCAGCACCAGGGCGCCCGGCAGCTCGGACTCCAGCCGGCCGCGGCGCTCGTTGAGCCGGCTCAGCAACTCGCCGCGCGCCTGGTCCCAGGCCGGCTGACCCGCCCCGCGGTGGGCCTCCAGCCAGACGAGGCGGGGCGCCGGCTCCGCCGCCAGGCCATCGAAGAGCTGGCCGATGCTGCGCTCCGCAAAGCCGGCCGGATCGCCCTCGGCCAGCTGAAGCCAGGGCCACGCACGCCGCGTCATCCATGCCGCGAGGCGGGCCCGGAAACGCGTCAGCAGGGCGGGGTCCGACACGAAGAGGACGATGTAGCCAAAGCCCTGCAGCTGGCCGATGCGGCGGGCAAAGCGCGCCCAGGCGGCTTCACCCTGGGCGCCGAGGGAGTCAGCGTCCACTGTCACGAGGCGTCGGAGGCAGCTGCCAGTGATCGACCAGATCCCAGAGCAAGGGATTGAGGTCCAGCCAGTCCACGCCGTTGCGGTAGTTCAGCACGGCGCGGACGTCGAAGAAATGCGCCACGATGGGCAGCTCGTCGCGGTGGCGCAGGTCCAGGGCGTTCTGCTCGGCGATGCCCTTGAGCAGCGGGTATTCGTCCTGCACCACCAGGCTCTCGAACTCCACCCGATGGCGCTGCACGACGGTGTCCAGGATGGGATCGTCCGCCCGCAGCGGCAGGCGTTCCAGCGCGAAGGCGGCCTCGTCCAGGGTGTCCAGCAGCAGGCGGCGCAGCAGCTGGCGCAGGTCGCCGCCGGAGGTCAGGATCAGCCGGTCCAGCGCCGCCTCGCTGAGCAGTTCGCGCCAGCGCGGGCAGCGGCGCTCCACCACCTGGCGCATGGCCTGCAGGCCGCCCGCGCGAGGCTGGCGCCGCGCCTTGGCCGGCGGCTCGCAGACGCGCACCGAGGCCAGCATGAAGAGCTGCACCAGGGCCTTGATGTTGGTCAGGTACGGCAGGTAGGGCGGCACCGAGTACACCATGTGCAGGCCGGGCACGCGCAGTTGGTTCATGTCGCCGTCGAAGACCTTGACGACGCGGTCGAACATCTCCGTCGCTTCCTTGCCGATGCCGCGCAGGCGCTCCAGCGAATCGACCATCAGCACGACCTTCTGCGCGTCCCAGCGCTGCTGCACCGCCTCGGCCATGCGGCCGATGTGGTTGCGGCACTCGGCCATCACGCGCTCCTGCCGGGAGAGGTCGAAAGCGCGCAGGCGCTGCACGATGCTTTGCTGCTGCTTCTTGAACTCGGCCTTGACCCCGCCCAGCGTGACGCCGGTGATCTCCACCTCGCTCCCCAGCCAGTGGGTGAAGCGCTGCAGCGGGCTTTCCTGCGGATCCTGGTCCTGGCCCAGGGCGTCGTCCTGGCTCAGGCGGTCGGCAAAGGCCGCGGCGATGACCAGCAGCAGGTCCAGGGTGTCGATGGGATGGGTGTCGCCGATGTAGTCCAGCGCGTCGATGATGTAGGCGCGCGTGCCCGCCTGGCCATTGAGCAGGATCTCCAGCCGCCGCAGCTCCGTGCTCTTGCCGGTGCCGCGCTGGCCGCTGAAGTAGTAGAGCTGGGCGTCGCTGTGGCTGCGCCGGATCGCGCGGTCCAGCAGGGCCACCACGTCCTCGGCCCCGGTGCCATGCAGGTTGGGCACGTAATAGTCGCTCTGGGTGGAGAGCGCACCGGGGTCGTTGGCCAGCAGTGCCGAGAAGTCATCCAGCAGCTGGCCCGGATCGCTTGTGCTCATCGCATCACTTGGCTGTTCCGGGCTGGGACATGGCGGATTCTGACACCTCCGCCCCTGCCGTCCCAGCTCAGGCCAGCTCCTCCTTGCGCAGGCGCACGATGGGCGCGAGCACCGTCGGCAGCGCCTGCATCTGCGCCAGGGCCGTGCTCATGCGGCCTTCCTGCGTTTCGTGGGTGAGGATGATGAGGTCGGTCTGCTTCTCGCCCTCGGCGGACTCGCGCTGCAGCACGGCGTCGATGGAGATGTCGTGCTCGGCCAGGATGGTGGTGATGCGCGAGAGCACGCCGGCTTCGTCCGCCACGCACAGGCGCAGGTAGAAGCTGGTCAGCACCTGGGCCATGGGCAGGATGGGCGTGTTGTTCATCGCATCGGGCTGGAAGGCCAGGTGCGGCACGCGGTGGTCGGGGTCGGCGGTGTGCAGGCGGGTGATGTCCACCAGGTCGGCGATCACGGCCGAGGCGGTGGGCTCGGAGCCGGCGCCCTTGCCGTAATACAGCGTCGTACCGACGGCGTCAGCCTGGACCACGACCGCGTTCATCGCGCCTTCCACGTTGGCGATCAGGCGCTGTGCCGGGACCAGCGTGGGATGCACGCGCAGCTCGATGCCGCCGCCGGCGATGTCATTGCGGCGGCGCGCGATGCCCAGCAGCTTGATGCGGTAGCCCAGCTGCTCGGCGTACTTGATGTCCGCGGCCTGCAGCTGGGTGATGCCTTCCACATGGGCCTTGTCGAACTGCACCGGGATGCCGAAGGCGATGGCGCTCATGATGGTGGCCTTGTGCGCGGCGTCCACGCCCTCGATGTCGAAGGTGGGGTCGGCCTCGGCATAGCCCAGGCGCTGCGCCTCCTTCAGCACGGTGGCGAAGTCCAGGCCCTTGCTGCGCATCTCGGACAGGATGAAGTTCGTCGTGCCGTTGATGATGCCGGCCAGCCACTCGATGCGGTTGGCCGTCAGGCCCTCGCGCAGCGCCTTGATGATGGGGATGCCGCCGGCCACGGCCGCCTCGAAGGCCACCATCACGCCCTTCTCGCGGGCGGCGGCGAAGATCTCGGTGCCATGCACGGCCAGCAGCGCCTTGTTGGCGGTGACCACGTGCTTGCCGGCCGCAATGGCCTCCAGCACCAGGGCCTTGGCGACGCCATAGCCGCCGATCAGCTCGACGACGATGTCGATCTCGGGGTTGGCGATCACCTGGCGGGCATCGGCGACCACCTCGGCGGCGTCACCCACGATGGCGCGTGCGCGCTCCACGTCCAGGTCGGCCACCATCGCAATCTCGATCCCCCGGCCGGCGCGGCCGCGAATCTCGGCCTGATTGCGACGCAGCACATTGAAGGTGCCGCTGCCCACGGTGCCAATGCCAAGGAGGCCGACTTTGATCGCTTTCATGGTGTGTTCTCGTTCTGGACTTAGGGGTGGGGGCGCCTCAGCGCCCGTGACGTTTTCGGTAGTTCGACAGGAAGCGCTCGATCCGGCCCACGGCATCGCGAAGGTCGTCGGTGTTGGGCAGGAAGACGAGGCGGAAGTGATCGGGGGACATCCAGTTGAAGCCCGTCCCCTGCACGATCAGCACCTTTTCCTCGGCCAGCAGTTCGTAGGCGAAACGCTGGTCGTCCTCGATCGGGTAGATCCTGGGGTCCAGGCGGGGGAACATGTACAGCGCCGCCTTGGGCTTGACGACGCTGACGCCCGGGATCTGGGTCAGCAGCTCGTAGGCCAGGTCGCGCTGGCGGCACAGGCGGCCGCTGGGGGCCACCAGGTCATTGATGCTTTGGTAGCCGCCCAAGGCCGTCTGGATGGCCAGCTGGCCCGGCGTGTTGGCGCACAGGCGCATCGAGGCCAGCATGTTCAGGCCGGTGATGTAGTCCTTCGCATGGCGCTTCTCGCCCGAGACCACCATCCAGCCGGCCCGGTAGCCGCAGGAGCGGTAGTTCTTGGACAGGCCGTTGAAGGTCAGCGTGAGCACGTCCTCCGACAGCGCGGCGATGCTGGTGTGGGCATGGCCGTCGTAGAGCGTCTTGTCGTAGATCTCGTCGGCCATGATGATCAGCTGGTGCTGGCGGGCGAGTTCGACGATCTCCAGCAGCAGCGACTCCGGATAGAGCGCCCCGGTGGGATTGTTGGGGTTGATGATGACGATGGCCCGGGTGCGCGGCGTGATCTTGCGCTTGATGTCCTCGATGTCCGGCATCCAGTCGCTCTGCTCGTCGCAGATGTAGTGCACCGGGTTGCCGCCCGAGAGCGCCACGGCGGCGGTGTAGAGCGGGTAGTCGGGCGCGGGCAGCAGCACTTCGTCGCCGTTGTCCAGCAGGGCGTTCAGGGCCATCACGATCAGCTCGGAGGCGCCGTTGCCCAGGTAGACGTCGTCCACCGTCACGCCGTGGATGTTCTTCTGCTGGCAGTAGTGCACCACCGCCTTGCGCGGCGCGAACAGGCCCTTGGAGTCGGTGTAGCCGGCGGCCTCGGGCAGGTTGCGGATCATGTCCTGGATGATCTCGTCCGGCGGGGCGATGCCGAACGCGGCCACGTTGCCGATGTTCAGCTTGATGATCTTGTGCCCCTCTTCCTCCATCTGCCGCGCCTTGTCCAGCACAGGACCACGGATGTCGTAGCAGACATTGGCAAGCTTGGCGGACTTGGAAATCGGGTTCAAAACAGGGACTCCTCGTGTGTGCCGCGCATGTTGCGCCGCAAAACGTAGAATTTAACAGGGTAGCAGGGCTTCTTCTGGATGGATCACCCCATGGTTCGCAAGCCACGCAGCGTGGCTTCGTCACGCAGGCGACACCCGCCGTCCTCCACCCCTCCTCCACGCTCTTCCAACCCTTTTCGCACCCTCCCGCAGCGCCCCGGCATGAAATTCCAGCTCGACGAACCCCAAGGCGGCAACAGCATCTCCCGGCACGAGAAGAACCGGGTCTGGGTCAATGGCCAGGCGCATGGCAGCAGTCTGCTCGTGCCCTGGCGCGGCGAGGTGCAGGCCTGGGGCGTGGCGCGCTTCGAGGCCCTGGACGATGCCGCCTTCGAACGCATCCTGGCCTTGAAGCCGGAGCTGGTGATCTTCGGCAGCGGCGAGCGCCTGCGCTTCGTCCCGCCGTCGCGCTACCGGGCGCTGATCGAGGCCCGCATCGGAATGGAGACCATGGACCTCGCCGCCGCCTGCCGCACCTACAACGTGCTGGCCTCCGAAGGCCGCTCGGTGCTGGCCGCCCTGCTGATCGAGTCGCTGGACTGAGGCTCAAGGCCTGAGCCTGAACGCGGACAGAAGCGGAAGGGCAAAAGCCGGACCGCCACCCTGGCACGCCGGGCAAGCTCGGACAATCCCTCGAAAGGGTCGGCCGGCCGATTCTTGGCGTTCAACGTATAATTGCAGGCTATGCCCAGTCGGGCAGGCCTACTAGCAAAAACGCCCACATGACGCCAGCGCTCAACAAACCCCTCCCGGAAATTGAAGCTCTTGCTACCGGAGGCGTGAAGTTCACACCCCATGCCTTCCATGGCCAGACGGTGGTGCTGTACTTCTACCCCAAGGACAATACCCCGGGCTGCACCACCGAAGCCATGCAATTCCGCGACCGTCACAAGGATTTTGTGAAGGCCGGCGCCGTGGTGCTGGGGGTGTCGCGCGACAACATGGCTTCGCATGACAAGTTCAAGCAGGCCCTGGAGTTGCCCTTCGAGCTGATCGCCGACACGGAAGAAAAGCTCTGCCACATGTTCGGCGTGGTCAAGAACAAGATCATGTACGGCAAGAAGG